>CANQLR010000005.1 GCA_947624745.1 uncultured Clostridia bacterium | reverse complement strand
AGAGCTGCCTCGACAAAAGTCGGCGGCTGCGGGATACGCTACACCGTTTCGGTGTGCGGCAAGGAAACATATCTTTTTAATGAGGACGACAGGTGGTTCGTCGAAGCAAGGGGGTCGTGAAAATGTATCTATCTTATCAAAGACTTTCGGATATGGGCGAGAAAATATTCTCGGATTTCAACTATTTCTTTTTCGGCAGGAGCTTTGACCGAAAGCGGGACTATGTTCTGCCGATGATGATCGACCGCTTTGCGAAAGACTATCTCGGTCTGAACGTGGAATTTGCCCGGCTTTCCGATGACGGCAGTATCTGCGGTCTGACCGCGTACACCGATACGGATTACAAGGCTGACGGCAAAGTTCTTCCGCTTCGACGGAATGAAGTGATACTTGATGAGAGCTTTATGAAACCCGGCATGGTCGGAAAACTTTGCGAAAAGCGAAGATTTACACTCGCGCATGAGTGCGCTCATCAGATACTCTTTCGGTATGTGAGCGACAGCGAAAAGCAGTCGTTTAGAAAGATGTACTCTGAGCGCAGGACATACTCCCTCCGCGATCTCAAAAACAAAGAGGACTGGAACGAACGTCAGGCGAACATTCTTGCCGCTGCGATAATGATGCCGCGCAGAGAAATAAACTTTGCCATGCAGAAATATGCAGGAGGCAGGAAGTTGGTCAGCTATGACGGTTGGTTCGGAATCGGAGATTACAAAATCATCTGCAAGCTTGCAGAGAATCTCGGTGTATCTAAGAAAGCGTTGATAATAAGGCTCAACAACTTAGGATATGTGCGCGATGATTATGAAAGGGAGGCTGCATAGTGGGCAGATATGTAAGAGAGTTAATACCGACGGCAGAGCTTCTCGCCAAGATTTCCATGGCGCGACAAGCTACAAATAATCAGGCGCAGCGGCAAATAAAATGCCCCTACTGCAAGCACACGGCTTTCATCGTATTTGAGGATACGAGGGGTCATGTGCAGACAAAGTGCAAGAGCTGCGGACGCGAAGTTGTCTTTGACGTCCTTAGTATGAGAAGAATCAAAAGATAAAGGTTATTACTCCGCAAGGAGATAACAAATAAAATTTAATAAGCTGTACTGTGGAGCCGCTGAAAGGCGATGTCGTCCCAAGGTCGCACGAACTGGGTATTTCCCCTAAAGGGAATGCCTGTCCTCGACTTGGGTACATCGGTTCGGCGGCTTTGAGTATATGATAGTCCTTTTCGCTGTTTCACAGCAGCGGAAAGGACTTAATCATGAAAACACCAAAAAACTTCGACTACGACCTTTGGACAACGGAGGACGGAAAACGCATGGTCAGAGTAAAGGCGACCGGCGAGGTAACGGAGGCCAGCCGTCGAGTATTGCTTGCAGCAAATATGTCGGGAAAAGAAAAAACAATCCGAGCGGCGAGCTTTAACTTGCTGCGCACAACTATGATAAGTAAGCGACAGCATAGTAAACGTCATCTGATCAAGTCAGCAGTATCCGCCAGTTTACCCCCTTAAATTTAAGTCATCTAACTATCCTCATACCTTTCGTCGCTGAATCCGTCGTCCTTCAGCCTCGCAACAAAAGCGTCGAGAATTTTTCTCCAGGATCTGCTGAACCAGCACGCCTTGCCGAACAGCTTTACCGCGGCGGGGCTTACCGCGTAATAAACCTTTACAAACGCCCTTCCGAAGGCGGTCGCGCTCAGCTTTTGGTCGCGATATCTCCGCAGCACTCTGACTTCGGGGCAGTCGTAGGAGCCGTACACCGCCGTGGCGATATAACAGCCTTTTTTGGCGCTTTCCGGCTTCTCCTGCTTCAAATTTTCTTGGACATCGGTATCCTGCTCAACCGGCGGATTTTTCGCGTTAAAGTGGTGGACCCTTGCAATCGGCAGCGCGGCGAGCTGCTCTAAGATCCTCTTCTGAATATAGCCTGGCTGGACCCCGTAGCTCGTCCAAAGCTTTATTATCGGGATCCCGGCCTCCTCGCAAATTTTGGAAACCTTTTCGTCACGCTCCCGCCTGTCATGCTCCAAATGCGTCTGATCGTTGATCTCGACGACGATTTTGGGGGCATATTCGCTGTCGGTGATAAGAAAATCGACGTTTCTGAAGAGCTCGTTTCGGTATCTGAAATTGTCCGTGCGTTCGATAAATGAGGCGAGATTTATCTGCGGAAAAACGCGGAAGCCTTCCGGGACTGCGGACATTATCGCTTCAAAAAACTGGCTTTCGGTTTTTGAAATAAGCCTGTCGCGCGTGGCATACAGGTACTCCTCGCCGTTGATCTCCGAAAGAGTTTTGCAGGGTGCGTCCTTGTAATGCCACCTGCCGCAGAGGCTGCATTTTATGACCTCCCCCGTTTCGCGTTTTTGATTGCAGTCGCGGCAGAGCGGGTATTTTCCGCTTTCCGCGCCGCATACCGAGCACTTCATAATGATACGTCCTTTCAAAAAAATTGCCGCAATCTCTTCCCGAATTGCGGCTTTTGCGGCAGAGCCGCATATTTGGCGGAGCGGGTGGGATTCGAACCCACGTGAGAGTCACCCCTCAAACGGTTTTCAAGACCGCCTCGTTATGACCGCTTCGATACCACTCCATATTCTCGGTTTCCCGAGCGACTTTGTTATTATATCACAACTGTTGGTCGTTGTCAAGTGCCGGCGAAAAGGAGGGAGTGTCCCAAACGACCACATTATAAAAAATTTTTGCTTGATGATTCGCCGCTACCAATCGCTTTCCATTAAAAGCTTTGGGCTTAAATGTGGGTGGTTTGGACAGACCCTGAAAAGGAGATCCTGCTTAAACAGCCTCATCACTAAGACAACAGCCAGCAGTCATAATGCAGAATTACAAATCGCCGCCTTCGTTAGAAAAATACTGTGATAATGACATCGGAACGGACGCTTCCGAAAAAGGGAGCGCATTCGCAGCATACCACCCCTAATCGCACTCCACAAAAAAACGCACCCGCTCGGGGTGCGTTGGCTGCGGCACTAGGATTCGAACCTAGGGAATGCTGGAGTCAGAGTCCAGTGCCTTACCACTTGGCGATGCCGCAATATTCGCTATGTGGGGCTTTGGCTGGGATAGGTGGATTCGAACCACCGGAATGACGGAGTCAAAGTCCGCTGCCTTACCGCTTGGCTATATCCCAATTCAGCAGCAGTTCAGGACAGCTTTGTTATTATATCACAGCCGCGCGAAAAATGCAAGTGTTTTTTTAAAATTTTTTAAATTTTTTTCGTGAGGCGCGCCGCCGCGGCCTTTATATTTTCCCGACAATGCAGACCGCGTGGGCGGCGATACCCTGTTTTTCGCCGGTGAAGCCGAGCCCCTCCTCGGTCGTCGCCTTTACCGAAACGCTTTCGACGTCAACGCCCATGGCCTTCGCGATGTTTTCCCGCATTTTCGGGATATAACCCGCGAGCTTCGGAGCCTGCGCCAGCACGGTCGCGTCGACGTTTTCGGGCTCATACCCCGCCTCGCGGAGCCGCTTCATGACCTCTTTCAAAAGGCGCAGGCTGTCCGCGCCGGAATATTTCGGGTCGCTGTCGGGAAAGAGCTTTCCGATGTCCCCCAGCGCCGCCGCGCCCAGAAGCGAGTCCATTATCGCGTGGACCAAAACGTCGGCGTCTGAGTGCCCCAAAAGCCCCTTGTCGTGCGGGATATCCACCCCGCCCAATATCAGCCGCCGCCCCTCGACGAGCCTGTGAACGTCGTATCCGTGCCCTATCCGCATATTCGACCCTCCTAATATCTCCCGCGCGAGCCCAAGGTCCTCACGCGTGGTCAGCTTGATGTTCGTGTATTTTCCTGCCGTGATGTGCGGCGCGAGCCCCAGCCTGTCCATAAGCTGCGAATCGTCGGTGATCCCGGGCTCCGCGCGCTCGAGCATTTTTCTGTAAAGCCCCGTTTCAAACGTCTGCGGCGTGCGGACGGTAAAAAGCCGCTCCCTCGGCGGGCAGAAGCTTTTTTCGCCGTCGGTCTGCCGGACGGTGTCCTTGAGCGGCGTGCAGACGACCGAGCTCCCGTATTCCGCCGCGTCGTCGATTGAGGCCATGATCTCCTCGCGGCTCACGAGCGGCCTCGCCCCGTCGTGTATCATCACAAGGGCAAGGTCCGCGTATTTCGCGGCGTTTTTAACGCTCTCCGCACGGGTATGGCCTGACGGCGCGAATATCGGCTGAAGCCGAAGCCCCGAAAGCTCGCGGGAGTATGTCTCCCAAAGCTCTTCGGGCGCGGCGACGATGAGCTTTTCGACGTTTTCGCAGCTTAGGACCGCCATCGCCGAGCGGCGGATAACGCTCATCCCGCAAAGGCGTATCAGAAGCTTATTTTCGCCCATTCTGCTCCCCGAACCGCCGCAGGCCAAGATCGCCGCGGTGCTTTTTTCGTTCATCTTTTCACCCCGGTTCAGTCGTCGGCGGTTTTCGGCGACGGCAGCCTGTACTCCTGCGCGTCTGCCGGCTCGTGTATCTCCGGCGCGGTGCCGACGTTTATGAAGCTGAACTCCATCGTCACCCCGAAGCTTAAGCTAAGCTCGGCGTGAAGGGTCGCGTCGGCGCTCACCCGCATTTTGGATATAACGTCGTCCTCGCCGAAGATGAGAGTCATCGAAGCGCCGCCCATGGTGATGTCCGCAACGCCGTAGAGCTGCGAGACCAGCCCCTCGAGCTGCTCCGCGCCCAGCTCAAGCGTGAACGCCTTGCCCTCGTCGGTGCGCTCTACCGAAGCCTCCTCAAAATCGGCCTCGGTGAGCTTCGGTATCCCCTCGAACGGCATGATGTCGTTATCCTCGCGGAGAGATTTTGTCTTGACCCCTCCGGCGGTGGAGTAGACATAGTCTCCCACTGTCACCGACCGCGACACCTCCGCCCCGGAGGCATAGACCGCAACGTCGCTGTCCCTGCCGTTTTGGAGGATCTTCATGGTCATCTGCGACTTGATTATCCCCATGTCCACCTCGACCTCGCAGTCGGCCTCGACGCCGCCCGCCTCCGAGATGTCCGAAACCGCCTTTTGATAAAGCCCGTATGCGTCAAGGCTCCCTGCCGAGCACCCCGCGAGCGAAAGGAGCAGGGCCGCGGCAGTAAGAATTGTCAGAATTTTTTTCATATTCCTGCCTTACTCCGCCGCTCCGTAATTTACCGGCGCGCTATACGCGGGAGCGGATACCTCAACTTCTGCGTTTTCCTCGCCGACTATCCCGCTGACGTCGACAAACGTCCCCGAGCCGCCCGAAACGACCGGCAGCTTGCCGTCCCACTTTTCTATCTTGTGGTACTCTATGAGGTCCTTCGTGATCGAGTCCGCGATGGTGGCGTTGGCCTCGGCCTCGGCCTGCGCGGTGATCTTAAGAGCCTCCGCCTCGCCCTCGGCCCGGACCTTCATGGCCTCCGCCTCGGCTTCCGCGTTGGTGATCTTCGTCTGCTTCTCGGTCTCTGCCTTTAAAAGCTCCTGCTGCGCGACCTGCTTCTCCTCGATGGCGGTGATATACGCCTCGGAGAACTCAAAGTTGATGATGTTTACGTCGGTGACATAGAGCCCGATGTCGTTGAGCTTTTCGTTCAGCCCCTCTACGAGCCCTGTCGATATGAGCGTGCGGTTGGTGACGCTCTCCTCGGCGGAATACTGCGCGACAATGGCCTTTAAGACCTCGTTTACAGCAGGCTCGACGAGCACTCCCTCATATCCCGCGCCGATGTTTTTATAGATGCTGTAGGACTTCGAGGTGTCAACGCGGTAGTTGATGGCGAGCCTCGTGTCGACGGTCTGGAGGTCGCTCGAAAACGCCTCGGTATCGACCTCAAGCTTGGTGATGCGGTTATCTATCATCACGACCGACTGGATAAAGGGTATTTTAAGGTGCAGTCCCTCCTGCAAAACGTTCTCGTCGACACGTCCGAGGGTCACGACGACCCCGGTGTGTCCCGGCTGAACGATGGTGACGCAGCTCGCCGCAACAACGATGATAAGCAAAACGACGAGTACCGTGATAATGACTTTTTTGTTGAATATCTTGCTCATGATAAACCTCCGTATTTTTATATGATTCGCGGGGCGCTCCTCTGCGGGCTCTCGGCCCCGAGGGAAAAGCCCCGCTGTCGGTCATTCTTTTCTTCTGTAGATCTCTATCGCGACGACCACAACGCCTGTAAGCGCCAGCGCGATGAGCGCCAAAAGCATTGTGCCGCGGTTCGCGGACTTGTTGTTCACGCCGTCGTTATATACCTCCGAGAAGTTCCTCTCGTCCTTTGTCGTGAAGAACACCGGCGCCTGAGTTTCGCCCTCGGTATAGTAGTGCATCTCCTCTGTGGTGATCTCGGGCATGGTCTCCGGCATAGCCTCAGTAGTCATCTCGGGAGTGGTCTCGGGCAGGGTCTCCTCGGTGGTCGGCTCGGTCGTGGTCGGGGGAGCCTCGGTGGTCGGCTCGGGAGTGGTCTCCGGCCTCGGGGTGGTGTGGGTGGTCGTGGTAGCGGGCCGCCTCGTGGTCACGGTAGTGGTGGTCGGGGGAGCCTCGGTCTCGGGCGGCTCCGTTTCGAGCGGGGTCGGGTCCTCGCTGACGTCCTCGACAACGTTTTCCGCCTCGCTCACGTCCCCCTCAACGCTTTCCGTCTCGGGATTTTCCGCCGGAGCGTTCGGGTCTGCCGCGGGGTCGGGCACGGTCTGATTTAAGGCCGAGCCGAAGTACAAAAGCGAGGTGTCGCCGTCGACCGTTATCGACACGCCGTTTCCGGAATGCGCGATGGCGTTCAGATAGATCATGCTCCCGTTCTCTGGAATCTGCAGTACCTTGAAGGTCAGGGTCGCGAGGGTGCCGTTATCGCTCACGTCGCTCCCGCTGCCGGTCCATACCAGCTGAACGGTGTTGCTTCCAATCGGGGTCGAGTAGAAGCCTCCGATGAGCCCTCCGTCGGTCACTCCCTCAAGGCTGACGTCCGAGAAGGAATATCTCACCGTAAGGCTCAACGAGCGTACGCCGGGGTTGTCCGAAAGTCCTATTGAGACGTTGAAGGTCTCTCCCACGTCGGCAAAGCTCGTCTGGGTGAGGGTCACCTTCGCCGGGTCTACGGCGTTCACCGGCAGCGCCATCGATGTCATCACAAGTAATATGGCCGCAAAAACGGCTGCAATTTTTCTTAACATAATTTAACTGTCCTTCCGCTGATAATCGGTAATAAATGCCAAATTCCGAAAATTTCGCAACAATACAGTCTAATTATAACATACATAAACAAAAAAAGCAATAGGAAAATGCAAGAAAATATATACAAAAACGCGGTGAACGCCGCAAGGTTTTAGCCAAAATTGATAAATCGTAATTTTAATCTGTAAAACCACTTGACAAACGGTTAAAAAAGGTTCATTATAAATATAGTACTTAAGGCACTTTGCAGGCCTTTTTAAAAATTTTTTCAGAAGGGGAGGAAAATGAAATGGTTGACATAAACTTCGTATGGCTCAATTCCGTGCACGAGCCCGACTTTGTTTATTTCGACGGAACACACGATTGGTGGCTGCTTGTCCAGACCAAATCGCCGGCTCTCATTCACGTCAACACGACGGAAAACGGCGAGACGGTGAGGGAGGACGTCAGGGTAGGGGAGGACACTGTTCTTCTTTTCCCGCCCTACGCCCCGGCGAGCTATGAGGCGGTGGGCGTGCCTTACGCAAACTACTACGTCCGCTTCTATACCGACGAGGACTTCATCTCGAAGCTGAATATCCCTCTCGGCCGGCCGATACAGCTCATCGACGCCGACAGCATGGGGAACCTCTTCAAAGTTTTGGAGAAGGAATTTTTCTACAACTTTGCCTACAGCCAGCAGTCGATGGCGCTTCTGATGAGACTGATGCTCATGAAGGTCGCCGAGTCGGTGGAGGATTCCTCGATGAGCGAGCAGCAGCGCGAGCTGATAAACCTTCGCTACGATATCCAGACCCGGCCCGACTATCAGTGGACGGTCAAGGAGATGTCGGAGAGGGTGCACATCTCGGTCGGCTATTTGCAGAGCATCTATAAAAAGCAGTTCGGCGTGAGCTGTATGCAGGACGTCCTGAACCGCAGGGTCGACCTCGCCAAGGAATACCTCGCGAGCTCGGTCTACTCCTCGCAGAAGATAGCGCAGCTCTGCGGTTATCAGTCGATAGAGCACTTCTGCCGCCAGTTCAAGATCATTACCGGCATAAGCCCGCTGCAGTACCGCAAGCAGATGCAGGCGCTCCAAAGGCGCAACGCCGAGGAGGCGAAGGAGGATGAAGATGAATAAGCTTTTGAGGATATTCGCCGTCGCGGCGGCTCTTTGCATCGCCCTTTCGGGCTGCGGCGTCAAAACGCAGTACGCATACGGGGAGGACGCTCCCTCCCTTAAGGACGCCTTCAGCGACGATTTCAGGGTCGGCGCGGCGATAAATACATGGGACATCGAGGACCCGAACAGCAACAACTGCAAGACCATCGTGAAGCAGTTCAACACCCTTGTTTTGGAGAACGAATCCAAGCCGGAGAGCATTCACCCCGAGGAGGACAGATACTACTTCGACAAGTTCGATATGTTCGTCGACTTCTGCGAGGAGCACGACATCACCCCGCGCGGGCATACCCTTGTCTGGCATTCTCAGGTCCCGAACTGGTTCTTCAAGGACGGAAACGGCGACGCCTCGGCCGAGCTTGTCCTGCAGCGCATGAGAGACCACATCACCACGGTGGTGACGCGCTATAAGGGCAGAGTAAAGTCGTGGGACGTCGTGAACGAGGTCATCGGCGACGACGGACAGCTCCGCTTCTCCGAGTGGTCGAGGCTCGTGGGGGACTATGACGGCGACGGCGACAAGTACGACTTCATCGAGGAGGCCTTCCGCGCCGCCCGCGAGGCCGACCCCGACGCAAGGCTGATGATAAACGACTACAGCATCGAAGCCTCCGAGGACAAGGCGATAAGAATGTATACCGCCGTCAAGCAGATGCTTTCGGAGGACGTCCCGATAGACGGCATAGGCTTCCAGATGCACATCGGCAAGGGACAGGATCCCGACCAGCTGAGAAAGTGCTTTGAGATCTTAGGGAGACTTCGCGAGATAAAGCCCGACCTGATCTTCGAGGTCACCGAGCTCGACGTAAACTGCTACGGCTGGAACCAGCCCGCCGAGGACGTAAAGCTCACCAAGGACTTCATCAAGGAATTCAACAAGACCTATACCGACACCTTCACCGTCTTAAAGGAGCTTTCCGACGAGGGCTATCTTGACAGCGTGATCATGTGGGGTCTTCACGACGGCGTGAGCTGGCTCAATAACGGCCATAAAAACTACCCCATGCTCATCGACAGCGACCTTAAGCTCAAGGAAGCCGCCTATGAGGTCATGGAGCTGGCAGGCTGATTATATAATAATGTATAATGTATAAGATATCCCCGGCGGGTCATAAAAGGCTCGCCGGGGGGCTTGTCATATCTTTATCATCTCATACTCTCTCGAACCGAGGCCGAGGGCTGCGGCGGCTTCGATGGTATGCACGCCGTTGCGGGACTCCACGCGCTGCAAAAAATGCTTCTGACCGGGGTCGTCCTTGGCTGCGTAAACGAGGTCGAGGCAGGCCTGATCTATGGCGACCGGGTCGAGCGAGGTCAGAATGCCGATATCCTTCATGCAGGGGTCCTCGGCGACGTCGCAGCAGTCGCAGTCGACCGACATATTCGCCATGACGTTGACGTAGGCGATCTTTTGGTCAAAGAACCTGATCACCGACGAGGCTGCGTCCGCCATCGACTCCAAAAAAGCGTCGTGAGGAGCGGCCCAGATATTGTGCTCTGTGTCGCCCGAGCCGTGGATATACGCCTTGCCGAAGCTCGACGCCACGCCTATCGACAGCTGCTTGAGCGCCCCGCCGTAACCGCCCATCGGGTGACCCTTGAAATGCGAGAGCACGAGCATCGAGTCGTAATTTTTGAGATTTTTCCCGACGAAATTCTTCTTGATGACCTTCCCCTCGGGAATGTCCAGAACGAGGTCGGGTCCCTCGGCGTCCATAAGGTCGAAGTCGAAATAATCGTTCCAGCCGTGCTTTTTGATGGCTTTAAGGTGCTTTTCGGTTGTATTGCGCTGGCCGTCGTAGGCGGTGTTGCACTCGACGACCTTCCCGCCGACGTGATCTACCACCGGCTTCCAAAACTGCGGGCGCAGAAAGTTCTGGTTGCCGACCTCGCCCGAGTGCACTTTGATCGCGACCCTTCCGGGCAGCGTCACCCCGAGCCTGCCGAACATTTCAAGCACCGCCTCGGGGCTTATTTTTTCGGTGAAATATACCTTCGGTCTCATAAATTACCTCCTTGGTCATGGTTGCCTGTGACTGTTATGAATATCATACTACATTTTCGGGGAAAAAGCAACAGGCGGGAGAAAATTTTTGGGAGGGGGCGAAGCCCCGCGCGGCCGGGAGCCGAAGGCTCCCGGCCCCCGGCCACGAGTGGCTCGGGGGCTTCGCCCCGTCAGAAGCGCAGAAAGCAGAAGTCGGAAATCAGAGCTTTGGGGAAGCTCTGTTAGGCAGTGATAAACCCTCTACCACCAGAAAAGGGGCTCTCTTTGTGCAGGCAACCGGGGGGCGAAGCCCCAACGCTCGTGAAACGAGCGTTGTCCGCCGCGCCGACAATTTTGCACTGTCTTTAGGTTTGGCAGAAAATTTGGCTTTCTGCGAAATTATAATAATCGTCACGCGGCGGGAATTGCGCCGAATGGCGCAATTAGGGCTTCGCCTCAGCACCAAGGTGCAGACCCCGTGCGGCGAAGCCCCGGGCAGCAGCTTCGCTGCCGCACCGCCGTCCCCGCAAGCGGGGACGGCTCGGCGCCCTTCGGGCGCCTCGGGGCTTCGCCCCCGGTTTCCTGCACAAAGCTAACCCCCCTCAATTTCCCGCTTTACATTTTCCCCGAAATATGTTATAATCAGTCTGAAAGGAGTGGTACCATGGAAAACCTACAGGCCCCCGAGAGGAGCGCGGCGCAGGTCTACGACGCGCTTGCGGCGCTTTCGCAGCGCACCGAGCAGGCCAAACGCGGCCGCGAAAGATCGGTGACTCGCGCGCTTTTCGCCGCCGTCGCGATAATGGGTGCGGCGGTGATACTTTTATCTGTCGGCGTGATAATCTGCGCGGTCGGCTGGAGCCGCGAGCAGGGAAAGGTCGTCCCCGAGGTCATCGAGGTCGAAAAGGAAAAGATCGTCGAGGTCCCCGAGTTCATGATCTTGGACCCGTCCGTCGATTACGAGCGCAGACTCTCCGACGAGATGATCCTCCTGAACGATTCTAGCTACGGCCCGATATGGGTCCCGGTGCTTTCGAGCGTCCCGAGAAATACATACCTCACCGAGGGCTTCGCCAAGGACCCCGAGACCGGCTATATGAGCTATATCGGTCCCGAGCAGTATATCGCGGGTATCGACGTTTCGGTCTATCAGGGTGATATCGATTGGGAGTCGGTGCGCGCCGCCGGTTTTGATTTTGTGATGATGCGCGCCGGCAACCGCGGCTACGTCACAGGTCTTGTTGCAGAGGACGCGAATTTCCGAAAAAATATCGGGGGAGCGCTCGACGCGGGCCTCGACGTCGGGGTATACTTCTTCTCGCAGGCTCTTACCGAGGAGGAGGCGGTCGAGGAAGCGGAGTTTCTCATCGACCTTCTGGACGGCTACGACATCACCTTCCCGGTCGCCTACGATTGGGAGATTGTGAACGACCCGGACGGCGACAGGGCGCGGACTGCGTATATCGAGCCGACGGACCTGACCAACAACTTCCTCGTTTTCGCCCAAAGGCTCGAGGCCGAGGGATATGAACCGATAATCTACACCAACAAAAAAACCGCGGTGTTCAAGTACGACCTCGCGAGGCTGGCGGCCTACGACATCTGGTACGCCGACTATAACGACCTCCCGGGTCTGCCGTATCGGTGGACGATGTGGCAGTACTGCTCCGACGGCAGGGTTCCGGGGATCAGCGGCAACGTCGACTTGAACATCTGCTTCAAAAACTACGCCGAAAGCGCGGGGTGATGAATTGTCCGCCGCACAGACCGTAATAAAGGCGCTTCTCCGCCTTCAATGGGCCTTAAGCCTCGTCCTTTTCGCCATGGGGATATTCTTCGGCAGGGCGACTGCGCTTTTGACCCCACAGCCGCCGATCTTCGGGCAGGGGAGCTTAAAAGGCCGGAAAAACTGGCTCGCCCTGGCAGATCTCACCGCCTGCGAGACGGTGGCGGTATATAACGCGCTTAACCTTTCGGGGCGAGGCATCGCATACTCTGCTGTCAGGCGAAGCTTTCTTTTCTGCGGCGCGCTGACCCTCTGGCCGCTCGGCTTTTTCGGCGGCAATCCCTATTCAATAGGCAGGGTTCTCCGCCGCTTCGGCATAAAAACCAAGCGCCTTCGCTTCGACGAGGCCGCAAAATCGACCTGCATAATGTCATTTTTCAACCCGAGATCCTTAAGTCTGCACACGGTTTTTGTCAGGCAGACCGGGTCGGGCCCGATCGCATATAATTTATACGGGAGCGATAAGGCACCACGGCGTTTCGACCCCGAGACCGAAAGAACGAGCTTTATCGCGGCATGGGAGGCGTAAAAATGAACGAGCTGATAAACTATCTTAACTATATCGCGGCAATCGGCGCGCCTGTCTGCATCTATGACGACGAGGGCTGCGACGCGTTCTACTACGGGCTCATTCTCTGCGCCTCGGAGGAGTATATTTCGAGCTATCACATCTCGCCTGACGGCCGCTTCGACGGGATCGGCGCCCGCCTCACCGACGAGATCGCCGGAATAAACCTTGACCCCGCGTATGCCGCGAAATACATCGAGAAAATGGAAAAAATAACCCCTCGCGGCGAGTACGAAATGCTTAAGGACGTTATCGACCCGCGCGAGCAGGTGAAAAGTATCCTTAAGATCGCCCTGCGCGACCACACTGCGGTCACGCTTCGCTTTCTGGGCGAGGATCTCGAGTTCGCCGACGGCTATGTGACCTCTATCGACGGCGATACGGCGACCCTTCGCTGCGTCGATGAGTTCGGCTACGAAAAGGTCGACGAGACTTTCAGCATTTCCGACGTCGCCGAGATCGAGTGCATGAGCCTGTCGCTCAGGACCCTTGATAAGCTTTGGAAAATCAACTACCGCCGGTAGGGGAGGGGGCGTTTTGCAGAGGCAGGCGATATGGTGCGCGGCGGTGTGAAGGTAAATCTGAATTCGGAGTGAAAAATGATAACAGAAACAAAAAGACTAATATTAAGAGAATACAATTTTGAAGATTTTGATACTTTATATGAGATCCTTTCCGATAAGGAAACTATGGAACATTATCCCAAGCCCTATGACGAAAAAGCGGTCAGAGGGTGGATCCAATGGAACATTGAAAATTATGACAAATACGGATTCGGCCTCTGGGCGGTTGTTCTAAAGGAAACGGGCAAGATGATAGGCGACTGCGGAATTACAATTCAGAATATTGACGGTGATCTACTTCCGGAAATAGGGTACCGTATTCATAAAAATTATTGGAGAAACGGATTCGGAAGCGAGGCCGCAAGAGCAGTCAGAGATTGGGCGTTTGAAAATACGGAATATGATCGTTTGTACTCTTATATGAAATATACAAATGTTGCATCGTATTCTACCGCAAGCGCAATCGGAATGAAAAAAGTCAAAGAATATCATGACGAAATAAATCGCGTTTTATATGTTTATGCTATAACAAGGGAAGATTGGAAAGCATTAAAAGGGTGAAAAACTCCTATATGCAGAAAGCAGGCGAGGAAGCCTGCTTTTTTGCGTCCGCCCGGGGGGCGAAGCCCCAACGCCCACGGAGTGGGCGTTGTCCGCCGTTGGGGAGGATAGCGGTTACTGTTTAAAAGGCAGGGAGTTTGGCATTATGCAGCCCATTAAAAGGGTACAACGGCGGGAAGCACGCGGTAGCGTGCTTAGGGCTTCGCCTCCTGCTTTCAGCGTTTTTTCCGATTTCGATATATAGCCCTGCATTAGCTGCCATAAGGTATTCGCTTCGCTCATGCTATATTTAGCCCCACCCCCTCCGCCCATTGAGCAGACTTGCCGCTTTGCACTTGCCCCCTCCCGGTGGGAGGGGGCTTAACATTGCACCAAAGTTGTTCCTCGCGGCTCTGTCATCTGACCTCTGCCTTCTGCGCGTCTGGTGGGGCGAAGCCCGGCCGGCAGCTTCGCTGCCGCCATGCCCGCCGCGCAAGCGCGGCGGGCGGTGCGCGCTCTGCGCGCAGCCGGGCTTCGCCCCAGTGCCCCCCACCTTTGCAGCTTCGCCCCACCCTCGCCCCTCCCATCCTGCCTCCCCAACTCCCCCAAAATAATTATCCCCACCCCCTTGACAACTCCCCTAAAATGTGCTACAATACATTTAACGTTTAGCCTAAATGTTAATCAAACGAAAAGGAGGTCATCATGGGACTTCAGGCAACACTCCGCGCACTTGCCGACCCGACGCGGCGCGAGATACTGGAAGCGCTGAAGGGCGGCTCGCTCTCCGCCGGCGAGATAGTCGGCCGCTTCGACATATCCGGGGCAGCAATCTCGCGGCACCTCTCGGTGCTAAAGGAGGCCGGTCTGATACGCGACCGCCGCGACGGCAAGTACATTTTTTACGAGCTCAACGCCTCGGTGTTGGAAGAAATTATGCTGTGGATATCCGGTTTTCACGGCGACGATGAAAAAGGAGAAAATTAACATGATCAAGAAATATCTTCCCACGGTCATTCTGACCTCGCTTCTGACGCTTCTGCCGATCCTTGTGGGGCTGATCCTCTGGAAGAAGCTTCCCGACCCGATGCCCTCCCACTTCAACGCGGCGGGGGAGCCTGACGGTTACCTTTCGAGGGCAGCGATGGTATTCGGCCTGCCTGCGGGAATGCTCGCCGCGCACCTCATCTGTGTTGCGACAACGCTCATGGATCCCAAAAAGAAAAACATCGACGGCAAGCCCTTTACGCTTGTTTTGTGGATAGTGCCGATCGTAACGCTCGTTGTCTGCGGCTCGGTTTATGTCTTCGCGCTCGGCTATAAGTTCAACATGTCCGTCGTTGCGATGCTCATGTGCGGCGTTCTGTTCGTTCTCTTGGGGAATTATCTTCCGAAGTGCGGCCATAACTACACCATCGGCATCAGGACGGCTTGGGCGCTGAATGACGAGGACAACTGGCGCGCCACCCACCGCTTCGCCGGCAAGGTGTACGTTTGCCTGGGGCTTGCGATAATCGTTATCGCGCTTTTGTCGGCAAAATTCCCGTATCTTTTCTGGGCGATGCTCGTAGTCACGGTCCTCACCGCGATAATACCCGTCGCCTACTCGTATGTTTACTATCTTAAACATCGGGGCAGCAGCGACCAAGCATAAAAAACTCCGCGCCGCGACACTCTCGCGGCGCGTTTTTTGCGTTATTTATATACAATCTGCAGAGCCCTGACGGCCGTTTCCCGGCCTTTGCGGCACACCGGGGCGAAGCCCCCAACGCTCGCGCGCGAGCGTTTACCGCCTCGTGGAGTTCCACTCAACAGCCTTGGAAAAGCCGCAAATTTTCAGTCCCGCAGACACCGACAGCAGACCCATCGGCGGGAATCGCGCCCGTCAGGCGCGATCGGGGCTTCGCCTCCTGCTCACTGCGTTTTCCTAAATTTCGTTATAGCTCTGCATTAGCTGCCATAAGGTATTCGCTTCGCTCATGCTATATTTAGCCCCACCCCCTCCAAACTCCGTACAGACTTATCTCTATGCAGCAGCCCCCTCCCGATGGGAGGGGGCTTAACATTGCGCCAAAGTTGTTCCCCGCGGCTCTGTCATCTGACCTCTGCCTTCTGCGCATCTGGTGGGGCGAAGCCCGGGCGGCAGCTCGTCGTCGCAAGCTCCATATCCCTCGCCTCTCCGCGAGCGTCGGGGCTCGCTCATTCCGCTGCTCCTCCTCTCCCCACAAAGTCTAACGACTTTGCGGGGTCCCTGATGCCGCCTTGCCCGCCCCGCAAGCGGGGCGGGCGTGTGCACTTCGTGCACACACGGGCTTCGCCCCGGTCCCGCGTTCCTAATTCTCCCCCGTCAGCTCCCTGTATAACCCCTTATACAGCTCCGCCGAGCGCTTCCAGCTGAAGTCCTGCCTGAGCGCAAAGGAGGTGAGCTTGCCCCATTTCATGCGCTGGTCATAGTAGGCCCTCGCCCGAACGGTCGCGTCGAGCATATCGTGCGCGTTGTAGGTCTTGAAGGTGAAACCGTTGCCCCCGGGTCCTCCGCAGTCTGTGATGGAATCCTTCAGGCCGCCGGTTTCGCGAACTATCGGAATGGTGCCGTATCTTAAGGACACCATCTGCGCCAGACCGCAGGGCTCCGACTGCGACGGCATCAGGAACATATCCGCTCCGGCATAGATCCTGTGCGCCAAATCGGGGATAAATCCTATCCTTACCGCGACCCTGTCGGGGTGGCGGTACGCCATCTCCCTGAAGAAGTCCTCGTACTGCTTGTCGCCCGAGCCGAGTATCACGAACTTGTAGCCGAGGTTCAGCATCTCCTCGAAAACTCTCTTTATAAGGTCGACGCCCTTGTGGCTGACGAGCCTCGTGACAATGCCGATGACCGGCTCCTTGCCGTCCGGCAGACCCATTTCCTTCAGAAGCTCCTGCTTGCATATCGCCTTGCCCGACTTGTCCTTTGCCGAGAAGTGCGCTGGCAGTGCGGGGTCGGTCTCGGGGTTATAGACGTCCTGGTCTATCCCGTTCAGGAACCCGCAGAGCTTGTACTGCTTCGGTGCAAGTATCGGGTCGAGCCCGTGCGAGAACCACGGGTTCAGTATCTCCTGCGCATAGGTCGGCGAAACGGTAGTCACCTTGTCGGCGACTTCGATGGCGCCCTTCATGAAGTTCGAGCACTTGTCGTATTCCAAAATGTGCTTTTTGTCGTCGGGAATTCCCAAAAGGTCTCCGCAGAGCTCCATCCCGTATTTTCCCTGATACTGGATATTATGAATGGTAAACACCGTCTTGATGTTCCCCATTCCCTGATAGTAGCGGTAGAATATATCGTAGTAAACCGGGGTGAGGGCTGTCTGCCAGTCGTTGCAGTTTATGATGTCCGGCATGAAGTCTATGTGCGCGAGCATCTCAAGTATCGCCCTCGAGAAGAACGCGAACCTCTCCGCGTCGTCATAGTGCCCGTAGATACCTCCGCCGCGCTTGAAGTAGTATTCGTTGTCCAGAAGATAGTAGGTAACGCCGTTCTGCACGCCCTCGAACACTCCGCAGTACTGATTTCTCCAGGACACCGGCACATAGAAGTTGGTGATATAGCGAAGGCTGTCCTTGAGCTCCTGCGAGATGCTCCCGTAAAGGGGCATAACGACCCTGCAATCAACGTCCGCCTCGACCAAAGCCCTCGGCAGCGAGCCCGCTACGTCCGCGAGCCCTCCCGAAGCCACATACGGCAGCGCTTCCGAGGAAGCATAAAGAATTTTCATATAATACCCTCCTTATTTAACGACTCTGTCCTTTGCGATGTAAAGCGGGCAGCTCTCGGCGGAAACCACCGATATCCCGTCGCCGATCACAACGTTCTTGTCGGTGACGATGTTTTCGACCTTAGCCCCGCTGCCGACCACGGTGTCCTGCATGAGTATAGAATTTTTTACCATCGCTTCCTTTTCGACCTTGACTCCGCGGAAGAGTATCGAGTTTTCGACAACTCCCTCGATGACGCAGCCGTTCGCCACCATCGAATTGGTCACCGACGAATCGAATCCGTACTTCGCGGGCGCGTCGGCGCGATCCTTGGTATATACCGGCCTCTCGCGCAGAATTAGCTTTGAAAGGTTTTCGGGATCCAAAAGCGCCATGTTCGCGTGGTAGTAGCTCTCAAGGTCGCATATCCTGCGGTAGAACCCGCTGAACTCATACGCGTGGATATTCAGCTCGGCGCATTTGCCCTGCAAAACGTCCACCGAGAAGCTGAACTTCCCGAGCGATACAAGGTCCTCGACGAGGCTTATGAGCAGCGAGGTCTTCATCACATAGATGTTAAGGTCCATCGTGCGCTTTCCGGCCATCGCGCGATTTACCGACACCGCCTCGACCCTTCCCGAGGGCCCGACCTTGAAGCAGCTCGCGTCGCGGGTCTCGTCCTCCGAATAGGTGTCGGTGTGGCAGACCGCGGTGATGTCCGCCCCCGCCTCGATATGAACGTCAAGAAGGTGCGTAAAATCGGGGTTGATAACGAGGTCGCAGTCCGAAAGCACCACATACTCGCAGCCCGTGTGGCGAATGTAGCTTAGACAGCTCGAAAGCGCGTCCAGCTTTCCCTTAAAGAGCCCCGAGTCGTTGTTTCTTCCGAACGGCGCCAGAAGTGTGAGCCCGCCGTCGGTCCTTGCAAGGTCCCACGGCCTCGCCGAGCCGATGTGGTCCAGAAGCGACTGATAATTCGAGCGGGTGATGATCCCGACCTTCGACATGCCCGAGTTGGACATTCCCGAAAGCAGAAAATCGACCATTCTGAATCTTCCGCCGAACGGAATAGAGGCGATAGTCCTCTTTGCGGCCAGCTCCGGCACCGCGCCGTCATGAGTGTTTGCAAAGAGAATGCCCAGAACATTTGTCATGTTATAGCTCATAATTATTTTCCTCCCTGATCATATGCTTTCGGAGATGATAGCCTTGGGCTTCACGCTTGCTCCGTCGGACACGTTGAGCTCATGCCCGACAACGGCCACGCCCCACTCGTCCTTGTTTTCGATGGTTTCCGGCGCCGCGCCGACGTGCGCGTTCTCGCCGATGACGCTGTTCTCGCCGACGATCGCATATTCGACGACTGCGCCCTTTTTGACTACCGCTCCCGGGAACAGCACCGAGTACTGCACCAAAGCGCCCTCCTCAACGGTAACTCCGCCGGATATGACCGAGAAATCCACCGTTCCGTCTATGCTGCACCCGTTCGTCACCATCGACGACTGAATTTTGGCGTTCTTTCCGATGACGTGCGGCGCGGCCGAATCGTTATTCGAGTATATCCTCCAGCTCGTGTCGTAAAGGTCGAGGTCGACGTCCACCGCCAAAAGCTCCATATTCGCGTCCCAGAGCGAGTCTATCGTTCCGACGTCCTTCCAGTAGCCGTCAAAGCGATAGGCGAACACCTTCTCGTTGTTCTGCAAAAGCGCCGGGATGATGTTCTTGCCGAAGTCCTTGGTGGCCTCCTTGTCGTTTTCGTTCTCGATGAGGTATTTTTTCAGCGTCTTATAGCTGAATATGTATATACCCATCGAAGCGAGGGTCGACTTCGGCTCCTTCGGCTTCTCGACGAAGTCGTATACCGACCCGTCCTCGTGCGCGAACATGATGCCGAAGCGGGACGCCTCGTGTATCGGCACGTCGATGACGGCGATGGTGCACTCCGCGCCCTTTTCCTTGTGGAACTGGAGCATCTTCGAGTAGTCCATCTTATAGATATGGTCGCCCGAGAGGATAACGACGTATTCGGGGTCATACCTGTCGATAAAGCTTAAATTCTGATAGATAGCGTTCGCGGTGCCCTCGTACCACTGCGCCCCCGAGGCGGTCTGGTAAGGCGGCAGAATGTGCACGCCCCCGTGTATCCTGTCGAGGTTCCACGCCTGTCCGTTCCCGATATAGTCGTTCAGAACGAGCGGCTGATACTGCGTCAGAACGCCGACGGTGTCTATGCCGGAGTTGACGCAGTTCGAGAGGGGAAAGTCGATGATCCTGTACTTTCCGCCGTAGGGCACTGCGGGCTTTGCCACGGTCTTTGTCAGCGCGTAGAGGCGCGAGCCCTGTCCTCCCGCCAAAAGCATTGCTACGCATTCTTTCTTGTTATACATATTGCGGTCCGTCCTTTCTTAGGTGCATTATTTATCTTCGGTCTTAGCGGGCTTCGGCGGTCTTCCCGATGTCTTTTTGACCTTGAAGTACATCGTCGAGAGCCCGGGAATGTCGATAGCTATCGACTGCGGCAGCCCGTGCGCCGCTATCTTGTTGTCGGTCTTTACCGGCGGGTTAGCATAAGGCGAGCCGTCCCGCGAGGACGAGTTGAACACCTCGGTATAGGTCCCCCTGTACGGAACTCCGAACCGGTAATTCTTCCTGTCCACCGGCGCGAAGTTAGACACCGCGACGATCTCGTTCCCCTTTTTGTCTATCCTCCGGAAGACTATTATGCTCTGCGTATAGTCGTCCGCCGATATCCACTTGAACCCGTCCCATGAGAAATCGACGTTATACATCGGCGGGTTTTCGAGATAGAAGTGGTTGAGATTCCTGACGAAATCCTGAAAATCCTTATGCAGCGGGAACTGCTCCGGCATGAACCATTCCAGCCCCGACTTATAGTCCCACTCCCTGAACTGCGCGAACTCCGACCCCATAAAGAGCATCTTCTTCCCGGGGTGAGCCATCATATACCCCAAAAACGCCTTGCAGGTCCTCATCTTCTCCTCGGCGCCGGTGCCGCTCATCTTGTTTACCAAAGAGCCCTTTCCGTGCACCACCTCGTCGTGCGAGATCGGCAGAATGAAATTCTCCGAAAACGCATAGAAGAATGAAAACGTCAGCTCGTTGTGGTTATAGCTCCTGAAGTACGGGTCGAGCGACATATAGTGCATCATGTCGTTCATCCAGCCCATGTTCCACTTGAAGTTGAACCCGAGCCCGCCGATCTCCTTCGGCTTCGTGACGTTCGCCCACGCGGTCGACTCTTCGGCGATCATGATGGCGTTCGGGAACCTCGCAAAAGCCTCGGTGTTGAGCATCTGCAAAAACTCCACCGCTTCAAGGTTCTGGTTCCCGCCGTACTGATTGGGCCGCCATTCTCCTCCCTGCCTGTCATAGTCGAGGTAGAGCATCGAGGCCACCGCGTCGACCCTTATGCCGTCGATATGGAAATTCCCGAGCCAGTGCAGCGCGCTCGATATCAGAAACGATCTAACCTCCGGTCTTCCGAAGTCGAACACCCTCGTGCCCCAGCCCTTGTGCTCCATCTTGAGCGGGTCGGCGTATTCATAGCAGGGGCTCCCGTCGAACTCGTAAAGTCCCGCGCCGTCCTTCGGGAAGTGCGCCGGCACCCAGTCGAGGATAACGGGTATCCCCTCGGCGTGGAATTTGTCTATCATCTCCATGAAGTCCCTCGGCGAGCCGAACCGCGAGGTCGGAGCGAAGTAGCCGATGACCTGATATCCCCACGAGCCGTCGAACGGGTATTCGGTCAGCGGCATGAACTCGACGTGGGTATATCCCATCTCCTTTAAATAAGGTATGATCTCGTCCGCAAACTTCGAGTAGCTGAAGAAATTCCCGTCGGGATACTGCTTCCACGACCCGAGGTTGACCTCGTAAATATTCATCGGCCGGTCGTAAGGCGGCGTGTGGTCGCGCTTTTTGATGTAAGCCCCGTCCTTCCAGTCATAGCTTTTTACGTCGAATATCTTTGTGCCGGTTGCGGGCTTAGTCTCCATGTGAACGCCGTAGGGGTCCGCCTTCATTCTCACCGAATTGTCCGCGCCCCTTATGCAGTATTTATAAACCGAATATTCCCCGAGCCCCTCGACCTCGGCCTGCCATATGCCGCCGTGGACTCTTTCGCAGGGATTTTTGGTCTCGTCCCAGCCGTTGAAATCTCCGACCACCGAAACGCTCCTTGCGTTCGGCGCCCAGACCCTGAAGGTGCAGAGCCCGTTTTCGTCGAAATGCGCGCCGAAAAGGTCGAGGCAGTCATAATTCATCCCGCCCAAAAATCTGTCTATCGCGTCGATGACGGCGGGGGATAGCTCCTTGTTCATTTTTTCCTCCTTATTTAAAACAGTTCTGTTTTGCCATATATTATTGTAACAAATCCCCCGTGATTTTGCAACTGTTTTTTGTTAAATTCTTAAAAAACTCACATTTTTATTTTAGAAAATTGTGCATTTTAACGACAGCTTTTAACACTTTCTTGAAATTTTAACTATCATCACAGAAACGTCGTCCCTTATCTCCGCCCTCTCCGGCCGAAGCGACGACAGAATAAGCGCCGCCCTCTCCTTAAGCGGCAGATCTCCCGCGAGCCCCGCCGCCCTCTTAAAGCTTAAAAAGTCGAGCTCCTGCGCCCCGTCGCTCATCAGTAAGATCTCCGCCGTCCTCTTCACCGTAAACCTCTCAAACACCGTCTCCGGCGGGTTGATTATCCCCGCGGGCGAGCCTCCCGGCCGAAAAGCCGTCTCGCACCCGTCGATAACGGCGAAGCTCTTGCACCCTCCCGCCTTGTAAATTTCGCAGAGCCCGCCCGAAAGATCGACTTTCAGTAGATCGAGCGTCGCGAAGCTCTCCTCCGGCAGGCTTGCCTTAAGTATCGCCGCCCCAAGGTGCAGAGCCGTCTTCGGCCCGAACCCCGCCGAAATAAGCTCCCTCACCGAGCGGCAAAGGCTCAAAGCCGACGCCCTCGCGTCCGCGCCCCTGCCCATTCCGTCGCTCAGAAGCGCATAGAAGCACCCTCCGCAGAAAAAGCTCTCCGCGACGTCTCCCGAGGCCTCCTTCTGCGCCGAAAGCTGACAAAGCCCTATCTCCGCCCCGAACCTCGGCGCGGGGCAAAGCTCCCACACCACCGACTCCCCGGCCTCAAAGCTCTCCGCCGCCCCGTATTCGAGCCCCGTCAGGTCTCCCACCGTGTCAAGAAGCCTCCGCCCGATCTTCGCGCTTTTCGGGAGCTCGATCTCCGCCCTTCCGCTCGGGAAAACCGCCGCAGAGCGCGGGTGCAGCCCTCTTTTTTCCAAAGCCCTTTCCAGCCTTTTCGACAAAAACCCGTCCGGCTCGACCCTCTCGCTCCTCTCCATGTCCGCGATCATCTCGCACGCGCAGAATATGAGGTCCGAAGTCGTCCTTGCGTCTCTTTTCCGCGAGGCGCTCTCGAAGCTGAAATACTCCCCGCGCCGCCGAAGCGCAAGGCTCAGCCTCCGTATTTCCGGAATATGCGAGCAGTCGGGCAGCGCGCGGTAGAAGTCCGCGGTGTCAAAAAGCTCTTCCGTCTCGCCGAGCCTGTCCCGCCTGCATGACGGCGAATTTTTGCATCCCGCGCAGACCCTTTCCGCCACCGCCTCCGACACCGGCGCGCGCCTCGGCTCTGCTCTTAGGGAGAGCTCATACAGCCTCTCCGAAGCGGAATAAAGCGCCGCCCTCATGCGCTCCCGCCCGGCCGTCCTCGGCTTTTTTCTATAGAAGCAGGCGGCCGAGGCTGCCCTTGCGGCGGCCTGGTATGTAAGCACGAACGCCGAAGCCGCGCCGAGGCATTCTCCCAGCGCCCCGAGCGAAAAGGTCAGCCCTCCGAATAAAATTTCTGCGGGAAACGCCGCCAAAAGAAACAGCGCGGCGCTTTTAAGGGAGCTTTCCGGCGCCGCCAGCCCGCATATCACCCCGGGAACGCCCAAAATGGCGACGGCGGCGAAGTCTCCCGGCGAGCAAAGCCCCGCCCCTACGGCAGACAGAACCGTCGCTCCCGCCGCCCCCGCGGCCCCGTATTTTCGCGACGAAAACAGGACCGCATACGCCGCAAGCGCCCCGCCGAGGCTCATTCCGAACGCCCTTCCCCCCGACAGCGCGAGCACCGCCCCGGCAAGGCAGACCGCCGCGTGCCCCGGCTTTATCTGCGCCCGCCCCGAGACCTCCGCCGAAACCCTCAAGGCGCAATAAGAAACGCCCGCGCATATTGCCGCCGCAAAGACCGTTTTCGCGACGTCCGCGCCGCCCCCGCCCGACATCACCGTCACCGCCGAGAGCAAAACGGCATAGCTCCCCGCGCACAAAAGCGAGGCCCGAAGCGCGCCCTTCGGCTCCTTAAGGCCGCCCTGCCGCCGGGAAACGAGGGCGCAAAGCCCCGCCCCCGCGAAGGATATTGCCCCGAGCCCGAGAGTCGGCGCCGCCGCCGCGACCGCGGCTATCCCCAAAACCGCGGCCTGCTCTGCGGGCACGGAAAGTGCGAACGCCGCAAAAATCGCGGCAGGGGTCCCGAAAACGCCAGCCCGCGACATCGCGAGCCCGCAAAGAAGCGCTGCAAGGTTTTCTGCGGAAAAAGCCCGGCGCAGAAACTTTTTTATTTTCATGGTATAATTTTCTCCTTTCGGTCATATATTCCATATTTTAGAGCATATGCCGCGAAGAAAATGTAGAAACGGGGACGTTGTTTTTTGGGGGGGAGTATCCAGCGCCCGCCGTGCCGCGATAAAACGCCGCTCTCCGAAATTTGGCGCACTTCTTGACAAAAATATATAAATATGGTATGGTATTTCCGTGAAGCGGGAGGAGAAACTCATCGCAAAAACGAAGGCTTCAACGTCAGTAACAGGGGGTCGGATCCCATAGAAAAAAACATTTCCGTTATCGACGAAAAAGGCAACGAATATGAAGCGACCTACCCGAAAAGGGCAAAAGGTCTTGTAAAAAAAGGCAGGGCACGCTTCGTAGACGAAAACACGATCTGCCTTGCGTGTCCGCCGGATATAACGGAGGATACAAAAATGTCTGATAACAACATAAAAACAAACGTCAATAATACCGTCGAGGCCGAGAAAAAGGCCGCCGAAGCAGTCGAGGAAAAGCGCGGGCAAAGCAGTCTTGACGAAGCGTCAGAGTTTCTTCCGGGCAAGAACGAGAACGGCGGGCTCAAAGAGGTCGTCGCCGATTACATCGGGCTCAAGACCGAAAATCGTGAGCCGGGCGAGCCCGAGGTCACCGTCGGCTACATTCTTTCGCAGATTGAAAAGATCCGCAAGGACAACGAGCATATTTTAAAGGCTTTAAGCAGTCTTGAAAATCTCGTTATAAACAACGGCGGCGGAGACATTGCCAATCAGGCAAGAAGTGAGGCAATCGGCGACGCTGTAAAATGCCGCGAAACGACGAATCAGAAGCTCATCGAATTTTACGGGAAGCTCTACGACGACATAAAGCAGGCTCCAGGCGAAATAAACCGCGTTTCGCTGATAGATCTTATCACCGCGATAGAGCGCTGCGACGCGGGAGTAATGTCCGACGAGACTTCGTCGGCGCTGAAATCCGTGCTTCTTGAAAGGCTCCGGGCCGACGTAGGCTCGTCGAAAACGACCAAGGAAATGGCGATCGAGATCGTCTCGCAGGCGTTCAACCGCTCCGTCAACTCCGACTCGGACCCCGAGCAGGTAGCGGCAGTCGCGGAAGCGATTTCCTCCATGCTCGACGGCATCCGCCATATTGACCACTGAACCACCACCCCCAAGGACAGCCTTGGGGGGCTTTTTGCGTGATAAGAGCGGGATAGAAGGGGAGAGGAGCAGAGCAGCGACAGAGCGTCGTCTCCTACGGCAATAAAGCACAAAACTCCGGGTCAGAAGGCAATGACTTGCCATTTGGCGATTTACAGCAGCAAAGCGCGAAACAGCACGGGGGCGAAGCCCCAACATTCGCGAAGCGATCTCCTCCATGCTCGACGGCATCCGCCATATTGACCATTAACCCACCATCCCCAAGGACAGCCTTGGGGGCGATTTTGCGTGATAAGAGCGGGGTGGAAGGGGGAGAGGAGCAGAGCAGCGACAAAGTTTCGCCTCCTACGGTAATAAAGCACAAAACTCCGTGAAAAAGGCAATGGCCTGTCATTTGACAATTTACAGCAGCAAAGCGCGAAACAGCATGGGGGCGAAGCCCCAACATTCGCGGAGCGAATGTTGTCCGCCGCGCGGTGAGCTTTGTAGTTTTCCTTTTAAATAGCAGAAAATTCGACATTTTGCGTAGTTACAAAATTCATCTCGCGGCGGGTAGCGCGTTGAAAACGCGCTAAGGGCTTCGCCCCACCAGACGCGCAGAAGGCAGCGGTCAGATGACAGAGCCGCGGGGAACAACTTTGATGCAAACGTCAAGCCCCCTCCCACCGGGAGGGGGCTGATTCTTAATTGCAAGTCAGCTCAAGGTTTGGTGGGGGGTGGGGGCTTAAAATAGCATGAGCGAAGCGAATAACCTTATAGCAACCCGCCCGGAGCATGCTCAAGTGTATGGAGCTTTGCACAAAGCTCGGTACAGGGTTTGTTACGCAAATCTGCTGCTGAACCACATGGGCGAAGCCCTAATCGCGCGCTCGGCGCGATTCCCGCCGTTGCAATATTTTGGAAATTCGTTCAATGCCGAACTTACAGCCTTTTCAAAAAATGGTAGAAAGTCTTTTTATCGGCGGACAACATTCGCTTCGCGAATGTTGGGGCTTCGCCCACCCCCGCCCACCCCTTCTTCCCCTCCCCTCATCCCTTTTTCTTAACGCATCCACCCCAACCTCGTCTTTCCGCTTGACATTATCCTCAAAATGGTATACAATATTCCCATAACATTGCAAAGGAGCGATAGTATGATCACGAGAGAGGTTTGCGAGCGGGTGCTTCGGAAGGCTGCGAGCAGCGGCGCCGATTACGCGGAAATTTTTGCCGAGCACACCGTGGATCATTCGATAAAAATGATTGCAGATAGGGTCGACAACATTTCCGACAGGATCATTGCCGGCGCGGGAATCAGGCTTTTCAAGGGGCTTCGCAGCGTTGCTGCCTCGACCACTGACACCACCGAGCAGGG
Organism: uncultured Clostridia bacterium; assembly: GCA_947624745.1. Classification (GTDB taxonomy): domain Bacteria; phylum Bacillota; class Clostridia; order Oscillospirales; family Ruminococcaceae; genus Faeciplasma. The sequence continues at coordinate 65,187 of CANQLR010000005.1, read as the reverse complement.
CCTTATGAGATGCGCGCAGCGTGCGGCGGACGCCTTGGGACAGGGCAGCGCCGAGATCTCGATTGAGCTTAAGGAGAGGCTTTTCGGGGACATTCACCCGATAAAGACCGTCCCTGCTACTGTCTCGAACGCCGAGAAGATCAGAGTCCTGAAGGACGGCTATTTCGCCGCGAAGGAGTTTTCTCCCGAGATAAAACAGGTCACCGGCGTGCTTTTGGACGTCGACCACGGCATACTTGTCGCGAACAGCGAGGGGCTTTATGCCGAGGACAGGCAGATACGCACCCGCATTTCGATAAACGCAGTTGCGGAGCACAACGGCGAGACCCAGACCGGCTTCTACGGGCCCGGCAGGCGAATGGGCATGGAGATGTTCGACAGCGAGGTCGACGCCAGGGCGGTCGGTTTAAAGGCGGCGCAGCAGGCCGTGACAATGGCCGCGGCGGGGTACTGCCCGGCGGGGGTAATGCCGGTCGCGATCGGAAACGGCTTCGGGGGAGTCATCTTCCACGAGGCCTGCGGGCACTCTCTGGAGGCTTCGAGCGTTGCCTACGGGCTCTCGCAGTTTGCGGGAAAGCTCGGCACGCAGATAGCCAACCCCAAGGTCACAGCCATCGACGACGGCACAATACCTAACGCCTGGGGCTCGATAAATATCGACGACGAGGGCACCCCAGCGCAGCGCAAGGTGCTCATCGAAAAGGGTATCCTTAAGACATACATGGTCGACAAGTTCAACGGCAGAAGAATGGGAATGCCGTCGACCGGCTCGGCAAGGCGGCAGTCATACGGCTACGTCACCACCTCGCGAATGACAAACACATTTATCGCGGAGGGCGAGGACAACAACGACGACATCATCGCCTCGATGGAATACGGGCTTTACGCCAAGGAGATGGGAGGCGGTTCGGTGAACCCCGCGACCGGCGAGTTCAACTTCGCAGTGAACGAGGGCTATATCGTCAGAAACGGAAAGATCTGCGAGCCGGTGAGGGGAGCTTCGCTCGTCGGCAAGGGCTCGGACGTCATCATGAACATCGACATGGTCGGCAAGAACCTGGATCTCGGCACCGGAATGTGCGGCTCGTCGAGCGGCTCTATCCCGACGACGGTAGGTCAGCCGCTCATCAGGGTCTCGAAGATAACCGTAGGCGGACGTTAAGGAGGAAGCGATATGGATTTCAAAGCTTTTAAGCAGGAGGCCGCAAAGGCCGCGGAAAGCCTCGGCATTAAGGAATACGAGCTTTACTATACCTCGAGCGAGGACACCGATATTTCAACGTTCAGACACGAGATAAACGAGTTTTCAAGCTCGGTGAGCGGCGGGGTATGCTTCCGCTGCATAGTCGACGGCAGAATGGGTTATGCCTCTACCGAGGAGCTGAGCGAGGCGGAGGCTCAAAGCGTCGTCCGCAGGGCAAAGGAGAACGCCTCGGTCATCGAAAACGACGACAGGCAGTTTCTTACAGAGGGCGGGCAGAAATACCGCGAGCCCGAAAGCAGAAAATACAAGCTCCCCGAGACGGAGGAACTCATCAAAAAAGCCCTGGAGGGCGACAAAAAGCTCTACGAGGCCGATAAGCAGATAATAGACGGCTCGGCCGCCGGCACAGGCGTTACCACCGTAAGGACAGCCATCGTGAATTCTAAAGGCTTGGACCTCAGCTATGAGGCGAGCGCGGCCTACTTTATGGCGGACGCGGTCGTTTCGGACGGAAAAGAGATGTCCGACGCATATAAAATGGTGTTCGGCTCATATGATGAACTGGATATCGGCGCCGCCGTGGGCGAGGCGGTCGAAAAGGCGAAGGCGATGCTCGGCTACGACGTCGCGCCGACGGGGAGCTACCCGGTCGTGTTCGCGCCCGAGGCTATGACCAGCCTTCTGAGCGCGTTTTCGGGGATATTCAACTCGGAGAACGTACAGAAGGGGCTTTCGCGACTTAAGGGCCGCGAGGGCGAGAAGATCGCCGCCGACTGCGTGAGCCTGATCGACGACCCGTTCTATCCCGGAAACGGCGTGAACATCGGCTTCGACGCCGAGGGCTCGCCGACCGAGACCAAAAACGTCATCGAAAACGGCGTGCTGAAAACGCTTCTTTATAACCTTAAGACCGCGAACATCGCCGGGGTGAAGACCACCGGCAACGCCGCAAAGGCGGGCTACGCTGCGCCGGTCGAGATAAGGCCGTTTACCTTCTATCTTGCGGCGGGAAGCGTCAGCGAGGAGGAGCTCTTCAAAAACGTCGGCGAGGGGGTATACGTCACCTCGCTCGGCGGGCTCCACGCGGGGGCGAACGCCGTCTCGGGCGATTTCTCGCTCCAAAGCGCCGGTTTTATGATCGAGGGTGGAGTCAAGACCAAGGCGGTAAAGTCCTTCACCGTCTCGGGAAACTTCTATGAGCTCCTTAAAAATATCACCGCGCTTTCCGACACGGTAAAGCTGCCGAGGCCGTTCGGGATAACGGCGTTCGGCTCTCCCGCGGTGGCCGTCAGGGGGCTGACCGTAGCAGGCAAGTGATCGGCAAAAACAGACGGAAAAGCTTCGGGCGGCGTGGGTTCATGCCGTCCGAAAAATTATGCCTTAAAATTGTTGAGGATTATTTGTCAATAGTAAATTTTAGGATTTTAAAGCAGTGGGGCGCGGAAACAGGGGAATCGGGGCTTTTTTTGAAATAGTTGGGGGAGGGGGAAGAATCGGGAAAAACGACGAAATATTATAATTAGGCAGTTGACAAATTGTGAGTTTTGTGATAAAATAACCTTGATATAATCTGCCGAAGCAGAAACGGCGGCTTTTTTGCCGGCTGCTCGGAATACTACGGAGGGTGTGCTTATGGCATATATGCGCCTCGGCGATTTGCTCAAATCAGCGGGACTTATTGACGAAGCCCAGTTACAGAAGGCTCTTGAGATACAAAAGCAGACAAAGCAGCGTCTCGGCACAGTGCTTATAGACAGCGGCATCATCACCGAGCAGGACTTCATCGACGCGATGAGCCAGCAGCTCGGCATCAAGTATGTCGACCTCACGAAAGAGCATATCCCGACCGAGATGGCAAGGATACTTCCGAAAAATATCGCGAAAAAGCACAGCGTCGTGCCGCTTCGCTTGAATAAGGACGAGCTTGTCCTCGCGATGGTCGACCCGATGAACTTCGTGGCGATAGACGAGGTCAGGACTGCGACGAGAAAAAGGGTCTCCCCGAGAATTGCGCAGGCCGCGGCGGTCGATAAGGCCATCGCTACCCTCTACGGAAACGAGGGCGCGGCAAGGGCCATCGAGGAGATGAGAAACGAATCGGGCGGAGCGCAGACCTCGGTGCAGGTCGCGGAGGCGCAGGAGATAGTCGACGAATCTATCACCGCGCCGACCGTAAGGCTCGTGAACTCCATTGTCGAGAGGGCCGTTTCGGAGCGCGCTTCGGATATACATATGGAGCCGAGGGAAAAGGAAATGGTCGTCAGAATGCGTATCGACGGCGTTTTGAGGCAGATCCTCACCGTCCCGAAGGACCTTATGGGCTCGGTCATATCGAGAATCAAGGTCATGGGCAACCTCGACCTGACCGAAAAGAGAGCCCCGCAGGACGGCCGCGCGAACGTAAGGGTCAAGGGCGTCGAGATCGACCTTCGTATATCGACCCTCCCGACCATTTACGGCGAGAAGATAACGATAAGAATTTTAAACAAGAGCGCCCAGCTCTTAAAGGCCGACAGCCTCGGACTTTTCGGCGACAATCTAAAAAAATTCAACCTTTTGATGGAAAACTCGGACGGCATGGTGCTGATAGTCGGCCCTACCGGCTCGGGTAAATCCTCGACCATGTATACGATGATAAACACCCTGAACACCGAGGAGGTAAACCTTGTCACCCTCGAGGACCCGGTCGAGTATAACATCGACGGTGTGAACCAGGTGCAGATAAACGACAAGGTCGGAATGACCTTTGCAAACGGCCTCCGTTCTATTTTACGTCAGGACCCGGATATCATCGCGGTCGGCGAGATACGCGACGGCGAGACCGCGGAGATCGCGCTTCGGGCCGCCATCACGGGACACTACGTTTTATCGACCATACATACGAACTCGGCCATCTCGATGCTCGACCGACTTCTGGATATAGGCTGCGAGCCGTATCTTATTGCCGAGGCGGTAAAGGGAGTTATCTCCCAGAGGCTTGTGAGAAGGATCTGCCCCGACTGCAAGCAGGAATACATCGCCGACGAGGAAGAGGTCGAACGCATGGGGCTTCCGAGGGGGACCGAAAACGTTAAGGTCTATAAGGGCAAGGGCTGCCCGAACTGCTACCACACGGGTTACCGCGGAAGGATAGCGGTCTTCGAGATAATTCTTTTCTCGAAGGCTACAAAGCGGCTCATCGCGGACAATATGCCGCGGGCCGAGCTCATGGACGCCATCATCAAAGAGGGCAACTACAGAAGCCTTCAGCAGAACGCGAGAGAGCTCTGCGAGGCGGGGATCACCACCGTCAGCGAGATGACGAGGATCCTCAATATGACAGATCAGTAATTTAAATGGAGTAAAGCTATGGTTGATCTTACTACCGTTATAACGGACGCAAAGCAAAGAAGAGGCTCGGATATCCACATCGTAAAGGGCCTGCCGATAAGATTTCGCATCGACGGCGACCTCTGCGACTATAACAGCGATATAATGACCGACGTCGAGTGCGAGGCGTATGCCCGCGAAATGGCGGGGGAGGACTATCGGCTCATCGAAAAGTCGGGCGAGCTCGATCTGGCCATCACCTTTGCGGGCGGTATCAGATGCCGTATCAATCTCTTCCGGCAGAGGGGCTCGGTATCGGCGGCAATAAGAATACTCTCCGAAAAAATACCCGATCTCGACTCGCTCGGGCTGCCCCCTGCGGTGCAGAAGTTCCCGGCGCTCAACCGAGGGATAGTCTTGGTCACCGGCGAGACCGGCTCGGGTAAATCGACCACGCTCGCCGCGCTTTTAGACAGGATAAATCACACCTACCCGAGCCATATCGTCACGCTCGAGGACCCTATAGAATACATATATACCCCCGACAAGTGCACCATTAACCAGCGCGAGATCGGGACCGACACCGAAAGCTATGAATCGGGGCTTCGGGCGATACTCCGCGAGGACCCGGACGTCATACTCATCGGCGAGATGAGAGACCTTAACACCATCGAGACCGCGCTTACCGCGGCCGAGACGGGACACCTTGTCTTCGCGACGCTGCACACAAACTCCGCGGCGGAGGCGGTGGACAGAATGGTCGACGTTTTCCCCGAGGGCAGACAGCGCCAGATAAGGCTCCAGCTTTCGACAACCCTCATGGCGGTGCTTTCGCAGCAGCTTCTTCCGAGAAGAAACGGCGGCAGGGTCTGCGCGGCGGAGCTTATGATGGTCACCCCGGCCATAAGAAACCTTATCCGCGAGGGCAAGACGCCGCAGATAGTCTCGGCGATATCCACCTCGGCGGCGGAGGGCTCGATCACCATGGACAACGCGCTCATTCAGCTTTACAAGCAGAAGATAATCTCGGCGGAGACGGCGAAGGCCGCCGCAAGAGACGCCGATTACGTTAAGAAGAACACTATGTTTTAGAGGTGAGAAGCTTTGACGACATTCAAGTATAAAGCCCGCACACCCGAGGGTGCCCTTATTACGGGAATCGTCGAGGCGTACAGCGAATTTGACGCCGTGGAGCAGATCAAACGCACCTGCCCCATAGTCGAGAAGATCACCGAGGTCAAATCGAGCGATAAAACGCATATAGATATCAACGAGCCGCTTTGGGTCGCGGATAAGACCCTGTCGGTCACGGCGTCGCAGTTTTCGATCATGCTTCGCGCGGGTATACCGATAGGCAGGGTGGTCGAGCTTATTGCCGAGCAGTCGGGCGACAAGCTCATGAAAAGGATACTCACGCAGTGCGCGGCGGACGTCAACTCGGGCTACAGCCTGGCGCACAGCTTGCAAAAAAACGGAAAGAAGATCCCCGTGGCGTTCATCGAAACGGTCAGGGCGGGGGAGGAATCCGGTACCTTAGAGGTCTGCTTCGACAGGCTCACCGCCTACTACGAGAAGGCCCACAAGGTAAAACAGAAGGTCCGCTCTGCGCTGACCTACCCGATCTTCCTGATAATCCTCGCGGTCATAGTCGTCGCGATAGTCATGGTGAAATTGGTCCCGACGATGTTAGAGCTGTTCGGGAACATGGGCGAGCAGCTCCCGCTTCCGACAAGAATACTCATGGGCACGTCCGATTTCTTCGTGGCGTATTGGCCGGCGCTTCTGGTCGGGCTTATCGTCATAATCTTAGCCTACAAGATCTACGCCAAGACCCCCGGGGGCGAGCTTAAGCTGGCAAAGCTTAAGCTTAAAATACCCGTTATCGGCAGAATAGGCATTATGAACGGCGCGTCGCAGTTTTCAAACACTCTGGCTACGCTTCTTACGGCGGGGCTTCCGATGGCGAGAGTCCTCACCATCACCTCTAAAGTAATGGACAACAAGGCCATCGGCGAGAGCCTTGAAAAGCTCGTCGTCGAGATCGAATCGGGCAAGGGGCTCGGCGACGTCATCAAGGAAAACGAGTATCTGCCGGATATGTGCAAGGAGATGACCGCCGTCGGCGAGGAGTCGGGCTCGCTCGAAGAGACAATGTCGACCATCGGCACCTATTACGACGAGGAGGCCATGGCGGCGTCGCAGAAGGCGCTCGCGATGTTGGAGCCGATAATGACCGTCGGGCTCGGAATTTTCATCGGGTTTATCGTTATCGCGATCTACCTGCCGATGTTCAACATGTATAACGGAATAGGATAATATTTAAGGAGGGCTTTGCCCCCGCGGTCCGCGCTTTTTCCGCGAGAGATAACAAACATTTTATTCACAAAAAAATTTTTTGACCGAAAAAATTTATGTTACACTTTCACTCAAACGGGGAAATTTGGTGACGCGGCAAAAAGCGCGGATCAGGGGGGCAAAACAAAAATATGCTTAAAAACAAAAAAGGCTTTACAAAATTCGAGCTTTGCGCCGTTCTCATAATGATCGCCATAACTGTCGCGATCGCTATACCCGTGGCGCTTCATTTCGTCGAGGAGGAGCGCAAGGCGATGGACCGGCTCGAGGCCATCAACGCCGAGACCCAGGCCCAGACCGAATATATGCTCGGGCACTGGGAGAGGGGCGAAACGGTGATGTATATGTTCACCGGGAACACCGAGGTATGCGAGATACTTCGGCATGCGCCTTATACCGCGAAAAGCTTTGACGAGATAGACTTTCCTATCGCCGACAAGTATTCGGACGGCGGGGCGCAGGGCAGCGGCCTCGAGGCGAGGGCGAGATCGCGCAAGATCGGCGAGCGGCCGCTTATCGTGGTCGTGGGGCCGGGCGGAGATATTTTATATAACTCGTGGAAGACCCGCCTCGCGGCAAAATATTAAGTTTATAAACGTTCTTCGCAACCCGAGGGCGTTCTATAAAAAATAAATTTACTTTCCCCAAAGGAGGACATGAAAATGTCAAAATTAAACAAACGGGGGGGGTTCACACTTGCTGAACTCCTGATCGTAATAGCTATTATGGCTATCTTGATCGCTATCGCAATTCCTGTTTTCTCGGCACAGTTGGAGAAAGCTCGTGACGCTGTTGACGAGGGCACTGCACGTTCTGCAAGGTCTTTGGCAGAAGCTGATTATCTTCTTGAACACTCTAAGGAAGGTGGCACTTGGTATTACAGCTTTACTGAAGACACTGATCACAACCTTAAGGTTCTCGCTTCTGAAAAAGATAAGTTACCTACGCAGGTTTCTACAGTTGAACCTCAGTGCCAAGGCGGTTCGTGCACCAAGAACTACAAGACTATAGGTGTGCTTTACGTCCTTATTAAAGACGGAGAGGCTCACGACAACTGGACGGGTGGTTCACTCTACACTGCGCCCACTCCGTGATTAGTCTACTAACTACTAACAACTAATCACTAACAACTAATTGCGAACAATCAGATAGTATAGCTTATACGGTCGAGTAAAATTAAATTTCTTTAAGAAAGGACGATTTTACTCATGAAAAACAACAAAAAGGGCTTTACCCTTGCGGAACTTCTGATTGTTATCGCAATCATGGCTATTCTGATTGCTATTGCCATTCCTGTTTTCTCGGCACAGCTTGAGAAGGCTCGTCATGCAGTCGATATGTCCACCCTTCGTTCTGCTGAATCTCTTGCAGAAGCTCACTTCCTCCTCTATCATGCCAATGTTGAGGGCGGCTCTGGTGATGTAACTCTGACCTTCGGTCAGGACGCTAACAAGAACTTGGGCATAACTGAATGCAGCGTGTGCACTGGCGACTCTTATAAGCTGGCTGGTGCTACTCCTATCACAAAGGCAAACTGCACAAAATGTTCTGGTCCTCTTAAGCTCATTGTCAATGATGACGGCGTAAAGCTTGAATCAACCTGCAAATGGTCTTTGGCTGATATTTCATAATCGCATAGCAATACTTAAGCCAAAAGGGCCGAGGGTCCCGCCTCTATCTTCTAACCCTCTGACCCTCTAACCTCTAAGCGTGCGCTCTGCGCAACCTCCTGCGGCCATGGGTTGCGGCCGCAGGGCGGAGCGCGCGAAAGGCATAAAACAGCGCTCGCCCGAGCCTTGTTTTATGTTTTTCGCCCGGGATATTGACAAAACTCACTCATCGGAGTATAATAATATTATGAGCATTATGTATTTTTCCCCTGCGTTCGCCGCCGCGATGACGGCCTGCGCGTTTGTCCTCGGCGCCGTTATGGCAAGCTTTATTAACTGTATGCAGATTCGCCTGACCGAGAAAAAGCCGGTTTTCGGGCGCTCCTGCTGCCCAAACTGCGGGCATAAGCTGAGCTGGTATGAGCTTGTCCCGGTTTTAAGCTATATTTTCCTCAAGGGAAAATGCAAAAGCTGCAAGCAAAGGATCTCCCCGCGGTATCTTATAGTCGAGGTGCTTTTCGGCCTGATGTATGCGGGGCTGCTTTGGGGCTTCGGGCTTTCGGCCGAGCTCGCGGAATATGTAATTTTGTTTACTATCCTTGCCGCCGAGGCGATATGGGACTATGCGACCTTCGAGGTCCCGGACACGCTTCACATTCTTGCGATAATAAACTGGCTCGCGTTTTTGTGGGCTCACGGTCCGCTCGAAAGGCTGAAATCGGGGCTTTTCGCGGGGGTAATCTATGCCGGGGCGATACTTCTTGTCTCGCTCGTTGCGGATAAGGTATATAAGAAGGAATCCATCGGCGGGGCCGACATCAAGCTGATATTTGTCTTAGGGCTTTATTTCGGCTGGAAGGCCATGCTTTTACTGATAATTTTAAGCTGCGTGACGGGGCTTCTGCTCGCGCTTGCGTTCAGGGCGGGTATGCAGAAGGCGTTCCCGTTCATTCCGGCGCTTGTCCTTTCGGCGTATATATGTGCGTTTGCCGCCGAGCCGATTATCCGGTGGTATACGTCGCTCTTCGGCTTAGGCGAGCACATTCATTAAGGAGGCGGTCAACATGGCAAAAACAGCCGGGTTCGAGATAGGCTCTCACGCCCTGCACATTGCCGTCTGCACCAAAAAGGGCGTCAAAAAGGTCGTCAGCGAGACCCTGCCCGAGGGCGCGGTCCGCGAGGGTCGCATAGTGTCCTATGAGGCTCTGGCCGACTTTATAAAAAAGACCTGCCGCAAGAAAAAGCTGCATTTCGATACCGCGGGGGTTGTCCTGCCGACCGGCCTCGTCTTTTCAAGGAGGATACAGTCCCCCCTGATGACCGCCGAGCAGCTTAAGGTGAACCTGCCCTATGAGTTCCGGGATTTCATCACCACCGAAAAGGACGCGTATTTTTACGACTACGCCGTCCTCGGGACGGTAAACTCGACCGAGGAGGGGCATGAAAACGAGCCGGTAGAGCTCGACCTGATGGCCGCGGCGTGCCTGAAGTCGACCGTTGCGGACTATAAGGACATGTTCCGCCGCGCGGGGATAAAGCTCGCCGTCGCGATACCGATAGAGATGGCCTTCACGAACTTGATACCGAAGGATATAGATCACGCCCACTGCCTTATGGACATAGGCCACGGCGCGGTCCGGCTTTATATGTATCACGGCCGAAAGTACGAGAGCACGCATATCATAGAATACGGTATGTCGAGCCTTGACGATATAATCGCCGACGCCATGCACGTCGACCCGTTTGTCGCGGCCTCCTACCGCGAGGCCAACCACGAGGGCTGCCAGGAGCTCGACGCCTGCCGCGAGATATACTCCAACCTCGCAAACGAGGTCCAGCGCGCGGTTTACTTCTTCAGATACAACAACCCCGACGTAGAGCTCGAGCATATTCACCTGCTCGGCGGCGGCGCGGAAATAATGGCGCTTCGCGACGTTTTGAGCGAAACGCTGTCGATACCCGTGCTCGACTGCTCCGAGATAATCGGTTCCGCCTCGGAGGAGTTAGAGGCCGCCCTCGGCGCTGTCGGCGCGGCAAAGCAGTGAGGAGGGCAAGATGAGCGAAAAAAAGGTTCAGAAAAAGCAGGTAAAGCTCCCGACCAAACAGACCCTTAACCTGCTTATCAAGGAGAAAACTCTTGCGAGCCCGTCGCGGCTCATTCCGATACTTATTCTGATAATTGGCGGCGCGTACCTGTTTTCGAGGTATGCCGTCGTTGCGCGTCTTGAAAAGGTGAACCGCGAGGAGGCCGAGCTCGCCGAGATGAAGTCGAATTTAAGCCTTATCCAAAACGCCTTCACCGACTATGACGAGGTCCAGCAGGAATACAACCGCTACAGCTATTCGAGCTTCGACAAGACGATCCCCGACAGGGTAGAGGTGCTTGAAATGCTCGAAAACAGGCTTTTCCCGATCTGCTCGATACAGAGCCTCACCATCAACGGCCGCGACCTTAACATGGTCATCGCGGGGATAGACATGGCGACGCTCACCTACATAAACGGTATGCTTTCAAACGACGAGCCGCTCGTCGAGTCGGTCGAGATCTCGTCCTACGTCGACAACACCGACCGCGAGAACAGCGACCGTTCGACCGTTACCGCGACAATTAGCATTCGGCTTGCGGACGCCTCGGCTTCCTATTCGCCGGATCAGCTGGAGTTCGACCCCGACGCCATAATCGAGGAGGGCAGCAGGCCGGAGGATACCCCTCCGGAGCCCGCAGATGAGCCTGCGCCGGCGCCCGAGCCGACAGCGCCGGAAACCGCTCCCGAGGGAGAGCTCGAAACGGCTCCCGAAGCGGGGACGGAGCAGACGGACGCACCTGCCGCCGATGACGGCGTGACCGAGAACGGAGGCGTGGAATAATATGCTGATGCGCAGCTTCACCAAGCGTGAAAAGATTATCCTTCTTATATTGGTCCTCTTTCTGATCGCCGGGTTCTACTTCCTGGTGATCCACTATCCCGTGACCACCCGCCTCGAGGAGATCGAGTCGGAAAAGCTCATGGTCGAGGATCAGACAAACCTTGCCATCGCCAAGGGGCAGGTCTACGTCAACATGAAAAACGAGCTGAACGACATTTTCGCGATGCCGTTCGACAAGATAACCGTCATGCCCGCCTATGACAACCGAAGCCAGCTCTTTTACGACTATCAGAGCATCTTCGAGGGCTTGGCCCCCGACCTTCGGTTCGACAAGGTGAAAATAGACGGGAACATCGCCCAGAGGACGGTGAGCTTTACCACCACCGTGCCGGACTTCAACGCGGCAAAGGACTTTATCTCGAAGCTTACCGGCACCGGGTTCAGATGCCTTTTGCAGAACATAACCGTTTCCCCCACCGAGGGCGACCTTGAGAACAACTCGATACGGCTCTCGGGAAACATCATCTTCTACGAGCTTGTAACAGCGGGGGAGTAGCGGGATAATTTCGGAGTTTAAGTACAAAAAGGGGTATTTGTATGAAGCCGTTAGCGAAATTAAAGGAAAAAGTCGGCTTTACGCTGGCCGAGCTTATGATAGTCATAGCGCTTTTGACGGTCGTTGCCGCTGTCGCGGTGCCGAGCGTGGCGAGCTATGCAAAATCGATCCGCCTGCGCGAGCTTGACGACTCGGCGCGGGCTATCTATATGGCGGCGCAGCATGAGTTCAGCTCGATGATAGCAAAGGGCGGGGATATAACAACCGGCTCGGGAGAAATCACGAAGATTCCCGAAAGATATAGCAGTACCGACTCGGCGTTTACCCAAAAAGAGCTCGATAATATTTTACCAAATCTAAAATACGCTATCGTCACAAAGGGCGTAGCCCCGGCGGGCGCTGCAGGCCTCACCAACACGGGAGCTATCGAAAGCGAGCTCGCCGAGAATAATTATGTTATCGAATACAATGCCGAAACAGGTGATGTTTACGGTGTTTTTTACTCTAATGAGACTGCGTTCGACGAATCTGCCGAACCGGATTATCAGTATGACGGCACTGACCCCGACAAGGACGTCTTTAAGGACGCTGCCGCCGGCAATGGCGGAAAGCATGATAAGCTCGTGGGCTTCTACGGGCTCGTGAACGTTAAAATTCAGGAAAAGGAGCAGGCCGTGACCCTCCCCACCCCGCAGGTGGAGGTCATAAATAAGGAAAAGCTGGTGCTGACTGTTTCGGCGCCTTCAGGGCTTGATCCAAAAAAGGATTTCTACTTAAAAATAGTCCTTTTTGACGACGAAGGCCACCAAGATATCATCACGAAGAACGAGTGTTACCTTAAATCTTTCAATGCTAAAGAAATAGGTTTTGCCACTTTTATTCTTGATTCGCTTGAAACAGGTGCGAATACAGACCCAATAGGCAACTTGTCCGGTCAAACGTATGAAGGTTCTTTTGCCGAATGGGCTCCCGATTTGACCCCCGGCGCGAACGTCACCGCAAAGGTGAGCTTCTATGACAAAAACGGCGTGAACCTCGACCAGACCGTTGAGGTCACGTTCAACAGCCTGTTTGCGAACGGCTCGAAGAGGATAAATGACAAATTTGAGTATGTTGATAACGGCGAATATCTTGAAGCAAGTATTGAGTACGGCAGGCATTTACAGAATCTGACAAATGCTCCCCAAGTGACCTCCGTTTCCATTGATAAGACCATTGACTTCAAAAAGACGACAGGCACTTCCGGCGATTACGAGCGCTGGGGCGATGTCTACGGCTATAACAAAGCCTTTGTGGCAGTCACAACGAATGCTACAAGCATAAGCGCCAAGCCCGGCGTGCAAATTCGGTATCTGAATACCGAAACCGGCGGAATTTTTGACTCGCTTACTAATGCAACAGTTGAAAATCTCATTGTTGTGAACCCAAAAGTTACAGGTTATTTCAGTGGCGCTATAGCGGGTTCCGCTTTTGGCTTGGGTGATGACTTTGGTTCCTTTAAGAATTGTGCTGTTTATATTGAAGCAGGCGATGGCGATAATTGGGACGACCCTGCCAAAGATCCTTACACCAATTATACGATTTCTGGCAATTTTTCAGCCGGTGGGCTTGTCGGCTCTGCAGCCAAAGTAAACTTTGAGAATTGTATTGCCGCTGTGAAAGTCTCAGCCGGAACCGCCGGCGGCTTAGTCGGCATAGGCGGAGGAAACGTTATTTCAGATTGCGCCGTATTGGGTCATACCTATGAAGGCAAGTTTGATGGAACTTATCAAAAGACGCCAACGGAGCAAGGAGAAATTAAGCTTAAGGATAATATCAGCGGAACAGAATATGCCGGAGGGCTAATAGGACATATTGAAGGAACCTTAGACGACGGCGACGGCGAGGCCGGCGCAATTTTAAAGGGAACCGTGTTTACTTCCTGCTCTGTAAAGGGTCAAAACGCAAACCCGATATGCCCCGATGATACCACTAAGACCGATGATGACGTCAAAGCAGAGGGCGAAAATGTTTTCACCCTCGGCAAGGCATATGACAATGACGGCAAGGAAATCTCAAGCCCCGAATTGCCTGAAAATGTCAAGAATGCTGACGAGGCCAAGGTCGATACCCTGAACAACGTCGGCAAGCGCTATGATAACCGCGTCGGCTCGAGCCTTAAATACCCCGTCCCCGCGGGCGTTACCCTGCGCGGCGACTGGCCGAGCAGCGACAGCGTTACAGGGTTCTTCTACTGGGAGAAGCACGGTTCCGAGTACAATTTCCACATTCTCTGCAACGGCGACGAATATTATGACCTCTGCGACGAGCAGGATGGCATTGCCATTGCCGAGAGCGGATACGGCCTGTTCAGCATAGGCGGAGATGTAACCAAAGCGGAATATTCCAAACGCTCGAGAGCAGTTTGGGATCCATTGTCATCGGAAACCACTCTTTCAGATATTTTGGGCGAAGTTGATAGCACCGAAAAAGATGAAATCGTCGAATCATTGATAACCGCGTTGAATGGCGAAAAACTGCACCTAAACTCCACCAAAGAAAAATTAAATTACGAAATCTGCAAGACCATCGGAGACGATGAAAAAGCATCTGGCAATATAAAGGTGACTTTGAACGGAAAAACCTTTGCTTTTGCGCCATGTTTTTACGGCATTGCCGACGGGGACAGCACAAGCTTCGGAAAAAATGAAACGCCTTTTGCTATTAGAACGGCGCAACATCTCAAAAACATAAAATTCTTCCTTAAAACTGAGAATTTCTATTATGAGCAGGAGCACGATATTCTGCCGGGAACAATTGAGCCTATCGGTACCGATGAGAGCCCGTTCAAGGGCACCTACAACGGCGGAAGCTACAGGATAATCGACGCGCAGGTCGCTCCCGGAAGCGGCGCAGCGGGTCTTTTCGGCGTGACCGAAAACGCAACGCTTAAAAACATCGTTTTGTTCCACCCGGCGGACACGGCAGGAGGTTTTATCCCGTTTGCGGTCGAGGGTGAGAATCCTGCAAATCCGTCGGTCGTGGGCGGCATAGTCGGCACGGCTAACGGTAGCACGGTCGAAAACTGCGTCGTCGCGGGATATATTATCACGGGCGATACCGCGGGCGGTATTGTCGGCGCAAGCACGGAGACAATCACGGTCACGGGTTGCGAGGCGAATATTCAGTTCGGGAAGATCGGCGGCGGCGACCCGACTGCGGGCGGCATTGTCGGTAACGGCGAGGGCGCGACGGTTTCAAACTGCTACGCGCTCGTGCACGGTATTGACAGTCCTAAATCTTCTATGAAGCTCGGAGGAATTGCAGGCAAGGCGAACTCAGTGACAAATTGTTACGTTATTTTTGCCGGACAGACGGCAGGATACCCGGTTGCGAATGCAGGGGATAGTACTAATTATTATGCAAGCGATGATGGTTACTGTTCTATCAGCGAAGACTACGTCAAAGTAGGAAAAGGACTTCATCTTTATAACGCTAAGGCGGGACAAACGACATTGATGGCCGAAAAGAAAAGCCATTATGGCCAGATTTCTTATACTAATGATGTTAAAAAAGACGAGACAAATAAATACGATTTAACTGCTGTAGTATTAGATAAAGTTGCAGGCGAATTGTCAGGAAATGACATTTATGTTCACTATGGGCCTATGCCTATTGAGGCTGATACTTCCGGCGGATATTTGTCGAACGGGCCGTTGGCTGGTGTGTTTAATTTCTACTATAATTATTCGTGGGATACTAATGCTTTTGATGGTCTTATGGTTTATAATAAATTTGGCAAGGTTTACTCGTCTGAGTATAAAAGTGGCGGAACACCGATTAGTCCAGACCAATTAAGTCCCGAAAAACCGGTTGGAGTTTTTGTGCTTAAGGCAGAAAATTCTTCTGGAAAGATTATGAGCCCAGCTGACTATGGGCTTAGGATAGAAGTTAATGGCATCACTTGGACTTCATTCGAGTTAATGAAGGATGCCTATTTAGTTCAAGGGCAAGGATATTTGTTCTATCCACGTGACAGCGATTATAACGTCATTGATCACTTACAGGATACAACGTATCCCGGACATGGTAACTATACTGATCCTTCTCAAAGGTTTTCATTCTGGAAGATAACGGACATAGAGCCTGAAAATGTTAATAAGATTGAAATTTTCTACACCCCTGAAGGAGAAAAAGAAGGCAGACTTCTACTCACAAATCGCGAGGATAACTTTAATGCAATAATCCCTAAAGCATATGTAGACGACAGAATCCCCCCTATTGTTGGTGCGTTTTATGTTAATACGAATTCACCAAACGGAAGTGGCTTCTATGCAAGAGCAATGCTTAGCAACGGTGCTGTTATTGTTCCAAGCGTATCTACATGGGAGTTTGCTAATAAATTAGGAATAGTGGTAGAAACCTCAAGATTAGCATATGACTTGGACTACATTGTGGCATACTATGATTATACTCCATATAAGCTAACCCAATGGGATGATGTAACGAATAAGGAGGATTTTGAGGGCTATACGTTGTTCTTGATGGATGATATAATATTCGACGAAAGTATAGGAGCGAAGCCAACAAACTTCAATATTGAAATCGGATACGGTTCAAAATTGATTTATTTTGCCAAAGAAGGAAACGGCGTTCCTGATGCTTCTGTATATGCTCCAAAAGAAATTCGCGCTAAAGTGGGTACAGTTATTTATAAGTCCGAGGGTTCAGGATACTATACTGCAGTGGCAAGAATGGGTGATGGCAGATTTATCGGAGAATCAACGGGTGAGATGAGGGACTTAGGTGTCATATTATCTCCGGATATGTCAATTGATGATATTAGAATTACCGTTAAAAGAGGGAACGCTGAATTCACACCTCAAATTAAAGAAGCGCTTAATGTAACAAATAAAGATTTATTTAATGGTTATAAAGTATATCTTTTAGTTGATGAAAACGGAGCATCTATCAGCAATGATTTCAAGATGACTGTAAAATCAGTTTCAGGCAGTGTTATATTGCAATCGAGTGAGTACTAACCCCCGAAAGGAGACCCCGCGATGGAAAAATTATGCAGAAAATTTAATAACCGCCGCGGGGCGTCCATTATGCTGGCGCTGCTGCTGTTTCTGGTGTGCGCGCTCGCCGGCGCCGCAGCCATTACCGCCGCCGGCTCGAACGTCGGCCGCTACAGCTACCTCGAGGGCGACGCCCAGCAGTACCTCGCCGCCGCCTCCGCAGCGCAGCTCATTCGCAGCGAGCTCGACGGCATTGAGGTTACGGGCACATATAAATTTACTCTTAACACCGATACGGATTTTAAACTGACGCCTGATCCTACTGTGGAGCACACGTTTACAACGCCACATAAAATTGAGGTTGATGTTGACGCTGCTGACATGCCAGACCCGACGTATGAATTCAAGCGTGGAGATGTTGATGTTAAGGAAAAAATAGCTCATTTTATTATGGACGATCTTATAACCATCAACAAAAAAGCCTTTTTAAATGATAACAATCAGGGCAGTGAAGAATATCTTTGGACCGGAAAAAAATACGAAGAGTTCAAAAAGGACATTGGAGAAATTTCAGAAGGCCAAAGATTGGCTATTAAATGCAACGAGATAGACGAGGAAAAGGTTGCATATGTTGATATCGTTTTTGACAACGATACGAAGGATTATTCGTCTGAACCGAGCTATGTAAGGGTAACTGTAACTTATGATAATATTGTTTTTGAAATGTCCGGCAGGATTGTATTTCCAACATATACGCACGATAACCAATATAAACAAATTACCTTAAGTTGCGTTGATGGCTGTCTTGATTTTGACGGTGAACCGTTTAGTATAGAGGAAAAGGTTGCCTACATGAGCACACAAACCACGACAGTTAAGCTTGATTTCAGTGAAGCAGTAATCAAAAGAAAGACTGATTCTAAGGAGGAGGCATCATGATGAAAAAACTTCGCTCAAAAAGCGGCGAGACGCTGGCCGAAATGCTTGTGTCGATCGTGATCCTCGGCCTGTCCATCGGGCTTTTGGTCACTATGATAATGGCCGCGGGGAAAATGACAATGCAGGTCAAAAACCGCGATCAGCAGTATCTTTACAAGCTGGGATATGCAGAGACCTACGGCAACCCGATTATGGATGCACCCGACGGAGTTGAGGAAGGTCAGCGAAAAGACGGAACTGTTACGATAAGCATTCCAGATGATAGCTCTGTGGAGCCTTACACTGTTGACGTTAAAATTTACAGCGTAGAAAATGAGCTCATTTCCTATAAAAAAATTAAAAAAAGCGGCGAATGACCTAAAAAGGAGGCTCGCGGCATGAAAAAGTTAATTAAAAAAGTTAAGAGCCGTGCGGGCTTCACGCTGACCGAAATGCTCGTCACGGTGGCGCTCCTTTCGCTGTTCGGCTCGGCGGTGCTGGTCGGAATGACGACCGCCTACGCGGTGCGGCGGGACAGCATAAAGGTCAACGACGCCGATATTCTGGCCTCGCTCGTGACGAATTACATCTCGAACGAGCTGCGGACCGCTGTAGAAGTGGGAGATATAGAATTTGAAGATATGGGAGAAAATAGCGAGACATTTACATATGGTGGAAGCGCATATGCCAACACTGTTACGATTAAGCTTGTCGATCAGAAAATTGTTTTTGAGAAGCCGTCGGGAGAAACTTACTCGCCTTTTGGAGAGGGAGCTTACTCCGACAAGGCGGTCGGCAGGCTGGGACTGAAAGACTTGTATTTCAATTTGATTGACGATACGGACGATGAAGGAGAAAAAGTCTCCGCGATTAAAGTTTCCTTTGACGTTATAAACGCAAACGATGACTCGGTTATCATACATCGTGAGTTTTCCGTCGGCCTGTTGAACCCGTACCGCTCCTGAAAAAATCAAAAAATAAGACCTGATACGCGCTGTATCAGGTCTTTTTGTCAGGTCTTGTAGTGCGAGGCGATGTCGTGCGCCTCCTTGTGCGCGTCGTTCGCGAGCGGCGCGATGCCCTCCGAAATCATGTCGAGCATATGCGGCACGATCCTTTCGTCGAGCTGCGTTCCCGCGACCCGTTTAAGCTCCTCGACGATGAAGTCCTCCGAGAGCGCGGGGCGATAGCAGCGGGTCGAGCTCATGGCGTCATAGGTGTCCGCAACGCCGATTATCCGCGCGATAAGCGGTATCTCGTCGCCCTTGAGGCCCTTGTTATAGCCGTTTCCGTCGATCCGCTCGTGGTGGAACTTCGCGCCGTCGGCAATGCCGTCGATGGCGGTAAAGTCGCGGAGTATCTCTCCGCCGATGAGCGGGTGATTCTGAATGAGCTTGCGCTCCTCGTCGGTCAGCTTGCCCGGCTTGTTGAGTATCGAGTCGGGAATGCCGATCTTTCCGATGTCGTGCAAAAGCGCGATGTAGTAGACGTTTTCCTGCTCCTTCGGCGAAAGCCCGAGGCGCTTTGCAAGCTCGACCGAATATTCCGCGACCCTAAGGCTGTGGCCGTTGGTGTATTTATCCTTGGCGTCGATGGCGCGTGCGAAGGTCTGGAGCGACTGCTCGACGATATCGCGGTATTCTCGCTGGCGCTTTTCGGCGGATCTTACCTTCGCGCGCTCGAACAGAAGCACCACGCCCGCGATCGCCGCTGCTGCCAAGATCATTATCCCCGCGAAGAAAACGGGGTGCTCGTAAATTTTCTTGTCCTTTGCGATCTCGACCCTGCAAACGGTCGCCTTTTCGGGCTCCTCGGGGTCGTAAACGGTGAGAATAAAGCTGTAGTCGCCGCCGGGGAGGTTGGTGTAGCTGACCGAGGCGGTGCTGCCGTCGGCGACGGTTGCCTCCTTGTCGAAGCCCTCCAAAATGTATTCCATGACGACGTCGGAGGTGCCGGTATAGGTGAGCGCCGAGAAGTCGATGGTAATTCTGTTCACGTCGCTTTTAAGCTCGACCGACTGCGGGTTGATCATCTCGCTGCCGTCGACCGAAACGCCGTTTATTATCGCTTTCGGGACTGCGTTTTCGACTCCCCCGAACTCGAACACCGAAACGCCGCTTCTTGTCGCAAGGTAGAGGCTGCCGTCCTCGGGGTCGATCCAGTTCCATGTGTTGGCGTTCAGCGAGCCCGAAAGCCCGTACTCAAAGCCGTATTCCTTCGGTGAGACAGTCTCGCCGCTCAGAACCGCCTCGCGGTCATAGCGCAGAATGCCGTTGTTCTGAAGAATCCAAAGGCAGCCGTCGCGCAGGGTGAAGTCGAACACCGAGCCCGCGCCCTTTTGTATCGGAAGGAGGGTGAACGCCGAGCCGTCGAAGAAGTAAAGCGACGACCCCGCGCTGACAAAGTACCCGCCGCTCTGTTCGTCGAGGAGTATTCTCAGCACCACGCCCTCGGAAAGCCCCTCGGAGAAGCCGTGGTTTATGACCTCGCCGGATTTTGTTATTTCATATATCCCTCCGCCGTCCGAGCCGACGAGCACCGAGCCGGAGGGCGTCTCGACGGTGCACAAAACCGAAGGCGTGGAGAGCCCCTCGGCGGTGCCGTAGGAGGCCGTGATCTCGCCGTTTTTGATGATATTGAGCCCCTGCTGCGTGCCGACCGCGACCGAGCCGTCCGAGAGCATATAGACCGTCCTCGCGCCGTTTGAAAGAAGCCCCTCTGCAGTGCCGTAGGTCTTTATCCCGTCGGTCTCGGGGTCGAAGCAGGCGACCGTGTTTTTGGTGTCGTATGTAGCCGCCCAGACGTTTCCGTCACTGTCGGCGGCAAGGCTGCGGACCCGCACGTCGTCGTAAAGCTCGGTAAGGGAGTTAGTCACCGGCTCCCAATCGGAGGTGTAGCAGAGAATCCCCGTGTCGGTCGCGATGAAAAAGAGCCCGCCCTGCTTGATTATGGCGTTTAAGGGAATGCCGGAGAGCCCGGCCTTAAGGTTCGGGCTTTCATAGCAGCCCTCGGTGTATTTTATTATGCCGAAGCTTGTAGATGCGAGCCAGATATTTCCCTCATAGTCCATGCAGCCCGAGTTGAGCGATGCCGCGTGGTCGTTCTCGCCGAAGGTTATCTGCCGCCCGTCCTTGAGAATTACGCAGGCGCCGACGTTTCCGCATACTATCACCGAGCCGTCGGGGCCGGTCCTTATCATGTTGTGGGTGGTGACCCCCGGGGTCTCGATGAACTCCGCCTTCGAGGCGTCGCCGTCCCAGTCCGCGGGCAGCCTTGCGAGCTTCTGCCCGGAGGTGCCGAGATAGATCCGGCCCTTATCGTCCGAGCCCGTGCAGTAAATTTCATCTCCGCCGGGGAAAAGATCCGCCGAGGAATAGGTTCTCTCCTCGCGGCCGTTTTTTAAAACTACCACAACGCCGCCGTTCAGCGCTCCCCAGACTCTGCCCGAGCCGTCAACGTCGACCGAATATACCGTGCCGCCGACCGCGTGCTCGCCCTCCGCGGGAATAAGCGTGCCGTCCTTAACGTATGCTATACCCGAGTTAGAGGCCGCGTAAACGGTGCCGTCCGAGGCGACCGCAAAATCGCGGATACATAAAAACGAACTTTCGCTCTCGCAGGGGATATGGCTTATCTCGCCGTTTTCCATCACGAATACGCCGGCGTCGTTGGTGCCTATCCACAGCCGCCCCGAGCTGTCCTCAATGAGAGCGCGTATCGACGACGATTCTATCCGCTCCTCAAGGCTGAAATTGCGGAAATTCGTGCCGTCATAGCGTATAAGTCCGCCGTATGAGCCCATCCAGACATAGCCGTCCGAGGTCTGAATGACTTCGTTGGCCTCGCCGGTGGGAAGTCCGTTGGACTCGTTGTAAAGGGTGACGACGTAGGGGTCGTCGGGGCTGTCGATGGCAAATGCCGTACAGCCGAGGCTAAGTACGCACACAAGGGCGGTAAGCACCGCTGCAAGGTGTTTCAGGCTCATGGTTCATCCTCTTTCTTATGTCATATATATATGGAATTATTGCAGCTTTTCGGCAATATATTTTTTCAGGGCGTTAAAGCTCTCGTCCGAGATGTCGTGCTCTATCTTGCAGGCGTCCTCCGAGGCGTTTTTCGGGCTGACCCCGATCTTTTCAAAGAACGACGTCAAAACCTTGTGCCGTTCGTATGTCCTTTCGGCGACGTATCTCCCCTCGTCGGTGAGGGTTATATATCCGTCCCGGTCGACCGAAATATATCCGCCGCTTTTAAGTATGCCCACCGCCCGCGAAACGCTCGGCTTTGAATAGCCCATCTCCTCGCATACGTCTATAGAGCGAACTCCGCCCTTTTGCGAAAGTATCAGAATGGTCTCAAGATACATCTCTCCCGATTCCTGCACGGCTTTCACCCTCCTTTTTGATATGCGGACATAATTTGATATACTAATTGTATCATATTTTTCTTCGGATTGCAATAGGCGGGTGAAATTTTTTAAGAAATCGGGAGCTCATCTTTCATCAAATTGTCATTTGACAAACAGCATAAAAAGTGATAGAATATATTATATATCGACAAAAGAAGGAATCGGACATGACAGTACTTTTAGCGCTTGCGTTTTTATTCTTCATAGGCTCGGTCTTCGGGTGGGTATTAGAGCTGATTTACCGGCGGTTCTTCTCGGCCGCGAACCCCGAAAGAAAGTGGATAAACCCCGGCTTCTGCGTGGGGCCCTACCTTCCGCTCTACGGCTCGGGGCTCTGTATACTCTTTCTTGCCGCGCTTTTTGAGGAAAAAATAATGTTCATATCGCCCCTGCCGCGAAAGCTGATACTCTTCGCGTTCATGGCGGTGATGATGACTGTGATAGAATTCATCGCGGGATATGTGAGCCTGAAATACTTCAACATGAGGCTGTGGGACTATCGGAACGAGTGGGGGAACATCGGCGGGATAATCTGCCCGAAGTTTTCCATGATATGGGCGCTGATGGGCGCGGCCTACTACTTTTTGATCCACCCGAGGATACTGAACGCTCTTTGGTGGCTTTCGCAGAACCTCGCGTTCAGCTTCTTCATCGGCCTGTTCTTCGGCGTTTT
This sequence comes from uncultured Clostridia bacterium, assembly GCA_947624745.1. GTDB lineage: Bacteria > Bacillota > Clostridia > Oscillospirales > Ruminococcaceae > Faeciplasma. The sequence continues at coordinate 42,286 of CANQLR010000005.1, read as the reverse complement.
CATCATCGACGTGGCGTATTCGTCCCACCTTGCAGCAAAGGTAAAAAAATACGCCGAGGAGAACGACGTCATAGTAAAATACGAGCAGCTCAAGGCGCATATCAGAAGCTTCCGCGACGGCGCGAATTTAAAGCCGCACTTCTTTATGGCGCTGAAGAGCGAGAGAAGCTTAAGGGAGCATATCGAGGAGCTTAAGGATATGCTCGAAAAGCGCGGAAAAAGCGCTCCGAAATAAAAAGAAGGGTTGTTTATGAACTTTTACAAGGCGGGAATTGACGTCGGCTCGACCACGGTCAAGCTGGTCATTCTCAATGAAAAGAACGAGCTCGTCTTCGGCGAGTATATGCGCCACTGCGCGCACATTCAGGAGACTCTGACCGAGCTCCTAAAAAACGCCGGCGAAAAGCTCGGGGAGATAAGCTTCAGCGTCGGGATAACCGGCTCGGGCTCTATAAATCTCGGCAAGGCGCTCGGGATAGAGTTTGTTCAGGAGGTCTCGGCTGTGGCGTCCGCTCTCGAGATGAGCGCCCCGCAGACCGACGTCGCGATCGAGCTCGGCGGCGAGGACGCGAAGATAATCTACTTCCGCGGCGGGCTCGACGAGCGTATGAACGGCGTTTGCGCTGGCGGCACAGGCTCGTTTATCGACCAGATGGCGGCGCTTTTGCAGACCGACGCCGAGGGCCTCAACAACGAGGCGAAAAACTATAAGGAAATTTACCCCATCGCGGCGCGCTGCGGCGTTTTCGCGAAGACGGATATCCAGCCGCTCATCAACGAGGGCGCGACCAAAGCCGACCTTGCCGCCTCCATCTTCCAAGCGGTGGTGAACCAGACCATCTCGGGGCTTGCCTGCGGTAAGCCTATCCGCGGCTGTGTTGCGTTTTTGGGCGGGCCGCTGCATTTTCTCACCGAGCTGAAAAAGGCGTTCATAAGAACTCTGAACCTCACCCCCGAGAACGTCGTCGACCCCGAAAACAGCCACCTCTTTGCCGCTATGGGCGCAGCGCTCGAGGCCGAAAGCGGGGAAAAGGTCTCTCTTTCCTCTCTTCGGGACAGGCTGGAGCACGGCGTCAGGATGAGCTACGAGATCAAGCGCCTCGACCCGCTCTTTAAGAGCAAGGCGGAATATAACGCGTTTTTGGCACGCCACGGCGCCGCCGTCGTCGAAAAGGGGAGTATCGAAGACTACTCCGGCGAGTGTTTTTTGGGCATCGACGCCGGCTCGACCACGACCAAAATGGCGGTCATTTCGAGCGACGGAAAGCTGCTGTTTTCCTACTACACCAACAACAAGGGCAACCCGGTCTCTGCCGCGCAGAACGCCATGGCCGAGCTCAAAAAGGCGCTTCCCGAGGGGGCTAAGATCGCCCGCTCCTGCTCGACCGGCTACGGTGAGGCGCTTCTGAAGGCGGCCTTCATGCTCGACGAGTCCGAGGTCGAGACGGTCGCTCACACCGCCGCCGCCGCGTTTTTCGACCCCCAGGTCGACTGCGTACTGGACATCGGCGGCCAGGACATGAAGTGCATAAAGCTGAAAAACGGATCGGTCGACAACGTGCTTTTAAACGAGGCCTGCTCGTCCGGCTGCGGGAGCTTTATTGAAAACTTTGCCAATTCTCTCGGCTACACCGCCGAGGAGTTTGCCGAAAAGGCGCTCTTTGCCGAAAACCCGGTCGATCTCGGCACCCGCTGCACGGTGTTCATGAACTCCAACGTCAAGCAGGCTCAGAAGGAGGGCGCCCCGGTCGAGGATATATCGGCGGGGCTGGCCTACTCGGTCATCAAAAACGCGCTTTATAAGGTCATCAAGCTTGCCGACCCGAAGGAGCTCGGCGAGCACATCGTCGTTCAGGGAGGAACCTTCTATAACAAAGCGGTACTGAGGGCTTTCGAGCGCATCGCCGGGGTAAACGTCACCTGCCCCGACATTTCGGGGATAATGGGCGCGTTCGGCGCGGCTTTGATCGCAAAAGAGCGGTACAGCGGTCAGGAAAGCGGAATGCTCCCGATAGACGAGATAATATCCCTGACCTCAAAGACCACGACCGCGCGCTGCGGAAAATGCACCAATAACTGTATGCTCACGGTGTCGCACTTCCCGGGCGGAAGAAAGCACATCACCGGCAACCGCTGCGAGCGCGGCCTCGGGGGAGACCACACCGGCCCCAAGGGCGAAAACCTCATCGAATTTAAGCGAAAGAGGATCTTCGGCTATGAGCCGCTTTCGGAGGAAAACGCCCCGAGGGGAGTCATCGGCCTGCCGAGAGTTTTAAATATGTATGAAAACTACCCGTTCTGGGCGACCTATTTTAAGGAGCTCGGCTTCAGAGCGGTGCTGTCGCCGTTTTCGGACAGAAAGCTGTACGAGCTCGGAATGGAGTCTATCCCGTCCGAGTCGGAGTGTTACCCCGCAAAGCTCTCCCACGGGCACGTCCAGTGGCTTATAAATCAGGGCATAAAGACGATCTTCCACCCCTGCGTGTTCTATGAGCATCAGGAGACGCGCCGGGCGCAGAACCACTACAACTGCCCGATCGTCGCGGCATATCCCGAGAACCTCAAAAACAACATCGAGGAGATAGCCGACGGCAGGATAAGATACGTTCGGCCGTTCATAGCGCTGACCGACGAAAAAACCGCCGCCGACCGCCTTGTGAGAATGTTCGTGAAGCAGTTCGGCGTCCCCGAGGAGGAGGTCCGCGCCGCCGTACATAAGGCTTGGGAGGAGCAGCTTAAGGCCAAGGCCGACATCAGAGCCGAGGGCAAGCGCGTTCTTGAGGCCATGGAAAAGCGGGGCGGCAGGGGAATCGTTTTGGCGGGAAGACCCTATCACATCGACCCGGAGATAAACCACGGGATCCCCGAGCTTATCGCCTCCTACGGCCTCGACGTTTTCTCGGAGGACAGCCTGCCGATAGATTTTGACCCCGAAAGGCCGGTGAGGGTGGTGGATCAGTGGGTCTATCACTCGCGGCTCTATTCCGCGGCGGAGTTTGTCAGAACCCGCGACGATATGGAGCTTATTCAGCTCAACTCCTTCGGCTGTGGGCTCGACGCGGTGACTACCGATCAGGTCTCGGAGATTTTGGAGGGCTCGAACAAGCTCTACACAGTCTTAAAGATCGACGAGGTCAACAACCTCGGCGCGGTCAGGATAAGGATAAGAAGCCTCATCGCCGCGATGAATCAGCGCCGCGAAAGGCACATCACTGCCGAGCCGAGGCCGATAACATATACGAGCACAAGATTTACCAAAAAAATGCACGACGAGGGCTATACCATCTTGGCCCCGCAGATGTCGCCGATACACTTCGAGGTCTTGGAGCCGGTCTTTAAGCACTACGGCTTCAACATCGAGGTGCTGACGAACGACAACCGAAACGCCATAGACACCGGGCTTCGTTATGTAAACAACGACGCCTGCTTCCCCTCGATCACCGCCGTCGGGCAGGTCATGGAAGCGGTGCTTTCGGGCAAATACGACACCGACAAGCTCGCCATAATCATGACACAGACGGGCGGGTGCTGCCGCGCCTCGAACTACGTCGGCTTCATTCGCCGTGCGCTCGACAAGGCGGGGCTGTCGAAGATCCCGGTGATCTCCCTGAACGCAAACGGCATGGAGAAGTCGGAGGGCTTCAAGATGACTCTGCCGCTTCTTGTCGCCGCCGGAAAGGGCGTAGTCTACGGCGACCTGTTCATGCGCTGTCTCTACCGCACAAGGCCGTATGAAAAGGTGAAGGGCTCGGCAGACAGGCTCCACGAAAAATGGCTGAAAATTTGCACCGACCAGCTCGTCGGCAAGAACAAAATGAGCTATAAAAAGATCTGCGAGGGAATAGTTAAAGACTTTGACGAGCTGCCGCTTGTCGAGGGGCTGAAAAAGCCCCGCGTCGGGGTCGTCGGGGAGATTCTCGTCAAGTATATGCCGCTCGCGAACAATCACCTTGTCGAGCTTTTGGAGGCGGAGGGCGCCGAGGCGGTAGTGCCGGATCTCATGGACTTTCTGAACTACTCGGTCTACAACAACGAGTACAAGCACGAGTTTTTGGGCGCGCCGCTCAAGTCGGCGATAATGTCGAGGGTGAGCGTTGCGGCCATCGCGTGGGTGAGAAAGCCTGCCGTCAGGGCGTTGGAGCGCAGCAAGCGCTTCGAGCCGCCGATGCCGATAAAGGAAGTCGCAGACCTCGCCAAGCAGTTTTTGAGCCTTGGGAATCAGTACGGCGAGGGGTGGTTCCTGACCGGCGAAATGGCGGAGCTTTTGGAGAGCGGCGTGCCGAATATCGTCTGCATACAGCCGTTTGCGTGCCTTCCGAACCACGTCGTCGGCAAGGGAATGATCAAGCACCTTAAAAAAGTTTACCCTCAGGCGAACATCGCCGCAGTCGACTATGACCCCGGCGCCTCGGAGGTAAACCAGCTTAATAGGATAAAGCTAATGCTCAGCTCCGCGCGAAAGGCCATGAAGGAGCCCGAAAATCAGGAGGAAAAGGTAACCGTATAAAACAGTCCCGCTCATAAAAATGGGCGGGATCAACTTTATATAGAGGCAAAATAAATGCAGATACCGGAATGTGCTCGCTCCGATATCTGCATAGTTTCATACTGATTTTGCACTCGCTTTTGCCGTTAAGACGCGCCGCTCTCCGCAGCTTTTTTCTCCTTGCGGGAAATAACGATTATCGCGGTCAGAAGAGCAACGGCGATCGCAAGCTGCACAAAGAATATTATTTTCAGGCTTAAATAATTTTCTTCGCTGAAGCTGAGCGGCAATACATATTTTTCAATATCCGCCTCGTTTTCAAACAGTTCCGAATCCTTGAACCATATTTTCATGTATTGATACAGTTCATCGTCTAACGTTGTCAATCCGCCTGTAATATGTACCGGCTCCGCCCCGCTCCTGTTACTTTGGCTGAGCTTTCTGAGCATGTCAAAGCTGTCCTGCTTTTGGCTTGTCTCAAGCGCCACATAATAGGTTTCTTCGCCTACGGGCACGGGCATAATGAAATAGTAGGTCGCGTCGCCGACTAAAGTCGAATTATCGTATCCGTTTGTCTGAGTCGATGTCGCCGTGCCAAAGCACTCTCCAAGAAGCGGGAGATCTGTTTCAATAGCAAACCCTCTTTTCAAACGTCCTGCGTCGTCCAAAGGGTCATTATAAACGTCGACAGGCTTGCTGAACGCCATTCGCGTCAGTGCGCTTCCGCCGTACATCAATATGAGCAGCACGACCAGAATACCTATGCAGACATTTCTTAACGTTTTCATTCGTTTTTCTCCTTCGTTTTGTCCCGGCCTTCCGCCTGTTCGCTTCTTTATTTCCTGCTAATGGCGCTGAAAGTATCGACCGCGCCTGTCAGGGCGATCGCCGAATCCAGCAAGACTTCTGCCTGACCAGCACTAAAGAAATATCCGCCCCGCTTGCAGCTGTAGGCGGTTATTTCTTAGCACATCAACTTTGGCGATTAAATATTACCACACATTTTCCGGATTGTCAAGCCCCATCTTCCAACAAATATTGACATGCGAGCATTGATTTTCATTATCATATAGAGGGCCCGCCGTGGGCGGCAAAATAAGCGCAAAAGCTTGCTCATCGCTGCTTCGCGGTCAAAAATGACCGACCGCTCGCGCTCTGAGAGCTTTTGTCGCGTATTTTCGCCTCCCGAAAGGGGGGATCTTTATGACAATGGAGCAGTTGATTTTATATATCATACTCGCATACATTTTCCTTGAGATAATCAAGAACATAAAGAAATAACCGCCCCCGGTTGCTAACAGTGGCGGTTATTCTTTTTTAACTTCCATCTTTGGCGAGCCGTTCGGCTCTCTGCGCCTATAATATACCACATTTCTGCTCGTTTGTCAAGTCCTATTATCCAACAAATATTGACATTTATCTTCCAATATGTTATAATACTAACCGCAGAGAGCCGTGGGCGGCTCGCCCTCCGAAAGGAGGTGTGCTTTATGGAAATGGAACAGTTGATTTTATACATCATACTTGCGTTCATTGTACTTGAGATTCTCAAGACCATAAAGAAATAACCGCCCTGCTCCTCTAAAAGCGGCGATTATTTCTTAATCCTCGTATTTTAGGCGAGCCGTTCGGCTCTCTGCATTTATAATATACCACACTTTTCCCCATTTGTCAACCCCCAAAAACAAACCGCCACTCATCACCGTGGCGGTTTTCATTTACTTCAGCGCTTCATCGCGTTACCCCTTCGCCGACACCAGACTGTCGACATACTGCCTTGCTGCGCGGGCGGAGCGTGACGCCCGCGAGAGCGCGAACCGCTCGGCGTCGGTCTCGTCGAAATCAACGCCGTACTGCCGGCAGAGGTGCTCGACGATGCTCAAATAGGTCGCCTTGTCGGGGCGGGAGAAGGTTATGTGCAGCCCGAACCGCTCCGAAAGCGAGACGGTCTCCTGCATGGTGTCGCCGCGGTGAATGTCGTCGCCGTCGCGGTCCGAAAAGCTCTCCTTGATGAGATGGCGGCGGTTCGAGGTCGCGTAGATCGCTACGTTTTGCGCCTTTGCCGACACCGTCCCCTCAAGTATCGCCTTTAATGCCGAGAAGTTGTCGTCGTTCTGGCTGAACGAGAGGTCGTCGACGAAAACTATGAACCGAAGCGGGTTGCGGTTGAGCTCCGAAAGAAGGTCGGGCAGGTCGTGGAGCTGCTCTTTTTTGAGCTCTAATATCCGCAGCCCCTCCTGCCAAAGCTCGTTCACAACGGCCTTTACCGTCGATGACTTACCCGTGCCCGCGTCGCCGGTCAAAAGGATATTCGCGGCAGGGAGCCCCGAGATGAGCGCGCGGGTGTTGCCGATTATCTGCTCCTTTTCGCGCTCATACCCCAAAAGCTCGCTCAAGCGCACAGGGTCGGGGTATTCGATCGGCACGATCTCCCTGCCGGAGAGCCGAAACGCGCGGTATTTCGCGAAGATCCCGCTGCCCTTTTTGGTGATGTTTTCCATCTGCAAGCGAAATTCATTAAGAAGGTCAAATTTCTCAACGCTCCAGCGGGGGAGCGGCGCGGGAAAATCTATCCTCTCCTGCAATTTTTCGGGAGTTATCTCCGAAAGCTCCTGCAAAATGGAAATCTCGCGCTCTGCGGAGGCCTTTACCGCCTCGGGCACCGGCTTTTTTTCGCCCATGAGCGAGGCGACGGGGTTTGGGCAGAAAAGCAGCAGATCACGGACGTAGGCCGAAAGGCTCGCGTCGGGGCGGGAATATATTTCGGCGGCGAAGCGGCAGTAGCCGTCGACCGCGGCAGGGGAGCACCTGTCCGCTTCAAGCAGGTCGCAAAGGGCCTTTATCAGCGGGTCGCCGAGAATTTTTCTGAAAACGGTGAGCGAGGCGAGCGCCTCACGAAAATGATCCGGAAAAAGCTTCATATCGGCCTCTCAATTTAAAATCGCGCCCTTTGCGCCGGAGGAAACGAGCGCGGCGTACCGCTTAAGATAGCCCGAAAGCTCCTTTTTCTTCGGCACGAACGCCGCCATGCGGGAGTTGAACTCCTCCTCCGAAATTTTGAGCTCGATCCTGTTTTCGGGAATGTCGATGGCGATGATGTCGCCCTCCTTGACGATGCCTATAGGCCCGCCCGAGGCCGCTTCGGGGGAGATGTGCCCCACGCACGCGCCCCTTGTCGCGCCCGAGAACCTGCCGTCGGTGATGAGCGCGACGCTCTCGCCGAGACCCATTCCCATGATGGCGGAGGTCGGGTTCAGCATCTCGCGCATTCCCGGACCGCCCTTCGGACCCTCGTAGCGAATTACCACGACGTCGCCGGGTTTGATCTCGGAGGCGTTGATGGCCGCCTGCGCGTCCTCCTCGCACTCGAACACCCTCGCCCGACCCTCATACTTGAGCATTTTCGGGGATACCGCCGAGCGCTTTACAACGCAGCCGTCCGGGGCAAGATTCCCGCGCAGAACGGCAATGCCGCCGGTCTCGCTGTAGGGGTTTTCGACGGGGCGAATGACGTCGTGGTTGGTGTTCACGGCGTTTTTGATGTTCTCGCCGACGGTGCAGCCGGTGACGGTCATGCAACTAAGGTCGAGAAGATTTTTCTTTGAGAGCTCGTTCATGACCGCCCAGACGCCGCCCGCCTCGTCAAGCTCCTCGACGTAGGTCCTGCCCGCGGGGGCAAGGTGGCAGAGGTTCGGGGTCTTCGAGCTTATCGAGTTAGCGATGTCAAGGTTTATCTCGATGCCGCATTCATGCGCGATCGCGGGGAGGTGGAGCATCGAGTTGGTCGAGCAGCCGAGCGCCATGTCGACGGTGAGCGCGTTCATAAACGCCGCCTCGGTCATGATGTCGCGGGGGCGGATATTTCTTTTCAGGAGCTCCATGACCTGCATGCCCGCGTGCTTTGCAAGCTCAATTCTTGCCGAGTATACTGCGGGGATCGTCCCGTTTCCGCGAAGACCCATGCCCAGGGCTTCGGTCAGGCAGTTCATCGAGTTCGCGGTATACATTCCCGAGCACGAGCCGCAGGACGGGCAGGTCTTGCATTCGTATTCGTGGAGCTTTTCGAGGTCGATTTTTCCCGCGTTGAACTCTCCCACAGCCTCGGATATCGAGGAGAACGAGGTCTTGTGTCCGTCGACGTGTCCCGCGAGCATAGGCCCGCCCGAGACAAACACCGTCGGGATGTTGAGCCTTGCGGCGGCCATCAGAAGCCCCGGGACGTTCTTGTCGCAGTTCGGGACCATGACGAGCGCGTCGAAGCCGTGGGCCATGACCATTGCCTCGGTCGAGTCGGCTATCAGATCGCGCGTGACGAGGGAATATTTCATTCCCGTGTGGCCCATGGCAATGCCGTCGCAGACCGCTATCGCCGGGAAGACGACGGGTGTGCCGCCCGCCATCGCGACGCCGAGCTTTACCGCGTCGACTATCTTGTCGATGTTCATGTGGCCCGGAACGATCTCGTTGTAGGAGCTTACTATGCCGACCATCGGGCGCTTTATCTCCTCGTCGGTAAAGCCGAGGGCGTGGTAAAGTGCGCGGTGCGGGGCGTTCTGCGGGCCGAATTTAATGCTGTCGCTTTTCATAAAGATCACCTGCTTAAAACCGCCTGCTGCCGGACGAACGCCCGGCGGCAGTGTGCTGTATTTTTTACGGTGCAAAAGGCGGGGACCCGGGCGAAGCCCCCGCCGCGCTCAGCGCGGCGAGGCGCCCTTCGGGCGCCTGTTCGCTCCGCGAACGGGCTTCGCCCGGGCGTTCCTGCCTTTCCGTTTTGTGTGTGGGGTTTGATGTGGAGGAGGGCTTGCGTTTGTCTCGCTTCGCTCGGCAGGAGGGGACACCGCTGCGCGGTTTCCCCGCACCCCCTTCCGTGCTGCGCGGACCTTGGGCTTAGCCCCCGCACTCACTGTCTCGCCGCAGCAAAGCGCAGACCCTGCGCGGCGAAGCCCCGGGCGCCCACTTCGTGGGCGCCAAAGGCCGCGCGGAGCGCGGCCTTTACGGCCGGCAGCTTCGCTGCCGCTTCGGGGCTTCGCCCCTCGCTCACAGCACAACTTCACATTGCCTGCTTAGCTCCGGCCTTTCTTTGCCTCGCTCATCGCTCGGCAAACAGGGGACCCCCGTCGAGGGTCCCCTACGGCCAAACAGTCCACCGGACTGTTTGGCCTACCCTCCTGCGATTTTTTGTATAGGGAATTTCGCGACTGCGGTCGCGACCAAAGGGCGCCGCCCTTTGGAAACCTGCGGCCTTTTGAGGAAAGGCCGGCGAAACCTTTTTAGTATATCCCAACCGATACCTTAGTTATTTATCAGTTTATCCTCTCCGTTCCAACTATAGAGCTTTCTGATCTCCTCGCCGACGATCTCGGACGGGTGCTCGGAGGCGATCTTCCTCATCGCCTGGAAGTGCACCTGCGCGCCCGCGTCGGACATGTCAAGCAGGAACTCCTTTGCAAAGGTGCCGTCCTGAATGTCCTTCAGGATTTTCTTCATCGTCTTCTTGGTCTCTTCGGTGATGATCTTCGGCCCGGTGACATAGTCGCCGTACTCGGCGGTGTTCGAGATCGAGTATCTCATTCCCGCGAAGCCGGACTGATAGATAAGATCGACTATCAGCTTCATCTCGTGGATGCACTCGAAATATGCGTTTCTCGGGTCGTAACCCGCCTCGACAAGTGTCTCATAGCCCGCCTGCATCAGCGCGCAAACGCCGCCGCAGAGAACAGCCTGCTCGCCGAAGAGGTCGGTCTCGGTCTCGGTGCGGAAAGTGGTCTCCAGAACGCCCGCTCTTGCGCCGCCGATTCCGAGGGCATAGGCAAGACCGATGTCCCAGGCGTCGCCGGTAGCGTCCTGCTCGACCGCGATGAGGCAGGGAACTCCCTTGCCAGCCTGATATTCGCTTCTGACGGTGTGACCCGGTCCCTTCGGGGCGATCATAATAACGTTGACGTTCTTGGGCGGCTTGATGCAGCCGAAGTGAATGTTAAAGCCGTGCGCGAACGCGAGAGTTTTGCCCTCGGTGAGGTTCGGCTCGATAGATTCTTTATAGAGCTTCGCCTGCTTCTCGTCGTTGATGAGGATCATGATGATGTCGGCAGCCTTCGCAGCCTCCGCGGAGGTCATGACCTTAAGACCCTGAGCCTCGGCTTTTGCCCAGCTCTTCGAGCCCTCATAGAGGCCGACGATGACGTTCACGCCGCTGTCCTTAAGGTTGAGGGCGTGTGCATGACCCTGCGAGCCGTAGCCGATGATGGCGACGGTCTTCCCCGCGAGCTTATTGAGGTCGCAGTCCTGCTGATAGAAAATTCTGTTCATAGTTTTTGTCTCCTTTTCAGTCTTTGCATTTATTCTACGCACGGTGGTGCGTAACGGGCTAAATTTCCATTTTTGAAATGGTCGTCGCTCCTCTTTCGAGCGACACAATGCCTGTGCGGCAGATCTCAAGTATCGTGTAATCGCGCATGAGGTCGGTAAACGCGTCCAGCTCTCTCGATGTGCCCGTGAGGCGCATTATTATGCTATCCCGGGTATAATCGAGCGTTTTCGCGCCGAACGCCGACGCCGCGTCCCTGACGTCCGCCCTGCTCTCTGGGTCGTTCTTGACCTTAATGAGCATAAGCTCGCAGGTTACCGATTCGGTGATATTGAGCTCCTTTATCGAGCAAACGTCGGGAAGCTTGTAGAGCTGATTTATAAGCTGCTTCTTGTCCGTTTCAAGTCCCGAGGAGGTTATGGTGATGCGCGACAGCCCCGGGCTTTCGGTCTCGGAAACGGTGAGCGAGTTGATGTTGAATCTCCTGCGCCGGAACATGCTCGTCACGCGGTTCAGAACGCCGAACTGGTTCCTTACGAGTACCGCAATCGTGAAGTTATTCATCGCTCTCACCAACCTTCGTTATAATGTCGTCCATCGAGCCGCCGGGAGGAAGCATCGGCAGAACGAATTCGTCCTTGTCTATCATGCACTCCACTACGACCGGCCCCTGCTCGGAAAACGCCTTTTTAAGCGCTTCATCGAGCTGCTCGGGCGTTTCGGCATGATACCCTTTCGCCCCGAAAGCCTCAGCGAGCTTCACAAAATCCGTCTTTCTCTCCAAAACGGTGTTCGAGTAGTGCTTGTCGAAGAAGAGCGTCTGCCACTGTCTCACCATTCCCAAAACGCCGTTATTCATCAAAAGTATCACGAGCGGGATATTGTATGTCACCGCCGTCGCGAGCTCATTCAGGCACATTCCGAAGCCGCCGTCGCCGGTGACGAGCACCGCCCTTTCGCGTGTCGCGAGCGCAGCGCCCATCGCCGCCCCCATGCCGAAGCCCATCGTGCCGAGCCCGCCCGAGGAGAGGAACCTGCGCTTGTTTTTAAGGACAATATTCTGCGCCGTCCACATCTGGTGCTGGCCTACGTCGGTGGCGACCGGGGTGTTTTCGCCGAGGTATTCGTTGAGGGTGAGTATCGCCGAGCGGGGAGTGAGCCCCGGCCTGTTGTCGAGAGTCCTTCTCTCCTCGGCCTTCAGCCCCTCTATGGTCTTTCTCCATTCGGGGAGCTTTTTCTGCTCCAAAAGGGGAATGAGCTTTTGCAGCGTGAGCTTCAGGTCTCCCCTCATCGAGTGCGCGGCGTAAACGGTCTTGTCGAGCTCCGCGCCGTCCACGTCGATATGAACTATCTGCGCGTGTGTGGCAAATTTGGCCCGATTCCCGGTAACTCTGTCGTTGAACCTCACCCCGAGCGCGATAATGCAGTCCGCCCTGTGCATCGCCATCGAGCTGGCGTAGTGCCCATGCATGCCCTGCATACCGAGGAACCTCGGGTGATCGGTCGGTATCGCCGAAATGCCCATCAGCGAGCAGCCGATCGGCGCGTCGAGCACCTCCGCAAGCTTATAAAGCTCCTCCTGCGCGTCCGAATTTGTCATTCCTCCGCCGAAGTAGATAAACGGCCTCTGCGACAGGTTTATGCACTCCGCCGCGTCGCGTATCCTTATCTCCTTCGCGGCCTGCCTCGGCTCCGCCTCGACGGGCTTCGGCTGCTCGGTAAATTCGCACTGCGCGACCTGTATATCCTTCGGCACGTCGATGAGCACCGGCCCGGGTCTTCCCGAGACTGCGAGCCGAAACGCCTCTCTTATCGTGTCCGCGAGCTCCTCGACCGAGCCGACGACATAGTTATGCTTCGTAATCGGCAGGGTGATACCCGTGATGTCTATTTCCTGGAAAGAGTCTGTGCCGAGCTGTGTCGTCGGGACGTTTCCGGTTATCGCCACCATCGGCACCGAGTCGAGATACGCCGTAGCGATGCCGGTGACAAGGTTCGTGGCGCCGGGGCCCGAGGTCGCGATGACGACCCCTGCCCTGCCGGTAGCCCTCGCATATCCGTCGGCGGCGTGGGCGGCGCCCTGCTCGTGCGCGGTGAGGATATGGGTTATCTCGCCGCGGTATTTATAAAGTGAGTCATAGACGTTGATTATCTGCCCTCCCGGATAGCCGAAGACGGTTGTCGCGCCCTGCTCGATCAATGTGCGGACGATTATGTCTGCTCCTGAAAGTTTCAAGTTTATCAATCCTTTTAAATCAAATTGCTTCCGCTATAAGGCTTCCCATCTTCGAGCAGCCTATGAGGGTCCTGCCCTCCTGCATGATGTCCCCGGTGCGATAGCCCGAATCGAGCACCTTCGAGACGGCGTTTTCGATGTCGTCCGCCTCCTTCGGCATATCGAAGCTGAACCGAAGCATCATCGCCGCCGAAAGAATAGTGCCGATGGGGTTTGCCTTGTCCTGTCCGGCAATGTCCGGCGCCGAGCCGTGAATAGGCTCGTAAAGCCCGTTAGACGTAGCTCCGAGCGACGACGACGGTATCATACCTATCGAGCCCGTTATCATCGAGGCCTCGTCCGAAAGAATGTCTCCGAACATATTCTCGGTGACGATAACGTCGAACTGCGCGGGGTTCTTGACTATCTGCATGGCGCAGTTGTCGACGAGCATATCCGAAAGCTCGACGTCGGGGTATTCCGCCGCGAGCCTGTGCATGACCGCCTTCCAGAGCCTTGATGTGTCCAAAACGTTCGATTTTTCCACCGAGCAGAGCTTCTTTCCTCTCTTTCTTGCGGTCTCAAAGCCGATCCTGCCTATCCTCTCGATCTCGCTCTCGGAGTATTTCATCACGTCCTCCGAGGTCTTTTCCCCTTCGCCGTATGTCTTGTGCTCGCCGAAATAAACGCCGCCGATGAGCTCTCTCACGATTATAAAATCAATGCCCTTCTCGACGATCTCCGGCTTTAACGGCGACGCCGAGGCCAGCTGCGGCCATATCTTCGCGGGGCGATTGTTCGAGTATACCCCCATTCCCGCGCGTATCCGAAGTAGCCCCTTTTCGGGCCTCATGTTCCCCGGAACGCCGTCCCACTTCGGCCCGCCGACCGCGCCCAAAAGCACGCTGTCGGCCGCAAGGCACTTGTCCAGTTCACTCTGAGGCAGCGGGTCGCCGTACTTGTCGATTGCGCACCCGCCCATGTCCGCGTCGACGTAGTTGAACTCGTGCCCGTACTTCTTCGCGACCTTATCGAGCACCTTTATGGCCTCGTTCACGATCTCGGGACCGATTCCGTCGCCGCGTATCACCGCGATATTCTTCTTCATTTTACTCCCTCACTTCTTTAACGATTTTAACAGTCCGCCGGCCTTGATGATGTTCTGGATAAACTCCGGGAAGGGCTGCGCCTGATAGCTTTTTCCGGTTGTCTTATCTGTAATGACCCCGGTGTCGAAGTCGACCTCGACCTCGTCCTCCGCGCTTATTTCCTCCGCCGCCTGCTCGCACTCAAGTATCGGCAGACCGATGTTAATCGCGTTTCTGTAGAAAATCCTCGCGAAGCTCTTCGCGATAACGCACCCCGTCCCGCTGGTCTTTATGACGAGGGGTGCGTGCTCTCTTGAAGACCCGCAGCCGAAGTTCCAGCCCGCGACCATCACGTCGCCTTTGTTCACCTTTTTAACGAATTCCGCGTCGATGTCCTCCATGCAGTGCTTTGAAAGCTCCTGCGCGTCGGAGGTGTTTAAGTACCTTGCCGGGATAATAACGTCGGTGTCGACGTTGTCGGGATATTTAAATACTTTACCTTTTGTATTCATCTTGATCCTCCTTCGGGGGCTGTGATATAGCCTGTAACGGCGGAGCTTGCGGCGGTCAGCGGGCTCGCGAGGTAAACCTCCGATTTTACATGCCCCATTCTTCCGACGAAGTTTCGGTTAGTCGTCGCCACGCACCTCTCGCCCTCGGCTAAAATTCCCATATATCCGCCGAGGCAGGGCCCGCAGGTCGGGGTCGAGACCACCGCTCCCGCGTCGATAAACGCCGTGATATAGCCCTTTTCAATGCACTCTTTATAAATCGCCATCGTCGCGGGGATAATAATGCACCTCACCCCGTCGGCGACCTTTTTGCCGCAAAGAACCCTGTAGGCGGCCTCCATGTCCTCCATTCTGCCGTTGGTGCAGCTTCCGATGACGACCTGATCTATCTTTATATCGCCGAGCTCGCTCGCGGGCTTTGTGTTCTCGGG
Source organism: uncultured Clostridia bacterium (assembly GCA_947624745.1). GTDB lineage: Bacteria > Bacillota > Clostridia > Oscillospirales > Ruminococcaceae > Faeciplasma. The sequence goes on along the minus strand of CANQLR010000005.1, from coordinate 27,247 downwards.
AAGATGCGGGCAGCTAACCGTCGGGACAATTTTTGCGAGGTCGATCTCGATGACCTTCTCATACTCCGCGTCCGGGTCGGCGGAATATTCCACGGGCCTACGCTCGGTCCTGCCGTTCAGGTACGCCCTCGTGACGTCGTCCACCGGGAAAATGCCGTTTTTCGCGCCGGCTTCGATCGCCATGTTGCATATGCAGAGCCGGTCGTCCATCGAAAGGGACTTAACGCCCTCGCCCGAAAACTCCATGCTCTTATAAAGCGCGCCGTCGACGCCTATCATGCCGATGATCGTTAAAATCACGTCCTTGCCGGAGCAGTTTTTCTGCAGGCTGTTTTTAAGCTCGAACTTAATTGCCGGCGGCACCTTGAACCACGCCGTTCCGGTCGCCATACCGGCGGCCATGTCGGTCGAGCCCACGCCGGTCGAGAACGCCCCGACCGCGCCGTAGGTGCAGGTGTGGCTGTCCGCGCCGATAATGCAGTCTCCTGCGGTGACTACTCCCTGTTCCGGCAAAAGCGCGTGCTCTATCCCCATCTTTCCGACGTCATAGAAGTGGCTCACGCAGTGCTCGCAGGCAAATTCTCTGCACTGCTTCGACTGCTCGGCCGCCTTGATGTCCTTGTTCGGAACGAAGTGATCAAGGACTATCGCTATCCTGTCCCTGTCGAAAACTCCGTCGAACCCGGCCTTTCTGAACTCGTTCACCGCCACCGGGGTGGTGATGTCGTTACCCAAAACAAGGTCGAGCCTTGCCGATATCAGCTGTCCCGCTTTAACCTCGGGGAGCCCCGCGTGCGCGGCGAGTATCTTTTGGGTCATTGTCATTCCCATAATATCGCTCCTTTACTTTTTGGAATTGTTATAGGCGCTCACCAAAGCATATGCCGAGGCCCTGATTATGTCGGTGTGATACCCCGCGCCCCAGAACAGCTCGCCCGAGGGGGTGCGAATGCCTATGTAGGCGATAGCCTCCGACTGTGAAGCCTTGTTCATGAGGCTGTGCTCGGTGTATACCTCTAATGTATAGCTGTCGCCGGTAAGCTCCTTAAGCGCGTTGGACACCGCGTCGATAGAGCCGTTGCCCTTCGAGCGCATAGACACCTTTTTGCCGCTGTAGTTAAACTCGATATCCGCCTCAACGCCGTCCCGTCTCTCGATAAAGCTCATCTTCTCGATGCACACCGGCTCGACTATCCTGAAATAGTGCGAGCGGAATATCTCCAATATCTCGTCCGGCTTGAGCTCGCGGTGTTCATGATCGGAAATCCCCTTGCAGATGTATGAGAAATGCTCGCGCATCTTCGGCGGAAGGTCATATCCGAACGTGTGCTCCAAAAGATACCCTATACCGCCCTTGCCGCTCTGCGAATTTACCCTGATGACGTCCGCGTCGTAAGTGCGGTTGATGTCTGTCGGGTCTATCGGGATATAAGGCGTGGTCCACTCCTTAAGGTGCTTTTCCTCCCGCCACTTCATTCCCTTCGCGATCGCGTCCTGATGGCTCCCCGAGAACGCCGCGAAAACCAGCGCCCCCGCGTAGGGAGTCCTCTCATAAACCTTCATGCCGGTGCACTTTTCGTAGACGTCCGCGATGGCCGGCATATCCGAAAAGTCAAGCTCCGGGTCTACCCCGTGGGAGTACATATTCATCGCAAGGGTGATAATGTCGACGTTTCCCGTCCTCTCGCCGTTTCCGAAGAGCGTGCCCTCGACCCTGTCCGCGCCCGCCAGAAGCGCAAGCTCGGTGTCCGCAACTCCCGTTCCGCGGTCGTTGTGCGGGTGAAGCGACAGCGTGACATACTCGCGGTACTTAAGATTTCTGCTCATATACTCTATCTGCGAGGCATATATGTGCGGCATGCTCATCTCCACCGTCACCGGCAGATTGATAATGACGTTGTTGTCGGGCCCCGGCTCCAGAATGTCCAAAACCGCGTTGCAGACCTCCAAGGAATACTCCGGCTCCGCCCCGGTGAAGCTCTCCGGCGAATACTCGAATCGGAAGTTGCCGTCATATTCGGCTGCGAGCTTTTTTACGAGCTTTGCGCCGTCGGTGGCGATCTTCATGATCTCCTCCTTCGACTTTTTAAAGACCTGCTCGCGCTGCGCCACGCTCACCGAATTGTAGAAGTGAACGATAGCGGACGGCGCGCCCTTGACTGCCTCGAACGTCTTTCTGATGATATGCTCGCGGCACTGGGTCAGAACCTGCACCGTCACGTCCTCGGGGATCATCTTCTGCTCGATGAGCGCCCGCAGGAAGTCATATTCGGTGTCCGACGCCGCGGGAAACCCGACCTCGATCTCCTTGAAGCCGACCTTTAACAGCAGCTTGTAGAATTTCAGCTTCTGGTCGAAGCTCATCGGGATGACGAGCGACTGGTTGCCGTCCCGAAGATCGACCGAGCACCATATGGGCGCCTTTTCGATGTGGTCCTTCTTCACCCAGTCATAGGTCATTTCGGGCGGCAGGTAATAGCCCGGGGAATACTTTTTGTGATCCATCATACTCTTTCTCTCCTGTATAAAGATTTTTTGGAATTTCGGACTTTTGAAAACCCGGGTGAGTATACAAAAAACCCGCCCCAAAGTTTTTCTTTGAGACGGGTGCAGATCGTTGCACTCGCGGTACCACTCAAATTGCGGAAAATTCCGCCTCTCTTGGAATCCAACAATTCCTATGCGCTTACGCGGCAGTCACGGAAGGCCCTACTTGGTTCAGGCGATCGGCTCGGAAGTGAGGGGCTCAAAGCGGGCTTTTACCGATTTCCACCAACCATCGGCTCTCTGGATCGGCCTTGCTTTTGCCTTCTTCGTCATTGCTTTTAAGTGAATACATTATATAATATGCGCGGGCGGTTGTCAATCGGCGAAATCGACAATAATTTTTACCCGCTTCCCCCTCCGTTTAGTCAAAAAGTTGACCCCGCTTTCTTTCCCCGCGCTATTGATTTTGTCGCCGGGATATGTTATAATGCTGAAAAAGCTTTTGACGGGAGGAGTTATTATGCCCAAGATACGTTCGGAAAAGGACGTTTGGGAGCTTGTCGACAGATGGGGTTTCCTGCCCTTTTTCAGGAATACTGTTCCCGGCTTCTCGATAGAGGAGCACACTCCGAGGGAGATATGGTTTTCCGACGTTCCCGGCCCGTGGGAGTGGAAGGGCCCGGTCATACGCCTCGGCGGCTGCGCCTACGGCAAGCTTTTCGCCTCGAAGGCGGGCTACATCTCCGAAAGAATGCTTCCCGACTTTCTGAACTACCGCCGCGACGGCTACGACTTCGACTCCCGCTATGAATGCGGCCTCGCCGGAAGAAAAGACCTTGACGTCTTCGACACCGTCTCCCGCTACGGCAGCCTTCTCTCGAAAAAGCTCAAGAGCCTCTGCGGCTACACCCGCTCGGGCGGCCAGAAGGGCTTCGACGGCGTGATCACCCGGCTTCAGATGCAGGGCTACATATGCGTTTCCGACTTTGAATACATGGTCGACAAGACCGGAAAGACCTACGGCTGGGGCGTTGCGCGGTATTCCACCTTCGACGGCATGTTCGGCGAGGATCTGACCCGCTCTGCCTACAGCCGCGAGCCGTCCGAGTCGTTTGAAAGGCTCGTGAGCGCAGTGGAAAAGAGCTTTCCCGATGCGCCGAGAAATAACATAGAAAAACTTTTGGTTTACAGGTGATATCATGATTACAAGACTCAAGCAGATATTCGAGCACTGTCTGAACGGGCGGGAGATAGTCGTCTGGGGCGAGCCTTCGAGGCTCTTAAAGCGCCAGTTAGAGCCCTACGGCTACGCCTTCACCGAAAACGTCGACCCGAAAAAGCACTACGTCGTTGCGGTTACCGACGACGACCTCGCCGACTTTCTTTACGACCGCCGCGATGGGAATTACAAAAGCGTCGCCGATTATATAGTATACTCCGACGTCGGCCACGAGCTTCCCTTTGACTGGGAGCTCTACGGCGCGAAGATCGGCCGTCAGACCTATTTCGGCGAGGGCGTCATCGAGGCCTGTCAAAACGGCTATATCGAGTCGATCGGGCGCTACACCTCGATAAACTCCACCGCCGTCATTCACTGCGACCACCACTCTAACATGATGTTCGTGACCGACGAGCTGGACGGCTGCTTAAGCGAGGAAAACCGCCGCAAGTTCAAAAAGCTCTGCGCTTTGGATCCGAAGCACCCCTACGCCTACGGCAAGCCGAAGATCACCATCGGAAACGACGTCTGGATAGGCGCCCACACCTTTATAAACTGCTCCAAGGTCATATCCATCGGCGACGGCGCTGTCATCGGCGCGGGCGCGGTCGTGACAAAGGACGTCCCGCCCTATTCTGTCGTTGTCGGCGTCCCTGCGAACGTCATCAAGTACCGCTACCGCCCCGAGATGATAAGGGCGCTCCTTAAGACCCGCTGGTGGGACTGGTCGGAGGAGAAGATCAACAAAAACGCCGACGCTCTGATGTGGCCGGACATCTTCATGGAGCGTTTCGGCTGATCGCGCGGGATAAAAAATCAAACTTTTCATGGTAAATTGGCAAAAACTGCCTGAAAATAAGGGCTTTTGCTCCTGCGTTTATATAAAACCGCCAATTGCTTAAATATTTATTTGGTAAATATTCACCTTGCTTTTATATCCCTCCCATGGTATAATAATATAAATATGTTATTTCGTTAAGAAAGGCGGCGGATCCGGTGAGGGATATCTTCAGGGAATATATCGACAACGTGAATGAGGTCTCCGACTCGATGACGGTCACGGTTTCGCCTGACATGAGCGAGGAGGAGGTCATCGGCCGTATCCAGCGAAACGCCGGAAAGCTCTACAGCCTCCACAAGCGAAACGACGAAATTCTGAACGAGGTCCTCTTCTCGAAAAAACCGGAGACCGTGACCGACGAAGAAATAGCCGAGCTGACCGAATTTGCCGACGCCCTCGGCAGGCTCGACTATCCGATATTTTACGTCATCTACAAGCTCTGCCACGACGCCGCGGTCATTCGCGGGGACAGGCGGCTCCTGATTCGCTCCTGCTACTGGATGAGCACCGCGATGTTTTACATGCGCCTCGTCCGCCAGGACGCCGGGATAGACCTCTTTACCGACCAGGTCGCGGGGTGTCTTGCCGAGGTCCAGGACTTCATGGACGACTACGACAGCTTCGACGACCCCGACACCAAGGGCTACATAATCCGCACAAACGCCAACCGCAGGCTCGTTTCGAGCAGGTTCGCGGTCATCGAAGGCTTCGACGAAACCGTCAGCGAAAAGAGCTATCTATGGTTCAGAAATTATCTTGAAATAGTAAAAAGCACGGTAGCGCTCGTCACCGACCCGAAAAAGCGGGAGGGCTGCCCCGAGCTTCCGTGGGACAATTTTTTGTATCTGACCTGCTTCTCCTTCACGTCCTCCGTCTCAAAGCTTCGCGAAAGCTGCTTTACGCCGGACGAGTACAAAATCGTCTCGGAATACGCCAAAAAGGCCGCCGAGTATGTCTACGGGGTCGAGAAAAAGCGCGCCGAGGCCGCCGGCAGGCCCATAATGCCGGAGGTTCTGTACCGCTATCACGCCGCTCGGTATCACGTCGGCGAAATAAGCCCGAAGGAGCTCATCGAGGAGTTTCTGAAGATCTATCGCAGCGCCGAGCCGAACGATTTCACATCAAACGGCCTGTTCACGAACCTCCGCCTGCCGATACTCATGCAGTACTACTCGAAGCAGCTCGACGAAAAATCTCAGGAGGCCTACGAAAATATCCTTCTTGACGCTCAGGATAAGACCTCCGAGTATCTCATGAGAATGCCCCGCAACCAGTACGCGAACGAGCTCAGCTCCGATCTGCGCGAAACTCTCTGGTACCGCTCCGGCACCGGTATGACCTACCGCCAGCAGGTGCTCGAATATATCCTCGCCTGCCACCCGCCGACGTATATCCACTCGCACATGGTCGCCTGGCTCACCGAAAAGCTGTTCCTGCGCCTTTGCGACACAAATCCCGAGACGCTGCGCGGCGTCCTCGGCATAGAAAACGTCGCCACCATCGTCGCGGATAAGCACCGCCTCGCCAAAACCGCGCGGCTCTGCGGGCTTTACCACGACATCGGCAAGTGCATGATAATGGAGCACATCGGCAACTATTCGCGAAAGCTCACCGACGAGGAATTTTTGGCGATAAAGTATCACCCGGTGCTCGGCGCCGACCTTCTTACAAAGCTTGGCGGATTCGAGGACCACGCGCAGGCGGCTTTTAACCACCACAGGTTCTTCGACGGCAAGGGAGGCTATCCGGCAGGAAAGGCTGTGATCCCGCGCCGTTCGAGGGCGGTCATCGACATCATCACCGTCGCCGATTCGCTCGAGGCCGGCACCGATAACATCGGCCGCTGCTATGCCGAAACGAAGTCGGTGGAGACCCTCTTCGACGAGATAAAGCGCTGGTCGGGCACCCGCTACGCGCCCTATGTCGCCGAGCTTTTCAACGATAAGGACTTCTGCGACGAGGTCAAGGTCGAGATCGCAGCCCAGCGCCGCAAAATATATTTCGAGACCTATATCGAACTCAGCCGCTCCGACGACTCAAGATTCCACTTCGGAAGAGAAAACTAAACCGGCCCCGGGGGTATACCTCGGGGCTTCTTTTTGCCCGAATAAATCCGCCGGCAGTGCCGGAGTCCAAATCTTTGTACTCCACCCCTTATTTTGCCTCTTGACATTCTCGAACATACGTGCTATAATAATAATCGTAGAATATATGTTCCTTAAATCGGGAGGCGTGAGGCGATGGCAAAACTTAATAAGCAGCGGCAGTTTATCGCCATCGACCTCAAGAGCTTTTACGCCTCGGTCGAGTGCCGCGAGCGGGGGCTCGACCCGCTGACGGCGAACCTTGTGGTCGCGGACGCCGCCCGCACCGAAAAAACCATCTGTCTCGCGGTATCGCCGTCCCTGAAGGCCTTCGGCATACCCGGCAGGCCGCGGCTTTTCGAGGTCGTCGAGCTGGTGAGGCAGGTAAATTCGGAGCGCCTGCGAAGATCCCCCAAGCGAAGGCTCACCGGCGAGAGCTTTTATGCGGAGGAGCTCGCGCGCGACCCTTCCCTTGCTGTTTCGTACATCGTCGCGCCCCCGCGTATGGCGCTTTACATCGACTACAGCGCGCGGATTTACGGGATTTACCTGAAATACGTCTCTCCCGAGGACATACACGTCTACTCTGTCGACGAGGTCTTCATCGACGCCACCGATTATCTTGACGTCTACGGCCTCTCGGCGCACGATTTCGCGATGCTCCTGATACGCGAGGTCCTTGACAAAACGGGCATCACCGCGACGGCGGGGATCGGCACGAACCTGTATCTTTGCAAGGTCGCGATGGACATTGTCGCGAAGAAAATGCAGCCCGACCGCGACGGCGTCAGGATAGCGGAATTGGACGAGATGAGCTATCGCAAAACTCTTTGGGATCACACCCCGCTGACCGATTTCTGGCGGATCGGCAGGGGATACTCCAAAAAGCTCGAGGCGCACGGAATGTTCACGATGGGGGATATCGCGCGGCGCTCACTGACCGGCGAGGACCTGCTCTACAAGCTTTTCGGGGTCAACGCGGAGCTGCTCATCGACCACGCGTGGGGGTGGGAGCCGGTCACAATCGCCGACATAAAGGCCTATAAGCCCGAATCGAACAGCTTAAGCTCGGGTCAGGTCCTTAAGGAGCCTTACGATTTCGGCAAGGCGCGGCTGATTGTCCGCGAGATGACCGACCAGATGGCGCTCGATCTTGTCGACAAAGGGCTCGCGACGCGCCAGATGGTCCTGACGGTGGGGTATGACGTCGAGAACATCTCAAACGGCTACGAGGGGGAGGTCACGGTCGACCACTACGGCAGAACGGTCCCGAAGCACGCGCACGGCACCGCGAACCTCGACTTCCCGACGAGTTCGACCAAGCTTCTCACCGAGGCGGTGCTTAAGCTCTACGACAGGATAGTCGGCAAAAATATGCTGATCCGGCGGATAAACATCGCCGCCTGCAACGTAATTCCGGAGGCGGATATCCCGAAGGAGCAGCCGGAGCAGCTGGACTTTTTCACCGACTACGAGGCGCTCGACCGCGAGCGCGAGAAGCAAAAGACCGCCCTCGCGAAGGAAAAAAGCCTGCAAAAGGCGGTCCTCGGGATCAAGAAAAAATACGGCAAAAACGCGGTCTTAAAGGGCATGAATTTTGAGGAGGGCGCGACCGCGAAGGAGAGAAATCAACAGATAGGAGGTCACAAGGCATGACGTACAAAATTATAAGGAGCAAAAGAAAGACCCTCGGCATCGAGGTGAACGCAGACGGCGTGACGGTGAGGGCGCCGCTGCGCGCCAGCGAGGCGGAGATAGAGAGGTTTGTCGCCCGGCACGAGAGCTGGATAGAGAAAAATTTCAAAAAAGCGGAGGAGCGCAAAAAGGCCCTGGCGGGGATAACGCCCCTCACCCCGGACGAAATAAAAGGGCTCGCCGAGGAGGCGATGAGGGTGATCCCCGAGCGGGTCGGGCACTATGCAAAAATAATCGGCGTGAGCTACGGGCGGATAACGGTGAGGAACCAGTGCTCGAAGTGGGGGAGCTGCTCGTCAAAGGGCAATCTGAGCTTCAACTGCCTTTTGATGCTCGCCCCGCCCGAGGTCCTCGACAGCGTGGTGGTGCACGAGCTCTGCCACCGAAAGGAAATGAACCACTCCGAGCGGTTCTACGCCGAGGTCCTGCGCGCATTCCCCGAGTATTATAGGTGGAGCACTTGGCTCAAGCAAAACGCCGGCGCCCTATTGGCGAGAATGGGAGGAAAAAATGAGCAAATATGAGGATATAATAGGGCTTTCGCATAAGCAGTCGGCCAAGCGCGCGCATATGTCGAACCGCGCCCGCGCCGCGCAGTTCAGCTCCTTTGAAGCGCTCACCGGCCACGACGAGGCCATCGAGGAGACGGCGCGCGTCATCGACGGAAGGATAATTTTAGGAGGATATGAGGCCGAAGCTCTTAACTGTAAGCTTCAGCGTGTTATAGATAAAAACATCACCGCAGTCATGGCGACCTATTTCGTTTACGAGCAAAAATATACATTCACCTTCCAAAATGTAAAAAAACACACTGCAGACCGTTTTGTCCGCAGTGTGCTAATGCGTGATACTGTCGCTTTATTTTGCTGAATACTTATGGCGTAATGCTTTCTGCCTCAATTCCGCTGCTATTAAACCCGTACTTGCCCTCCTCTGGTAAAGGACACATTCCGTCACCGATCATTTTCCAATTATTATCTTCTAATGACACAGAGCAATAGAAATTAGTTCCATATACAAAGTCAAAACGCAAATATCCCAGCCATTGAAAACTGCTTACAACATTTCTATCTTTAATAATATATGCCGAATATTTATTTATATTTGCACTATCAAGTTCGTCTTGATTCGCTACCGGAGACGATAAACATGAGGCTTCTTTCCAAGGAATAAGATCTATTTCATTGCCGTTAAACAAAACTCTAAGTTTACCGTCTTCATAGTCTTTTACTTTGTCGCCGGCAATAAATACGCCAATATTGAAATATTCTTTTAGCGCATTTATAATTCCAAGCTTTCCAAAACTTTTTCCTCCTGCTATTCCAAATACTCCTAATCCGCTCCAATTGTTGTAGCCCGCTTTAAATGCTCCCACGGCAGGAGTATCCATAGCAGCACCCTTATCATCGAATTCATATCCGGCAGGAACCAACTCCCCCTTTAAATTTTTATTGTTTACAGCTCCGTTATTCCAGTCACTTTTTATCAGTATTCCTCTTTCGCCGTATGGATTAGTATAGTAGACAGTTATTGTTTTTTCAATATAATCGCTCAACTCCAATTTATTTCCGTCATTATCACATAGATAGTAATAATATATTGTGCAATCGTAGTCTCCGGCATCACCATTAAACCGATTACCTTGCCCGGCGCTCTGCAGGCTGCCGTCTTTTATACCTACCAATGTTTCGCCTGAAGATGTGCCGAATACATTTCCGTCTCGATAATCAAGATCGTTAGCAAGTATAACTGTGTGAATTTGCATGTCATTTACCCAAATCTCTATTTGTCCATGTTTTTCTGTACCGTCTAAGAGGTCTTGTAGGTCATATGGATCATCCAAGCGGCCATCTTCCTCAGATATTTTCTTAAAGAATTCTTTTTCAATTACAACTCCTATGCGTCGATTATCCGTAACAGTTGATCCATCGGTTTCTTGATCATGCATATATAAAATACCGTCTCTGTTATAACTAAGCAAGCCGCCTACCTTATGGTCATCAGCATATTCAAACAAATTAAACACACCCACAAGCGGCCCGGTGACTACTTTTCCTCCGGGAGCCTTGGTCGTTTTGACAACTTCCGGTCCGTAATGTTCAACGACGCTTTCGGCTTTGAATATCGCGGGATACTGATAAACCCCTTCGGACGGGCTTGCGCTGTCAACATATGTCACAGGGTTTAGCTCAAAGCTGTCAAGTGGTGTTATTTTTTTCAAGTCTTCGAGAGTTACGCCCTTTGCAGAATTTACAATGTCGCCCGACACACTGCAAAAGCCTTCTTCATTGACATAGTAACATGTTTCGGTGTTTGTCATGTTTCTGTCCGCCACCGGGTAGCCCGCCGTCTGCCCCGCGAAAATGACGTAGCAGTTTTCGACTTTGACCGTGACAGTCGTCTTGCCCGCAATGCCGCCGAGGGTGTTTGTTGCTTTACCGCTGTAGCCGTGTATCAGAGCATAGCAGCCGTTGATTGCAGCATTTGTCGAGCCCGCGATGCCTCCCACGCTGCCGTCGCCGGAGAGCTTCACGTTCGCCTCGCAGTTCGTGATCGCGGTGCCGGAGCTCTCGCCGACGATGCCGCCCGCGGCCGAGGAGCCGGTGACGGTGTAGCCCGCGACGACGCAGTTTTCAATGCTGCCGCCGGTGGCCTTGCCGACGATCCCGCCCGCGACCGCCGGGGTGGAGGGGGCATAGTGCTTAACGTCCGGGTTTGGCGCGCCGCAGTCCATGCAATATTCCTCCGAATTGTCTGTGCCGAAGTTGTGGGGAGCAGCGCTGCTGATCGCATAGTTGCAGACTTTGCACTGTTGCTCGTGATTGTCATTGCCTAAATCTTTCCATTCTCCCGGCTCGTGAGCAGTTCTGCCGTATTCGCCGCCGCACTTTGAGCATTTATGCCAGTGATTTTCGGCGTTGGAGAGCCAGTTTCCATCGCTTTCGTGAGACTCGGTTATAATATCTCCGCATTTTGAGCAAGTGCCTTGGTGATCTGTGTCAGATATTGATGTCCAACCATCATAAACGTGGTCGCATGCAGGGGCAGGAGGAGTAACACCACTCTCGCCTTCCGTATCGGGGAATTCGATTGTGAGAGTAGGAGCTTCACTAAACGCACCTACAATATAAACTCCAGCTTTATTATCATCAAAAGTTAAATTATAGGACATCCATGAATACAGTTTAAATGTCATATGTCCTTCATTTATCTGTGCTACGCAATTGTTAAAAATATTTACATCCTTTTCACCTAAAACTAAGTTGATAGCTGGATTAGATCCATGAGAAACATTAGATACCATTTCAATTGTATCTTGTTCAGTAATACAACCCTTTTTAAATGTTTCTATAAAACGTTTTGCTTGTTCTGTTCCGGGAGCAAAAATTTCGTATGTCAATCTTGGCTTCTCGTCCCACGGCTCAAATATCCAACCTTCAACTAATCTTGTTGTTACGGTAGCTGTGTAGTTTTGCCCGCTCACCGCGGCAAGGACCTCCCCGCCGTTGAGCGCGGAAATGCTCGCCGCCACGGGCTCTTCCCAGACCGCAAGCGACTTGAAATCGCTCGCCGTAGCCGCCCGGTTGAACAGCACAACGTCCTTGATCTCCGCGCCCTCGGTCACACCGAAAAGCCCCGCATAGCCGCCGTCAGCGACTTCAAACTGCGCGTCGATTATCCTGTAGCAGCCGCCGTCGTAGCTGCCCTTGAACGGGCTTCCGTCGTCGCCAATCGGTTTGATCACGCCGGGCGTGATGTCATGCGATTGCACAAATTTTACAGTAATATCGTCAACATAATTAACTATATTTTTCAGATGCTCCTCGCAGCGCACTTCATAAACGCCGGGAGCGGTCTCGCCCTCGCAGATCGCGTAAAAATCGGGAGCAAAGCTGTAGGTCTTGCCTCCCACGGTCGCGGTCACGAAGCCGGTGATATCTCCCTTAAAGTTATACAGATTAACTTTAGCTTTGTCGACGTTCACTCCTTTAGCGTTCAGGACCGCAGCGACCCCGTCAATGTCGCCGGAGTCAGTCGAAACCTCCGCCTCGACCGGATTTTCGCCCTGCTTAAAGGTAACTTTGCCGAGCGAATCCCCCGAAAACGCGCCGTATCCGTAGGCCGTGATCTTCTTCCCGTCGCGGTTCGGGCAGAGGTCATTTTCGACCATCCCGGGGACGAAAACGTGATAAATTCCTTCCTCAATTTCCCAGTAGAAGAAGCCCGAGACGGTCTCTGCGGTCGTCCAGTCGCCGTGCATGGTCATTCCGCCCGGGACCTTGTGCTTGAAGGTCGAGCCCACGCTGTTGTCGTAGCGCTTGCCGAAGCCGGGTTTTTCAGCCGTCGCCTCCGAAGCGTCCTTCGCGTTCGTCGGCATGGCGAAGACGGTCTCCGCGTCGCCCAAAAACGCCTTGCCGAGGGTGTAGACGCAATCGTTCACCGGGTCTGAAATCGTGATTTTATCGGCGTCCGGGCAGATCGGGTTCGCCGCGGCCTCGCCCTTGACCGAGCAGGTCGTGAAAACGGTTTCGCTGAGGGTGACGGTGTCGCTCGCGCTGCCGATAAGCCCGCCCGCGGTCGCGCCGCTCACGTTGTCCCGGCGGTTTTCGGTGAACTGACCGCCCTCCGTGTGCCCGCCGACGAAGCAGTCCGTAACGGTGAGATTCTCGCCGCCCGCCTTGCCGATAAGCCCGCCTGCAAATGATCCCGAGGCCGTTGCTTTGACTTTCACCGAGGCGTAACATTTATCAAAGTTAACGTTTTCTGCCTTGCCCACGAGCCCTCCGGCAGCGCTCTCGCCGGTGACGGTATAGGCCTCGAACGGGTCTTTAATTTCCGGATTATTCCAGACCTCGCCGTTCAGCGCCTCGACATAAGCGCGGCAGTCCGTGAAGCTGCCCCCGCTCGCAGAGGCCGCAATAGCGCCGCTTTTGTCGCCCTCGACCGTCGCGTTGACGATCGTGAGCCCGCTGACCTCCGCGCCGTCAAGCTCGGCAAAAATGCCTCCGCCCTCGGCGTTGAGGTAACGAATTTGCACGCCTGCCGACGCGGAAATACTAATATTTTCCTTGCGGGCGATCGTCTCGAACTTCAAATTTTTGTAAACATTTTCGTTCGCCCAGCCCTCGTAATCGCCGCTGTCGTTGGAAAAATCTATGGTTTTATCAATGAAAACATTCTTAACCGTGTTACAGTTTGTCAGATTCTGCAAATGCCTCCCGTACTGTATATGCGCAGTCTCGGTGTCCGACCCGTCCGCAAACAGCGAATTCGCCTTGACCGTGACGGTCTGATCAATCGCCATGCCCTCGGGGTCATAGAAGGTGACGGCGATGTTGAGTTCGGCGCCGGGGGCGATCTCACTCTCGTGACCGGTTATCCATGAAGAAAAACTTCTCTCAAGATTTGAGCTTTCGAGAGCCTCGGTGAGAGCATAGTTTTCACTGCCGAGCGTGTCCAAAACGACCGTAAATGAGCCGTTTGGTGCGAGATAATGAATATTGTCACGAGGCACAATATCTACCACGCCGTTGATTTTGACTGCCGTGTAGATCTTGTTATCCTTCACCGTCACGGCCGGGGCAGTGACCTCCAGCACCAGCTTCTCTTTGTTAATTATCTTAACAGACGGCGCGGGAATGTCGGCCGGGGTCGGGGGAGCGGTCGCCGGAGCATTTTCGAGCCCGTAATAGCCGAGCGTCGAGACCCTGTCTGAGCTCTTTTCGACCGCCGCGGCGTACTTGCCGCCATCGTCGTTATAAGCCGTTTTGTAGTCTGTAAACTCCTCGGGATCGGTGGAGTAGAAAACTCCGTAGACGTCGCCCGAATCGGCGTTGTACTCGATCACAAAGCAGTTCTCGGTCAGCTCCGGCTCAATCGCGCCGACGTTGATGAGCTCGCCGGTCGCGAGCTTGCCCGAAAAGATCGCGTAGCTGATGTGGTCGACGGGAGTTATCGTGCCGTCGCCCGTGTACCGTTTGGGCGTGGAGAGAGTGGCGGTGTCAGCGACCTCCAGCGACTCTCCCGCCGCGATCTTCGACTTGAATTCGTGCTGCGCGGCCATGTAGATTGCCCGCGCGGAGTCGTCGAGCTCGCGCAGGGATATACTCTTGGTGTATTTTGCCACGCTCGGCACCGCGACCGTCGCCACGACGGCCAATAGCGCGATGACGATCATCAGCTCGGCGAGAGTGAAGCCTAATTTTGCGAACATTTTCCGGCGTTTCATCAAAAACCCTCCTATTTTTGGCAGGAAATGTATGCTTTTTCTCACTGAATTCAACAGAAAATGAAAAAGTGTACATTTTTGTAACAGGATTTTTGTTGAAAATTTTCAGCAAAATTATCAAAATTCAACGCCTCGGCACTTGATTTTTGCACGGAAATGTAGTATAATATAACGTGATTTCGGAGGGAATTATATTTACAAAAAATTACACATTGTTGTAAAAAAGCCTGCCAAGGTTTGGCAGGCTTTTGCGTATTTTTTTCCATTTGAAGACGACAATTGCCGGCATTGACTGCTATGGAAATTTGGGTTATTTATCATTTAGAATTGAATGAGTTTCATTACCATAATACATAGCATAGTATGCTATTTTTAAACGAAAAAAGGCTGTTAAAGCCATAAATATTAAAAAGCACAACGATATTCAAGCCACTCTGCCAATGATAATTGACATGCGACTCGTTCATGAAAGTACTTCTGATATTTTCGTGTTATGATCGTTCTTCATGACATATTCACATATAAATTATGAGTATTGACATTCAAACCGCAGTGATATATACTGGATCCATGCTGAATATCTTGTGTAAAGACCACTTGTTTTCGATTCAACGAAGCCCACGTCATAAAATTAGCAAAGAATGTGGGAGAACGGAGCTTTTTCTGAAAGCTGCACAAAATCGCGACGCTGGGAGGAGAACACTATGAAAAAAGCGGGAAGAAACATAACAGATTTTGACATGGATTGGAAATTTTTGAAGATGACTCAGGCCGGAGGCTTATGTGATCTGACTATCGAAAACAACGACTTTGACGACTCAATATGCGAAAACGTTAATCTCCCGCACACTTGGAACACCGTTGACGGGGCAGACGGCCGAGGAGGAATTGACGAGGGCGGGGAGCATTACTACAGGGGTCTGGGCGGATACAGGAAGAAATATGTGTTTTCATCTGAACTCGATGGCAAGCGCATTTTCATGGAATTTGAGGGTGCAAACACGGTTGCTGAGCTTTACATAAACGGCAGCTTTGTCGGCAGGCATGAGGGCGGTTACTCGGCGTTCAGGTTCGATATCACCGATTTTGTAGCGCTCGATAAGGAAAACCTGATATGCGTAAAGGTCAATAATGCGTCGACCGACTATATCGCGCCAATCACCGACCAAGGCGACTTCACGAAGATGGGCGGGCTTTACCGCGACATCAGGCTGATTGCGGTGCCCGATGTGCACATCGACCTTATGGATTACGGCTCGTCGGGAGTTTATGTCACACCTGAGAATATATCAAACTCAAGCGCTGATATCCGCGTGCTTGTGAAGCTGAGAAACGACTGCACGGAGGAAAAATCAGTTAATGTGATTACAGAGATTTTTGACGCGGACGGTAATCTTGTAGGAAAGTCCGTAAGTGTAGAATACATCAATGCAGGGAATTCGGCAGATTACAATACATCAATAGTTATTCAAAATCCGCGCTTGTGGAACGGCATTCATGACCCCTATCTTTATACTGCTAAAGTCACGTTGGTTTCCTATGATGGCGTAGTTTTAGACGAGGTCACCGAAAGCTTCGGGGTTCGCACATATCACATTGACCCCGATGAAGGTTTCTTCCTCAACGGCAAATATTACGACCTCCACGGCGTGAATTACCATCATGACAGCTTTGAAAGCGGCTGGGCGATGACCGATGAGCAGCGCGAGCGGGACTACAAAATGATGCGGGAGCTCGGCTGCACAGCTGTGAGAATGGCGCACTACCAGCATGACGGCTATGAATATGAGCTTTGCGACAGGCTCGGAATATGCGTCTGGACTGAGATAGGAATTGTCAATAAGATGTCGGCTGATGATGATAATTTATCAATCGCCGACGGTTTCGCTGACAACGCAAAGCAGCAGCTTCGCGAGCTGATCCGCCGAAATTACAACCATCCGTCGGTCATGATCTGGGGGATCTCTAACGAACTCTTCCAAATGTCGGACGAGATTTTTGAGCTGTATGCCGAGCTTCGGGAGACGGCAAAATATGAGGATAAGTCAAGACTGACATCTTTCGCCGACGCGCAATTCTGGGGCAGATTCATGGAGCTGCCGGGCGACGTCGTCGGCTACAACCGCTATTTCGGTTGGTACATCGACGGGGCTGACAGCGCCTTTGGCAGGTGGCTCGACGAGTATCACGGAAAAGAACGCCGCCCGATTGCCGTCACCGAATACGGCGGTGGCGGGGCGATTTCGCAGCACAAGGACAGCGTTGTTTGGGCGGAGGATATCGACTGCTGGGGGACGAGGCATCCCGAAAATTACCAGTCGGCGCTGCACGAGGACATCTGGCGGCAATTCGAGCAAAGGCCATATTTATGGGGCAAATTCGTCTGGTGCATGTTCGATTTTGCCTCCGACGGGCGCGAGGAGGGCGACACGAAAGGCCAGAATGACAAGGGTCTTTGCACCCGCGAACGCGTGCCGAAGGACGCATATTACTTCTACAAATCGGTTTGGAACGACGAGCCGATGGTTTGGCTAACGGAGAAGCGGTTTGCTAAGAGGCCGAGCGTCGTTCCGCAGGTCAAGGCATACAGCAACGCCGAGAGCGTAGAGCTGTTCGTTGACGGCGTTTCACAAGGCTTGGGCGCGAAAAACGGCACTGTATTTACGTGGGAAAACATACAAATCAAAGAAGACAGCGCAAGCGAAATAAAGGTCATTGCGACCCTTGCAGACAGCAGTAAACTTGAGGACGAGGCAAATTGGACGGGTTATAGCAAGTGAATATCGGCAGAGGTAAGGCGATATGCAGATTGCAGGAGAGTTAAACCTCTTTAGTTAGCGTCATTGGTCGCTCACCGTGAATTTTCCCTTCATATTGCATTTCCCCTCTCCATGTGCTATAATAGTACCAAAAATTCAAGGGAGGTAATTTTATGAGATGCGAAAAGATGCTTGGCGGCTGGAGATTTATGTTAAACCGCGCGGGGTGGCAGATGTTTGAGGGCGGGGAGGTCGCGATTCCGCACGACTTCATGCTCATGACGCCGCGCACGCCCGACTCGCCGACGGGCGCGGATTACGGCTATTTTCAGCCTTGCAAGGGGACCTATGTCCGCAAGATCGCGAAGCCCGAGGCGGAGAACGTCCTGCTCCGATTCGACGGCGTGATGGGGCTTTGCGAGGTTTTTGTGAACGGCGAGCGCGCTGGGTTCCACCCTTACGGCTACACTGCTTTCACGGTTGACATCGCTAAATTTCTGCGTGACGGCGAGAACGAAATTCGTGTTGAGGTCGACGCGACTTCTCAGCCCGCCTCGCGCTGGTACACCGGCGCGGGAATTTATCGCGAGGTCGAGCTTCTGACCTCGGGCGCAGATTACTTTGTGCCTTGGGCGACGGCGGTCAGGACTCTCGGGGTTTTCGGAGATTCGGCGGAGGTCGAGATCTCGACCGAGATAATTTCTTCCCAAAAGCAGATTGCAAAGATCGACTTTTCCGTCCCCGAGATCGGCTTATCAATGACCCGCTCGATCCAGCTTGAGCCCGGGAAAAACGGCTTCTCCGCGAAAACAATGCTTCACGGAGTTAAGCTTTGGTCGCCCGATTCGCCGACGGTTTACTGCTGCAATCTTGCGCTTCACACCGATAATTGCGAGGACTGCGAAAGCGTGAATTTCGGGATTCGGACTGTCGCCTGCGACCCCGAGCGCGGATTTTTGCTGAACGGCGAGCCCATAAAGCTCTACGGCACCTGCTGCCATCACGACAACGGAATTGTAGGCGCAGCCTCGTTCAGGAGCGCGGAGGAACGGCGGGTAAGAATACTCAAAGAAAACGGATTTAACGCCATTCGCACGTCGCACAACCCGCCGTCGAGTGTGCTTCTCGACGTCTGCGATCGGCTCGGAATGCTCGTTATCGACGAAATTTTCGACTGCTGGACGAACGGCAAAAAGCAGTACGACTACCACCTTTGGTTCGACAGATACGCCGCCGAGGACACCGCCGCGATGGTGCTTCGCGATCGCAATCACCCGTCGGTCGTCATGTGGTCGACCGGCAACGAAATTTTCGAGAGAGCGGGAAAATGCGACGGCTACGCGGTCGGCAAAATGATAGCTGATATAATTAAACAAAACGACCCGACAAGGCCGCTGACCCATGCGTTCTGCGAGTTCTGGGATAATCCTCCATATAATAACGAGGCTAATAAAACCCTCCCGCTGCCCCCGACCGAGCCCGACTTCTGGTGCGAAAAAATCGCCCCGCAGGCCGGAAATCTGGACGTTTTGGGCTATAATTACATGAATTACCGGATCGCGAAGGACGAGCAAATTTTCACGTCGCACCTCTTCGCGATCACCGAGAGCTACCCGATGGACGCGCTCGCGGTCAAGCGGACGATGGACAGTCACCCGAAGCTCATCGGCGAATTTGTCTGGACGGGGTGGGATTATTTCGGCGAGACCGGGCTCGGGCGGGTCATTTACGACAGCCCCGACGGCCCGAGCTGGGGCTTGGACCCGCACCCGAACCACATCTCGAACTGCGGCGATTTTTCGATCTGCGGATTCAAAAAGCCGGCCTCCTACTACCGCGACGTCGTGTGGGGAAGGGCTGAAATACGGCTTCTGACGGTCGACCCGGACAACGTCGGGCGGCAGAAATCATACTCCGGCTGGGGATTCTATGACGCCGACAGGACGTGGACGTACCCCGGCAAGGACGGGAAAATTTCGGAGGTTTATGTGTTCACGATCGCGGACGAGTGCGAGCTTAGCTTAAACGGAAAATCGTTCGGCAGGAAGTCTCCTAATGAAAAAGGCTTTGCAATCTTTGAGATTCCCTATGCTGTCGGGGGATTAGAAGCGGTCGCATATATGGACGGCGAAATTGTCGGTAAAGACAAACTCGCAACGGTCGGCGAAGCTGTTGATATAAAAATCACTGTCGACAAAACAGGCAAAACCGGCGCGGCGGATCTGATTTTCGCGGAGATTGAGCTTGTTGACGAAAGCGGCAGCGTCGCCTGGATCGCGGACGATGAGGTGACCGTCACCGCCGAGGGCGGCAGGGTCCTCGGCACCGGGTCGGGCAAGGTCGACGACGAGCACGACTACACGCAAAATGTTTGCAAGGCCTATCACGGCAGGCTGCTGGCGGCGATTTTGCCGGAAGGGCAGGAGGTCACAGTGAGGGCGAAAACGGAGGGGTTGGAGGCGAGAATGGTTATAAAGTGACGGAAAGTCCTTGATAAAACCAAAGAACCCGCCCGCGTCAATTTGGCGCAGGCGGGTAGTTTTGCAGGTTTACTTTTTCCCATCAAAGCTCGGGTTGAACGCATAGAAATTCTTCGCGTCGAGCTTATCCGTCACGAGGCGGAGGGCCTCGCCAAACCTCTGAAAATGCACTATCTCCCTCTCCCTGAGGAATTTGATCACGTCCCTGACGTCCGGGTCGTCGACGAGGCGGAGGATATTGTCATAGGTCAGGCGGGCCTTCTGCTCGGCCCCCATGTCCTCGCTCAGGTCCGCAATCGGATCACCGGTCGACTGGAAGATCTGCGCCGAGAAGGGATAACCGGATGCCTGAGTCGGGTAAAGCCCGTTCGTATGGTCGACAAAGTACGCGTCGAAGCCGCTTTCCTTGATCTCCTTGGGAGTGAGGTTTCGGGTGAGCTGATACACGATCGAGCAGATCATCTCCATATGCCCGAGCTCCTCGGTGCCGATGTCGTTTAAGATCGCCTTGACCTCCGGTGTGGGCGCGGTGTAGCGCTGGCTTAAATATCTCATGGCCGCGCCGAGCTCGCCGTCGGGGCCGCCGAACTGGGTGATGATGACCTTTGCCGCGGCGGGGTCGGGGCGCTTTATTTTAACGGGGTATTCGAGTTTTTTCTCATAGTTCCACATATCAAAAGCTCCTTATCATAAATTTGCCGAAAGCTCCCACGGGAAGGGGCCGTCGACCCACGCCCAGCGTGAAGCGTTTTGCTCCGAGCATATCTCAAGAGGCCCGTAGGTCTTCTCATATGCCTCTTCAGCCTCTTTAAGAAGCTTTCTGTATTTGTTGAAGTATCCGAGCGCCTGCGCGCAGTCGGGGTGAGTGTCCAAAAACAGCGCTGCGTCGGTGACTGCAAATTTATACATCTGCACCTTTTTCAAAAGCTTTTCTCTGTCGCTCATACTGCTTTCTCCCCCAAAAACGGTTTGTCGAGGTCCTGAAAAACGGTGCCGCGCTCCAAAGCCACGCTCGGCTCATACACGTTTTTCCACTTCTGATACGGCACATAGGCCATGCCCACCGGGGTCTCGGCCGGAAAATCGCTCATCGTGCTGTCAAGGCGGCAGCAGGGAGCCATGGTCTCGGCCGCTCTGACGTCGGCGGCAAGCATATCTGTAAGGTTCACTGAATGACCTTCCTTTCAAAAAAATGATCCCAAGGGGGAATTTTGTCCCCTCGGGATATACTATGCCGCCCGTACAGGCGGTGTGACATACTGTGTTCTGCCGGATCTAAACGGCTTTTTTCGCGGTTTTGCGAAGAAATATGAATGAGATGATCGCCTGCGCGGCGAGCGTCAGCGTTATCATCGCCCCGACGTCGGTGAGATATTCCGTGCCGAACATTACGGCGGGGAGCGCCGAAGCTCCGAGCGCCGCCGCAGTGAGGCACCTGTGAGCCGTAAGCAGGCCGTTTTTTCCGTTAAGCGAGTAAAGTATCCCCGCAATAAGCATTGCCGCCGTCAGCACGGCAGCGATGAGCGGGCCGAAGTTGGCGTATCCGAACGGCGTGAGGCTGAAATAGGAGTAGGTCTTTATTATTGCGCTGTCGGGCACGTCGGCGAATTTGCACACCGCACCCTTCGGCAGCGTTTCGAGCAAAAGCGCTGCCGCCGGCAGCCCGCAGCTTAGAAGCAGCGTCCTTGCGCTTCTCATTATCAGACCGCGGCTTCGGCGGCCTCCGCAGCCTTTTCCTCGGCCTCAAGGGCGTATGCCGCTTCGATTTTCTTAAGCAGCTTTATCATATCCTCGCTCTGGCGGGGAGTTTTTCTGTATTTGCCGAGGGTCGAGGCGAGCTTTCTCGCAAGCTCCTTTTTGCGGAGCCTTAAATACACGAGCCCGAGATATAACCCTGCCCACACCCGTACCTCGACGGGGTTGACGTCCAAAAGCTCCTCGAAGCCCTCCTTCGCGCCGTAATAGTCCCTCTCGGCGTACTTCAAAAGCGCGTCGGTCAGCTTTTTCTCCGGCATTTCGGGGTATTTCGAGGTGAAAGGCTCGCCGAGGGCGACGGTAGACTTCGCGCTCTCAATGTCGCCGGTGAGCAAAAACAGGTAAGTATATAAAACATAGTACCTCGCCGCAAGCTTCGAGTCGAAGCGGTCAAGGTCGATGTCCCGAAGCACCGAAAACGCGTCGTCGTAGCGCCTGCCGTCGCAGTATGCCTTCGCTACTAAAAGGTCGTTCCGCGCCGCCAGCGAGGTGCCGTTCAGGTCGCGCCTTTTGTCCTCAATGAGGTCGTAATATTCCTTGCAGTAGCCCGATTTCTTAAGCACCTTAGCGGCCTTGCGGCGCTGCAGGCGGTAGATGTTCAACACGATGACGTAGATGAGGTGCGCCACCAGCGCGATAAAGGCTATCACACAGGCGAGCGAGCAGGCGTAGCTGAAGTTCTCGGTGACGAATTCGGGGAGCTGCCTGCCGAAGAAGGTGCCGCTTATGGTCAGGTCAAAATCCAAAAATGGGAACCAGTCGTAGAGCGTCCTTTCGGGGAAAAAGCCTATGACGCGCACGGCAATAAGCGCCGCGGCGATAAATAAAACGATGCAGAAAAGCCATATCCGAAGCGCCCTCGCCTCGAGCCTTGACTTGATCATCATTACACCCGCTTTCATTTTGGTAGATATAAATACAGTATAGCATACTTTTTCTGAAATTTCAACTATAATTTTTTAAAAAGGGGAGGGGAGCGGAAAACGCCTACGGGGAGGGGGAGATAACGCGATTTTGCTTGAATATTGACGGCGCCACTTGATATTCATTTTCCTTTTTGCCAAGCTTTGTTTTTCAACAAATATTGACATTTATTTTCAAGTATGTTATAATATTTTCGCAGAGAGCCGGGGCGGCTCGCCTCCCGAAAGGGGGGATCTTTATGACAATGGAGCAGTTGATTTTATACATCATACTCGCATACATTATCCTTGAGATTTTCAAGACAATAAAGAAATAACCGCCCGCTCCTCTAAAAGTGGCGATTATTTCTTAATCTAAACATTTTGGCGAGCCGTGCGGCTCTCTGCCATTATTATAGCACATGCTTCTCGACTTGTCAAGCACAAAATAAAAAATAACCGCCAGACTTTGACACGGTGGCGGTAACTTTTCTTTAAAAGTCCAAAACTTTGCTAAGCCGTATCGGCTCTCTGCATTTATAATGTACCACACTTTTTCTCTTTTGTCAACCCCCAAGCTCTCAACAAATATTGACATTTATTTTCTAATATGTTATAATACTCCCGCAGAGAGCCGTGGCGGCGAAGCCTCCGAGAGGAGGTGGTCGTAATGGAAGAGCTGATACTTATCATTATTTTGGCATTTATCATCCTCGAAATTTTTAAGACCATAAAAAAGTAACCGCCAGCGCTTGCTAAAACTTGGCGGTTGCTTTTTTGCAATTACTTTAGTTTAGGTCGAGCCGTTCGGCTCTCTGCACTTATAATATAGCACACTTTTCCCGTTTTGTCAAGCCCCATCTTCCAACAAATATTGACATACGCGCATTAATTTTCATTATCATATAGAGACCCGCCGTTGGCGGCAAAATAAGCGCAAAAGCTTGCTCATCGCTGCTTCGCGGCAATAAACGGGCGGGATTGACAAATTTCGACACTTATGTTATAATCATTATGCAGAGAGCCGTGGCGGCGAAGCCCCGAAAGGGGGTATGCGTGATGAATGAGAACCTATACATCATTTTGATTATACTTCTCGTCGTATTAGAAATCATCCGTGAAATAAAAAAGTAACCGCCAGAGCCTCCCAAAGCTAAGCGGTTACTTTTTGTATCTGTTTTAGATTGGTTGAGCCGTTCGGCTCTCTGCACTTATAATATACCACACTTTCCCCATTTTGTCAAGCCCCATTCTCTCAACTAATATTATGGAGGAAATAATCTGCTCCTCCCCACCACTGTTGGCTTTTTGCAGAAACGTGAGCGCGAATGAAACAATAAACAGATAGATTTTAGAAAATTAGAGGATAGAACGCTTTTCCAGGCTTTTGAGGAGGGCTTCTGACCTCTGATTTCTCTTTTCTGTCCTCTTTTAGCGTTGACAGCCCCCCGAAAATGTGCTACAATATACTGAATGAATGATTGGAAGTGAGATCTTGAAGCACAAATGGCTTATTTTTCTTTTCCTTGGAGTTTTTGTAATAGCTGTGGCGGCGGGGCTTACGATAAGGTCCGCCCTTAACGCTCCCCCGAAGGAGGCCGCGGCGGAACTGACCACCGCCCCGCCCGTGACCGAGCCGCCCGACCCGAATGCCCCTAAATTCACCGTTTCGCCGCCCGAGACCGAGCCTCCCGAGACCTTGGATCCCGTCTTTTCCGAGCCGGATATTTTGGGCGGGCAGACTGCTCCTGCCGAGACCGCAGAGCCGGTATCTTCCGAGGCGGAAGAAGATTCCGGAGACGGTATCATCAACCTCTGCATAGGCGGCGACACCTCGATAGACGGCGAATTTGCCGACTTCGCGCGCGGCCGCACCCCGGACTATCCGTGGGAGGAGATCATGGACGTCATGCACGGCGCGGACATCTCGGTCGTGAACCTCGAGACCTGCGTGAGCGATCGTGGAACGTCCGAGAAGCGGGAGGGCTACGGTTTTCAGACCCCGCCCGAAATGCTTGAGGGCTTTTCTCACGCCGGGATAGACGCGGTGAACCTCGCGAACAACCACGTCCGGGATTTCGGCTATGACGCGCTTCTGGACACTTTTTCCAACCTTCGCGACAGCGGCATCGGCTACTTCGGAGCGGGCCGCGACATCGACGAGGCGCAGGAGCTTTTCACCGTCGAGCGCGAGGGGATAACCGTCGGGTTTGTCGGCGCGAACAGAATTTTCGTCTCATCCGACTGCTCGGCAGCCGAGGGGCACGCCGGGGTCAACCAGATAGGAGATCCGGACGATCAATCGACAAAGGCCTTTATAGAGCGGCTTTACGAGTATGACAGCCTCTGCGACGTGCTGGT
Source organism: uncultured Clostridia bacterium (assembly GCA_947624745.1). GTDB lineage: Bacteria > Bacillota > Clostridia > Oscillospirales > Ruminococcaceae > Faeciplasma. The sequence goes on along the minus strand of CANQLR010000005.1, from coordinate 2,435 downwards.
GGTGTTCCTGCACGCAGGCACCGAGGAGGTCTTTGAGGTCACCTCCTATCAGAAGGAGATGGCCAGAAAATTCATCGACGCGGGCGCCGACATCGTCGTCGGGGGACACTCGCACACCCTCCAGCCGGTCGAATTTTACGCCGGAAAGCCGATAATCTACAGCATAGGAAACCTCATTTTCTGGCACATCGACGACGATATAGACGGCCTCGCGGCGATTTTTGACATCACGCTCACGAAAAACGGCTTCAAGAGCCTGAAGCTCCACCCCGTTTTCATAAAAAATTACAAGGCTAACTATCTTACCGAGGGCGAGGGGAACTATCCCTTAAGATACCGGCAGATAATAGATCTGATGAACGGGATCTGCGAGCCCTACGGCACCGGCTTTGACAGCTCGGGCGAGATGTACGTTTTGGAGTAAATATTTAAAATAATAAACTTTTATGGGAGGACAACATGGCCTATCAGCAGATCAAGATAATCGACTTCGGCGGGCAGTATAACCAGCTGATCGCGCGCAGAGTGCGTGAATGCGGGGTCTACTGCGAGATAATCCCCTACAAAAAGGCGGACATCGCCGCCCTTAAATGCGACCCGCCCGCGGGGATAATCTTCACGGGAGGCCCGAATTCGGTCTACCTCGAGACCTCGCCGCATATCGACCCAGAAATTTTCAACCTCGGCATACCCGTTCTCGGGATATGCTACGGCGCGCAGCTGATGGCCTATACCCTCGGCGGGAAGGTCGCGACCGCGCCGACGAGCGAGTACGGAAAAACTCTCACCGACTTCGAGACGAAGGGCTCGGTCCTGTTTGAGGATCTCCCCGAAAAAGGGGTCAGCTGGATGAGCCACACCGACTATATAGCCGAGCCTCCCGCGGGCTTCAAGATAACCGCGCACACGCCGGTCTGCCCCGTCGCCGCGATGGAAAACCGCGAAAAAGGGCTCTACGCCGTGCAGTTCCACCCCGAGGTCAACCACACCGAAAACGGCACCGAAATGTTAAGGAGCTTTCTTATCAACGCCTGCGGCTGCCGCTGCGACTGGTCGATGGGAAGCTACGCCGAGACCGCCATCAAGGATATTCGCGAGCGGGTCGGCGGCGGAAAGGTGCTTCTGGCGCTCTCGGGCGGGGTCGACAGCTCGGTGCTGGCGGCGCTTCTGGCAAAGGCCGTCGGGAGCAGTCTCACCGCGATATTTGTCGACCACGGCTTCATGCGTAAAAACGAGGGCGACGAGGTCGAGGCCGCCTTTAAAAAGTGGGACATCAACTTCGTGCGGGTCAACGCCGCCGACAGGTTCCTTAAGCGCCTCGAAGGGATCTCCGACCCCGAAACGAAGCGCAAGAGGATAGGCGAGGAGTTCATCAAGGTCTTCGAGGACGAGGCGAAAAAGATCGGCAAGGTCGATTTTCTGGCGCAGGGCACGATTTACCCCGACATCATCGAGTCGGGCGCGGGCGACGCGGCGGTCATAAAGAGCCATCACAACGTCGGCGGGCTGCCCGAGCACGTCGATTTCCGCGAGATCATCGAGCCGTTGCGGCTGCTGTTCAAGGACGAGGTGCGCGCGCTCGGGCTCACTCTCGGCCTCGACGAAAAGCTGGTCTATAGGCCTCCGTTCCCCGGCCCCGGCCTCGCGATACGGATAATCGGCGAGATCACCCGCGAAAAGCTTGAGATCCTGCGCGACGCCGACGCGATTTTCCGCGAGGAGCTCGAGCGCGACGGGATTGCAAGAAGGATCGGCCAATACTTTGCAGTATTAACCAATAACCGCTCGGTCGGGGTCATGGGCGACGGCCGGACGTATGATTATACCCTCGCCCTCCGCGCCGTCACGACGACAGATTTCATGACAGCAGATTTTGCGGAGATCCCGTACCCGCTCCTCGGCAAGATCGCCGCAAGAATAGTCGGCGAGGTCAAGGGCATAAATAGGGTGGTGTACGACGTGACCACCAAGCCCCCGGCTACGATTGAGTGGGAGTAGACCGCTTGCTCCAAAATCCCGCATTGTAGAGCCATTTGTCGAGCGCCTGCGGAGCTTTTGACCGCACTTTGACCGCATTTGTCATTTACAGGGAGAGTAGGAAACAATTTCATAAAACAAAGAGCCGTTGCAAGTCGCAGCGGCTCTTTCGGTTATTCGTCGTTCAAATGCTGTTTTACCCATTCGATGTGTTTCTTTTGTCGTTCCTCGCGGGAAAGCGCGGGGAAATCCTTTTTTGTCAGAGGTTTGTCGTAATAATTTTTAACCTTTTCCTTTTCGGTTTCGTAGGTTTCGGCAGATATGGAATAGGACTCCAGGTCGCTGATGTTATCGGCTATCTGTCGTATACCTTTGCAGAAATCGGCGTTTTGCGGGTTTTCGCTGTCGTTGCCGTAAACCGTCATCTGCACAAACCACCTGTTTTCGGGAGTTTCAAT
>CANQLR010000004.1 GCA_947624745.1 uncultured Clostridia bacterium | reverse complement strand
GAGGGTGGGGTGGCGGGGGTCAAAACGGGCTGCGGTTGTGGGGACTGGAGATGGCGAGGTGAAGCGGGAATGAGGGCTTCGCCCTAACAGACAGCAGAAGACAGAAATCAGAGGACAGAGCCGCGGGAAACAACTTTGGCGCAAACGTCGAGCCTCCTCCCACCGGGAGGGGGTTGCGAAATATCCGAAAGTCTGCTCAAGGCTTGGAGGGGGAGGGCGCTTAAAACAGCATGAGCTCGCCTGCGAGCGAATACCTTTTGGCAGCTAATGCAGGGCAATATCGAAATTGGAAAAAGCGCTGTAAGCCGGGGGCGAAGCCCGGGCGCACGCGGAGCGTGCACCCGCCAAGCCCGCAAGCGGGCTTGGCTTGGCGGCAGCTCCGCTGCCGCTCGGGCTTCGCCGCGCATTTTCCGCACCTACATTCTGTAAGTCACAAAAGTGCAGACTTTGAACCACCTCCCCGCCGGGAAGGGCAGGGGAGGGGGCTTAAATTAGCATGAGCGAAGCGAATACCTTGTTTCAGCCCTGTTGGGGTGCATACTGAACCCGGCTGAAACGCAGTGAGCAGGAGGCGAAGCCCTAATTGCGCCATTCGGCGCAATTCCCGCCGTCGTAGTAATCACAAAGCTATGCAAACTGTCAAATTTTTGCAATTTATAAAGATAGTACAAACCCGTCCAACGGCGTCCACCGCCCACTCCGTGGGCGTTGGGCCTTCGCCCTTCGGTTGACCCCCTCGCCCCTCGCCTCCCCAAACAGGTTATTGCCCTTTCCGCGCCCGCGCGGTATAATAGACCTGCGGCCGCGAAAATGAAAGGAGACAGTTATGAACTTTAACGAAAAATTGCGCGCCCTCCGACGGGAAAAGGGTGTTTCGCAGGAAAAATTAGCCGAATTTTTAGGAATATAATTCCAATATGAATCAAAATGGGAGCGTGCGGAGACCATGCCCGACATCACGCTCCTGCCGGCGATCTCCCGCTTCTTCGGGATCACCGTCGACGAGCTCCTGTGCGCCGAAAAGCTCGATGAGGAGGCGCTTTACAGGGACTTCGAGACCCGCGCCGAGGAGCTTTTCCGCACCGGCGAGCGCGGGGAGCGGCACCTTGCCGTCTGGCGGGAGGCGTACCGGCAGCTGCCGAACGACCCGCGCGTGCAGGAACACCTGATGGCTGCGTACTTCGACGCTGACAAAGTTAAGTATGTTAAGGAGATAACCGAGCTCGCGGTGCTCCTTTTGCGCTCCGGCGACAGCTATTTCCGCGGTCAGGCGATTCGCCTCGCGGCGGTCAGTCATGCGGCTTCGAGGGATACGCAGGGCGCCGAAAAATGGGCCTCCCGCGCGGGTTGGGCGATGCACTCCCGCGAGCGGATCGAGGCAGAATTCACCTGCGGCGAGGAGCTTTTGGCGGACGTCCGCAGCTACGCTTTTCACACGCTCGACGGCCTGTTTTACATGTCCGTTCGCCTCGCGCAGGACGGGATCCTGAGTCGCAGCGAGGGCGAAGAGCTGCTCGGAACGGTCGCAAAAATATTTGAGGAGGTTTACAAAAACGACGGCGCGGGGTTCGAGACCATGCGGCAAATTTTCAACCTGCACAGCCTTGCTGCCGATCTTTCGGAGGAGGAGCAACCCGCGCGGCTCCACCTCGAACGCGCCTGCGGGCTTGCGCTGAAAATGCGCGGCGTCCGCGCTCACGAGCTGAAAACGCCGCTTTTAAAGGGTCTTTCGGTGCAGCCCGCCCCGGGGGACGGCCTCGAAACCGCCCGGTTCATGATCGGCGACATGAAAACCTCGCCCGCCGCGCAAAGATGGTCGGGCAGGGACTGGTATAAAGAGATCGTCCGCACCCTCGAAGCCGCTCTTGAGAGCTGATATATCCGAAATTGCAAAAAGCAGGCCGGGTCGGCAGCCCCGCATAAACAGCAAAAGCAGGCGATAACCGTCTGCTTTTTGCATATAGAAGTGTGCATATTTACGGATAAATCGGAATTTTATAGGTAGATCCAATATCTTCGCATAATATGATGACCTTCAGTGTCGTTATATGATTTAATTTTATCCTTTAATTTCGATCTATCAAATTAGTTGCAATTTCTGTAAGAACCTTCCGGCCTGCTTCTATGCCGAATCTGCTAACTTTCTTAGCGATTCGTCCCCCAGTAAATTACCGCGAGCATGCCAGGGCCGGTGTGTGCGCCGATGATCGGGCCAATGTCGAGAGTATGTATATCCGCACTGGGGCAGGCCGCTAAAAGCTCGCTTTTAAGGGTTTCCGCGCCCTCGGGATTGCTGCCGTGGCCGACTAAAACAAGATTTCCGATGCCCGGCTCCCAGCCCTCGGTGATCTTTTCTATCTGGAGCTTTATCGCCTGCTTGCGGCCTCTCGGCTTCCCCATGACCTCGAGCCTGCCTTCGTCGTCGACGTGCAAAAGCGGCTTAATTTGCAAAAGTGTCCCGGCGGCGGCAGTCACCCCGGAGACCCGCCCGCCGTGCCTCAGATGGTCGAAAATATCGACGGTGAACCAGTGACAGACGTTAAACCGGTTAAGCATCACCCACTTTATAAGCTCGTCAAAACCGAGCCCCTCGGCCTGTTTTTTCGCGGCCTCGTGGACCAAAAAGCCCTCGCCGAGCGACGCGCAGAGGGTGTCGACGCACTCAATCCGCCGTTCGGGGTAGTCTGCCCGCAGCTCGTCGACGCAGAGCATTGCGGACTGGATCGTGCCCGAAAGTCCCGAGGAAAAGCAGAGGTAAATAATGTCAATTCCGGCCTTCAAAGTCGGCTCAAACGCTTCGCGATAGACCTCGGGATTGATCTGCGAGGTAGTGGCGAAGCTGCCGGCGCGCTGCATTTCGTAAAATTCCTCGACGGTGATGTTCCCGCCGGGGCCGTAAACAAAGTCTTTTCCGGCGATCTCGACGTTCATTGGCACCACGTCCACCTCGGGGAGGCCGTTCATGAAAACGTCGGTGATGTCGGCGGTGGCGTCTGTAAAAATTTTGTAGGGCGGCATAGTTTTTCTCCTTTTGACGGTGCAGTGTAGTAAAGCGAAGCCGGCGCACCGTCCCTGCCGGCCTTCGCGAAGATCCGCCCTCATGCGAGCAAACCAAGAATTATCATAGCACATTTCAAGGAAAATTGCAAGGGGGACCACTTAAATGTTGAGGCGCTCTAACCTCTAACTTTATATCCTCTATCTTCTATTCGAGCACGCAGCCTTTTTTGAGGATGATGTTGGCGTACTGGCGGCGCTCGGAGGTGGCGATTACGGCGTAGGCGCGCTCGGCCTGCTTATAGAACTCGAAACGTTCAAGCATGTTAATTGACTCCCGCCCCTTGCCTTCGGCGGCGAGGAGGATATTTTCATATTCCTTCCAGACCGAGACGTCCGCGCTATCGCCGGGGACGCGGTCCATGAGGCTGACCGGGCGGTCGACGTACTGGTCGAGCGGAATGAGCTCCAAAACCACCTTTAAGACCTCGGGGACGTTGTGGCCGTCCATGCGCACGACCTTCGCGTTTTTGCCGACCGACTCGGCGGGAAAGTTGCCGTCGGCGATGACGATCTCGTCGCCGTGGCCCATTTCGCAGAGAATTTTTAAGAGCTCGGGGGAGATGAGCGGGGAAATTCCTTTAAGCATTTTATTTACTCCTTTAACTGTCAAAGCATATTCGGGATATCGGGGAGGGTTGGGGCTCACCGAAACGGTAGAATTTGCGGGCGTTTTTACCCCCCAAAAAACGTGCGATTTTAAACTGCGGGGAGGTTTTTGCCGCAGCCCATTTCGCAGAGGATCTTTAAGAGCTCGGGGGAAATGAGAGGGGAAATTCCTTTAAGCATTTTATTTACTCCTTTAACTGTCGAAGCATATTAGGAATATCGGGGAGGGGTTGGAACTCCCCAAAGCGGTAGAAATTGAGAGTGCTTTCACTCCCAAACGCGAGATTTTAAACTGCGGGGAGGTTGCTGCCGCAGCCAAGTTCGCAGAGGATTTTTAAGAGCTCGGGGGAGATGAGAGGGGATATTCCTTTAAGCATTTTATTTACTCCTTTAGCTGTCAAAGCATATTCGGAATATCGGGGAGGGGTTGGAACTCATCAAAACCGAAGAATTTGCGGGCGTTTTCACCCAAAAACGCGCACTTTTCCTCGTCGGTCAGCTTCGGAGTATCCAAAATGAACCGAACTGCCATTTTATAGGTGATATCGGTCACGGTGCGCGGGTAGTCGCTCCCCCACATCAGCTTTTCGACCCCGCAGATGTCGATGGCCTCGCGGATCGCGTCGATCGCCGAGGGGTAGGGGTAAAATTCCTCATTGAAGAGCCACGTCAGGCCGCCGCTTTCGATGTAGACGTTTTTGTTCCGCGCGAGCTTGATCTGCTCCTGCCAGCCGGGAGTGGTCACCATGCCGAAGTGGCCGATGGCGATACGAAGGTCGGGGCAGTCGTCGATCAGGCGCTGCATCGCTTCGGTCTGCGCGTCGCCGTCCATCAGGTCAATCGAGATATACATGTCCTTGCGCTCGATGTCCCTGAAAACGGGGAGGAGCTTTTCGAGCTCGTTTCGGTTGCGTATCCTTGAGGCGCAGATCTTCAGGCCGTCGAAGCCTAATGTGCGGTAGGCGCGGTTCTCTTCGTAAAGAGCGCAGACCCGGAAGCGGTCGGGGTAAGTCTCGCGGACCTTTAAAAGATACTTGTCCTGGTTGCCGTCCATGTATTCCTGGGTGACGGCGCAGGCGTTTACCTGCGCGTATTCCATGTTCCCGAGGATAAATTCCGCGGTATTTCGGCCGTCGTACATGAAGCCGGGCATCATCTGGCGCACCTCGCCCATGAAGGTCGCCTTGCCGTTTTCGAGACCCTTGACCGGCATTCCCATTACCATGCCGTCCTGTTTTTCCCAGAGATGAATGTGCGAATCAATTATACAGTTAAAGCAGCTCATAGTGTTACACCGTCCTTAAACAGCGCTATTTCGGCGCTTTTGTTATTTTCGCTCGCGGTTTTTTCGCCGTTTGCGACTGAAAGAATGTAGTCGAAAAATTCGGAGTCGAGGTTTTTGCCGTCAAGTATTCCGCCCGCGTCGAAATCTATCCAGCCGCGCTTTTTCTGATAAAGCGGGGTGTTCGAGGAGATTTTCACCGTCGGCACGGGGGAGCCGAGCGGGGTGCCGCGGCCGGTCGAGAAGAGTATCAGGTGGCAGCCGCAGGCCGCAAGGTTCGTTATCGCAACGATGTCGTTTCCGGGGCCGTTCAAAAGATTGAGGCCGGGTTTTGCGAGGCGGTCGCCGTAGTCCAAAACATCGGAGACGGGGTAGGTGCCGCCCTTTTGGACGCAGCCGAGGGATTTTTCCTCGAGGGTGGTTATGCCTCCGGCGCGGTTGCCGGGGGAGGGGTTTTCATAGATCTCCTGCCCGTGGGAGGTGAAGTAATCCTTAAAGTTGTTAATCAGTCTGACTGTTTTGTCGAAGGTCTCACGGCTTTCGCAGCGGTCCATGAGGATCTTTTCCGCGCCGAACATTTCGGGGACTTCGGTCAGGACTGCCGAGCCGCCCATCGAGACTATTATGTCGGAAAAGCGGCCGATGAGGGGGTTCGCGGTGATGCCGGAAAAACCGTCCGAGCCGCCGCATTTAAGGCCGATCTTAAGCTTCGAGACCGGGACGGGGCGGCGCTCGAAGGAGGAAGCTAAGCTTTTAAGCTCGTTAATCAGTTTTACGCCCTCGGAGATCTCGTCCGAAACGTCCTGGGCGTTTAAGAATTTTACCCGGGCGGGGTCGACCTCGCCGAGAACTTTTTTGAACTCGGCGATGTTGTTGTTCTCGCAGCCGAGGCCTAAAACCAGCACTCCGCCGGCGTTCGGGTGGCGGACGAGGCCGGAGAGGATCTTTTGGGTGGTGAGATGATCTCCCCCAAGCTGGGAGCAGCCGTAGGGGTGGGTGAGGGGAACGGCGCCGGTGAGCTCGCTAAGGCGCTTGGCAACGCCGTTTACACAGCCGACGGTGGGTATTATCCAGACGTCGTTTCGTATGCCTATCTCGCCGTCGGGGCGGATATATGCGTTCACCGTCGCGGGTTCAACTCGTGGGAGGGCGCAGGGGGCGGGGGAGTAGGAGTAGTCCTCGCGGAGGCTGAGGGCGGTTTTAAGGTTGTCGGTGTGGACGCGCTCGCCTTTTTTGATGCCGCGGGTGGCGACGCCGATGGAAAAGCCGTATTTTATGACCCGGGAGCCGGCGGGAATGTCGCAGAGGGCGGTCTTGTGACCGGTCTCCGAATCGACGGCGACGGAATCGGCGGGGTGGATTCTGATGAGGCTCATTTCAAGGCCTCCCGGTAGTAGGCGGACATGCCTTCGCGCTCAATGAGAGTGCAGGTTTGATCTACCTCGGGGAGCATGAAGGAGAGGTCCTCGCCCCAGTAATCGGCGCGGGAGAGGATATCGGCGACGGGGGCGGTCTTCATGAATTTGACTATCTCCTCGCCGTCGTTCGCCTCGTCGGTGCGGTAAAATTCTATCAGCGCCGCGAAGGACATCGTGAGGAGCTTCGGAAGGCGGCCGGTCTGCTCCTTATATTCGAGTATCGTCGGCAGGACGCGCGCGCGGAATTTGCTGACCGAATTGAGGGCGATCGAGAGGAGCTGATGCTTCACAAATGGGTTTGCAAAGCGCTCCAAGACCGCGGCGCCGAAGGTTTTGTCCTCGCCGCGGGAGCCGAGGGTGGGGATTATTTCCTCGTCGAGGGTCTTTTTGAGCGCCATGCAGACGTTTTTGTCGTCGAGGCACTCTTTGACCGTCGAGAGGCCGTAGAGCCGTGCAGCAAGCACCGTCGAGGTGTGGGCGCCGTTGAGAATCCTGACCTTGCGCTTTTTGTAGGGGGCGACGTCGTTTGTCCAGATGACGTTTATGCCCGCCTTTTTGAGCGGAAATTCGTCCTCAAAGTCGCCCTCGATGACCCAGAGATGGAAAATTTCGGCGGTGTTTAAGAGCCTGTCCTCGCAGCCGAGCTCGCGGCAGAGTGCTTCGGCCTCGTCCTTGGGGTAGCCGGTGCAGATACGGTCGACAAGGGTGTTGCAGAAGTGGTTTTCGGTTTCAATCCAGCTTTTGAATCCGTCGCCGAGAGCCCAGAGATCGGCGTATTTCAGGACGTACTCTTTTAAGAGGTCGGCGTTGTGGTCGATCAGCTCGCAGCAGAAGAGAATGAAGCCGGGAAGGCCCAGTTTATAGCGCTCAAAAAGAAGCGCGGTGAGCTTCGCGGGGAAGGACTTCGGCGGGGCGTCGGTAAGCTTTTCTGTGCCGAGGTATTCTATCCCCGCTTCGGTGGTGTTCGAGATGATGAAGCGCATGTCGGGGTTATGCGCCAAATCGAGATAGGCCCGATAGTCGGCGTAGGGGTTTACGCCGCGGGAGATAGACCGGACTTCGGTGCACTGATTGACGACCTTGCCATTTTCGACGCCGCGGAGGTATTGGTGATAGACTCCGTGCTGGGCGTTCAGAACGTCTATGAGGCCCTTTTCGATGGGCTGGACGACGACCGCTTTGCCGTCGAAGACGCCCTTTTCGTTCATGATGTTAATGAACATATCGGCGAAGGAGCGAAGAAAACCGCCCTCCCCGAATTGGATAATTCTTTCTTTCATCGCTTAGTCCTCCGCTATTTTCACGAGCACCTTGCAGAGGTCGCCGTTGTTTTGGGCGAGCGCTTTGAAGGCTTCGTCGGCCCTCGCCATCGGGTAAATGTCGCTGACCATTTTTAAGACGTCGACCCGGCCGGAGGCGATGATGTCGATGACCGCTTTGAAGTCGGACGGGAAGGAGTTTCGGCTGCCGAAGACGTTGAGCTCCTTTTTGAGAAGGATCGAGTGAAGGAAGGTGGTCTCTTTTTTGCCGTTGCCGATGAGGATTATGTTTCCGGCAAAGGCCGCGCAGTCGATGCAGTTGAGAAACGTCACCGACTGTCCGCAGGCTTCTATGCAGCAGTCGAAGCCGTCGCCGTTTGTTATCTCCATGGCGCGCTTGACTATGTCCTCGCTCTTTGAGTTGATGACACCCTTTGCGCCGAACATCTTCGCCTTTTCGAGGCGGCCGTCCAGAATGTCGGCGACATAGACCTCGGCGCCCTTTTCCTTGGCGGCGATGAGGGCGAAAAGTCCGATGGGACCCGCGCCGACCACCAATACCCTCTGACCCGGCTTTACCGGGGCGCGGTTGACGGCGTGATAGCTTATCGTGAACGGCTCGACAAGGGCGAGCTGCCGAGCGGTCAGACCCTTGCCGGGATATATCCGCTCGATCGGCATGGCGACGTATTCGCAGAAGCTGCCGTCGCGCTGGACGCCCATGGTTTTGTTGTCGGTGCAGCAGTTTACAAAGCCGCGGCGGCAGGAGTAACACTCGCCGCAGTTGAAGTAGGGGTTCGCGGTGACGACGTCGCCGGGCTTGAGGCCGAGGCTGTTTTCGGGGATAGAGACTATCTCGGCGGAAAATTCGTGGCCGGGAATGCGGGGGTAGGTCGTGAAGGGCTGGTTGCCGGTGTAGCTCGCGACGTCTGCCCCGCAGATGCCGCCGTAAAGGATCTTAAGAAGCGCCTCGCCCTCGCGGGGTTCCGGCTTTTTAGTGTCGGTCACGGCGATCTCGAAGGGTTTTGTGATAAGTACCGTCTTCATGATAATGTTCCTCCTAAATGTTTACATATTTTTTGTTCCAGATGACCGCGGTCTTCATGGGCGCGGCCTTGGAATAAATTTTGTTCTTGTAGGCACCGATGGGATCAAGGGCAAACTCGTCGCGATCGATAAGCTCGACGATCTCGTTGTAGCGGCTCTTGGAAAGAAGCTCGATGGCCTTTTCCATGTGGCACTGGCGGAAGTTTATCGAGCCGAAGATGAGGTGGTTCTCGAAGCCGAAGGGCATGGTGTCGTATTCGACGCGGGGGCCGAGAGAGAAGCTGTTGTAGACGCCGTTGCAGCCGAGAACGCGGTGCTCGAAGGCTATGCGGTGCTCGACGTTTGAGCCGCTGACGCCGATGAACATGCTCGCTCTGCCGCCGAGGCGATCAATTATCGCGGCGGCAAGCTCCTCCTCGGTAGAAAAGCTGCTCTGAAGGTATCCTGCGCCCGTTTCGCGGAGGGCGAATTTGACCTTCGGGGAGTCCTCGGGGCTGCGGGCGACAAAGAGGATATCGGCGCTTGGGTGGGAGCGCTTGATAAGATCGCCCATGAACATTCCAGTGGTGCCGAGGCCGAAGATGACTGTGCGCTTAAATACCTCCTCCTTGGCGAGGTCGCGGGCAGTTTGCTCGCCGCATTTTTCACGCGCCATTATCACGCGGAAGAGATGCGCCGAGCCGAGATCCTCCATGCGCTCTAACTGAAAGAGCATACAGCCGAACGGGTCGGGAAAGACCATTTTTTTCGCAAATTCGAGGTCTATCTTGCCGGCGTGAACGTAGCCGTCGGGGATATGAAGGAGCATATCCGGGTTGAAATACTGGGCGTCGGCAAAAAGACCGTCGGCGCGGTCGCAGCCGTACTCGAAATAGGTCTCGTCCTCGGTGTAGCGGGTCGGGTCATAGCTGTCGCCGCCGCGAATGAGAACTATCGCGAAGCGGTTTTCGGACGGGACCCAGACTATACCCTCGTGGCCGTTTATGAGGCGGGACTGTCCCGCGGGGAATTTCGGCCCCAAAAGCCCCTTAGAGCCCATGTTCATGAGCTCGTTATCGGTCCCGCAGAAGCCGACGAGGACCGGCTCGCACAAAATTCCTTCCTTTTCCGGCTCGCCGCGAAGCCGCCGGCGCTTAGGATTTGTGATCTCGACGTCGCCGTAGACGAGCGGACGGTCGGCGCTGTTCTGAAAATATGTCCCCTTTACTGTCATAGTAACACTCCGTTCCAAGCAGATTTCGCCGGGAGCCCCCGGGCGCTTATAGAAATTATACACCCGTTCGGGCGTTTTTTCAATAGGAGACGGAAAGTTTTTTGGAGGGGCGGGGACAGGAGGTTTTAGACGGGGGAGGGCGGATATCCGATTTCAACGCGTTGATGATGTCCTCCCATATATACCGAAAAAACGGGGAAAAGTTGCACGGTAATGTGCAACATTTTGAAAAAAATTTTTTAAAACCCACCCGGAGTACAAATGTACGGACAGTAAACAAGGTTAAATACAGAAAATTCGGGGCGGAATTTGTGGAAAATGACGGGAGGGGGAGGTGGAAGGCGGGTTGAAAATTTGTTTCGGGCGTTATATAATTATCCCAAGCCGTGACAAGATTTTTTAGGCGTGGAGCGGTATAATGATTTTGAAAGGAGGGTTCATATGGACAGCCGGGATTTGGCGGCGCAGAGGGTTATTGATTATATCGAGGAGCACGCCTGCGAGAATCCGACGCTTGCGGAAATTTCGCGGGAGGCGGGATATTCGCCGTTTTACTGCTCGGAGCAGTTTCACCGTATCGCGGGGACGACTATTCGGGACTACATTTTAAAACGGCGGCTGGCCATGGCGGCTAAAGACCTTCGGGAGACCGGTATCCCGATAGTTGAGATCGCCCTGAAATACGGCTTTTCGGACCAGTCGGTATTCACGAAAAGCTTCAAAAGGACATTCGGGCGAACGCCGTATCAATACAGAAAACACCCGACGCCGCTGCCGGTGGTCTGCAAAAAAATGATCCTGAAGCCTTTCAAAAACGAAAACGGAGGTAGTTTTATGAGCATCACAAAACCTTATGTCAGAATGGAATTTATCCCAGAGCACAAGTATCTCGGCGTTTACAAACGCTCCGAGACGAAAAACGGCCCCGTCTGGCCGGGGCACGACTGCGAGCTGACCTGCGGCATTCTTTCGAGCCTTAAGGACAGCGATCTCGACAGAATCGTCACCCGCTTTACGTCGGGCTGGACATGGGAAAACGGCGAAAGAAGCTATATTTTCGGGGCGGGAGTGCCTGTCGATTACCGAAAAGAGGTGCCGGACGGGTTCGAGCTCAGGGGAGAGTTCCCCGGGAGCTATTATCTCGCGTTCTGCCACCCGCCCTTTGATTATCTGAGCGAGAACGAGGGCGTGATAAAGGCGGTCGGCGATATGGCGTGGAGCTTCGACCCGGGAACGCTCGGGCTGGAGTGGAACGAGGAGAAGTGCCAGGACTATGAGAGGCACTATCCCGAAGTGGTGGGGTATCAGATATTGAGGCCGGTGAGGGGGATAGGGGAATAAAAAAGCCGCCATGGGGGCTGGTGGGGAGGGGGAGGGGAGCTGAGGGGAAGCAGGGTTGGAGGGTATAAATGAGGAAAGACCGGAGCGGGGGCTGCCGGTCTTTTTAATGTTAAATTAATACTTCCAACGCCCACAATCATGAATCTTATTGGTTTTCCTCTCTGAAACAAGCTGCAAGGCGAAGCAATCGTCCGCGGAATACTTAACCCGCCTACGTATGCACTATCTATATATCTATATATGTATCAGACAGACTAGGAAAAAGTACGAACACAGGGTCAAAGCCGCGAAAAAAAGGTGGTCAGAGACGCCGCCGAACGTTATCTTGAAGTTCTCCGCAGGGCTTTGGACAAGGCTGACGGACTCGACAAAATCTTTGCCAAGAACATAACCGACCCGCGCGGGAAGTATATTGTTTTCTGTGCCAACGCCGAGCATATGCGGACGATGATGGCAGAATCAAAAACATGGTTTAAGCATATTGACCTAGATCTTCATAGTTATTCCGTCTATTCTGACGATTCCGAGGCAAGCCAGAGCTTCGCTGACTTCAAGGCGGATAATAGCGACCATTTGAAGCTATCATTTTGAGATGACCGTTTACGTTGGAAACATCCATAAATCTTCGCGACATTTTAACTGCGGCAGCTATTGCCTTTTCAACGTCTCGGATATTCTCCAAAATTTCAATAAGCGTCACAACATCAAAGGAATTGTCCTGAAAAGGTTTAGATCAGATGTCGGCGTTGACAACGGTAAGCAACGATATCCTGCCCACTGAAATATTTTCAGGAAAACGCACCCTGTGTTCGAGAATATCGAGGCTCGTGACACTTGCATCGGGGAACTCATTTAAAAAAGGAAACATAAAACCCCCTCTCCCGCTTACTGCGTCAAGCGGGCTTTGGGGCTGAATTAAGAGTAAAATCCAAATATCTTTTTCACTCTCGGCATTTCTTCATGTCCGCGCTGAAGCGGTAGAGATTTATCCCCGAATCTTCGCCGAAAGCGATAAGCTTTACAATATCACTAACGCTCAGGCTGTCGAGCGGAACTTTTGTAAGCTCCGTCGGCAGCCCATTTTCGCTGTTTCTCATCAGATGCCCGCGGACCGCCGCGCTGCAAGGTCAGCATACATGTCCATTGGCTTCACCATGCTTTATTCATGCCTGTTTCTGAATGCTTCGTCGAGATTACAAATGGCTTCATCAAGGATATCCGACATTTCGGGGGCTCGCAGGAAGCTTAATATCTCTTCCTTGGTGCGCCCGGCTTCAAAGTAATAATTACTGACGAGTATATCCCATCCTCGCTTGCCGGCATTTATTATCAGCGTCATATGTCCGTCGCTCGCCTGATGAATATCCAAATATATTTTGTCAATATATTTTCCGTAAACCTCTGCGGAGGCAATAACAGATCTGCTTCTATCGGTAATTTTGGCGCCGGGAATTTGTTTTTCAAGGTAATCGGCCATAAGCTTAAGAAGCTGCGGAAAATGCATGCGCCATTCTTCATAGCTTGGCCCGTCCGAACTGGTACCGCTTTGCTCGGCCGGCTTATCTTTTTGATCGGGCGCTTGTGGCTTTGATTCTTGCTGTACGGGCTCTTTTGGAGTCGCCGACTCTGCTTTTTCTTCTTTGATCTCCGAAGACGGGGGGTCATTATTTTCCTGCTTCTTTGTCTTTAAAATTTTGTTCAGAAATTCAAACATGCTGTCGCTCCTTTGACTGTTATTCTATCGGAAAGCTCTCAGGATAGTCGGCTATGTCCTCCAAAAACGCAGGATACATTATACCTGAACAAACGTTATATTCAAACTCATCATCTTGGCTGCTTAAGTTTCCGTCGGTGCGAAGGTATTCAAGTTTTCCGTCATCTAATATCAGGCTAAAATAGTAATAGTTCTCGTTGCCGTAAAAATCTCGGTCGGTAAGGTTTACGTTTATAAGACCGTTTCCTCTGTAGAGAATATTGGAGACAAAACAGTCGTTTTCTTCCGCAAGATCTAAAATATGCTGTGCGCCTTCGCATTTTAGGAATTGTTCTTCCGTAATCTCAATCCCGCCGTATTCCCGGAATTCTTCACCGTTCCAATAGAGATAATAAGTCTTCCAGGTGTGCCCCGATGTTGAGTTGTCATCGGCAAAATAGCCCGAATCATAGTCGCTGCCGTTCACGATGGTAAAATTATCCGAAAGGCCCATTCGCTCCAGATCCTGACCGCGCTGTGAGATCTCGTGCTCATACCACTTGCCGTCTTTCACGCCGTATACATAGGCGCTTTTGCCCGTCGTAAAGACATGCCAAACTCGATATAGCTTCCGATCGCCCAGATCGAAAACCGGATATCTGTCATAATCGAGATAGTATTTCTCACCGTTGATCTTCTCAACACCTTCATCGGTTACAAAGTAAATGTCCCCCGCAATCTCAAAACCGTTAAACTCGCCGAGCACGGCAAATGCTTCATAACTGCCGTCAAGGTCGTAATCGTCGGCAACGAAGTCGTATAGCTTTTCTTCGGGATCGGCGGTATTTTCAAAAAGAACCTCTATAAGCTTTTTTGCGTTTTCATCGTCAATGCCGAACTGATATATGAGATCTTCGTCCCGAAGGTCGGCCGGAGTGCTGAATTCAAAGCCGTCATCGGAAAAGACAATATCATCAACGTCCGAAGCGGCATCTTCGGTTTCGCCTTCAGCAGGCCCGGCAGAAGTCGTGCTTTCGCTGACAGGCTCAGAGGAGGCTTCGGCGCTTGCGGCAGTATCAGCCGAAGTTTTTTGTTCGATCTTTGCAGCGGCAGCAGTTTCGACATGAGCCGGACCATCTGATAATGCCGGCCCCGGAGTATTTTCACTGCTATTTGCGCAGCCGCAGAGGATCGCCGCGGTGAAGAAAATTACAGCTAACAGTTTTTTCATATAAATCACTCATTTCCCTACATTAGTTCCGCGCGAACTTTCATAAGTATTTCCTCGAGGTGATTCTCGCCTTCACTGGTTTTAAGGTCGACTCCCCGGAATACGCCGTGCCGGATATTGCCCTCTACAAGGCGGGCGCCGGCCGGTGCAATATGCTTTTGCTTCATTTCTTTGTCTAATATGCATGATCCGATATTCAACCG
This sequence comes from uncultured Clostridia bacterium, assembly GCA_947624745.1. Classification (GTDB taxonomy): domain Bacteria; phylum Bacillota; class Clostridia; order Oscillospirales; family Ruminococcaceae; genus Faeciplasma. The sequence goes on along the minus strand of CANQLR010000004.1, from coordinate 78,087 downwards.
GCCTTGCTTTTTTGCAAGTTTTTCCTGCGGTCAGTCAAAAATTTAACATCCAATTACAGTCAGTATATCACAAGATATATGAAAAGTCAATTCAATCTGTCAAGCAGAAAAAATGGCTGATTTATGCAGTTATTCCCTGTTCCGGCTTGACACTGAGTATAAGAATGTGTATAATATCTAATATATGGCATGTAAAATACCTGTACTAATATGATCAACGACAAAGTGATATTTAGGAAATAATATATTCTCGACGAAAGGCTTGATAAAATGAAAAGGCGTTCAGTGCGATTTATTATTGCAATAGCTGCATTATGGATAATTCTCGTTTTCATACTCACTTTTGTTGAAAGAGGCAGGCCGGATTCTAATATAGACGGGATCGGAGATTCCTTCTGGTATTCAATAGTTACTATGAGTACCGTGGGCTATGGAGATATAATCCCCGTCAGCTCGGCTGGCAGAATAATAAGCTGCATATTTGTACTGATGGGCACCGGATTGTTTGCGGCAGCAATAGGTCTTATCATATCCGTTATCTATGGAAAGATGCTTACTCCTCTGCGCATTCGGTTTAATCGCGGCAGGAATAAGTATATTTTCAGCACCTGTGATGAAAACAGCCTTGCGCTGATTGAAAATATAGCTAAAGAAGATCCTGAGTCCGTCGTCATTATACCCGACATATCTTCAGATGCTCCTGACGGGCTCAGGGTCATTCGGCATGATTTATCAATAGATAAAATAGCGCGTATGGCTCGTAAAGGTCACGGACAAACCACCGTTTTTCTTACCGATAAACAATGTTCCGCAAATTTGGAAGATGTATTCCGGCTGTCCGAGACAGGACTCCCGATTTACTGCATGGCTGACGCAGAGATACCGTGGAGTTTTCCTAACGTCTCTTTTTTCAGTCCTTTCAAATGCTGTGCAAGACGGTATTGGCAGGAATATCCTTCTAAATATTCTTCGGAAAAAACCGTTCTGATCGGAAGCGGTAAGCTCTGCGCAGATATTCTGGAACAGGCTCTTTTGGTGAATGTATTCAGCGAAGAGCAGAATATGATATATCATATAATAGGTTCTCTTGATGAATTTAAAAGGGAACACTGTCAGCTTCATCATATCGTTGCTATTGACGCTGTTCGCCCCGGAAGCGACAGCATATTCTTCCACAATGAAAAGTGGAGTGATCTGACAGACATTTTAATGCAGTCCGATCGAATTATTCTCTGCGAGGACAATAGCGCGTTAAATCTTGAAAATCTGATAGCAATACGCAAATGCATCCCACAGAATAAAACCGTTCACACAAAAATGGATTGCTCTGAAGCGGTCAGAAAAAGCTTTGCTGGAGAGTGCTTTTTTGGCGGTGCAAAGGAGATATTCACTCCGGAACTTGTTATGCGCCAGACTCAGAATCTACTTGCGAAAAAAATGCATGAGCTTTACCTTAAAGGCACCGGAAACAGCGATCCGAATTGGGAAGAGCTTTCGGATTTTGCCAAAGCCTCAAATTATGCTGTGGCAGACCATCTTTTTACAAAGATCCATATGCTTTTGCCCAATGAGGAATTTTCGGAGATCACTCCGGAGCTCTGCAAAAAAGCATATAACGTATATCTCGATTCGCAGGATCAAGAGCGCGACTTACGCCGCCGCACGGAACATGAAAGATTTATGCGGTTTTATGAGCTCCACAACTGGATATACGGTCCGATAAGAAATGACGAAACACGCGAACATCCTTTGCTTTGCCGTTTTGACAGCCTTCCTGAGGAAGAAAAAGTCAAGGATGATTATGCTTGGGAAATCCTCGGCAAAATCGGAAATGAGCTACACGGGAATTCTCTATAAGTAACTAAAAGAAGGGATAAAGAATATGCCGGAACAACTGTATGACGCTTTTATTTCTTACCGTCATCTGCCATTGGACATGGCGATAGCATCGCAAGCACAGAAACTTCTTGAAAGCTATAAACCACCGAAAGACATTGGCAAGGACCGCGTCATTGGAAAAATCTTCAGGGATCAAACCGAGCTCCCTACAAGTGGAGATCTGGGGGATTCATTGCAGCGTGCGCTCAGATCCTCGCGGTTTTTGATAGTGGTACTGAGCCCCGAGCTTAAGGAATCAAAATGGTGCATGGAGGAGATCCACAGTTTCAAGGAAGAGCATGGAGGACGGATCGATCATATCCTTCCGATTTTGGCGGCAGGAGAGCCCGCAGACTCTATCCCGGATATTCTCAGACATGAAAAACGTAAAATTATTCGCCCGGACAACACGGAAGAATGGATAGATGTGGAAGTTGAACCGCTTTGCTGCGATGTTCGTTCGGATTCCGTCGCCGGTTCTCTCAAAAAGCTGAAGACCGAATTTCTCAGGCTGGCAGCCCCTATGCTGGGAGTCGGATATGATGATCTGTATCGCCGCAACCAGAGAAAAAAGCACAGGCGTATGGCAATAGCAGCTTTATCCTCGTCTGTACTTTTGGCAGCGGTCGTTTGCATCGTATCGTTTTTCGCGGTTCAGACCTATCATGCGAAACAGAATTTCCAGACCAATCTTGTAGACACCTATGCCCATGAGGGTGCATCACAAATAGTCCATGGAGATGACGAAAAAGCATTACTCTATTATTCAAGCGCTTTGGCTCTCGACAGCGGTACTCAGGCCGCAAAAACAGGAGCACTGCTTCTATTGCAGCAACAAGGATGGCTTAACCGCATCAGCAGCGAAAAAGGTATCATTGTCGGAGATATAGTGTATAAAAGTAATGATGATTTATACGTAACGGTGCCTTATGCTATGGACTCATCAGGAAAGCACTCTTTAATATACAATTCATCCGGGTATCAGATACTGAATGAAGACAGGAGCGTTTCTGAAGCAGTAAACGAATACGGCGACTTTATTTCCTGCGCCGACGACGGAAGCATCTGGACATTCGCTGACGAATCTGCAGTTACATTTTATGTTCCCGACGACGGAAGCGCTATACAGATCAACCGCCCTAAAAAAGTGAATCCTTCATGCTCTACAGATACCGATTTGCCTGATGAGACGTCCTGCTCTTGGGCGGGTGCTTTTGATAAAGAACACGCCGCGATATGCTGCGGAGGATATCTTTATCTTTATGATCTTGACGTGTCTGCCGGTACTGCTGAAGTTTCGGACACTTATGACCTGGCTGCTATATTTGAAATTAATGCTGCAAGGAACAGTCTGCCAAAATACTGCGATATGTGGATAGACTGTGGCGGACATACCTGCGTAATTTACAATGGAGATACTGCGGCTGTTATAAATTCTCTTAACTCAGTCGGCTCATGTCTTACCGGACTTCATCAGTCATACGGCCGTAATCTTCAGAATGTTGCCTTCAGCAAAGACGGTAAATATTATGCACTTGTTTACGGAAATGATATAGGAATTTATAATCCCGGCGGATGCATAGAAGTATACAATGAAAATAGTGAACGGACCATGGCAACGGAATTTGATGGAGGAATGCCGCTGAGGGACGCTGTTTTTAAACCTGATGGAGAACAGATCGCAGTCTGGGGGAACGGGATTCTTACTGTATATGACTGTAAGAGCGGAAAACCTATCACAGCAGCTTTGCAGGTATCGGATATTTCGGATATAGTCTGGACCGACGACGGACAGCTTATAGCCGAAGCCGGACGCGAAACTTTGGATACATATGTTATCAACCGCTTTGTAGCGGCCGAAAACAGCTCGATCACGCTTGAAGAATATGTCAAGCCGGATTATTACGCCTCAGAAGGTAAGCTTGACAGCGGTATCGCGGTCAAATGTACTCCGACAAAGGCTGTGGTTATCGATCAGAACGGAAATGAAATCGAAAGCCGTTCATTCATTGATGAAAACGCCTCAATTTCGCTGATAAACCGCATGTATACCGATGCAGAACACGGTACCGTATATGTATGGCTAAACAGCAGCAGTTCAATACTTGCCTACAAAGCAGACGAATCCGGATTTACTTCTTCATTTGTGCTGAATACAAGAGGCCGACGGACTACAGCGATCCATAGTGCATACTGCGGAATAATCGTTGAAATGGGTATCGGTGAAATGTTTTATTTCGAGGACGGTAAAACGGAGGCGTCCGGAATTATCACACCTAATACAAAAGGCTCCATCCAGAGCATAGCTTCTGATGAAAACGGGCTGATTAGTTTTGTGATCCGCGATCAACACTTTACTGATACCTATAGCTATACCAACCTTTATTCAGCTGAGCTGTGGGATCTGAATAAATTTGTATTATTGACAGAGCTTGAAAAATACAGCACTAAGCAGATTTCCAACCTCACTTTTTCAAACGACCGTCTTGCCTATACGATAAATAATGAAACAAAAATACTTCTTCTCAATGCCCCGGAACCCGATAAAGAGCTTATTGATACTCTTTGCAGTATGACATGTTACATAATAGACAGCGATCAGAATGCCATTGTAACAGTTCCGGAATTTGATCCCTCGGCGCTTGGCAATTGGAGCGACATTATCTGTGAAGCGAAAAATGAAACTGCTGATACTTTAAAAGAGGAAAGTATCGGCCAAAAAATGTCGCGCATACTTGAAGAGCAGGGCGAGGAGGCTTGGTTTACAGAAAATGAAAAATGGTGGATGTCCGATGAACCGGACAAACTATCGGACGGTGACATTATCAGTCTGGCATCGGATTTTATCAGCAGCTCGTGGAATATGGGGCATAAAGATTCCGTAAAATCTATACTTGAGCGGGTTTTTGATATCCTTTCAAGAAATATGAATCCCGATATTGTTACCGAAACTTATTTGACTGGCTTCATTCCCAAAGTGCTGTTCTATTCGCCTGAAAACTCGTCTATTGTGTCGGATTATTATTTTGCACGGCTTTCGGCTGCGGAAAACAAATATTATAGCAGTAATGATATAAACGATTTGGCATATTATTATGCAATATCTCTTGACATAACAAGAGCCTTCGGATTAGAGCCGATTGATTTTAAAACTCATTTTGACGAGATATCAGACAACGATGCCTCCACTTTATTACTAAAGTGCGAAGAACTAATGCAAAATGCGCTTTTGATAGGCGATGCCGAAGGCGCGGCAAGTGCCTGGAATTTAGAACTCAGCATTACAGCGGACAATGAAAAAAATTCTATTCTTTTCGCAAATCAGTGCATTCTTATGGAGCTCGGAAGCCGGATAAAGCGCGGAAACATAACCGAAGAGCTGTATTCGTCGTTCGTTGAGCACATGGACTATAATTTAGGATATCGAGTAATGTGGCTCACCAGCTCGGATCTTGACGCAGGGTTGCGTATCGGAGACCTGATAACCTCGGTAAACGGCACCCGTTTCGGTTTGTGGCAGTATATAAACTATCTGGATCCGTTTGACCAACCGGCTGAACTGACGGTTTTACGAAACGGCACGGAACTGAGTGTAAACTTGCCGAAAGACTGGGAACTTGGTGGTGCCAATGATTTTGAATGATCTTTTAATGATCCTAAATATTAAGATGGCGGTGATGACAAACGGACAGTAAAAAGACAGTTTATGTTGCTGTTATCGGAAAGCTTCTGGAGAATAGCAAAAGTGTATTAAAACTTATAAACACAATTGACGGATGCATAGAAAATGCTTTTGGCTGTAATGTAACCGCAGAGTGGCTCTTATCGCCCGGATTTTCTGATCATAAATGGCTGAAATTTGCAGAAAAACTTGGGGTTGACTGTCATATAATCAGAAGGACAAGCGATATTTCATGGGCGGATCATGCAAAAACTCAGACAGTCATAAATACCGGGCTCAGGAGCTGTGAAAGACAGTGGCTTAATGCTAATGCCGACGTTATTTTAGCCGTGTGGAACGAGCAGGCCGATGAAATGGATGGCGCCGTCTTTGAAATGCTCGAAACAGCGCGCAGCGAACATCTGCCGTGCGTATGGATCTCATCAGATACCGGAAAAAGCTATCTGCAGACTGATAATTATTATGAAAAATTTGATCCGGACTTTTTTACAGATTCGATCAGAAATATGTATGTAGCGGAACCGTCTGCCGAAACGCCCAGTGAGGACCGATATAAACTGCTGTTTAAATTAGGCGCGGCATTGCAGGCGCGATTTTTCAAAAAGCATACGAATTCCATAATTAAGGGATCACCTCAGGAAACGCCGGAAAGCGATATGAATGATGACGCTGAGACCGCTTCTCTACGCGAATTGTTTCGGAGATATGACCAAGACGCAATTCGCTGCGGTGATAAGTATAACTCAATTATGTACTATCGTGCAATACTTCCGGCAATATCAACCGTCTGCCTTTCAATAGGGTTTTATGCCGCCGATCTCGTCGGCATTATCCGCACAATTGCGGGATGGATTCCTGCTTCGCTGATACCTGCTGCCGGTAATGTTGCGGCATGGGATCCGCCATTCGTTCTTGAAACTGCATTGCATTGGATGTCGGGTATCGGGTTCCTTTTGAATGCGATCATGCTTTATTATACATATAAAATGTCGGAGAACAGCGTTCTAAAGTATTGGCACAATCGCTATGTCAACAGCCGTATGCTTGCAGAATCGTACCGCGTTTTGATGCACTTTAGACCCTATGGCGTGAGTGTAGATATAAAGAAAATCTGCGGAAAGAACAGCTATGTGCTTGCAACTTTGCGTGATGAGCTCCGACAAATCGGTATGTATGACCATGTCATAGATCAAAAATGTGCTGAAGATATGTTTGAAAGCGTAGACAACATGCTGAAAGAGCAGTCGCTTTACCATGAGAAATGTATTTTAAGATATGAAAAGGTTTCAAGCGTTGTGCTGCGTCGCGCTTCAACGCTTAAAAAGGTAAGTCTGTTTACTTTAATTATCCGCGGGTTTATGCAATTTATGATAGGGATCGGCCTGTTCGGTCAGAATGACAAAACCGGCACGATCGCTAATATGCTTGCCATGCTGATCCCGAGCTATGCCGCGTATAATGTGTCAAAAAACGAACAGTGCAAATACAGCTTCCATTTTGAAAACCATACAAGGATAAAAAATTCAATTGATAAGTTCAGACAGCGCCTTAGCGATATTCGTCGAAGCGTTGGCACTCCGTCAGTCGAAATGCTGTATAGCGTTGCGGAGAATCTTTCCGAGCAGATGATCGTTGAGGATACCTCAAGTTGGTATGATACGGTTTCCAAGACTTCTTTTTCAAACCTGTAAAAATCCATATTTTATCGCCCGAGGTAATACTTCGGGCATTTTTTGATAAGGTGCACTTTGATGGCGGTTAGGAGGAGCGGGATATGTCAATTTGCAAAACCGTGTTATACAATTTTCATATTTTTTCTGCACATATTGACAAGCCCATTATAACGTGATATCATAATTATATAAGTTATTTTGAAAGGGATGATAATATGAAAAGCAAATCATTCGGGTATTTTATTACAATAATCGCTGTTTTTGCGATTCTTATCTCCTCGCTGGCAATCCCGGTCTCGGCAAATAAGTCAGATCATATCAGAGCCGAGGTCTCCGGAACATCCGTTACTCTCAGGTGGGACCCGGGCACAAGAGGAAGCGACGCGGGATACTGCGTTATGTATAAGGTAGCAGGTACATACGGTTACGACGTAATCGAGATCACCTCCGAAACGTCATTGAAGGTCACCGGGCTCAAAGAGGGCAAGTCCTACGACTTTTGTGTGCTTGACCCATTTGATTCGTATTTTGACGATCTTTATGATGAGTACTGCATCACCATTACCATCGAGAAGCCTTCTACTACTCCCAAGCTCAAAGCCGAATTCAAAGACGGCAAGATAAAGCTCAGTTGGTCTGAGGCTTCCGGAGCTTCAAAGTATACGGTTCAGTATAAGAGCGGAACCATGTCTTCCTTCAAAGACCTTAAGACGACTTCGTCAAAAGCACTCAGCGTCGGAAACATCACGCTCGGGAAGAAGTATACTTTCAGGGTTGTTCCCGATGTGGGAAACAGTTCTGCCAGCGTGAGCATAACTCCTCTTGAGGCGGAATCAAGTCAGACGAAAACTTCCACCTCGGCTTCAAGTTCGTCAACCTCGTCAAGCACTTCAAAAAGTGCCTCAAAAAGTACTTCAAAAGCTGTCCTGCCCGATCCCGTTGCGTTCTTCCATGACGAAGCCGGCTATGACTTTTCCGATAACGGCGGAATGCTCTTCTGGTTTAACGATGACGACGATATTGAGGGAATCAATGAGTATATGGATCTCGTGTTAGACAGTTATCCGTACTCTTCGGAAGTATATGAGGTCAAGAATTACATATCTCCCGAATATACCGCTTACTACGGTCTTAAGTATACAGGAAGCGATAAGGTCGGTCATGTCTCGGGAAAACTCAACGGCAATCAATACGACGATCTGGACGTTTTGATCCAAATAAATTATTGGCCTAAAGACAGTATCATCGACATATCTATTCTCGCTTCCGGCGACATTGATTTCGTCGACAACGATGAAAAAAGCGTCCATACCGGGTACAATAGCAGATTTGCACCCGGTAATCAGAACGAAAGCTCAAGCAGTTCATCTTCATCGTCGTCATCTTCTTTAGACTTCTCTTCAAGCTCGAGAAGTTCCGGCACTGGCAGGTATAAATGCCCATATTGCAGATTAGGCAAAGTCAAATGTTCTCGATGCGACGGAGAAGGAGGAAGTTACGAGTACTTTTCTACTCCGAATTACACCGGCAAGCAGAAAACGCAGGGTAAAGTATGGCATAGGTGCACTAAATGCCACGGTGAAGGCAAGCTCGATTGCTCTCACTGCGGCGGAGACACTTGGATCAACGACTGATTATGCAAAACCGATTACTAAAAGCTTCCTTGGAAAAGGAAGCTTTTATATGTCGGAATGCTGAATTGGTTATGAAATATTTGGACGATCCGAAATGATCAGTTATAATTAACATAGGTCCCTAAAAAGAGAGGCTTTTTGGCATAAAAAGGATAATTCCGCACCTCCGGCCGTCATCATAATTTCGCTTTTGATGATACCTGCAGCGGCCCTTATGGTATTCATGGGAGGAGGGGGCGGCGAAAATCCGCTCAGATCGAGCTGATGGAAGCAAGCTGCTTCGGTCTTTCCCATCTTATCTCCATATTCCTGTCTCACCAGCCGCCACGGGCGGCTGGTGGGGCGGGGGTGCTGCGGATTACTCCCACACGCCTTTTGTGCACTCCTCGTCGGTCATGTCGCTGATGCCGGCGAGGAGCATGATCACGCCCTGAACGCGGTGCGGCCGGACGACGTAGCGGCCTCTGCCGTCGCCGTCGGTGCTCTCGGTGATGACATCTGCGGCGAGAAGCGGCTTCATGTGGTGATACGCCTGTCCCGTCGAGCCGAGACCGCAGACCTCGGTCAGCTCGGCGACGGTCTTCGGACCTTTGAGGATCTCCACAAGTATTTTCAGCCTTGTCGCATTCCCGAGGCACGCCAAAACCTTGCTTGCCATGCCGCTTTCCGCAAGCCTCATCAGGTCGTCGCAGGAAGCCGCTTTTTTAATCCAGTTTGACTGTCTGCCGCCGGATGAAAATACGCCTAAATAGGTTATCCTGCCGCTTGAACCCTCCGCGTCGGCAGTTTCGCAGAGCTCCTCCATCATCTCCGAAAGCCGCTTGTCGGGGTGCATGTTGTGCATGATGTGGACCCGCTCGCGTTCCTCGGTATAGGGCTCGCGACCGAATTCTCTCGCCTGCCCGGGACGATTGGGCTCAGTGTTTTGGGGGTTGATCGCGGCTCTAAGCTCGGCCAGTTCTTCCCACAGCTTGTCGATCTCTTTTTCGTAGTCTCTCATAAGTTACCTCCTGATTATGTGCTTTCGGAACTCCGTAAGATTATAATAGCGTATCCCGAGAAGGTTGTCAAGAGGTTTCTCAAAAAATTTTAAACTTACGGAAAAGCGGAATTTCATAAGCGGTTTTGCTTGCATAAAAAGCAGCTCGCTCCCATATAATGTTAAAAAACATTGGGAGTGAGCGTATGACAATACCAAAGGACAGCGAACGCCCGGTAATTTTGGGGGAATACATAATCGAGCACAAGGCGACCGTCAGGCAGACGGCCAGGGAGTTCGGGATATCAAAGAGTACGGTGCACAAGGACGTCAGCGAACGGCTTAAAAAGGTCAGGCCGGCGCTTTACCGCGAGGTTCGGGTGATACTTGACATCAACAAGCAGGAACGCCACATTCGCGGAGGCGAGGCGACAAAGCAGAAGTACAAGGAGCTTTCCGAAGTTAAATAATATCAGCCCCTCATCTACAAGAAAACAAGCCCGTATAAACTTACTCAAAGCCGCCATCTTCATCGTTGGCGGCTCTTGCATTACGAAAAGCAGTGTGTGCGGGCCGCAGCCTTGAGCCTGACGGCCTTGAGCGTTCATGCGGTTCTGCTAAGCGCCCGCCGGGCACTCTTGATTCCTGCTTCGGGGGCTGATCTTTTATAGCGGGGAGAGCGCTTGGCTCGGGGAGATTTGGTACTCGTTGAGAACGGGCTCATCTTAGGCGCTTTTCCATTGTGATCTCGTCTTCCCAACGTTCCCCGGTAAGGCTGAAACCGAGCTTTTCATACATCTTTTTTGCAGCTTCGTTTCCGTCGATATAGCATAGAACGACTTTGTCATATTTGCCGTCGCGCTCCATCATCTCTAAGATCTGACGCGCCGCTTCAAGCCCATAGCCCTTTCTTTGATAGCGCCAGTCAATAAAAAGCTGGCTGAAATCGTATGCGTTCATTTCGTCCAAATCGTGATATAACGCCATTCCCACGGGTACATCGTCGTTATAAATTACAAAGGCGCAGCTTCGGCTTTTCCGATATGCGTATGCTCTTGCAAGAAGTCCCGAGCTGTCGGATACATAGCGCTGTTGGGCTTCGGATACCTTAAGGCCCAACCTCCAATTGTCGGGGTCGATCTCCGCTAATCTGATCATTGTTATGCCTCCTATCAAATGTAAATTATGATAATTTTACGGATCGTTGATGAATGGGCGGCGGTTCAACTGTTTAGTATTATACCGCCGGAATGTCGGGAAGTCAACCGGCGGTCGGGACTCCCGGGCGAATTTTTTCTTGATATTTTTCGCGGGCAATGATATAATAATCATATCCATGAGAATTTCGGGGAGGAAAGTATGTATAGGCTGCTTATAATTGAGGACGACGGGGGCATCGCCGAGCAGGTCGCTGGCGCCGCGGAAAAATGGGGGCTCGAGCCGCATGTCATTCGGGACTTTCGCGGGGTCATAAGGGAGCTGTCGGAGGTCGACCCGCAGATAGTGCTCCTTGACATCTCGCTGCCCTTTTACGACGGCTATTTCTGGTGCCGCGAGATAAGAAAGGTCTCGAAGGTGCCGATAATCTTCATATCCTCGGCGGCGGACAACATGAACATCATCATGGCGATGAACATGGGCGCGGACGATTTTATCGCGAAGCCGTTCGACCTTACGGTTCTGCTCGCGAAAATTCAGGCGCTCCTAAGGCGGACCTACGATTTTGCGCCCTCTAACCGCATTTTCGAGCACAGGGGAGCGGTACTTAACACCGGCGACCGAAGCTTAAGCTTTGACGGCGCGCAAATACCCCTCACCCAGAACGAGTACCGGATAATTCTCTGCCTTTTTGAGAATCGGGGGAGGGTCGTGAGCCGCGAAAAGCTGATGCAGGAGCTTTGGAACACCGACAGCTACGTCGACGAGAACACCCTGACCGTGAACGTGAACAGGCTTCGCAAAAAGCTTGACGGCGCGGGGCTGGAGGGGTTTATACTGACTAAATTCGGGGAGGGGTATTATTTGGATGATTAAGAAATATCTTTACTACCGCAGGCGGGTGATCTTCGCTTTTGCGGCCTTTGCGGCGGTCTTTGCGGTATCGTTTATTTTATATAGGCTGCCGGTTAGGGCGGTAATGTATCCCGCGGCGCTCTGCCTTGTCATCGCGGTACTGGCCGCGGCGGCGGATTTAATCAGGGTGAAGCGGGCTCACGAAAAAATGGAGAACATAAAAAAGCTCACTTACGACATGATCGGGGAGCTTCCCGAGCCGCAGAGCTTTTCGGAGGAGGATTACGCGGAAATAGTTCAGTTACTTAAAGATAATATCCGCGAAATAAACGACGCGGGGGCGCTCAAATACCGCGAGACGGTGGATTACTACACCGTATGGGTGCACCAGATAAAAACGCCGATAGCCTCGATGCGGCTGTCGCTTGAGGGCGAGGACAGCCCGCTCTCGCGAAGGCTTTCGGCTGAGCTTTCAAGGATAGAAATGTATGTCGAGATGGTCCTTGCCTACCTTCGGCTCGACTCCGAGACGTCCGACTATGTCTTTAAGGAGCAGGACGTCGACAGGATAATGCGCGGGGCGATAAAGCGGTTCGCGCCGGAATTTATCCTGAAAAAGCTGACCTTAAGTTACGAGCCGACCGGGATACGCGCCGTGACCGACGAAAAATGGCTCGGGTTCGTTTTCGAGCAGATACTTTCAAATTCACTGAAATACACCCGCGAGGGCGGGGTGACGGTATCGAGCCCCGAGGAGGGGGTGCTGTCGGTAAAAGACACCGGGATAGGCGTGTCGCCGGAGGACCTCCCGAGGATATTTGAAAAGGGCTTCACAGGCATAAACGGCAGGGCGGACAGAAAGGCGAGCGGGCTCGGGCTGTACCTTTGCAAGAGGGTCTGCGCGGGGCTCGGGGTGAAGATCTCGGCAAGATCCCAAGTCGGGCAGGGGACCGAGATACTTTTAGACTTTAAGCAGTATCGGATCAGGGGAGATTAAATCTTACAAAATTGTAAGGAGTTCGGGGCGTTTTGTAAGCAAAAGCTATGGAATGGGGGAACGGGAACGTGCTAAAATGGTGTCGGGAAAGAGATTTCCGACACTATTTTCAGGAGTTGATAAAATGAGTTTACTTGAGGTCACGGGGCTGAAAAAGACCTATTCGACGAGGTTCGGCGCGCAGAAGGTCGAGGCGCTGAAAAACGTCTGCTTCAGCGTCGAGGAGGGCGAGTTCATCGCCATAATGGGCGAGTCGGGCTCGGGAAAGACAACGCTTTTGAACATCCTGGCGGCGCTCGACAGGCCGACGGGCGGCACCGTCATGCTCGGCGGAAGGGATATGTCGAAAATTAAGGAGTCGAGCTTGGCGGCGTTTCGGCGGGACAATTTAGGCTATGTCTTTCAGGAGTTCAACCTTTTAGACACCTTCACCGTCGAGGACAACATCTATCTGCCGCTGGTTCTGGCGGGAAAGCCGTTCAAGGAGATGCAGGCGAAGCTGATGAACGTTTCGCAGAGGCTCGGGATATCGGCGCTGTTGAAAAAATATCCCTATGAGATCTCGGGCGGGCAGAAGCAGCGGGCGGCGGTCGCGAGGGCGATGATAACCGACCCGATGATGATACTTGCCGACGAGCCGACCGGGGCGCTGGATTCGAGGTCGTCGGACGATCTTCTTCGGCTTTTCGGCGAGGTCAATAAGAGCGGAATGACGATAATCATGGTGACCCACTCGACAAAGGCCGCGAGCGTGGCCTCGAGGGTGCTGTTTATCCGCGACGGAGAGGTGTATCACCAGCTTTACCGCGGCGGCGACAGCGACGACGGGTTCTATCAGAGAATAAGCGACACCCTCACGCTTTTGGCGACGGGAGGGGAGCAAAAATGAAAATTTTTCTCTATCCGCGGCTCGCGCTCGACGGAATAAGAAAGAACGCGCGGCTGTATCTGCCTTATATTATGACCTGCGTGGGAATGGTCGTTATGCGGTACATCATCGACTTTTTGTCGTTCAGCGAGAGCATCAGGGAAATTCGCGGTGGGGACATCATCGCCTCGATAATGATGCTCGGCGCGTGGGTGATGACGGCGTTTGCCTGCCTTTTCCTGTTTTACACCAATTCGTTTTTGATAAGGCGAAGGAAAAAGGAGTTCGGCCTCTACAACATTTTAGGCATGGAAAAGAAAAATATCGCGCGGGTGCTTTTTTGGGAGACCGCGATAACCGCCGCCATCTCAATCGGCGCGGGGCTTTTCTTCGGGATACTTCTTTCAAAGCTCGCGGAGCTCGGGCTGCGGTTCGTCATGAAAAGCGAGGTCAGCTACGACTTTTCGGTGCCGCTCGGCTCGGTGGCGAAAACGGCGGCGATCTTTTTGGTGATATATCTGCTGATATACCTTAACACGTTAAGGCAGTTAAGCTTTTCGCAGGCGGTGGACCTCGTAAAAAGCGAGAGCTACGGCGAAAAGCCCCCGAAGGGGAACGCCTTCGTCGGGCTTTTGGGGCTTGTGATGCTCGCGGCGGCGTATGCCATCGCGGTGATCGTCGAAAACCCGCTCTCGGCGATACCGGCGTTTTTCATCGCGGTGCTTTTGGTCATCGGCGGGACGTATTTACTTATGATAGCCGGCTCGGTAATCTTTTGCAGAATGCTCCAAAAAAACCGGCGGTTCTACTATACGCCGAAGCACTTCGTTTCGGTGAGCTCGATGGTCTATAGAATGAAGCGAAACGGCGCGGGGCTGGCCTCCATCTGCATTCTGGCGACGATGGTGCTGGTGATGGTGTCGTCGACGACGAGCCTTTATTTCGGCGTGAACGACACGATAAACGGGAGATACCCCCGCGAGATAGACTGCATTTTCGACGGGGTATCCGAGGAGACCATGGCGCCCGGCGGCAGCGCGCTTTTGCAGGGGGTGCGAGATGAAATCGCGGGGGTCTTGAAGGAAAATTCCTGCGAGGCAGGGGATATAATAGACTACCGCTACGCCTATACGGCGGGAATGCTCGACGGGGACAGGGTAAACGTCGACCCGGCTTCGGCCGACCCTCTCGGAATGAGCCTTTCGATAAGCGGGCTGTATGAATTTTTCTTCGTGCCGCTCGAGGAATACAACGCCATCATGGGCGCCCGCGAGGAGCTTTCGGACGGTGAGGCGCTTATGTACCTGCCGAGGGCGGAGTATCCGTATGACACCATTTCATTTGAGCACGGGCGGGAGTTTGCGGTCAAAAAAATTGATTGGTTCACCCCGCCGGGGGTTTCTACCATGAGCATTGTGCCGTCGATATTTCTTATAGTCCCCGACGTGCCGAGCGCGGTCGAGGGGATATGCGACATAGCGAACTACTACGGCGGGCAGATGGTGGATTACCACTGGTTCTACGCCTTTGACACGGGACTTGACGCGAAAATGCAGCCCGATGTGAGGCGCGCGGTCAATCAAAAGCTTAAGGATCTTGACGGAATAAGCGCGTCGATGGTCGAGGGACGCGAGGAGGAAAAGATTTACGCATATTCGATAAACGGCGGGCTGTTCTGCCTCGGGATAATACTCTCGATAGTATTCCTGTTCGCCACCGTGCTGATAATTTATTACAAGCAGCTTTCGGAGGGCTACGAGGACAGGGCGCGGTTCGGGATCATGAAAAAGGTCGGAATGACCGACCGCGAGATACAAAGAAGCGTAAATTCGCAGCTTCTGACCGTTTTCTTCCTGCCACTCATCCCCGCCGGGGTGCATATGCTCTTCGCGTTCCCGATGATTTGCAGGCTGCTGAAGCTTCTGAATTACGGCAACGCGCTGGTGTTCGCCTTCGCGACGGCGCTGAGCTTTCTGGTCTTTTCGGCCTTCTACGCGGCGGTCTATAAGATAACCTCGAACGCGTATGTGAAGATCGTCAGCGGAACGGAGGGGTGAAATGAAAAGAGTTTTGGTAACCGTGCTGGCGATATTCGCGATAATGTGGCTGGCGGATAGGGTGGGGACGGAAGAAAGAAAACAGAAGTGAGAATATAGAAGCCCTCTCCCGAGCGGAGGGGGTCTTATCTTGCCCGTGGGCGAAGCCCGGGCGGCAATGAAATTGCCGCCATGCCGGACGTGCTTGCACGTCCGGCGGGTGCGCGCTCCGCGCGCACCCCGGGCTTCGCCCCCGCACCCCCGCCCCTGTCTGCATACCCCGCGCGGGGCGAATCCCCCGTGCGGACATGAAGTCCGCACACCCGCCGCACTCCTTGCGCCGGGCCGCGTTCGCTCCGCGAACGCGGGGGCTTCGCCCCCACTCCCCCGCCCCTCCCAAATTTTCTCCCGAAAAGTTTAAAGTTTTGGGCGTTTTGCCATTGACTTTTTCAAGGCAATATGATAAAATACATTATATAGTAACGGCGATATCGCCAAAAATTTTCCCCATGGAGACGTTAAAGTGGAAACTACCGACAAAAGTCTGTTAAAATTTGCCGAGGATACGCTTTTCTCGGCCTTTTCAAAGCTCGCGCGGGTCAACGTTATGACCGGCGAATTTCAGTTCATCAAGCGCGATTCCGATTTTATGGACGACCAGCACGCCGACTCGCCGGATATTTTTACCTATATCCGCAGGCAGGTGATGGACGGCACCGTTTTGCCCGACCACGCCGAGGAATACCTTAAATTCTCCCGCCCCGATTATGTCCGCAAGCGCGTTTTTTCGGGCGAGCGCCGCTCGGTGCACAGCTACCGCAGAAAGGTCGGCGACGTCGTCAAGTGGATGACCTTCAACATCATTTCGGCGGAGGACTGCTCGCCCCAGAACCCCTATGCGCTCTTTGCCTGGCGCGAGGCGGACAGCGATACCACCACCATGTTCGACGCGGTATCGGTGCTGTCGGGGCTGTACTATAAGATCTTAAGGATAAACCTCACGACCGACACCTACGAGAGCGTCAAGGTCATGGACGAGGGCTTCGAGACTCCCGACACCATCTCGGGGTGGTTCCGCGCGTTCGCTGAAAAGGGCAACGTTCACCCCGACGACGTCGACGCATATCTCGAATTTACCGATATAAACCGGCTTCGCGCCGTTTTTAAGGAGGATACCGCCCGCCGCACCATCAGGTACCGCCGCAGGTCTGTCCACGGCTTCCGCTGGGCGCAGATGTATCTGTTCCCTTCGGTCGAATATACCGAGAACAACCAGCTGCTGACCCTTTACGTCCGCGACGTTCACGAGGAGCATATCACCGAGCTTAGGGACCGTGAAAAGCTGGTCGAGCTTTACAACCGCGACGCGCTGACCCTTCTTTACAACCGCCACAAGTATAACGAGGATCTGACCTATGTCTCGAGATCCAACTTCAAGAGAATGTCGGTCGCGTATATCGACCTGAACGGCCTTCACGAGGTCAACAACACCCTCGGCCACGAGGCGGGCGACAATATGCTCTGCACCGTCGCCGACGCGCTGAAAAAATACTACCCCGACGAGCGCTGCTATCGAATAGGCGGCGACGAGTTCGTCGTCATATCGGTCAGGCTCTCGGAAAACACCGTCGGAAGGATCATGCAGGAGGTCAAAAAGGACCTTCTGAACGACCAGTACGCGATATCCGCGGGCATCGCCTCGGGTCTGCCGGAGGAAAAGGAAAGGATCCTGGGCGAGGCCGAGCTTAAAATGCGGGAGGACAAGGCCGCCTACTACCGCAGCCATGGCGACAGGCGCAAGCGCAGACAGATGAACGACGAGCTCGAAAAGCTCCTCTCGGACAAGAGGGACGAGGAGTACTTCCTCAAGGTCATCTCGAAACGGTTCGCGGGCGTTTACTTCGTCGACATGGACGACGAGAGCGTGCGGCACATCTATATGCCGGATTACTTCGGCACGCTTTTGGAGCAGACCGATTACAACTACATAGCCGCGCTGAAGCTCTATGTTCAGCGCTACGTCAAGGCGGAATACGCGCCGAAATTCGAGGAGCTGATGAACTTCGACCAGCTCAAAAAGCAGCTTTCGGAGCGCGGGTCGATCTCGGTGAGCTATGAAAAGGTGAACGGCAAAAGGCTGCACATCTATATCCTCCGCCAGGACGAGCGCCCCGAGGTGAACGAATCGGTGTGGATCTTCGAGGAGGAATCATAACCGGGCTTACATGACGGGAGGGTCCGAGGAGGAAGCATGGCTTCAAGCAAGGAATATTTGGAGTTTATTTTAGGGCAGCTGTCCGGGCTGGAGGATGTTTCTTATCGGCCTATGATGGGAGAATTTATCATATATTACCGCGACAGGATCGTGGGCGGTATCTATGACGACAGGCTGCTTGTCAAGCCGGTGAGATCGGCGATTGCTTATATGCCGACGGCTCGCTGTGAATTGCCCTATGAGGGAGCAAAAGAGATGCTTTTGGTGGACGAGGTCGACAGCAGAGAGTTTCTGACGGGCTTATTCAACGCCATGTATGATGAGCTGCCGCCGCCAAAGCCGAAGAAAAATAGGTAAATTCAGGTTTATTGTGATTGTTTTCTATATAAAAAGCAGACGGGTACGGGACTGTTCATAAAACAGTAATTTCTTTTGTGTACTTGCCGAACAGATAAACCCGCTTTTCGTCTTTACCTGTCGGGCAAGTTTGAAATGGAATTTCAAATTTAGTGAGGTGACTAATATGCAGATAGAAACATCAAGAATGTATGTCAGGGATTTTACTCCAAACGATATAAATGATTTACATGAAATTTTCGGCGACAGCGAAACAATGAAAAATTGTGAGCCTGCATATACGTTTGAAAAGACGCGGCAATTTCTGAATGAATTTTGCATTGGAAAAAGCGGCGCACTCGCGGCGGTACTGAAACAGACCAACAAAGTAATTGGTTATATCCTATTTAAGCCGTGGGAAGATGATGTCTATGAAATTGGCTGGATATTTAATAAAAAATATTGGCGTCAGGGTTATGCGTATGAGTCCTGCTCCGCAGTAATGAAATACGGCTTTTCTGACATGAAATTGCATAAAGTAGTTGCAGAAGCCATTGACGGTGTGAAGTCAGTTGGATTGATGGAAAAGCTGGGCATGAAGCGCGAGGGAGTACAGAGAAGTCAGACGCAAAACAATGAGGGGAATTGGGTAGACCTGTATTTGTACGGATTACTTCAAGATGAATTTCAGGCGATGAAAAGCTAAGTTTCCGTTTATCATCGTCCCATTAAAACTGAATACCGAAAGATTGACCGTTGACGCACCGGCTCCCCGGTGAAAAAGCCAACGGTCTTTTTATCGGATATACTGCTATATGGCTGACTACTTTTGTTTTTTCATCACTCGAACCGCTCGATCATGTCCGGGTCGTCGCGGAAATAGTCCATTTCGTCGCCGTAGTTCGAGACGGTTATCCGATCAGCCCCGTACCGCTTTATCCTCTCGAGCTTTTCCTGCCCGCCGTTCAGCTCGCGGAATTCATCCTGGTCCGAAAAGTCGATGCCGTTCTCGCCGGAGGGCAGGCTGACCCGCTTCATGCTGTCGTTTATCCACGAAAAGCTGACCGCGAAATCGCCCGTGTTGTCGCCGAAATTTCTTAACCTGAAAAACTGTTTTCCGACGCAGTTCCCGAGCTCGAACGCCTCGTTCGCGACTATCGAGGCGTAGATGTTTTCGTGGTTTTTCGCCTCCATATGAAACGCGTACTCGATCCCGCCGACATACACGCAGGCGAAGATCATGCCGTCGCGGCAGTAGGCTCTCGTCCCGGTCCGCCACTTGGTCAGGCAGGTCCTGAACCCCGCCTCGGGCACGGTCGGCAGCGGGTTTTTGCCGCGGCTCACCAAAAACGTCTCGACGCGCTGCATTTTGTCGAGCTGTCTGCGGTCGAATTTTCTGCCGAGTATATCGCCCGCGTCGAAGTTCGAGATGACCCCGCCCGACTCGTCATAATAGGCATATTTTACCTTTTTCGGTGCAAGATCCATCTCCGCAAATCCGCACAAAGATTTGTTTTCCTGCGATCCCCCGTAAAGCTCGGCGCAGAGCGTTTCGCCGCAGTCGCGGTAAACAATCGCCACGCGCTCGGTCTCGACCGCGACGACGTCCTTTTTGCGGTATACCCCGCAGACAAAGCGCTTGAAGGCCGAATCGAAGGTCGAGATGCCGTCCGCGAGGATAGAGTCGGTCGTGACCCCGAACGTGCGCGCCATCTGTACGATTTTTTGGACTTCGGGGATCGCGAGGTCAAGCTCCCAGCGTGAGACGGTCTGCCGGGTCGCGCCGAAAAGCTCGCCGAAATCCTCCTGCGAGAGCCCCGAACGCGCCCGCAGCTCCAAAATTCTGTTTCCCAGTGTCAATATCATCACTCCTAAAATTTTTTCCGCGGTGATAATATTTTAGCATATCCGGCAGGAAATGTCTATCAAATAGGGGTGGAAGTTTGTCAATCAGGGGGTGA
Source organism: uncultured Clostridia bacterium (assembly GCA_947624745.1). Classification (GTDB taxonomy): domain Bacteria; phylum Bacillota; class Clostridia; order Oscillospirales; family Ruminococcaceae; genus Faeciplasma. Next base: position 57,815 of record CANQLR010000004.1, on the reverse strand, counting down.
CGGGGCGGGGCGGGAAGTGGGAATCGGGTTACTGATTGAGGCAGGGGACAGGGGTGGGGCGAAGCCCCGAGGCGCCCGAAGGGCGCCGAGCCGTCCCCGCATGCGGGGACGGCGGGCGGCAGCGAAGCTGCTGACCAGGTGCTTCGCACGTGCGCGTCCATCGCTTTGCCTACTTAATGCTACAAAGTGCAGACTCGCACATATAAGTAGAGGTACAAAGCTTGTGCTTCTCTGCAAACTATGGTAGAGGCACTGACCGGGGCGAAGCCCCCGCGTTCGCGGAGCGAACGCGGCCCGACGCACGGAGTGCGGCGGGCGTGCGGACTTCACGTCCGCACGGGGGATTCGCCCCACGCGAGGTCTGCTGATAGGGGCGGGGGAAAGCGGGGGCGAAGCCCCGGGCGCCCACTTCGTGGGCGCCAAAGGCCGCGCGGAGCGCGGCCTTTACGGCGGCAGCAAAGCTGCCGCCCCGGGGCTTCGCCCCACCCCCTGCCCCACTGCAGCAAGGTGCATACCCCGCGCCCTCGCCCACCAACCCCGCACCCTTCGCAATCAGCCGTCAGGAATACATACCCACCCCCACCCGAAATCTCTCCTCCCCCTCCGCTTCCCCTACGACGCACAGCTCATCTGCTTCGATCTCCCCGAGGCTCGGGTCGTTTATGACCGCTACGGCGATATAGCACGGCACGCCGAGAATGCGGTCGTCAGAGATGAACACCCGGTTTTCGACCTTTTTCCCGTCGGCGGTGAGGTAAATACTGTCAAATTCGGGCGCGATGAAGCGAAAGCGCAGCTGCTCGACGCCCTCCGCCTCATTCAGATACGCCTTGGAGCAAAACACCCCCGAGGCGCTTATTTTCGCCTCGCGGCTCGTTCCGCCCGAAACGGCGGCGGCTTGGCCGAAATTCATTATCCCGTCGAGGCCGCCGCAGAAGCCGTCCCAAAAAACTGCGGCATAAACCGCCGCGGCCAGAAGCAGCAGGAAAATTGCCGCCGCGGCCGCGAATTTTTTTCGTGATATCACTTTTTAACCTGCCCGTAATAGGCGTTGGCGCCGTGCTTTCTGAGGTAGTGCTTGTCCAAAAGCTCCTTCTGCATATCCGGGACGTCGCCGCCGTTGATGATCTTGGAATACATCGCCATCTTCGCGCACTCCTCGAGTATCACCGAGTGGTGTACCGAATCGACCGGGTCCTTGCCCCATGTGAACGGCCCGTGCGAGTGCACCAAAACGCAGGGTATCGCGTCGGGGTCGAGGTTTTTGAATGTCTCGACGATGACGAGCCCGGTGTTTTTTTCATAGTCGTTCGCGATCTCGTCGTGGGTCATTTTTCTCGTGCAGGGCACCGCGCCGTAGAAGTAATCGCCGTGGGTGGTGCCGAGCGGGGGGACCGGCTTTCCCGCCTGAGCGAAGGAGGTCGCGAAGGTCGAGTGCGTGTGGGTCACGCCGCCGATGTTCGGGAATGCTTTGTAGAATTCGATGTGGGTCGGGGTGTCGGAGGAGGGGCGCAGGTCGCCCTCGACCACCTTGCCGTTAAGGTCGACGACCACCATGTCCTCCGGCTTCATCTCGTCGTATTCGACCCCAGAGGGCTTTATGACAATGAGCCCCTTTTCGCGGTCGATGCCCGAGACGTTGCCCCATGTAAAGGTTATGAGGCGGTATTTCGGCAGCAGCATATTCGCTTCGTACACCTGTTTTTTAAGTTCTTCCAGCATTTTTACCAAACCCTTTCTTTCGTCGGCAACATTCGGCCGCGAAGTTCATATAATATTCCAAAAGAGTAAATTACTCTAATTCGGCGTGTGATATTAAGATTCCCGCCGGCAGGACGTCGATCACCGCGTAGGAGGGGGCTTTTCCGTCCCTCGGCTCGCCTAAGCTCCCCGGGTTGACGTAATATATTCCGTCCTCATATTCCGCATGGCGGATATGCGTGTGCCCGAAGAGCACAAGGTCGGCTTCGTTTTGCTTCGCGAGGCTTTTTATCCCCGACGTCCCGAACCGCACCGAGTGAAAATGCCCGTGGGTGTAAAGTATTTTTTTGCCGCATACCTCGGTGACGCCGACCGTGGGCTCGCGGGACATAAAATCGCAGTTTCCCGGGACCGAAAGTATCTGCTTGTCGGGATAGAGATATGCCATGTTCTCGATGTCAGGCAAAACGTCCCCCAAGAAGATATACAGGTCGGTCGAAAGATGCGTGGTCTCGAAAAGCCTGTGCACGCGGTCGTGGTGGCGGTGTGTGTCGGAAAAAGCTATAATGCGCATCCGTTTGCTTCCTTTCGCGTTTTTTTCAGTATAGCACATACGCAAAAAAATTGCAATACCGAAAACGGACGTTTTATCGTCTGAAATATTTTTAAGGAGAAATTTTATGGAACTTAACAGCGCGCAGAGGGATATGCTCATATCCATGACGTCGAAAAAGATGGGCGTGCCGAAGGAGCAGCTCACGAGGGAGCTTCAGGCAGGCACATTCGACAGGCTCCTGGGGACTCTCCCGAAGGACGACCAAAAAAGGCTTACCGCGGCGCTTAGTAATCCCGCGACGGCGCAGGCAGTGCTTTCAAGCCCGCAGGCGAAAGCCTTGATCCAGAAAATTTTCGGCGGAAAATAGGAGGGTGTGACGGCTGTGGAGGATATTGCCGAGAAGATAAACTCGATCCTTTCGGATCCCGAATCGCTCAAGCAGCTTGGCGAGCTGGCCCGCGAGCTCGGCTTTCCGCCGCCGCCCGAGGAGGATAAGACCGCTCCCGGCCCCGCCCCGCAGAGCCCGGATATGCCGGACGTCGGGGCGCTTATGGCGCTCGCCTCGAAGCTTAGGGACATGGGGAGCGACGACAAAAACATAAACTTTCTTATCGCCCTTCGCCCGCTTCTCAGTGACGAAAAGAAGCCGAGGGTCGATCGGGCGATAAAAATACTTCGGATAATAAACGTTCTCCCGGCGCTTCGGGAAAGCGGTCTTTTGGGAGGCGAGCTGCTTGGCGGACTATAGCGGAGATTTCGGGAAAATGCAGGAGGAGGCGCTCGCCCGCATGAGGCAGATGCAAAAGCGCTCAAAGACCGCGGTATCGCCTCCTCCGCAGCCGGCGGGCAAGCCTCCCGAAAACAAAAAGCCGCCCGAGCCGCCGAGGCAGGATATCCCGCCGAGGACGGACATTCTGGGCTCTCTTTTCGGCGACATAAAGATCGACGCGGAAAAGGCGATGATACTTCTTATGATGTTCGTTCTGTATAAAAACGGCGCGGACATAAAGCTTCTCTTAGCTCTTGGGTATCTTTTGATGTAAATTTTCTTGACTTTCCCCTTCGGATGAATTATAATCGTATAAAAGGGGGATGATAGCTTGAAGATCACCGTAAACGAAAACGAAAAGCTCGTGAGCGCTATCCGCGAGGGGCTTTTGAAAAGAGGACTGCACTGCCCCTGCCGCCGCGAGATGACCGAGGACACCGTCTGTATGTGCCGCGAGTTCAGGGAGCAGATCGCCGACCCGGAATTTGAGGGCTACTGCCACTGTATGCTCTATTTCAAGAGCAAGGAATAAGAAAGGAAGTTAAGTATGCACATTGAGATCACATCGGAAAATTTTGAAAAAGAGGTACTAAATGCCGAAAAGCCGGTGCTTCTGGACTTTTGGGCGGAATGGTGCGGCCCGTGCAGAATGATGGCGCCGGTTCTGGAGGAGATCTCCGAGGAGCGGGAGGACATCACCGTCGCGAAGGTGAACGTCGACGACGAGGGCGAGCTTGCGAATAAATTCGGCGTCTCGGCGATACCGACAATTATCCTTTTCAAAAACGGACAACCCGTCGCGACCTCCGTCGGATATAAGGAGAAGGAGAAGCTGATGGGGGAGATGGGGGTTTAAGCCTCAAAAAATAAAAGCAGGTCTTGCGGCCTGCTTTTTTTATTCTATTTATGATACAGCCGTCTTTTTTGATACACCGGCTCGCAGGTGACGTTGACTTTGAGTTTACGGAAGGTCGTGAGGTCGACGTGGCTTAGGATCACGCTCGAGTGCATCTCGCAGCCTTCGAGGCTCTTGAGCTGCATTAGGGCTTTTTTCGCGTTTTCGTCCTGCGAGGCGCATATCGACAGAGCGATGAGTATCTCGTCTGTGTGAAGGCGCGGGTTTTCGTTGCCGAGGTGGTTGACCTTTAAATGCTGTATCGGCTCGATGACCGAAGGCGAGATCAGAAGCGTTTCGTCGGGTATCCCCGCGAGGGTCTTCAGCGCGTTGAGAAGCATCGCCGAGGAAGCGCCTAGAAGCTCCGAGGTCTTGCCGGTGACTATCCTGCCGTCAGAAAGCTCGATGGCGGCCGCGGGCGCGCCGGTAAGCTCGGCCTTCATCAGCGCGGGGCTGACGGGCTTGCGGTCGGCCTCGGTGATCCCCGCCTTTTTCATCAGAAGCTCAATGCGAAGGACCTCGTCCTCGGTCGCGCCGCCCGTTTTTTTGGCTGCGAGGGTCTTGAAATAGCGGCGGATTATCTCCTGCTTCGACGCTTCGGCGCAGACCGCGTCGTCGACGATGCAGAATCCCGCCATATTCACGCCCATGTCGGTGGGGGATTTGTACGGCGACTCGCCCAAGATCATGTTGAAGATCGCGTTGAGGACAGGGAATACCTCGATATCGCGGTTGTAATTCACGGCGAGCGAGCCGTAAGCCTCAAGGTGGTAGGGGTCGATCATATTGACATCCGAAAGATCGGCGGTCGCAGCCTCGTAGGCGAGATTCACGGGGTGATTCAGGGGGATCGACCATATCGGGAAGGTCTCGAACTTCGCGTAGCCCGCCTTTATCCCCCGCCGGTGCTCGTGGTAGAGCTGGCTTAAGCAGGTCGCCATTTTGCCGCTTCCCGGGCCGGGAGCCGTCACGACGACAAGCTCGCGGGAGGTCTCTATGTACTCGTTTTTGCCGTAGCCGTCGTCGCTGATGACGTGGTTGAGGTTGGCGGGGTAGCCCTCTATCGGGTAGTGGCGGTAGACGGTTATCCCGAGGGATTTCAGCTTGTTCGCGAACGCCTGCGCCGCCGGCTGGCCCTCGTATCTTGTCAGCACGACGCTGCCGACGTAGAGTCCGTACTGCCGGAAGCTGTCGATGAGCCGCAGAACGTCGAGGTCGTAGGTGATGCCGATGTCGCCCCTGACCTTGTTCTGCGCGATGTCCTCGGAGCTTATCACCACGACTATCTCCGCCTGATCCTTAAGCTGTAAAAGCATCTGGAGCTTCGAGTCGGGCTTAAAGCCGGGCAGCACCCGCGAGGCGTGGTAGTCGTCGAAGAGCTTCCCGCCGAATTCGAGGTAGAGCTTCCCGCCGAAGCTTTCGATCCTCTCGCGAATTTTCTGCGACTGTAAACTTAGGTACCTGTCGTTGTCAAAACCGATCTTTTTCATGTTCTTCTCCGTTTCGTGTGTAGTGTCGCCGCCGGGCGAGCGAAATTTGTATTATGGTGTTATTATAGCACAACGGGGAGGAGAATGCAAGGGGAGGGCTCCCTACACTTAACGACCCGCACGCACCCACGCTCAAATACATACCCCAGCCAATGCGCTGTCTCTTTTCAAAAGAGGCAGCGCATTTTATATTATATATTAAGTTCAAAATCCCTTATATAAATTCTATTGCAAGTCTTTATACATTACCTTCATGAAGTCATTCGACACAACTTTCCCCAAAGTGCCCCCTTGCAAGCGCTTTTAACTGTCCGGCAATCTCTGAAAACTCCCTATTCAGATTCAGCGTTCTGACGCTTATTTTATTCCCGCTCATCAGATAATCGTTATTCAGCGGGGCGGAGTCGTCGGTCTGCGCGTAAAGGAGCATCCCCGAGACCGTCGGCGAAGCGGGCTTGAGCGCTTCCTGCTTGTTCTTGACATATGTGAAGATCTGATAGAGATTCCCCGACCGGACCGTCAGCGAGTCGTAATATTCCTGCATCGTGCGGGAGTAATATTTAGCGTCTATAATTAAAATATTGCCGGTCTTTCTGTCGGTGAGGGTGACGTCGCTTTTCATCTGCGGGAGGTCCCGAACGTCGCTGCCCATATCGAGCGCCCACTTTATATACGACGGGGAGGCGGAGAGCTGCGGGCACTCTCTGCGGTAAAATTCGAGGATGAATTTCTCGTAGAGGCGGCTTAAATGCGGCTCCTTGACGAACGCCGCGAGGCGGTGGCTGCCCCTGTCGGTCGTCGGGAGCATTCCCTCTAAAGTCAGCCGGCAAACGCCGAGCAGCAGCCGATAAGTGCTGTTGTTTCGCTGACAGCGCACCGCCTGCCACGGGATCTTCGCGGGGTCCATGTCGTCGATCCCGCCGAAAAACATGAGCTCGCGCTTAAGCGAGGCGGCATATTTTTTGTCCAGATCGGGGCATTTTATCAGCAGCAGCGCCGTCGTTTTGATTATCCTATTAAACAAATTGTTTTCGGAAAGCTCGTCGTACTCGCAGCTCGCCAAGCGCTTTCTTTGAAGCCTGTTTCGGACGGTCCCGGCGATGTCGATCTTCCCGCGCATCGTCGCCAAACTCTCGGTTTTGGGGACGTATTCGCGGTAGAGCCCCTGCTTAAGCTGGCGGTCAAGGCCGTTTGACAGTATCGCCGCAAAAAGGTTATGTATGTTATCGAAATTTTCCTTGGCGATGTCCTCGAACCCGCTTTGCTCGGGCAGCAGAAGGGCGTAGGCGATCATATAGTAAATGTTCTTAATGAATATGCTTCTGTCCTGAATCATTGGAAAATACCCTGCAAAGCGTCTTTCCACCTGTTAAATTCGACCTCATTATCGAACCAATACTCCTCAAGCGTCGGGATTATATCGTACTTGACTATCCTTCTGAGCTTTTCGTCGGTGCAGGGGTCGTCCTTGCTGAAGCAGAAATAGCTGTGACCTATCCTGAACCCTTTTCCGAGGGAGCGGTCCTCGGAAATAGCTGTGTTTAGCTCCTCTATTTTTTCTATCAGCTTGTCAAGCTTTTCGCTGTGCTGTTCCGCCTGAAGCTTTCCGAAGCCCTCGGTCTCAAACCCCGGCTCCATCTCGAAGAAGCTGAACCGCCTGCGGAGCGCGTAGTCTATCATCGCGAGGCTGCGGTCGGCGGTGTTCATCATGCCGATGATATACAGGTTTGTCGGCACCGAGAACGGCAGCCCGTTATAGGCAAGGGTCAGCTTTTTGCCGCGGTAGTCGTTCTCGATGAGCATCAAGAGCTCGCCGAAAATTTTGCTCATGTTGCCGCGGTTTATCTCGTCGATGATGAAGAAAAACGGCTCGTCGGACGGCCTGTTTGCGGCCTTTTGGCAGAATCGGTAGAAAACGCCGTATTTAAGCTCGAAGCCGTCCCCGACCGGCTTGTAGCCCATCACGAAGTCCTCGTAGGAATAATTCTGGTGGAACTGCACCTGCTCGATCCGGCTGTCGTCCTTCTCGCCCATCACCGACCACGCGAGCCGCTTTGCCGCGAACGTCTTCCCGACGCCCGGCGCGCCCTGCAAGATGATGTTTTTCTTGCTCTTAAGGATCCCCACGAGGTCGTTATAGCGCTCCTCGCTCATGTAGACTTCGGAGAGGAAGTCGGTTTCGGTATATGCGTCGGGAGCAGTTTCTGCGGCGGGCTCGTCTCTGCTGTCATACAGCGCGTTTAGCTTGTCCTGCATGTCCTTATCCGTAATTTCGGTCAGGGTCTTCTGCGGGGCAATGCCCGGGTAGGGATGTTCGGCGATCTCCTTCCAGCTCACGCGGCGGGTGTTTTTAAGATCGTCGCGGTCGGGGTCGTACTCGTAATCCCCCTCGACAACGCCCCTACCTATCACCGTAGAGGTGCCCTTTTTTGCAAAAATGATGTCGCCCGGCTTCATGACCTCCGCAAATTCCCAAAGAGATCTCGCGGTCGAGGCGTATTTTTTGTCGGGCTCCAAAACCTCGTTCAGCTTCGCGGATATTTCCGCTTTAGAGTGATACTGCCTGAAATCGCCTATCTCCTCCCAACCGATGGCGATAATGCCCTCGCGAACGCAGTCGTCCCAGATCCTCGCTCCCCGCCCCGGCGCGCAGAGCCAGTACCGCACCTTTCTGTCGGCGTAAAGCTTCACCCCGCTCAGATCGAAGCCGTCGAGCGCCTCGGAGAGCTCGTCGCGAAGGCGCCAGACAAAGCTGCCTTCCTCGTCATCATCGGCGCGACGGCCTGTATACAGCACCGTCCACCAACGCGTTGAGCCGTCTTCGCGAATGTTCGGCTCAACTCTCGCGGTTTCGCAGACCTGCCTCGCAAGGGCGACCGAACCGGAGTTGTAAAAATTCTTGTTTTCGCCGTATTTTTGCGCAAGCTGCGTGCAGGTCGCCTCGCCGCCGTAGTCCTTCATTCGCGCGACGATCTGAAGCGCCTTTTCGGTGAAAACGCCGGGGTCGCGAAGCAGCCTGCCCCACTCCCCGACCGTGATCCCGGGGTCGTAGTCAAGGCCGAACCATTCGGCGTCGCCGTCGTCGGAACGCCCTTTGCCGTACTTTTGACTGATAAAGAAGCAGACGTCCACGGTCAGGGTCTTGAACTTCGGGTCAGAGTAGCAGCCGCCTGTATTTTTGATATACGAATTAACTATTTCCACAGCCTCGGCGTCCTTTTTGATCTCGTCGCAGAGCTCGTCGTAGAACCTGTAGAAATTGCGCATGTTGTCGTCATATTCGCCCTTTGTGAAGGTATAGTCGGCTTCGAGAATTTTTGCGACTTCTTTAACTATCCCAAGCTTGTAAACATAATATTTATCCGGAAAATTGAGCCAAAGATAAACGCTGATGGCGCTTTCGTCCTGATAGTGCTGGGAGCCGTCGTCTCTGTATTCTTTCCATAACGCGCCGGCGCTTTCCTTAAAAGCGGCAATTCTTTTCACAACGTCGCCGCTATCGTCAAACAGCGCTTCAAACATCGCGCGAACCTTTTCGGGAGCAAATCCGGCAAGCTCTAAGATCGTTTTCCCCGCAAATGTGCCATGAGACTTCAAAAGATTTTTAGCCGGTTTAATAGATTCTTCAAGCATTTCCGGGAAATTCTCAGCCTCGGGCCTCCAGTTATCATGAAAGCTTTGGACAGCGATCCACTTGTACTGTTCTTTTTTCCACCAATCAGGCGTGAAATTCTTCCTGTATGCCTCAAGCGCAGTCTGAAGCTTAGCTTTGTTAAACATAACGGCCTCCTTGTTTTGTTGATATATTTATTGTATAGCGGGAATAGTCCAAAAGTACGGACTAAACGGCGTGAGGATATAAAAATATTATACACTATTTTTCGGGAATTTTCAACAGGGTTGAGAAAATTATATTGATTTAACAGAATAAAAAGCGAAAATTTGCTGTGCGAGTATCATCGTAGGAGCTCTCTCATACTCCTAAAAGATTTATATAGCACAAGAGTTATGAATATAGACATGAGCAAGTTTTAATGACAAATTATTCTCGTCAAACTATCATCGCAATCCATCAAAAAGCAGGCCCCCGGCCTGCTTTTATCTTACCCCCTCCCCACCACCTGATAGGACCTATCCGTATACTGCATGAATTCGATCTTATTGCCGTCGGGGTCGTGGGACCACATTTGGTAGGTATTATCGACGCCGAGGGTGGGCTCGGAGTCGACGGGGACGCCGTGCTCGACAAGGCGGGCGCGCATCTTCTCGATATCGTCGACGATGAGCGCGAGGTGCTGATAGCCGAAGCTGTCCCAATCCGCGGCGCCGTCCTTATTCGCGTTCTCGCGGTCGAAAAGCTCCAGATAAAGCCTGTCCGAGACCTTGAGATAAACTATCCATTCCTTATCCTTCGGGAATTTCGTGTCCTCCGACTGCTCGCCGTAGGTGAGGCTGAACGCCCGCTCGAAGCCCAAGACCTCGGTGTAGAAGCGCTCCGACTCCTTAACGTCGCGGCAGCGAAATGCCAGATGCCCGAGTTCGCGTATAACCATATTAACTATCCTTTCTGCTCGAACCTCACCGAGACGAGATCGAAATCGGTGCCGGGGAGGAAAATGAGCGTTACGTCGTGCCTGCCTGCCGCTTTTTCAATGTCAAAGGCCTTTCGGACGATCCCCTCCGTGCCCTCAAACTCGACGTTTATGTCGTCAAGCCCGCTCAGCGAGACCCTCACCGTGTCGCGGATATGGCGGGTCCTGCCGGTGATGATCATGCGGTCCGCGCCGCCACCGAGATCCACCCCGCGGAACACTATGCTGACGTTGTTTCCGATGTTTTTAATCATATCGGGGGCCTTTTCAAAGCTGTCGCCGTAGATCTCGTCGCAAGTGCTCGCGTAAAGCTCGGCGCCGAGGCGGCGGGGCGATGAGAACCCGAAGCCCTTGAAGCGCAGCTCCTCCGGGAATTTCAGGGAGATATCGTGAGCCCCCTTAAGCGTTTCGGGGAGCTTAAACGTGTTGTATTTATAGGTGTTCCACTCGTTTTTGGCCTGAAAATCAAGGGTCATGAGCGGCTCGCCGTCGACCGATAGGACTATCGGAATGACGTTTTCGTTATAGGTGTAAACGCCGATGGTTATCTCGTCCGAGCCGATATTTCCGAAGTCGGTGTTTTTGAATATCAGCTCTCCGCCGGAAAGAGCGAGCACTCCGCCGCCCATGTCTGCCTTGAAATCTCCGCCGTTTGTGGCCAAGGAGGCCGGGATAACGCCGGAGTAGGGGTCGTAGCTCGCGGGGCCGAAGCCTGAATTTTCCATTTCAAGCTCTGAAATGACCTCGTCCTGCGCGGTGCCGTTGCGGCAATACGCCCTTAGGCGATAGCTTCCGTCGCCCTTGGGGAGGACTGTCGCGCCGCCCTCGCAGCTGATTATCTCGCAAAGATTCGTCTCGACGCCGCTGCTGCTCACCGCCTTGAATTTTATCTCGGCTGGGTCGGCGTTTTCGGGGAGAATTTTATAGCTCACGCGGCAGGTCACGCCCGGGGTGATCTTTTGGCAGGTGGCGGAAAGCTCGATCTTTCGAACGCTGATATCGGTTTTTTCAACAAATTCGGTGATCCCGTCCGCGCAGGATACGCCCTCGCGGGGTCGAGCGGAAATCGCCTTAAGCGTAAGCTCCTCATCGGGCAGGCCGGGAGATGTGATCCTGATTTTTATCTCGCCGGGATCAAATGTCGAGCCGAGTGCGAAAGCCAGCCTTCCGCCGAAAAGCCTGCGCGAGTTCGAGCGGTACTCCTCGACGTCGGTAGAGTCGCCGTTGTCTGCGCCCAAAAGCCTCGCCGCGCCCGAAACGAATATATTAACGCGGTTTCTTGCGTTGTCGACGGTGTTTCCGTCTCTGTCGAGCGCGGTCACGCTCACAAAGGCTATATCCTCGCCGTTGGCGGAAAGAACCCGCTTGTCGGGCTCCAAAACGAGGCGCGCGGGATCTGTCGGAGTGCGGCGGATATCCTCGCAGACCGGCTTGCCGCCGATATAGCCGACAGCTTTTATCTCGCCCTTTTTGTATTCCGTCTGCCACCGCCCCGAGAGGGTGTGGCCGTCGGTGTGATTATACTCCTCCCGACCGAGCGTTTCGCCGTTCACAAACACTTCTACGCTCTCGCAGTTCGAGAAGGCGAAGATGTCGATAAGCTGCCCCTCGTTCCAGTCCCAGTTCGGGAAGAGGTGGACAAACGGCTTAGCGGCCTTGTTCCACTCTGCGCGGTAGGCATAAAACGTGTCCTTCTCAAATCCCGCGGTGTCGATATGCCCGAAGTAGGAATTTCGGGTCGAATAGGGCGTGGGCTCGCCGATATAGTCAAACCCCGTCCAGATAAACTGCCCGAGGGAGTATTTTCTGTTTCTGTCCTCGGTGATGTTATACTCGGCGGTCGGCGCTCCCCAGCCGGTGGCGCAGTTCATGAGCGACGAGCATTGCAGGTCGTCGTAGGTCGTCGCGACGACGGATGCCGGGAAGTGATATATCCCGCGGGACTGTATCGTCGAGGCGGTCTCTGAGCCGTAGATGACCCAGTTCGGGTGCTCGGCGTGGTGGCGGTCATAGATAGACTCTAAATAATTGTAGCCGACGGTGCCGAGCTCCTCTGCGCAGTTCTGCGCGCCCTGCCAGCGCATATGGTTCGAGCCGATGGTTATCGGGCGGGTGTTTTTATAGTCGTCGATGCGGACGCAGCGTGAAAGCTCCTTAGTCAGGTCCGCGCCGCGGGGAATGTCGTTCGTGTCGCCTATCTCGTTTCCGATGCTCCACATGATTATGCTCACGCGGTTGCGGTCGCGGCGTATCCAGCTGCGGACGTCACGCTCGTGCCAATCATCGAAGAATCGGGCGTAATCGTAAGTTGTCTTCTTGTCCTGCCACATATCCAGAAGCTCGCTGTCCACCATAATGCCGAGCTCGTCGCAGAGGTCCATAAACTCGGGCGCGGGCGGGTTGTGGGAGGTTCTGATCGCGTTCACGCCCATCTCCTTGAGCTTGAGTATCTGCCTGCGGGCGGCCTCCTTTTTAAAGGCCGAGCCGAGACAGCCGAGGTCGTGGTGCATACACACGCCGTTCAGCTTCATGTTCACGCCGTTCAGGAAGAATCCCTTGTCCTTGTCGAATCGGCAGTATTTGAAGCCGACCCGCTCATAGACCGAATCCACCGTCTCCTCGCCGACGATGATCTCGCTTAAAAGCGAGTAGAGATAGGGCCGCTCGGGGCTCCAAAGCTCGGGCGAGCGAATTTGCAAACTCTGCGATATCCTGTCGTTTCCGACCGGCACATGGGTCTTTACGAGCCCAACCTGCTCGCCGTCGGCGTCATAAAGGGTGTGGCGGATCGTCACCGGAACCTCGGCGGTAAATTCCGAGTCTATCTCCATCAGCCAGCTGTCCCCCTCGGGATAGCTGACGACGTAGGTGCCGTCGTCCATAAACCTGTTCGCCCCTGTCTCGCGAAGCCAGACGTTACGGAATATCCCCGCGCCGGAATACCAGCGGGTGTTGGGGTTCTGATACCTCACCCTGACCTTAATTTCGTTCTCGCCCTCCTTTAATGAGAGCGGCACGTCGAAGGTGGTGTAGCCGTATTTCCACTCGAATATCTTTTCGCCGTTTAAATAGATCTCCGAGTCCATGTATACCCCCTCGAAGCGCAGGGAATACACCCTGCCGGCGGTCTTTTCGGCCGAAAACGTCTTTTTATACCAGCCGTCGGAGGTCTTATACAGCTCTGAAGCGTGGCGTATCTGCCAGTCGTGGGGAATGTCGGTCGGCTTAAAGTCGCTCTCGGAGGGCAGCTCTCCCAAGGGCATTTCGGCAAACTGCCAGCCGTCGTTGAACAGCTTTTTCATAGTCGTCTCTCCTTATTTTAAAATTAAAGCGGCAAGGCAAAAAAGCCCGCCGCTAAGGGTCATTTCTGTGGGTATGAATCGTAGTCGCGAAGCGTTATCGAAACGTCAAGGTTTCCGTTTTTGCAGCGAAGCTCGTCCAAAAGCGCGCGGCGGTCGGCGCCGTCCTTTAAGGAGGCCATGTACTTGAGCTCATACACCGAGCCGAAGTCTGCGGTCTTTATCTGCATAAGGTCGAACCCCTCGGTGTATTTTTCAAGAACCTCGTCGAACACGCCCTCGAAGTTAAGATCCTCGGGGACGTAGATCTTCACCGTCACCCGCTTTGCCTTCGGAGTGCCGAACCCCGAAACGGAGAGTATCACCGTCAGGGCGCAGAGTATCACCGTTATCACCATCGAAACGCCGTAATAGCCCGTCCCGCAGCCTATGCCGATGACTATCGCGAACAAAAGGGTGGTTATCTCCATGGTGTCGCGGGGGTTGCTCCTTATCCGAAGAAGCGCCAGCGCCCCGCCGAGGGACACCGCCACCGCGACGGAGGAGTTCACCAGGAATATGACCGCGGCCATAAGCGGCGCCAGAAGCGCCACCGCGGCGGGAAAATCGGAGGTATAGCCCCTGCGGCGGTTCGTAAGCAGATAAACCGCGCTGAGTATCAGCCCGAGGACGAACGCAATCCCGACCGAGACCAGCACACCCCTCGCGTTAAGCTCGACCCCGCCTATCCGCGGGAATAAAAAATCAACCATTTATTAGCTTCCTTTCAAGTTTTTCGCGGCCGTCGACGTGCAGGTAATCCCTCCCGCGGTACCGGCGGTATTCGTTCCCGTACTTGGAAAAGCCCTGCATGAAAATGCGCTCGCTCCCTAAAAAATCGGTGAGGGCCTTCGGCGGCGCGTGAAGAAATTTGACCTCCATGAGCCGCTCGCCGTCGTTCAAAAGCGGGGTCCCGGGATCGCTCTTACCGAAAAAGTCGCCGCTTCGCGAGGTAAGAATGTCCCGATCAAAGGTTATCCGCAGCGACGGGTCGCTCTCGGAATAAAGAGCTGTCCGGCGGTATGTTATCCTCACCTTCGGCGAAAGCTTTTTCCGGGAGGAAAAATACAGGATCTCATCAATAAGCCGGTTTTTGACATAGCTCTGCCCGTCGGGGCGCGCGCCTTCCGCCACGAGATTTACCGCCGCCTCAAAGCTCAGCGGCACTCGGCGCTTCGTGACGATGCCGCCGATCTTTCGCTTGAGCTCCAAAAACACGCCGTCCTGCGGGCTTTTCGGGAAGCCGTAGCTTCTTAAGCGCAGCTTTTCCTTGAAGCGGGGCTTCATGAGGGACGCGTTTATCACCGAGTTCTGCTCGTCGTCGAAATAAAGGTTATATATGTCGTAGAGCCCACCGCCGAGGCAGTGCGGGTCGAATTTCATGCCGAGCGAGCCGGTGAGAAAGTCTATGACCTTTTCTTCGCTCCTTCGGCTTATAAGATACTTTTTTTCGTACCTCTCAAATGTAAAGACCGCCACGTCGCAGTTCCTTCCAAAAATAGTCTCAATCCATTGTAACAAAAAAAGAGGCAAAACGCAAGAGATATCATAAAAAATTCAGAAAAATATCAAAAAAATGCCCCCGCCATAAAAACGGGGGCTTCCCGGGTCGTCCGGGGGAATTTCTTACTCCTCGTTGGGAGCGCCGACAGGGCAGACCGAGTTGCAGTTGCCGCAGGAAATGCAGGTGTCGGGGTCGATAACGTACTTGTCGTCCCCCTCGGTGATGGCGCTGACGGGGCATTCCTCGGCGCAGGCGCCGCACTTGATGCATTCATCGGAAATCTTGAAAGCCATGATATGTATCCTCCTTGAGAGTTATTAGAGCTTGGCGGTCTCTTAAGATGATTATAGCATAAATTTCAGAAAATGCAATACCTTTTTGAAATTTAATTTTCCTGCTCCCAAAATCGGCGGGTTTTTCGCTTGCTTTTTTTCTCGGGATGTGTTATACTCATTTTATCTGTATTTTGAGGGGAGGCGAGCGCACGGTCAAAAAAATATTTTCGCTTATATGGCAGTATCTTCGGCGGCTCGATAAGCTTTTAATGCTCTTTACGCTCGCGATATGCGGGTTCAGCGTTCTGCTTCTCTATTCTCTGGTGCAGAACAACATGATCTCGCCGATAACCTCGGTCGACGTCGCCCTCGACTATACCGACTACCGGAATCAGGCCTTCGCGGCGCTTCTCGGGATAGGCTTTTCGCTTGTCGCCGCGGCGTGGGACTACCGAAAATTTTCAAAGCTGTGGTTTATCTATCTCCCGCTGATGGTGGGGCTCACCTGCCTTACCTTCACCTCGCTCGGCGAAAGCGGTCTCGACGGCGCGGACGACAGGGCGTGGATATCGCTGGGCGGGTTCTCGCTTCAGCCGGCCGAGTTTTTGAAGCTTGCGTTCATACTGAGCTTTGCCTATCACTGCCACAAGACAAAGGAAATTTTCAATAATCCGCTTAATATTTTAGCGCTTTTTGTGCACGGGGCGATACCCATCGGCCTCGTGATGCTCCAGGGCGACGACGGCACGGCGGTGGTCTTTGCGGCGATATTTGTCGCGATGATCTTCGCGGCGGGTATAGGCTGGCAGTACATTCTGGGCGCGGGGGTGCTCTCGCCGATAGCGGTATACGTCCTCTGGAACTACTATTTACAGGACGTTCACAAAAACAGGATCCTCGCGATAATAAACCCCGCCAAGTACGCGACCGCGGATATGCTTTATCAGACTAACCTTTCTAAGATAGCGCTCGGCTCGGGGCAGGTGCGCGGCAAGGGCCTTTTCGGAGGGGATTACACCTACGTCCCGGTCTGCCACAACGACTTTATTTTCAGCTATGTCGGGCAGACGCTCGGCTTTATAGGATGCCTCGGGCTGATAATACTTTTGGGGCTGATCTGCCTTCGGATTCTCGGCAACAGCCTTCGCTCGGCCGACCCGCTTGGGAAATACATCTGCGTCGGGGTGTTCGCCTATATCTTCTCGCAGTCGGTCTTAAATATCGGCATGGTAATCGGCCTCACCCCGGTCATCGGGATAACCCTCCCCTTCGTCTCGGCGGGCGGCAGCTCGATGCTCTCGGCGACGGCTTCTATCGGGCTTGTGATGTCGGTCTACTATCATTCGGCAAAATTCGACACGATGTTTTCTAAGAAAAAATGAATGTCATATAATTAAGGAGGATAAATATGAAAAAGGTAACTGTCCCGCAGCTCGGCGGCTCGGTCGAGCGTTTTGAGGAGCTCAAAAAGATGTATCGCGGCCATTTCGGCGGCGAGCCGACGAGGTTTTTCTCCGCCCCCGGAAGGACCGAGGTCTGCGGCAACCACACCGACCACAACCGCGGCAGGGTGATGGCTGCGGCGGTAGATCTTGACGTCATCGCGGCGGTCGAGCCTACGGACGACGGCGTTGTCGCCGTGAAATCCGAGGGCTACCCGGAGGACAGGATAAATTTAAACGAGCTAAGCGTTCATGAGGACGAAAAAAACAGCTCCGCGGCGCTCATTCGGGGCGTTTTGGCGGGCTTTAAGGAGCGTGGCTATAAGATCGGCGGGTTCAGGGCGTATACCCGCTCGAACGTTCTGAAAGGCTCGGGGCTTTCGAGTTCTGCCGCTTTCGAGGTGCTTGTCGGCACAGTTCTTAGCGGGCTCTACAACGGCGGCGAGGTCTCGGCTCCGATGATAGCGAAGATCGCGCAGTACGCCGAAAACGTCTACTTCGGCAAGCCCTCGGGGCTGATGGACCAGATGGCGAGCTCTGTCGGCGGCTTCACCGAGATCGACTTCAAAGACCCCGAAAACCCGGTAATAAACGCCGTCAGCTTTGATCTGAAAGCGATAGGATACAGGCTCGTCATCGTCGACACCAAGGGAAATCACGCCGACCTCACGCCGGATTACGCGGCGATACCGGCGGAGATGAAAGCGGTCGCGAAGGAGCTCGGGAAGGAGTATCTTCGCGAGACCGACAAGAGAGAAATTCTTGAAAATATAGGCAGGCTGCGCGCCTCCTGCGGCGACAGGGCGGTGCTCAGGGCTCTTCACTTCGCGGACGAGAACGAGCGGGTCGAAGAGCTCGCAAAGGCCGTAAAGGCGGGGGATATGGGCGCGTTTCTTAACGTTATCCGCCGCTCGGGCGAAAGCTCGTACAAGTATCTGCAAAACGTCTACGCCAACCAAAGCCCCGCCGAGCAGGGGGTGTCGGTCGCGCTGTATACGGCCTCGGAGCTGCTTTGCGGCAAGGGCGCTTCCCGCGTTCACGGCGGCGGCTTCGCGGGGACGATCCAGGCCTTTGTGCCGGACGAAAAGGTTGAAAGCTTCGTCGCGGGAATGGAGGGCGTTTTCGGAAAGGGAAGCGCGTACATACTCGATATAAGGCCGTTCGGCGGGGTCGAGGTGGAAGCGTGAGAATGAGGAGAAAGGCGCGGCTCACCGAGAGGATAGCGGCCGCGCAGGAGACGGGAAAGCTCCTTGTTTTAAACGTCGAGGACAGGCACTTCGAGCGCGCGAACGAGGATAAGGAGTATCTCGACTTCAAAAAAATCTTCGGGAATAATAATCCGACGGTGCTCGAAATAGGCTGCGGCAAGGGGCAGTTTTGCTGCGAGCTGGCAAAGCAGGACCCCGGCATAAACGTTTTAGCGGTAGAAAAGTCCTCAAACGTCATAATTGACGCGGCGGAAAGGGCGATCGCGGAGAATATCCCGAACCTGATACTTATTCGCACCGACGCCGAATATCTGCCGAAATACATTCCCGAGCGCTCGATCTCGCGGATATATCTGAATTTCAGCTGCCCGTTCCCGAAAAAGTCATACGAGGGGCACAGGCTCACCCACCGCAGGTTCCTCGAAGCGTATAAGACGCTGATGGCCGAGGGCGCGGAGATCCACCAAAAAACGGACAACATGGAATTTTTTGAATTTTCCGTGAGAGAGCTCACGCAGTCGGGCTTCGCGATCAAGAGCATCAGCCTGAATTATGAGGGCGGCGAGGACATCGAGACGGAATACGAGCACAAATTCCGCGAGCAGGGGGCAAGGATATACAGGCTGGAAGCCTATGTATTGTGAATTTGCACAAAAATTTTCCGAACTATTGAAAAATTTGTCGCTTTGTGATATACTGTTAGCATCCTCAACAAGAAGAAGGTGCATACAGTGAAAAGCATGATAACCGCGCTTTGGGAGAGGTCGGTGTCGAAGCAAAAGGTCGACTCGATGGGCTCGGAGCGCGACAGGGCGATGCTTTTTGAGATCGGCGGCCCGCGCGAAAAGGGCGGCTGCCACTACTATCTCAGCGAAAACACGACTCTTTTGCATACCTCGGGGCAGGGCTGCGATTTCAGGGTATACCTCGGCGGAAACTGGCGGTTCGACCTTGAGATCGACTCGCGGAACGGCGAGTGCCTGCGGCTCGGCGGGTTCATGTCGAAGCTGACGGCGAAGCGCGCGGTGCTCGAGGTGCCGGACGCGGAGGCGAAAAAGCTTGTCTGCCGCTCCGAAAAAATGGTGCCGGGCAGGGCGTGCTACTCCGATTCGCCGACAAACTCGGTGCTTTTCGACCCGAGGGAGAAGATACTCTGCATCGGCGACCCCGAGATTTCCGGCGAAGCGGTGGAGTTTTCGGACCGGACCGTCGCCGTGGTGAAGGACGGGAGGCTCGCGTGCGTGTATCTCATGCTCGACGACGTCGGCAGCGACCCGGAAAACGGTAATTCGCTCTCAAACTGCATTGTTTTGGTGTAAGAAACGCCCCCGGCTGCACGGTCGGGGGCGGGGTTTGGGGGGTGGGAGCGAAGCCACGAGGCGGCAGCTCGTCGTCGCAAGTTCCATATCCCTCGCCCCTCCGCGAACGTCGGGACTCGCTCATTCCGCTGCTCCTCCTCTTCCCCACAAAGTCCACTGACTTTGTGGGGGCCCTTTTTTCGCGCACCCGCCCGCCGCTCTTGCGCGGCGGGCAAGGCGGCAGCTCCGCTGCCGCCTTGGGCTTCGCCCCACCAGACACGCAGAAGGCAGAGGTCAGATGACAGAGCTGCGGGGAACAACTTTGGTGCAAACGTCAAGCCCCCTCCCACCGGGAGGGGGCTGCTGCGTATTTTAAGTCTGAACAAAGGTTTAGAGGGGGTGGGGCTTAAAATAGCATGAGCGAAGCGAATACCTTATGCGGCAAGGTCGGGGGTATGCCGATGCTGGGTGAGATGCTGTAAGCGAGAGGGCGAAGCCCTAATCGCGCCCTTGGCGCGATTCCCGCCGCGAGATGAATTTTTATACTTTGCAAAATGCCGATTTCACTGCCTTTTATAAAGACAGCACAAGCCTTCAGCGCGGCGGACAACATTCGCTCCGCGAATGTTGGGGATTCGCCCCGTGAAACCCGCAACGACACAGAGACGAAACCCCTTGGCGGCAACTCCGCGCATCCTGCGGTTGCCCACTCCGTGGGCACCCCGTTTCTTCCCTCTCCCTACCCCTCCCCGACCGGTCCCATCACCAGCGGCGTAACCTGCACCCCCCTCATAGCCCCGTCTATCGCCCTTTCCGCACGCGAAAAGTCCGCGACCATCGACATCGGCTTTTTGTCGGCGCTGTCGTGGCGGTACGGGACGAAAAAGTAGTTTTTCGTGTTCTGCAAAACGCCGATATTCTTCGCGGCGGAGGCCAGCGCGTCGTTCGTCGATATCGCCAGAACGACCGGCCGCGAGTTCCGAAGATGGCTCTTGACCGCCATGGTGACCGGGGTGTCGTTGACGCCGGCGGCGAGCTTCGCAAGCGTGTTCGAGGTGCAGGGCGCGACTAAAAGAACGTCAAACATCTTCTTCGGACCGATGGGCTCGGCGGCCTCGATCGTCGAAATAATCTCGTTTTGGGTGATCGCTTTGAGCCTCTCTCGGTTTTCCTCGGCGGTGCCGAAGCGGGTCGAAAGGTTAAATGAGTTAAAGGACATTATCGGGATAAGCGTGTGCCCCGCGGCGACAAGCCTTTTTGCCAGCTCAAAGCTCTCAGCGAAGGTGCAGAACGACCCGGTCAGCGCGTAGCCGATCCTCAGCCTATCCATCCGCCTCGCCCCCTTCGCAGAGCTTTATAACCGTCTCGGCGATCATTTCCCCGGCAGTTTTCGGCGCGACCTTACCCGGCAGGCCCGGCGCGGTCTCGTATTTAAGGCCGAGAGAAGCTGCAAACTCGGGGTCTGCGCCGTAGGGCTTCGAGGCGAGGTCCAAAACATACGCCCCGCGTGAAATTGCGGCAAGAGCATGCCCGTCCAAGACCCTCTGCGGCACGGTGTTCACGACCGCGTCCGCCAGAGAAAGATGGACCTCGTTAAATAACGGGGAGGCGCTGTAGCCGAGGGCGACCGCCTCGTCGCGGGCTTTTTCTGAACGCACGGCGACGAGAATATTCGCCCCTAAAAGACTGAGCTTTTCGGCGCAGGCCCTCGCGACTCTCCCGAAACCGACGATCAGAACATTCATGCCGTCGACAGCGACCGGCGTGTTTTTTATTATTCTTTCGAGCGCTCCCTCGGCGGTCAGCGCGGCGTTTTTGAGGGTCAGCTCCTCAAAATCGAAAAAGTCGAAAACGGTGACCGCCTTTTCCTCGCAATAGCTCAAAAAGCCGGGGTCAAGGCCTCCCCCGAACAGCACGCCGCCGTAGCGAAGCTTGTCGAGAGCCGAAACGGCGGGGATCTTCCCGGGCAGGTCGGGGGCATTGAGGTACTGCCCCGAAAGCGAAAGATACGGTAAAACGAGGATGTCCGCGCTGCCGAGCTCCCACGCGGGCGGCGAGCCGCTTTTCACCGACGTCACCGAAAAGCGCCCGGAAAGCCTCTCGGCGCAGTATTCCATCCTCTTGTCACCGCAGTAAATAAGCATGGTTTTCATAATGTATATCACTCCGTCAAGGATATTTCATGCTTTAAATTATGCGGGAAGGGGAAGGTTGGTGAGGGGGAGAGCGTTAGGCGATGCCAAAAAGCCTTCACCGGTCTTTTCTCAAAAGGCCGTGGGAATAAAGTGCAAGCCGGTCTTGTTGCTGCCCGCACTTTGCAATCGCAAACGACCAGACGTTAGTCCTCTTGAACAAAACTCCGCGTGCATACGCCAAATTCGCCCCGCGATAAAATCTTCCCTTTTACCCATTGACGCCCCGCCTCAAACTCCTTAAAATAATTTACGCCCCCCGTAACCTTCTCCCCCAAAACGTCGTCTTAACTTATAACCGCAGAAAGGAGGGCTTTTGTGCTCAGTGACGAAGAAATAATCGCGCGGTATTTTTCGCGGGACGAGGCTGCGATCGCTGAGACCTCCGAAAAATACGGCGGGCAGTGCTACGGCGTGTCATACGGTATTCTGCGCGTTCGCGAGGACGCCGAGGAGTGCGTCAGCGATTCGTATCTGCGGGTCTG
This sequence comes from uncultured Clostridia bacterium, assembly GCA_947624745.1. GTDB lineage: Bacteria > Bacillota > Clostridia > Oscillospirales > Ruminococcaceae > Faeciplasma. Next base: position 36,070 of record CANQLR010000004.1, on the reverse strand, counting down.
GAATTCGGTGCCGCCGGAAAGACCCTTGAGTCTTAAGTGCTACCTCTTAAAGATCGTCAGAAACGTCTCGCTTGACCGGCTTAAATTTTTAAAGCGAAAAAGGCGCGCCCGCGAGCTTGAGATCCCGTTTTCCGAGCTCGAAAACATCCTGCCCGATTCGAGCGTTCCCGCCGAGTGCGAGCTTTCCGACCTGGCCGAGCTTCTTAACGCGTTTCTTGAAACTTTGGAGCATGACGCGCGGGTCATCATGGTGGCGCGGTATTGGCGGCTGCTCCCGATCTCGGAAATTTCTTCGCGTTACGGTTTTTCGCAGTCGAAGGTCAAGACGAGCCTTTCTCGCTCGCGTGAAAAGCTCAGGAAATTTTTGGAGGAAAGAGGGATACATCAATGAACGTCTCAAAAATTATTCGCGCGTTCGGGCAGATCGATGACAAATTTCTTCTTGAAGCCGAAGAGGCGGAGTCCCGAAACAACGGCCGCTTTAGGTTCAGACCGGTGCTTTTGGCGGCGGCGATAGGCGTTTTTGCTCTCGGGACGACCGTTTTCGCGATCAGCCGGGCGGACGGGCTCAACAAAATGAAATACGCGTTTGACCGCTACAGCGGCATAAAAACCGGGGCGGTGCAGCCGGACGGTTCCGCCGAGGATCTCACGCCCGATTTCGAGCAGGACTACACATTTTTCAGCGACTACAGCGACAGCGAGATCAAAGACCCGGCCGAATTTCCTTGGCTGGAGGATCTGTCGGAATACGGAAATGAGTTTGAATACGGCAGCGAGCTTCCGGCGGGAGAGTTTCGGGTGACGTCGGTGCTTTCGGACGACCATTATTTTTATGCCACGGTGCAGTATGCCCTTTCGGACGGCGTTTTAAAGGCGCTCGGCGAGCTTCCCGAGGGAGCGGTCCCGACGTTTTCTCTGACCCACTTTGAAGACGGCGGAGGCTATGAGGGCGCCAGCCCGATATCCTTGGAGGGAAACATTTACACCTTTGCAGTTTCGTCCCTCGGTTTTGACAGCCTGCCCGACGAGGTCGCAATCACGATTAAAAATTTCGGCTATAACGAGCAGGTTTTCGACAAATGGCGCGGTTTTTACGTCGATGTTTTTCACCCTCTCGCCGAGTTTGAGAAGCGGCTCACGATCCCGACCGCGGGTCTAAAAAAAGCCGGCTCGAAGAAGTCGGGGCAGGCCGTTTATCAGACCGGTTCGGGCGAGGTTTATATGTCCGCCGAGGTCTCGCCGATGGGGATCTATCTTTGCTATGAAAGCGAGACACCCGAAGCTGCCAGGGCGCTTATAGATGACAAATATTTCCTGCCGTACAAACTGCAAATATGCCTCGACGATGGCAGAATTTACGGCGACGGCAAGACATTTTTCGAGCTTAACTATATTTTGCGGGGCAGGAGTGGGGAGGTCAAAAATTATAACGACGGCGACCCTGAAAACGATGTCTTTTGCGACAGCCTGCCGTTTATGAAGCCGGCGGATATTTCGCATATTGTGAAAATAACGGTTGACGGGTGCGAGGTTGAGGTGGGGTGAGGGATTTAAGGGGGGATACTGTGAGGGGGTTGCAGGGCGATGCGGGGGCGAAGCCCGTGTGCGCATGCGAAGCAGGCGCACTGCCCTCCGAGCTTGCTCGGAGGGCTTGGCGGCAGCTCGTCGTCGCAAGCTCCATATCCCTTGCCCCTCCGCGAGCGTCGGGGCTCACTCATTCCGCTGCTCCTCCTCTCCCCACAAAGTCTAACGACTTTGTGGGTCCCTGATGCCGCCCGGGCTTCGCCCTACCCCCTGCCTCACCGCAGCAAACCGCCGCCCCAGATTTCTCCCCCCCGCAATCCGCCCCCAAATTCTACCCCATCCCCTTCCCCCTCCCCCAAAAATATGCTATAATGTTCTCAACCGACCATCAAATTTTTATTTTTCTCCGCCCTTTTGCCCCAAACCTTGCCTGCAACCGCAAAAGCGCTGATCAACCGCAAAACTTTCTCTTTTTAGAAAAATTATCGCAACCTTTTTCCCGATACCCGGACTATATTTATGAAAGGAGGCGGGGACATGGACGAACGCGAGCGGCTCATTCACGAATATGTCGCCGAAGATATGGAAAAAGTCTACTACTTCTGCCTGAAAAAGACAGGGACGGCGGACGGGGCGTTTGATCTCGCGCAGGATATCTCGCTCGGGATCATCACCTCCATATCAAACGGCGCGGTGCCCGACGACCTTTCGGCTTACGTCTGGCGGTCGGCGCGCAACCGCTATGCAGACTTTGCCGAAAAGCGCCGAAAGGCCCGCGAACGCGACGGCGGCGACCTGTATGAGCTTGAGCTTTCGGACGGCGAAAAGACTCCCGAGGAAAAGGCGATACTTAACGAACAGCTCGGCCTTTTGCGCCGCGAACTGGCCTTTATCTCGCTGGAATACCGGCAAATTGTCGTGGCGTTTTACATCGAGGACCGCTCGGTGCGCGACATTTCCCGTTCGCTCGGCCTCCCGGAAAACACGGTAAAATCAAAGCTTTTCCGTGCAAGAAAAATTCTGAAAGAAGGTATTGATATGGCAAGAGAATTCGGACCGAAAAGTTATAAGCCTGAGGATATTTCCTTCGTCGCGAACGGTTCCCAGCCGTCGGGGCTGCCCTGGAGCGCGGTGCAGACCATGCTCGCAAAAAACGTACTTTTGGAGGCTGCGGACAACCCCTCTACCGTTGAGGAGCTGGCGGTCGCACTCGGGATAGCCGCGCCGTACATGCAGGAGCAGGTCGACGCGCTGGTCGGGTCTACGCTTCTGAAGGCGGTTGACGGGAAAAGGTATGTTACAGATTTTCCCATCGTTTCGGCCGGAAAGCGCGCAGAGGTGGTCGATCTCCTCAAAAGATCTGCCCCGAAGGCGGCGGAGTACGTCGATGAGATCGCAGAGGATATCGTTAAGAAAATTAAGGACATGGGGATCGCGGACAGGCTCGACCCGGGCGGTCTCAAGTGGTACGCGGTCTTTCAGACGGTCGCCGTAACCGAAGCCGATTCCTCAGTCGCCGAGGATGAGAATTCGCGCCAAAAAGCCCGCGCAAACGGCGAAACATGGGAGTTTTACGGCTTTGAGGAGAGCGAGCCCACCGATTACAATTTCGTGAGCCTGAACGGAAGCGGCATTGCGGAAGAAAACGTGTCCGTCGGTGTGTATGTGATGCACAAATACGACCTTTGCGGGGGATTCAGGCTTGATCGGGTCGACTTGAAGCACGTCGTCTGGGCGATAAAAGCGGTCTGCGAGGGCAGGCGGTACGGCGAGCTGAGCGATCACGAAAAAACAATTTTTGACAGCTTCCCGGCGCTCGTTCACGCCGAACCGGACGGCACGCTCGTATCGAATGTTCTGCTTCTTTCGGCCAAACAGCACGACGAGATCAAGGCGCTGATCGAGGATCACCCGAAATTTAAGCCGCTTTGCGACCTGAACCGCGAAAACGGCAAAAAGATCCTGGCGCTGCTGCGTTCGGAGAGCAGCGAGATCGTCAGGAAATATCTTCCGGGCGTTGTGAACATCATGAACCACATCCGCGGCTTCGTCGCCGACGAGGAGCTCGCCGCCGGGCGCCTGAAGCTCCCCGACGACCCGCAAAACAGCACCGTGACGGTCCATGTGGTCGCGGGGTAGGGGGTGATGCAGGGGGGCGAAGCCCAAGGGTGCGCGCGGAGCGCGCACCCGCCTGTTGCGCTCCGCGCAACAGGCCCGGCGGCAGCTTCGCTGCCGCCTTGGGCTTCGCCCTGTCAGACAGCAGAAGGCAGAAATCAGATTGCAGAATTGTATGGCGCAATCTCACCGTCACGTTACCCCCTCCCACCGGGAGGGGGGTTGCCGAATATCCGAAAGTCTGCTCAAGGCTTGGAGGGGGAGGGGGCTTAAAATAGCATGAGCTCGCATCCGAGCGAATACCTTTTGGCAGCTAATGCGCGGCTATATCGAAATTGGAAAAAGCGATGCAAGCAGGGAGGCGAAGCCCTAAGCACGCCTCCGGCGTGCTTCCCGCCGCTGCAGTAATCACAAAGCTTTGCAAATTGTCAAATTTTCTGCAATTTATAAAGATAGTACAAACCCGTCCAACGGTGGACAACATTCGCTCCGCGAATGTTGGGGCTTCGCCCAAATGCCACATGCGCAATCCTAATATATGCTCCAAAAGCAGAGGACACCCTTCGGGTGTCCTCTGCTTTTGGAGCAAGCGACGGGAATCGAACCCGCACGGTCAGCTTGGGAAGCTGAAGTTCTACCACTAAACTACGCCTGCATATTCACTGTGCCGCCCGGCGGGAGCCCGCTTCGGTCTTTTGGAGCCGGAAACGTGACTCGAACACGCGACCTGCGCATTACGAATGCGCTGCTCTACCAACTGAGCTATTCCGGCTCTTTTTTGCGGCACTGATATATTATACACCATTACTCTTTTTTTGTCAATAAATATTCGCCAAAAAATTTCGTGAAAATTTTTGCAAAAATGCTCAAAAGTATTTGCAATTCTCCAAAATATATGCTATAATACAATATGTATGGTTTATATCCATTGCTTTTATTCATTCATTTGGAAAGGATTGTAATTTATGCTACAGGAAAACAGGGCAAAACGTTCCCCCGCGCAGATCGTCGGGTTGATCGTTATCTGCATTCTCGCTGTCCTCATCATCCTTACTTTTGTTATTTTCGGGATGTTCAAGGGGACCAATTCAGCGCCTAAAATTTTCGGGAAACGCGTCTACGTTGTTTCCAACGACCGCATGGAACCCCGCCTTAAAAAAGGCACCGCCGTATTTATCGAGGAGGGAAGAATGCCCGACCCCGATAAACAAAGCGTTCTTCTCTGCCGCATCGACGACCAGCTTTGGGTCATAGGCTTTGTCGGCACCGAGACTACCGAGACCGGCGAGGTCAGATATCTTGTAAAATATGACAACGCCACCGACGACAAAACCTGGGGCATAAAGGAGTCTGATATAATCGGCGTCGCCGTCACCGAGGATTACTTCACCGGCCGCCTGATCTCCTTTGCCTCCTCAAAAGCCGGCATTCTCACCATCGTGATAATTCCCTGCCTGCTCGTTATTATTTATGAGGTCGTGATGCTTCTTGCGAGCATGCGCGGCGTCGAGCACGAGGGCAAGCCCACGGCGGCTCACAAGAAAAAGGAGCACCGCTCTCACGACGAAAAAGAGCCGGTTATCCGCCGTGTAGGCGGAGGCCCCGACGAGGACGATTTCCTCTCGGAGCGCGAGGACATCAAGGCTCCCGTCGACACCGTCCGCGAGGAAAGATTCGTCGAAAAGCAGCTCAGAAAGGCCAACGACAAGCTCAGCACCACAGTCATGGAAACCACCGGCGTCATCGAAAGCGACGAGATAAAGTTAGATTCGTTAAGCGTCGAGCCTGAGCCCAAAAGGCCCGAGCCTGCCGGAAATTCCGGCTTCGGCGCCATCATCTTCGACGCCGAGACCGTCGCCGACAGCGTTGCCGCTGAGGAGGGCATCCGTACCGCCGAGGAGCCCAAGCCCGAGCCGAAGGCAGAGCCTAAGGCGGCCGAGCCTCGCTTCGACTTCGAGGCCGCAGCCGTTCCCGGGTTCGACTCCTTCATCGAGGAGATGAAAAAGGACGCCGCCGCCGAGTCGGAAAAGCTCGCCGCCGAGGCCGCAAGCATTCGCGAAACTGTCATCACCGAGCCCGAAGAAAAGGCCGAGGAGCTCATCAGTGCCGTCGAGGACATTGTCCCCGAGCCCGAGCCGGTAAGGCCGGCGGAACCCGCCCCCGCCTCCGACCCCCTCAAAGACCTGTCCGCCGATAGGATCGACGAGCTGATCAAGCTCTTGGAGGAGGAAAAAAAGCGCCTGGGGGAGTAAGGCACACATAAGATAATAAGGTAAAATGAATGAAAGAGAACGCATAGAGCGTTCTCTTTTTGCATTAAAAATTATATTTTACCACCATGCATAGCCGTTTTATAAGCTGTTTTTACTTAATCTCCTCCACATCATACGGCGTAGTCTGGTACACGAAGTAGTTCAGCCAGTTGGAGAACAGCAGGTTCGCGTGGGCGCGCCAGCGGACGATCGGGGGCTTTGAGGGGTCGTCGCCGGGGAAATAATTCTTCGGCACGGCGATGTCAAGGCCTTTTTCCCTGTCCCTGAAATACTCCTTCGCGAGGGTGTCTGGGTCGTATTCCGAGTGCCCGGTGATGAATATCTGCCGCCCCTCCGCGGTCATGCAGGCGTACATTCCCGCCTCGTCGCTCTCGGCAAGGATTTTAAGCTCATTAACTTTTTTGAGTTGCCCGACGTCGACCGTCGAATGGCGCGAGTGCGGCGCGTAGAACACGTCGTCGAAGCCGCGGAAGAGTATAGGGTGCTTATAGCTCACCGTATGCGGAAAAACGCCGAAAAGCTTCTTTTTGAGCATTATTTTTTTGATCCCGAAGTGGTAATAAAGCCCCGCCTGCGCGCCCCAGCAGATGTGAAACGTCGAGTGCACATGGGTCTTGCTCCACTCAAAGATCTCGCAGAGCTCCCGCCAGTATTCGACCTCCTCGAAATCGAGATGCTCGACCGGCGCGCCGGTTATGATCATGCCGTCGAAGCGCTCCGACCTGACGTCGTCGAAGGTCTTGTAGAAGCTCAAAAGGTGCTCCTGCGAGGTGTTTTTCGATTCGTGCGAGGCGGTGCGGATAAGCTCTATCTCGACCTGGAGCGGGGTGTTTCCGAGGAGCCTCGCGAGCTGGGTCTCGGTCGCGATCTTGGTCGGCATGAGATTTAAAATGAGTATCCTCAGCGGCCTGATGTCCTGGCTGATCGCCCGGGTCTCGGTCATTATGAAGATATTTTCGTCCGCGAGCGTTTTTGCGGCGGGCAGCGAATTAGGAATTTTTATCGGCATTAAAGGTTAGCCCCTTTATATATCAGATATTGTCGAGCGCCTGTTTTACGTCGTTTATGAGATCTTCTGCGCTCTCGATGCCGCAGCTCATGCGGATAAGGTCGGCGGAAACGCCCGCGCCCAAAAGCTCCTCGTCGCTCATCTGGCGGTGAGTGGTCGAGGCGGGGTGCAGGCAGCAGGAGCGCGCGTCGGCGACGTGGGTCTCGATGGCGCAGAGCTTAAGATTCGCCATGAACCTGCTCGCGGCCTCTCTCCCGCCCTTGACGCCGAAGCTTATGACGCCGCAGCTTCCCTTCGGCAGGTATTTTTTCGCAAGAGCGTAATCCCTGTCTCCCTCGAGGTCGGGGCAGCTCACCCAGGTTATCCTCGGGTCGGACTTAAGATACTCGGCGACCGCCTTGGCGTTCTCGCAGTGGCGCTGCATCCTGACGTGCAGGCTTTCGAGGCCGAGGTTCAGAAGATACGCGCTGAACGGCGACGGGGTCGAGCCGAAATCGCGCATAAGCTGCGCGGTGGCCTTGGTGATGAACGCGCCCTCGAGCCCGAATTTTTCGGCGTATGTAACGCCGTGGTAGCTCTCGTCGGGGGTGGTGAGCCCGGGGAACTTGTCCTTGTGGGCTATCCAGTCAAATTTTCCCGAATCGACTATCGCCCCGCCGACAGCCGAGCCGTGGCCGTCCATGTATTTTGTGGTCGAGTGGGTGACGATGTCGGCGCCGAACTCAAACGGCCGGCAGTTTATCGGGGTCGCGAAGGTGTTGTCGACGATGAGCGGCACGCCGTGCGCGTGGGCGGCCTTGGCGAACCTCTCGATGTCTAAAATGCGCAGCGCGGGGTTCGCGATAGTCTCGCCGAAAACGGCCTTGGTGTTCGGCTTAAAGGCGGCCTCGAGCTCCTCGTCGGTGCAGTCGGGGGCTACGAAGGTGAAATCTACCCCCATTTTTCTCATCGTAACGTTAAAGAGGTTAAACGTTCCTCCGTAGATCGAGGACTCCGCAACGACGTGGTCGCCGCAGGAGGCGATGTTAAAGACAGCGAAGAAGTTTGCCGCCTGGCCCGACGAGGTCAGCATAGCGGCGGTCCCGCCCTCCAAAGCGGCTATCTTGGCGGCGACGGTGTCGCAGGTGGGGTTTTGCAGCCGCGAGTAGAAGTACCCGGTCGCCTCGAGGTCGAAAAGCTTGGCCATCTCCTCGCCGGTGGAGTATTTAAAGGTGGTCGACTGCACGATCGGTATCTGCCTCGGCTCCCCGTTCCCCGGCATGTACCCGCCCTGTACGCAAATCGTTTCTATATTCTGCATAAAAAACTTCCTTTCAAAAATGATGAGAATTATTATAGCACAATGGAGAGAAAAATGCAAGGGGGAGAGACAAGAATGTGGAGGAGAGGGGATTGAATCAGCACCCGACTTAGGAGAGAAAAATCGAAAAGACTTCGCCACGCTTCTCCGTAAAAGCATGCCAAAACCTTTTCATTTCCTCTATATTATCAAACTCCTATTCCCTCTCCACCCTCACGTTCTCCCTCCCGAACAGCTTCACCAGCTCGGTCATGACCTGTGCCCGAAGGTCTATCGCGGGGGTGCCTTTGAGCGCCTTTACCGCCTTAAGCTCGGGGATATAGAGCTGCAGGCGGTTGCCGCCTGGATTATTTTTACATATCTCCTTTAGCCTTTCGCGCCGCTCGGCGTCCGAAATGCTCAGCCTCACCGTCACCGCGCAGCTTTTCATGCCGCCGAGCCAGATATCGGCGTCGGTGACGGAATCCGCCAGAACCGAAATGCGGTCGTCGCTTCGTATCGAGAGCTTGCCTCTGACTATCACCCTGCCGCCCTCCTTTATCGCCGAGCGCGAAACGCCGTAGACGTTCGGGAAGACCACCGCCTCGATCTCGCCGGAGATGTCCTCGAGCGTCAGAAAGCACATATCCTGCCCGTTTTTCGCGACGTGGCGGTTTATCTTCGTGATCACGCCGAGTATCGCCACCGGTCTGCGCTCCGAAAAAGCCTTGTCGCCGGCCTCGACGCCGTCCCTGATCGCCCTCGCGCTGACAACGCCGTCGACTATCGCAAAAGGCATATACCCCGAAAGCGGGTGCCCCGAGACGTATATCCCGATGGTCTCCTTCTCGTATTCAAGAAGGATCTCGGGGGAAAATTCGTCGGCGCGGTAGACCTCCGGCTCGACCTCCTCACCGCTTCCGCCGAACAGGTCGAACTGCCCCTCAATGTTGTCCCGCTTGTTCGCCGAGACCGCCTCCATAAGCCTTTCAAGGTTCATGAGCATTTCGCGGCGGTTCAGCCCCAGCCCGTCGAGCGCGCCCGATTTGATAAGACATTCTGCGGCCTTCGAGTTGAGCTCGCGGCCGTACATCCTCGACAAAAAATCGTAAAGCGACTTAAACTTTCCGTTCTCGCTCCTCTCGGCCTTAAGGTTGTCAATAAGCCCCGAGCCGAGGTTTTTTATCGCCAAAAGCCCGTATCTTATCCCGTCCTCGGTGACGGTGAACCCCTCCTCCGAGAGATTTACGTCGGGCCCTAAAATTTTTATTCCCTTTTTGGCGCATTCCTCGGTGTACTCGTTGATCTTGTCGGAGGATCCTAAAACGCTCGTCAGGAGCGCGGCGATATATTCGGGGAAGAACCGGCACTTAAGATACGCGGTCTGGTACGCCACCGTCGCGTAGGCCGCGGCGTGGGACTTGTTGAAGGCATAGCTCGCAAAGCTTAACATCTCGTCGAACAGCGCGCTCGCGTCGGCCTCCGAAACGCCGTTTTTAAGGCAGCCGGGGGTGTTCTCGTCGCCGTAGATAAAGGCTTTGCGCTCCTTTTCGAGCGAGGCGAGCTTCTTTTTCGCCATCGCTCTTCTTACGACGTCCGCGCGGCCGTAGGAATACCCCGCGAGCTCGCGGAATATCTGCATGACCTGCTCCTGATAGACTATGCAGCCGTAGGTAACGTCAAGTATCGGCTTTAAAAGCGGCGTGCGGTATTTTATAAGCCCCGGGTTGTGGCGGTTTCGTATATACGTCGGGATCGAGTCCATCGGCCCCGGGCGGTAGAGCGAGATCACCGCGATTAGGTCTTCAAGATTTTCCGGCACGAGCCGCATTATCGTGTTGGTCATGCCGCCCGACTCGAACTGGAACACCCCCACCGTGTCCCCGCGGGCGAGCATTTTAAAGACCTCCGGGTCGTCGTAGGGTATATTTTCCATCGAAAATCCGGGGAGCCTTCTTTTCACCGCGGTTTCGGCGTCGCGAATGACGGTGAGGTTTCTAAGCCCCAGAAAATCAATTTTTAGCAGCCCCAGCCGTTCGAGCACCGTCATGGTATACATGGTGACCGTCTGCCCGTCGGTCGACTGCAGCGGCACGTAATCGGACACCGGGCCGTCGGTTATGACTACCCCGGCGGCGTGGGTCGAGGCGTGGCGTGGCATACCCTCGACCTGCATGGCAAGATCCACAAGCTCGTGGTTTTTGGCGTCGCCAAGATACATCTCGCGAAAGCCCTTGTCGCTCTCGATGGCCTCCTTAAGGGTCTTTCCGAACGGCACGGCTTTCGCGAGCGCGTCGGCGGTCTTAAGCGGCACGTCCATCGCCCTCGCGACGTCCCTGATGGCGTTTTTTGCCGCCATGGTGCCGAAGGTTATTATCTGCGCGACGTGGTCCTCGCCGTAACGCCGCTTGACGTAGTCGATGACCTCCTGCCGCCTCACGACGCAGAAATCGACGTCGAAGTCGGGCATAGACACCCTCTCGGGGTTCAGAAATCTCTCGAAGAGAAGGTTGTATTTCAGCGGGTCGATGCCGGTTATCCCTATGCAGTAGGCGGCAAGGCTCCCCGCGCCCGAGCCTCTCCCCGGGCCGACGGGTATATCCTGCTCCTTTGCGTAGCGGATAAAGTCCCAGACTATGAGGTAATAATTTACAAACCCCATCTTCGAGATGACCGACAGCTCGTATTCGAGCCTCTCCTCCGCGCCGTCGGGGATATTCCCGCCGTAGCGCTCATAAAGCCCCTTTTTGCAGAGATCTCTTAAGTATTTCTCGTTGTCCGTGACGCCTTCTATAGTGAAGCTCGGGAGCTTTGTGTGCCCGAACTCGAATTCCAAGTTGCACTGTTTAGCTATTTCTACGGTGTTTTTTATCGCGTCGGGGCATACGGAAAAGAGCTCGGCCATTTCGTCCCCCGACTTGAAATAAAACTCGTCCGAGCCGAAGTCCATGGCGTCGGGGTCGCTCTCGCGGGTCGCGGTCGCTATGCACATTAGTATCTTCTGAATCCTTGCGTCCGAGCGGTCGATATAGTGACAGTCGTTCGTCGCGCAGAGCTTTATCCCGAGCCTTCTTGCGAGTTTGAGCTGATAGGGAAGTATCCTTCTCTGCTCGTCAAGGTCGTGGTTTTGTATCTCGATGTAATAGTCCTCGCCGAAAAGCGCCTTATATTTTAGCGCGGTCTCCTCGGCGGCCTGCTCGTCGCCTAAAGAAAGCTCCCTTGCTATCTCGCCGGCAAGGCAGGCGGAGAGGCATATCAGCCCCTCGTGATAGCGCTTTAAAAGCTCGAAGTCGACCCTCGGCTTGCCGTAAAAGCCCTCGGTGTAGCTTAAAGACACCAGCTTGCAAAGGTTATGATATCCCGTTTCGTTCTTGCACAAAAGTATCAGGTGGTACGGCTTCCCGGCCTTTTCAAACCGCGAGCCGGGGCTCACGTATACCTCGCAGCCGATTATCGGCTTTATGCCCTGCGCCTTGCACTCGTCGTAAAATTCGACGGCGGCGTAGACGTTTCCGTGATCGGTGACCGCAAGGGCGTTCATTCCGAGCTCCTTCGCCCGCGCGACCAGCCTTTTTATCCGGCACGCGCCGTCAAGGAGCGAATATTCACTGTGAACGTGAAGGTGCACAAAATCAGTCATGTTTCAGTCCCTCTGCTATCTTAACTATCCTTGAAAGCCGGTGGTTTATCCCAGAGCGGGAAAGGGGCGGGTCAAGCGCCGAGCTAAGTTCCCCAAGGTTCATATCGGGGTTTTCGAGCCGCAAAAGCGCGACCTTTTTAAGCTCGTCGGGGAGCCTGTCCACACCCCCGCCGCGCTCCTCGATGAGCTTTATCGCCTCTATCTGCTTTTGCGAGGTGCGGCTTTGCTTTTCGATGTTCGCGGTGTCGCAGTTGGTGCGGCGGTTCGCGTTGTTTCTTAGGTCGCGGTAGATCTTTACGTTCATAAGCTCCATCGTGCACTGCGGCGCGCCGATCAGCGTGAGTATGTCCTCGATCTGCTCGCTCTCCTTAAAATACAGGACATAGCTTCTCCCTCGGAGCGAGACCCCGCCGTCGCAGCCGAGGCGGTCAAATAACATTCCCGAGAGCTCGCTGCATAAATTTCCGTCGGGTATGACAAATTCAAGGTGATAGCCCTTTGTCGGCTCTACGACGCTCCCGCAGCTCAAAAAAGCCCCCGCGCAAAAGCTCCCGAAGTATTTTTCGGGCATATCAAAAAGCCCTCCGCAGCTTCTTTTGCCGCAAAAAAGCCTAAGCCCCGTTTCGGAGCAAATTTTCGTGATATTTTCCTCCCCCGAAATTTCGGCGGTATAGACGTTCGGGGTGTGCTTGGATTCGCTCGCCTCTCCCTCGCCGATGATATGCTCGGAGAGGCGGACGAAAAGCTCGGTCACGGCGGCGTTTTCGCTCTGAAAAACTATCCGTTCGGGTTCGAAGGTCTTCGCCGTAAGTATCATCCCCGCAAGGGCGTGGGCGCACTTTTTCCTGCCGGTGATACCGCCCTGCGCCTCCGCCTTTACCTTCGCCGAGAAGTTGTCGCCGCTCATCTTTCAACACACCTGTGCTCGACCCGAACGCTCTTGCCCTCGGCCGTAAGATCGCCCGAGAGCCGCCGGGCAAAGCTCACCGAGCGGTGCCTGCCCCCGGTGCAGCCGAACGCTATGACCAGCCGGGATTTTTCCTTGGCGTAAAGGGGTATCAGAAATTCGATGAGATCCTTAATTCGCTTATATGTCTCCTCCGAGTCGCCGAAGCTGAAAACATAGTCGTAGACCTCGTCGTCGAGGCCGGACTTAAGGCGCAGCTCGGGGATATAGTAGGGGTTCGAGAAGCAGCGGACGTCGAAGACAAGGTCGGCGTCCTTCGGCAGCCCGTACATATATCCGAAGGAGATGACGTCGATGACCAGCTCGCCCTTGCCCTCCGAGAAAATGCTACGAAGCCTCTCGCGGAATTTCGAGAGGTTTGTCTGTGACGAATCGAGGTATATGTCGGCGAGGGTGCGGGCGCTCTCGGTCTCGCGGCGCTCCATCTCTATGGCGCGCATGAGGTTCCCCGCGGCCTCCTCCTCGAGGGGGTGCTTTCTCCTCGTTTCCTTATATCGGTTAATTAAAACGCTGTCGTCGCAGTCGACAAAGACGACGGTGACCTTCGAGCCGGACTCCTTAAGTGTCAGAACGCACTCCTGAAACTTCTTGAAGAGCCTGCCCGAGCGTATATCCACCGCGAAGCAGATACGGTCGGTCTGGGGGGCGGAATTTTTTATCAGCTCGGCAAAGCTCCCCAAAAGCTCGGGGGGCATATTGTCGATGCAGTAGTAGCCGAGATCCTCGAAAACGTCGAGCGCCGTCGATTTTCCCGCCCCCGACATTCCCGTCACAACAACGATGTTCATAATTATACTCCTTAACTATTCAGCCTCCGCGGGTATCAGCCTTACCTCCGGCTCCAAAAGATACCCCGTCTCGCTTTTTACCCTCTCTCGGGCGAGCTCAATGAGCTCCGTCACGTCCTTCGCCGTCGCCCCGCCGAGATTTATGATGAAATTCGCGTGCTTCGGGGAGATCTGCGCGCCGCCGAGCTTATACCCCTTAAGCCCGCTGTTTTCGATGACGAGCCCCGCGTATGTCCCCTCCGGCCGCTTGAACGCAGAACCGAAGGACGGGTATTCAAGGGGCTGCCGCGCCTTTCTTCTTCCCATCAGCTCGTCCATCTTCGCCTTTATTTCGTCCCTGTTCCCCTTTTTCAGCTTAAACTCCGCCGAGACTATTATCTCGCCCGAGTGCTCGAACCGCGACGAGCGGTACCCAAGTTCCAGCTCCTCCGCCGAAAAATCGCGAAGCGTGCCGTCCGGGAGCATCGCCGTTACCTTCGACACCACCCCTTTTATCTCGCCGCCGTAGGCCCCTGCGTTCATATAGACCGCGCCTCCGACCGAGCCGGGGATTCCGTATGCAAATTCAAGCCCCGTCAGCGAGGCTTCGAGCGCGCAGCGGCATACCGCCGAAAGCGGCACCCCCGCGGGGGCTTTTACCGTCTCGCCGTCGGCAATGACGCCCTCCTCCCTCGGGTCGGGCAGGATTATCGCCCCGCGAAAGCCCGAGTCGGAAAAAAGGCAGTTCGAGCCGTTTCCGAGTATCATCGCGTAAAGCCCGAGGCGCTTCGCCGCGAAGTATATCTCCGCCGCCTTGAGCGCCGAAAGCTCCGACACCATGAGGTCGCACTTTCCGCCGACCCGAACCGTCGTGTGCTTCGAGAGCGCCTCGTTCGGCATAAGCCTCCCGCCGGCATCTTGGGCGAGCCGCGAGAGCTCCCCGATCTTTTCCCTGTATGTCAATCTCATCACCCTATCATGCCCCGCGCGTGGGGCCGTTTTTCAAAGATTATTCCCCGCGCGCCGCTTATATTCCGCAGTCGGGGCGTTTTTTGAGTATCCGCGAGCGGATATTCTCAAAATCGGCGTTCGCGATAAGCTCCCGCGGGAATTCCGCCTCCTCAATCGCCCGCTCGCACTCGGGCGTGCTGCCGATAACGCTCCAGAAGTGTGCGTCGGTGTCGACGCATATCGGGCAGGAATATTTCTTGCATAAGCTGAGCATTTCCCGAACGACAGGCGCCGGGCTTTTCCCGGTCTTTATCGAGCTTTCGTTCAGCTCTAAAAGCACTCCCGCTTCCTTTGCCGCCGGAACGAGCCGCGCCCAGTCCACCGGGAATTTTATCGCGGTCGGGTGGCCTATCATGTCGACGCGCGGGTCCTCGATGGCCTTTATGTAGCCGTCGGTGACCGTCCTCGGGTCGGCGGGCTTAAAATTCTGAAAATAGTGGCTGTGATAGGATATGACGACCCATTCGAGCCAGTCTACGTCGCTCGATTTAATGTCGAGAGCCCCCGAATAGTCGGCGATATTTACCTCCGCACCCTTGATGATCTTGACCCCGAAAAGCTCGTTCGGCAGAACGCGCTTGGCGTTTCTGAAGTGCCAGATATGCGGCGAATCGGGCATAACGTTGGTGTGATCCGTCATCGCGATGGCTTTTAAGCCTATATCCGCGGCGTATTTCGCGTTTTCGGTTATCGTCGAGAACGCGTGCGAGGAGGCGAGAGTATGGGTGTGCATATCCGCCTGAATAAGAAGCTTTTTCATCAGAAATCCGTCCAGTTCTGCACCGTCTCGGTGCCTTCCATCTCGAGGCCGAGGTTGCCTAAAAGCTCCTGCGCGGCGTTGTAGCCCATCTTCTTCTCGCGGTTATTCATCGCGGCGACCTCCAAAATTACGGCGAGGTTTCGCCCCGGCTTTACCGGTATCGTGATGGACGGCACGTTCACGCCCAAAATGTTCGTATACTCGCTGTCGACCCCCATGCGGTCGTAGAATCGCTCGGGGTCCCACTGTTCGAGCTTCACGACAAGGTCTATCCTCTCGGAGTTTTTGATCGCGCCCATGCCGTAGAGCCGGCGGACGTTGACGATGCCGATGCCCCGAAGCTCGATGAAGTGGCGGATATTCTCGGGGGATGAGCCGACGAGGGATATCGCCGAAACGCGCTTAATTTCCACCGCGTCGTCGGCCACAAGCCGGTGCCCGCGCTTTACGAGCTCTATCGCGGTCTCGGACTTACCTACGCCGCTCTCGCCGACGATGAGAACCCCTTCGCCGTAGATTTCGATGAGAACGCCGTGGCGGGTTATCCTCTGCGCAAGCTGAACGTTGAGGTAAGCTATGCCCCTCGCCAAAAGCTCGGAGGAGCCGTATTCCGTTCTGAAAAGCGGTATCCTGTACTTTTTCGCGGCCTCGATCATCTCGGGGAAAGGCTCGCGGTTCATGCAGATTATCAGCGCCGGGAAGCGGTAGGAAAAAAGCTTGTCGAGCCGCTCCAGCCTCGTTTCGGAGTCAAGTCCTCCCAAATAGGCGTACTCGGTGTTGCCGCAGGCCTGAATTTTGTCGGTGTTGAAGTATTCAAAGAACCCCGCGAGCTGCAAAGCCGGCCTGTTGATGTCGTTGTTGGTGACATACACCTTGTCGAGTCCGCCCGGGTCGTAGACCGTTTCGAGCCCTATCTCCTTAACCAGATCGAGTATCGCTACCTTGTAAGCTTCCGCCATTTTTATCTCTCCTTTACAGTGTCACTGTTTTTTCGTCGATCATGTTCTGCACCGCCAGAATTACCCCCATTCTTCCGGCGGGATATGTCAGCCCCCCTTGGAGCCACGCGGCGTAGGGCGGCCTTATCGGCGCGTCGGCCGAAAGCTCGATGGACGAGCCCATCGTGAACGCCCCCGCGCCCATTATTATCTTCGACTCGTAGCCGGGGGTCTCTATCGGCTCGGGCGTGAGATAGGAATCTATCGGCGCGCCGCGCTGTATCCCCCTGATGAACGAGCAGAGCTTCTCCTCGTTTCCTAAAAGTATCGAGGCGATGATGTCCGCCCTCGGCTCGCCGGGAGACGGGAGCGACCGGAATCCGAGCTTTCCCAGAAGCCTGCACGCGAACACCGAGGTCTTGACGGCGCTCATCACCGTCTGCGGCGCGAGGAAAAATCCGAGGTAAAGCTCGCGGTTCATGTCCATGGTGCAGCCTATCTCCTTGCCCATGCCCACGCAGGTCAGGCGGTAGGCGCAAAGCTCGATCAGGTCTTTTCTGCCGGCAATATAGCCGCCGGTCCTCGCTATCCCCCCGCCGGGGTTTTTGATGAGAGAGCCCATGATGACGTCCGCGCCGACGTCGGTGGGTTCATAAAGATCGACAAACTCGCCGTAGCAGTTATCCACCATGACGACGGCGTTCGGGTCGCTGTTTTTAACTATGTCAATTATTTTTTTGATGTTCTCGACCGTATAGGACGGCCTCGTCGAATATCCCCGCGAGCGCTGTATATAGGCTATCTTCGCGCCCTTGACCCGCTCGGCTATCCGTTCAAGATCCGGCATTCCGTCCGGCTTGAGCCCGACCTCCTCGTAAATTATGCCGTAGTCCCTGAGGCTGCCGTCGCCCGGCCTGCCCCGCTTGCCGACTATCTCCTCAAGAGTGTCGTAGGGCGCGCCGGTGCACATCAAAATCCTGTCGCCGGGGCGAAGGATCCCGAAAAGCGCGGTGGAGATGGTGTGGGTGCCGTTCACGAAATTATAGCGGACCAGCGCGTCCTCGGCCCCGAAAGCCGTCGCGTAGACCTTATCGAGCGTGTCCCTCCCCATGTCGTCATAGCCGTAGCCGGTCGTGCCGTGAAGCGCCGTCTCGGGCACGCCGTTTGATATAAACGCGTGAAGCACCTTCTCGCCGTTATATGCGGCGATCTTTTCTGCCCTTGAAAACTCGCTCTGCGCCTCCGCCTCGGCCTCGTCGGCCAAAACCCGAAGCGCGGGGTCGATCTTAAAAAACTCCTTCATATTTATGCTCCTTAATTATTTTCCGAAAGATATATAACGTCGCTCCCGACGGTGCGGCAGCCCAATTTTTCGTAGAATCCGTATAGCTCCTCCGCAGCGCAGAGATACGTTATCCGCCCGCTGTCCGCCATTTTCCGGGCGGTGCGCCCAAGAAGCTCCCCGGCCTGACCCTTGCCCCTGTCCTCCTTCGGGGTCGCAAGATCGGACACGAACGCCAGCCTCTCGGTCATGAACCGAACGGTCAGAACGCTCGTCTTATAGCCGTCAAGCTCAGACAGGCCGCGGCTGACCCGTCTTAGCGTATCGGTCAGCCAGACGGGGTAGCACTCCCTCGGCATTCCGAGGGCCTGAAAAGCGGTCTGCGGCTCGGGCGAGAAAAGCCCGTCGCAGGTCTTTGCGGGCACGGCCTCGAAAAAGCGCCTTTCGACCGCGCGATAGCCCGAAAACCCGCCCTTCGGGGCAAGCCCCGCCGGAAGCTCGGCCGCGGCGGGCCGCAGAAAATCGACAAATTCCTTGATCTCGCGGCGCATGTCCCCGGTCGGTCTCACGCCGCCGCAGAGCTCGGCCACCAGCGAGCCGTTGAAAACGCAGAGCGCCCCGAGGGTCTTTCCGCCGGTGAGGTGCAAGATCCTGTAAAACCGGCAGAAGTCAAACCCCGTGCCGTAGGCCTCCAAGTGGGCGCGGATAAGCCGGGAATAGTGCGACTCGCGAAGCGATGATCCGTCCAAATCGGTAACATATTTAATCATTTCAGGGCGTTTACCTCGTTTTTGAAGTCCTTTCCGCGCACAAGGCAGTTCGGGTACATGTCAAAGCTCGCGCAGGCGGGGCTCATCGCGACGATATCGCCCTCCTCGGCCTCCCGGGCGGCGATCTCGACCGCCTCGTGCATCGAGCCCGCGTGGAGGATCTTCAGCTTTTCGGGGTCGAAGTTGTCGGCCTCCCTGACCGCTTTTTCGATCTTTTCCGCCGTCGCGCCGATGAGTATCAGCGCCTTGGCGTGCTCGTTCATCGGCCTGCCGAGCGGCTCGAACGGGATCTTTTTGTCATATCCCCCCGCGATGACGATTATCCGCTTTCCGAACGAGTGAAGGCATACCGCGGTGGAGCCGGGGGTGGTGGCCTCCGAGTCGTTATAATATTTAACTCCTTTAAATTCGCGGACGAATTCTATCCTGTGCTCGACCCCGCCGAAGCTTTTAGCTACCTTAACTATCGTCTCGGCGCTGACGTCGCCCCAGACCGCGCAGATGGCGGCCATGACGTTTTCGACGTTGTGCTCGCCGGGTATCCGAAGGTCGGTCTTCGGCATTATTTTTACCGACTTTCTGCCGTCGCGGTAGCATATCACGCCGTTTTGATCGACATACGCTCCGACGGTGGGTTTAGTTAAGCGTGAAAACAGATTCAGCCCGCCGCGGACGCGCTCCCGAAGAGCCGCTGATCCCGGGTCGTCGGCGTTTAAGACCGCCTTTGAAAACGCGGACTGATGGTCTAAAATGTTGCACTTCGCGGCGGCGTATTCCTCCATGTCCTTATGTACGTCGAGGTGGTTCGGGGAGATGTTAGTTATCACCGCGACGTCGGGGCTCTGGCGCATAGAAATGAGCTGGAAGCTCGACAGCTCGACGACGGCGTAATCGTCCTCCGAGATGCTCTCGATGCGCGGCAGAAGCGCGTTTCCGATGTTTCCCCCGAGCCAGACGGTGTAGCCCTCGGCCTTTAAAAATTCCGAGATGAGGGTGGTGGTGGTGGTCTTTCCGTTAGAGCCCGTGACCGCGAAAATGCGGCAGGGGCAGAGCTCGAAAAAGCTCTCCATCTCGCTCGTGATGACGACGCCGTTTTCCCGCGCCTCCAAAAGGCGGGGGTTGTTGTAATACATTCCCGGGGTGCGGTACACAACGTCGAAGTCCTCAAGCGTGTCGAGATACCCCGCGCCGGTGATGAATTTCGCCCCCGAAAAGCTCTTTAAAAGCTCCCTGTCGTATTCCTCCTCCGGCTTTCGGTCGAGGACCGTGACGTCGATGCCCTTTGATAAAAACAGCCTTATAAGCTCGTTATGGCTCACCCCGGTGCCGATAAACGCGACCTTTTTTCCCTTTAACCCCTCGAAAAACCTTGTTGTCTTGCTCATGTATTATCCCTCCGAAAAACGCTCCCGCGCAAAATAATATTCCATGATCATTATACACTATCCCGCGAAAAATTTCAACCGTTTCGGGGCGATTTTTTAGTCGGAACCCGCCGCCCGGAAAAAGCGGTATTTTTTACCTCGCCGGGGTGAATAAAAATGCCTAAAGAATCGGGTGCAAAACCTCATTTTTTGTAGAAAACGAAAAAGTTGAAAAATGCTATTGTAAAATGAGAAAAAGCGTATTATAATGATTTTGGCATACCGTGTCCAATTCGCTATGCCGAAGGTATATTCTATGAGTAAAGGAGACAAAGAAAGTAATTGGAAAATACTATCATCAGTTTACGGAATGCCGTCGTCGAATATGACGGGGAGCAGATACTGAAAAGCATCAGCCTCGACATCATCGACAAGCAGTTCGTAACCTTACTGGGACCGTCGGGTTGCGGAAAGACAACGACCCTGCGAATCATCGGTGGCTTTGCCGAAATGGCGAGCGGTGAACTATTTTTTAACGGTGTTAATATCAAAAATCTTCCTCCCCATAAGCGGCAGGTCAACACCGTATTTCAGAAGTATGCGCTGTTTCCCCACCTGAACATCTACGAGAACGTGGCGTTCGGCCTTCGGATCCAGAAGCTCCCCGAGGACGAGATAAAGTCGCGGGTCGAGGAGATGCTCGAGCTTGTGAACATGCGCGGCTACGAAAAGCGCTCGATAAATTCCCTTTCGGGCGGCCAGCAGCAGAGGATCGCCATCGCGAGGGCGCTCGTGAACCGCCCGAAGGTGCTTCTTTTGGACGAGCCGCTGGGCGCTTTGGACCTTAAGCTCCGCAAGGACATGCAGATCGAGCTTAAGAGAATGCAGCGCGAGCTGGAAATTACTTTCATTTATGTCACTCACGATCAGGAGGAGGCCCTGACTATGTCGGACACCGTCGTCGTTATGCGGGACGGTATGATACAGCAGATAGGCACTCCGCAGGATATTTACAACGAGCCGAAAAATGCCTTCGTGGCGGACTTTATCGGCGAGTCGAACATAATCGACGGGATCATGCGCCGCGACTTTTTGGTAGAATTCGCGGGGGATGAGTTCGAGTGCGTCGACAAGGGCTTTGCAAAGGACGAGCTGGTCGACGTCGTCATAAGACCCGAGGACATCAAGGTCGTCCCTCAGGAGCAGGGGCGCATAGTCGGCGTGGTCGAAAACGTGGTATTCAAGGGCGTGCATTACGAGATAACGGTGGACGCCTTGGGCTATAAGTGGATAATCCAGTCGACGAGGAGCGAGAGCGTCGGCTCGATAATCGGCATGAACGTCACGCCGGAGGATATCCACATAATGCACAAGTCGGAGGCCGAATAATGAAGGCTCCGCGCTCTCTGGCGATACCCTACGCGGTCTGGGTGCTTATATTTACCGTCGTTCCTCTCGCGCTCGTGATAGGCTTTGCCTTCTCGGACACCGACGGTAAGATTACCCTTGAAAACATCTTCGCGATGTCGGACTATATGGCGGTGCTGTTCCGATCTATTCTCTTTGCCATCGCGGCGACGGTGATCTGCCTTGTAATCGCGTTCCCTGCGGCTTACATAATCTCCCGCGCGAACGCCATAAACCGCTCGACCCTTGTCGTGCTCCTTATGGTGCCGATGTGGATAAACTTTCTGCTCAGAACCTACGCCTGGATGACCCTTTTGGAGCAAAACGGCGTAATAAACCGGCTTCTCGGGCTTATCGACCTCGGACCCTATCAGCTCATCAACAACTCCGGTGCGGTAATTCTGGGCATGGTGTATAACTACCTGCCGTTCATGATACTTCCGCTCTACTCGGTCATGGTCAAGATAGATCAGTCGATAATCGAGGCGGCGCAGGATCTCGGGTCGAACAAGATCCGGCTCGTGAGAAAGGTGCTTCTTCCCCTTTCGATGCCCGGTATATCGACCGGGGTCATCGCGGTGTTCGTGCCGTCGGTGTCGACCTTCATCATCTCGAGAATGCTCGGCGGCGGAACGAACGACCTTATCGGCGATATAATCGAGATGCAGTTTTCGGGAAACTCCTACAACCCGCACCTCGGCTCGGCTATGGCGCTGGTGCTGATGATAATAGTGCTCTTTATGATGAGCCTGTTTAACCAGTTCGGCTCGGAGGAGGATGTGCAGCTATGAAGACCGTATCCTCTAAGGTATATATGTACCTGCTCTACCTGTTTCTGTATCTTCCGATACTCGTTTTGATAGTTTTCTCGTTTAACCAGTCGAAATCCCGCGCAAACTGGACCGGCTTCACCCTTCACTGGTACGCCGACCTCTTCAGGGACGAAAGGATTCTGACCTCGCTTTTAAATACCGTGATAGTCGCGCTCGCGGCCTCGGTCCTGGCGACGGTACTCGGCACGATGGCGGCCCTCGGCATACACTCGATGGGAAAGACCGCCCGCGGGCTCTTCATGGGCGCGACCTATATCCCGGTCATCAACCCCGAGATAATCATGGGTATCTCGCTTATGATTCTCTTTAAGTTCTTCGTCACAAGGACGTCCTTCCAGTTCGGCTTTGCGACCCTTATTTTGGCCCACATAAGCTTCGACGTGCCGTATGTCATATATAACGTGCTGCCGAAGCTTCGGGGAATGAGCCCGAACCTCGTCGAAGCGGCGCAGGACCTCGGCTGCAACCCGCGGCAGGCGTTCTTCAAGGCCGTGATACCCGAGATAATGCCGGGCATATTCTCGGGATTTCTGATGGCGCTGACCTATTCGGTCGACGACTTCGTGGTGTCATATTTCACCTCCGGCACCACCGTCGAGACCCTCTCGGTCACCATCGAGTCGATGACGAGGGTGAAGGTGTCCCCGAAGATAAACGCGCTTTCGGCGATAATCTTTGTCGTCATCACCGCGATACTCATTATCAAAAACGTCATCGAAAACCGCAGGCTCCGCCGCGACATGGCGCTTTCCCGCGTTGCTGTAAGGGAGGCGAGGACAAGAAGATGAAGCGCATTTTTGCTCTTATTTCGGCCGCCGCGCTCGCTCTGTCGCTCTGCGGCTGCGCCGGATCGCAGGTCTCCGATGAAATCGACCGCGACGCCGTTTTGGAGGAATTCGGCCTCGACCCCGAGCTGTTTTCCGACTATGACTACTCCCGCCTTAAGGACGAGGACATCACCTTAAACGTCGCCAACTGGGGCGAATATATGTCGATAAACGACGACGAATCGGTCGACGTGAACGAGGCCTTCGAGGCGCTCACCGGGATCACCGTAAACTATAAGACGGTGGCCTCGAACGAAACGCTCTACTCGAAGCTCCTCTCGGGGGGCGCGACCTACGACATCGTCATACCCTCCGACTATATGATCTCGAAGATGATCAAGGAAGGTATGCTCCAGAAGCTCGATTTTGACAATATCCCGAACCTTGCAAAGATCATGCCGAGCTTTCTTAACCCCCAATACGATCCCGACAACGAATACTCGGTGCCCTATCTTTGGGGCATGGTCTGCATCATCTACAACACGACGATGATCGACGGCGAGATAACCTCCTGGGCGTCCTTGTGGGACGAAAAATACGCGGGAAATATCCTGATGTTCAATAACCCCCGCGACGCGTTCGGCATCGCGCAGGCGTATCTCGGCTACTCGCTTAACACCGAGAGCAAGGCCGAGCTCGATCGCTGCGCCGCGCTTTTAAAGGAGCAGAAGGAGATCGTCCAGGGGTATGTAATGGACGAAATTTTCGATAAGTTAGAGGGCGGCTCGGCGGCCATCGGGCCGTATTACGTCGGCGACGCGGTGACGATGTGCGACGACAACCCCGACCTTGACTACATTATCCCCGCGGAGGGAACGAACTGGTTCGTAGACGCGGTCTGCATTCCCACCACCGCCGAAAACAAGGAGGCCGCGGAGATGTATATAAACTTTCTCTGCGAGGCCGAGATCGCGCTCGCGAACTGCGACTACGTCGGCTATTCCACCCCGAACGCGGCGGCTTATGAGCTTTTGGACGACGAGGTAAAATCGGACGAGAAAAGATACCCCTCGGACGAATTTCTGGCGGAGAACACCGAGGTGTTCATAAACCTCTCGGACGAGACCAACGCCTATATGCAGGAGCTCTGGACGCAGCTGAAGGTCGACAACTCGAACGTCTGGTTCGTACCGCTGTTCCTTGTATGCCTTATCGCCGCGACGGTGTTCGTGAACGTAAGGCGGGCTTTAAAGAAAAAGCGCGACAGCTACTGAGCTGCCCGAAAACCGCGCAGACATGGCACTTTCCCCTTTTATTGAGCTTTTTCCTCGGTTGAGGTAAAATAAGACGCCCGACAGGGCAGGAGGTAAAGTATGACAAAAAGAAGAAAGACGGCGCAGGTCTTCAATCCGAACCTTAGCGTTGCCCCGCTCGGGATAATCGCTATGGAGGGCGCAAAGGAGCTCGGCACCAAGATAAACGACTATCTTGTTACCTGGGCGAGGCAGTCGGGACAGGATATCGACACGTTTCTGATACCCTGCAACTGCCCGAGGTTCCAGACGGGCGACGCGAAGGCGCTCATCGAGAGCACGGTAAGAGGACTTGATCTTTTCATCATATGCGACACGGGAAACCACAGCTGCACCTATCCCCTCTTCGGGCACGAGAACCATATGTCGCCGGACGACCACTATCAGGACCTTAAGCGGATCATCCAGGCCGCCGGAGGCAAGGCGCACAGGATAAACGTCATCATGCCTATTCTCTACGGCGGGAGGCAGCACAGAAGAAACTACCGCGAATCGCTCGACTGCGCGTGGATGCTCCAGGAGCTGCAGTCGATGGGGGTCGAAAATATCCTCACCTTCGACGCGCACGACCCGAGGGTCCAGAACGCCGTCCCGCTGATGGGGTTTGACAACATAATCCCCTCCTATCAGGTGCTGAAAACGCTCATACACACCGCCGAAAAGCTGAGCGTTCACAAGGATAATTTCATGGTGGTGTCCCCCGACGAGGGCGCGATGTCGAGGAATATGTACTACGCATCGGTGCTCGGGGTAGACCTCGGAATGTTCTATAAGAGGCGGGATTACTCGGTCATCGTCAACGGCAGGAACCCCATCGTCGCGCACGAATACCTCGGAAACGACGTCAGGGGGAAGGACATCTTCATCGCGGACGACATAATCTCCTCGGGAGATTCGGTCCTTGACATAGCAAACGAGCTTAAGGCGCGCGACGCGGGAAGGATATTCGCATACGCCACCTACCCCGTTTTCACCAACGGCTTAAAGCCCTTCGACGAAGCATACGCGGAAGGGAAAATTACGGGAGTTTACGGGACTAACCTGAGCTATCTCAACCCCGAGCTTTCGGAGCGCCCGTGGTTCCATACTGTCGACTGCTCGAAGTATGTGTCCTATTTCGTGGCGGCGCTTAACCACGATATGTCGGTGAGCGATATACTCGATCCGCACGAGAAGATCAAGCAGCTTTTGGAGGAGCACAGCCATATTTCGGAATGAGTCATACTTTTTGAAGCGCCGGAATAGTCTTATATAAAGGAGGAGCATTTATGCGGGAATTTGACATATCCACACTGAGCTTTGACCCGTTCGAGCGCATCGGCCGTGACTGGTGCCTAATCACCGCGGGGAACGAAAAGAGCTTCAACACCATGACTGCCTCGTGGGGCGGGGTCGGTATTCTCTGGAACAGGCCGGTCGCGACGGTTTATATCCGCCCGCAGCGCTACACCAAGGAGTTCGTCGACCGGGAGGAGCTTTTTACGCTGACCTTCTTCCCCGATGGCTATAAGAAGGCGCTCGGCCTCTGCGGGAGCGTTTCGGGCAGGGATCACGACAAGCCGAAGGAGGCGGGCCTTAACCCGATATTCTCGGGCGGGGCGGTGACCTTCGAGGAGGCCGACCTTGTTCTGGTCTGCAGAAAGCTCTTTAAGCAGCCTATGCTCGAAGAAAGCTTTCTCGACAGGACGGTGATCGAACAAAACTACCCCGAGAGAGACCTGCACACGGTTTATGTGGGCGAGATAATAAAAGCCTATCGGGCGTAAGTCATAAACGGAGAGATTTCCTCATACACTTGTCCAAAAGGACATGTATGAGGAGATTTTTATTATGCTTAACTACAAAGGACTGACCTCGGAGGAAGCTTGCAAGCGTCTTAAGGAGGAGGGCGAGAACACTCTTGAAAAGCCGGCCAAGCGGGGCGCGCTCGGCATTTTTGCCGGACAGTTCCGAGACGTGATGGTGATGGTGCTTCTGGGCGCGACGGCGGTTTCGGCGGTGATGGGAGAGATCTACGACGCGGTGACCATCATCGCGATAGTCATTCTTGACGCGGTGCTCGGGTTTATCCAGGAGTATCGGACAGAACGCACGGTCGAGGCTCTCGAGCGGATGAGCGCGCCGTCGGCAAGGGTCATAAGGGACGGGAAGGAACAGAAGATCGAGGCGAGGGAGCTCGTTCGGGGGGATATTTTTCTTCTTTCGGAGGGGGACAGGGTGCCCGCAGACGGGAAAATTTTAGAGGAGTACGGGCTTCGGTGCGACGAGGCTGTACTCACCGGAGAGTCGGGCGGGGTGAAAAAGGCGGTCTATTCGGGGGAGGATATTTTGAGCCCGTCGGAGGCGGGGCTTTGCTATGCGGGGACGGCTGTGCTTCGGGGAAACGCGGTCTGCGAAACGGTTCTGACTGGCATGAAAACGCAGATGGGAAAGGTCTCGGGGCTTATCGGGAGGGAGGCGGAGCAGAAAACTCCCTTACAGAAAAAGCTTGGGAAGCTCGGAACGTCGCTCTGCGTGATTTGCCTTTTGGTCTGCGCGCTTGTGACTGCGGCGGGGATACTTCGCGGAGAGCCGCTTTTCGACATGCTGATGACCGGGATAACCATCGCCATCGCAGCGATACCCGAGGGGCTGCCGGCGACGGTGACTATCGCGCTCGCGCTGGCCGTGAGGCGGACGGTGAGGCTGAACGCGCTCGTCAATAAGCTCCACTCGGTCGAAACGCTCGGCTGCACGAACGTCATCTGCACCGACAAGACGGGAACGCTCACCGAAAACGTCATGAGCGTGACCGAAATTTACGCCGCCGGGGAGGAGATTTCCCTCACCGGGTCGGGGTATTCGACGAGGGGGAAGGTATCTCTAAACGGGGAAACATTGGATAAGCTGCCGGAGCACGCAAGGCACGTTCTGGAGCTTGCGGCGGTTTGCTGCAACGCGAAAATCACGCCGTATGAGCGGGAGGAAAGCTCGCGGGAGAGGAAAACGCGGGGACTTTATGAGGCGGAGGGAGATCCCACCGAAGCGGCAATTCTCATTGCGGCGGAAAAATGCGGGGTGACAAGCGGAGGGGCGGTTGAGGGCTGCGTGAGGATAAGCGAGATACCGTTCGACCACGAGAGCAAGAAGATGACGGTGAGGTATCGCCGCGCGGGAAGGGAGTTTACGGCAGTAAAGGGCGCGCCGGACGTCATTATCTCGCAGTGCAGGAGCTTTTGCGACCGGGGCGAGATCAGGCGGCTCGACACCTCGGCGAAAAACAGCATAATCTCGAAATATGAGAACATGGCAAAAAACGGGCTGAGAGTTCTCGCCGTGAGCGAAGCCACCGAGGGCGGCGAGGTGTTCATGGGGCTGATCGGCATGATGGACGCGCCGCGTGAGGAGGCGGTCAGGGCGGTCGCAGAGTGCCGGCGCGCGGGCATTCGGGTCGTGATGATCACCGGAGATCACCCGCTTACGGCGGAGGCGGTCGCAAGGCGCGCGGGGATACTTCGGCCGGGAATGAAGTGCATCTCGAAGAAAGAGCTCGACGGGCTGAGCGATAATGAGCTACGGCACCGCTCGGGGGATATCGCGGTGTATTCGCGGGTCACGCCGTCGGATAAGCTGAGAATAGTCAACGCGCTTAAGGAACGCGGCTGCACCGTCGCGATGACCGGGGACGGCGTGAACGACGCGCCCGCCGTGAAGGCCGCGGACATCGGGGTCGCGATGGGAAAAACCGGCACCGACGTGTGCAAGCAGGCCGCGGACGTCATACTCTTGGACGACAACTTCGCGACCCTCACCGCTGCCGTAAAGCAGGGACGGACCGTCTATTCAAACATACGAAAGCTCGTGAGATACCTGATCTCCTGCAATATCGGCGAGGTCGCGGTGATGTTTCTCTCGATAATTTCGGGGCTGCCGGTGGTGCTTCTGCCGACGCAGATACTGCTTGTGAACCTCGTGACCGACGGGCTGCCGGCTGTGGCGCTGGGGCTGGAAAAGCCGGAGGACAGCCTGATGGACAAAAAGCCCGGGGACTTTTCGGGGAGCTTCGCGAGCGGCGGGCTGTGGCTCAAGATCGCGGTGCGGGGGGCGCTCATCGCGGCAAGCACGCTCGCAAGCTTTGTTTACTCGCTTAAGCTCGGCTATACCCTCCCCGCCGCACGGACCGCCGCGCTCATCACCCTTATTCTGTCCCAGCTCGTGCACGTTTTCGAGTGCCGAAGCGAGACAAGGTCGCTTTTCGGGATGAACCCGCTCAAAAATCCCGCGCTTTTGGGCTCGGTCGCGCTCTCGGCCGCCGCGCTCTGCGCCTGCATCTGGTTCCCGCCGCTCTCGGGGGTCATGCAGACCTGCGCCCTGCCGCCGAAGATGTACCTCCCGGCCTGCCTTTTCGCGCTCATCGCGCCGGTGATCGGGGCGGTGGGGAACGCGGGGAGGGGGAGGAAAAGATGACAGGTTGAGAAGAGGGTGAGAGGACGGGGTTATCAAAGCGGTGAAAACGGCCTTCCATATATAGCGGAAAAATGGGGAAAAGTTGCACGCAAACGTACAACATTTTGAAAAATTTTTTTGAAATCCCTCTCGGAGTACAAATGTACGGACTGTTAAGGGGGTTAAGAAACAAAAATTTGGGGGGATTTTTGTGCAGGGTGACGAAAATGGGTGAGGTAAAGCGGATGAGTTAAAAGAATATGCAAAAAAGGTTTTGCTGTGCTTTCATGGAGGGTATGGCGGGACCTTTTTATTATTCTTTCCTCTCTTGCTTACCCTCTTTACAAATCCCCACAAATGTGCTATAATAAGTCAGGCCTACACTTCGGGAGGTGTTTTTATGGACCTTATCATGATAACCGTTTGGGGATTTGTGCTGGCGGCGGCGATCATCATCGAGATCGCGACCATTCAGTTCGTGTCGATATGGTTCGCGTTTGCGGCGCTCGTGACGCTGATACTCGCGATATTCGGCACGCCGCTTTGGGCGCAGCTTTTGAGCTTCGTTGCGGTGACGGCGCTGATGCTCATCATCACCCGGCCGATAGTCAGGAAAATTCGCGGGCAGTACGTCAGGACCAACGCCGACATGAACATCGGAATGTTCGCGACCGTGACCGAGGACATTAAAAACGAGGCCCAGACCGGCAGGGCGACCATCGGGGGAGTTTCCTGGAAGGCGGTCAGCGAGGACGGCAGCCCCATTCCGTCCGGCGAGAGCGTGATAATCAAGGACGTGGACGGCGCAAAGCTCATCGTCGCGCGAAAAGATCAGGTCTGAAACGGAGGACTCCGTTTGATATAACATTTTAAGGAGGAAACAACATGATCGCAATAATTATTTTCATCGTGGTACTGCTTCTGATATTTGTGGTGATCTCGAACTTCAAGATCGTCCCGCAGGCGCAGGTCTACGTCGTCGAGCGCCTCGGAGCGTTCAGCCGCGAGCTCCACACCGGGCCGCACCTTCTGATGCCCTTTATCGACAGGATAGCAAAGCGCGTCTCTATAAAGGAGCAGGTCGCCGACTTCCAGCCGCAGCCCGTTATCACGAAGGATAACGTCACAATGCAGATAGACACCGTCGTATTCTTCCAGATAACCAACGCGAAGCTCTACACATACGGCGTAGAGCGGCCTATCGCAGCTATCGAGAACCTCACCGCGACTACCCTGAGAAACATCATCGGCGAGATGGAACTCGACGCGACCCTTACCTCGCGCGATACCATCAACACGAAGATCACCGTGATACTTGACGAGGCGACCGACCGCTGGGGCATAAAGGTCAACCGGGTCGAGCTCAAAAACATTCTCCCGCCGCGCGAGATCCAGGACGCGATGGAGAAGCAGATGAAGGCAGAGCGCGAACGCCGCGAGAAGATCTTACAGGCAGAGGGCGACAAGAAGTCCCAGATACTTGTGGCAGAGGGCGAGAAGGAGTCGAAGATACTCAAGGCCGAGGCCGACAAGCAGGCCGAGATACTTCGCGCAGAGGCCGAAAAGGAGGCCATGATACTTCGCGCGAACGCCGTCAGGGAGCAGAAGATACTTGAGGCGCAGGGCGAGGCGGAGGCCATCGAGGCCGTTCAGACCGCGCTCGCGGCGAGCATAGAAAAGCTCAACGCCGCCAACCCGAACAGCCATGTCATCGCGCTCAAGTCGCTTGAGGCGTTCGGCAAGGCCGCCGACGGCAAGGCCACCAAGATAATTATCCCGAGCGAGATACAAGGCCTCGCGGGGCTCGCGGAGAGCCTTAAGGACATCGTCAAGGACTAAATCGGAGGTTACGGCATGGACACTTTGAACGCAATTAAAAGGCGCAGCTCCACAAGGGGCTACACCGAGGAAAAGCTCACTCAGGCCGAGCTTGACACGATAATCGACGCGGGGCTGATGGCCCCCACCGCCACCAACCGTCAGGAGATAAATTTCAGCGTTCTGGACGGCGATAACCCGGTTTTGGCGGAGCTCCAAAGCGACCTTACCGGGGGCAGACCCTCGCCGCAGAACTTCTACTACGGCGCGCCGACGGTCATCTTCCTTTCCGGCGAGACGGCGTTTCACTGGAGCGCGGTCGACGCGGGGATAGCGGTCGAGAACATGGCGCTCGCGGCGGAGGAGCTCGGGCTCGGGAGCCTTATCATAGGCTGCGTGCGTGGCGTTTTGGAGGGCGAGAAGCAGGACTATTACGCGAAAAAGCTGGGCTTCGCGGACGGGTATCAGTACCTCATCGCCATCGCCGTGGGGCATAAGGCGGTCGCGAAGGAGCCGCATACCTTCGACCGCTCGGAGAACGTAAAAATAATTAAGTAGGCAAAATAAAAGCGTCTCCGCAGACTTTAGCCCCTCTTCAATAAGAAAACAAGCCCGCATAATCTGACTCAAAGCCGCCATCTTCATCGTTGGCGGCTCTTGCATTCCACAAAGGAGTGCGTGCGAGCCGCCGCCTTGAATCTGACGGCTTTGAACGACTATGCGGTGCTTCGCAGTGCCCGCAGGGCACTCTTGTTTTCTTATCTCAGAGGGGCTTCTTGCGGGGGCGCGTTTTTTTGTTTATTTTCCGAAGACCTCGTCGAGCTTTTTCGCCATCGCGAGCGCGTCGGGGGTGTAATAGTCTGCGCCGATCTTTTCGGCGGTCTCGGCGTTAAGGACTGCCCCGCCGACGAAAATTTTCGCCGTGCAGCCGTTTTCTTTAAGGAGCTTTATCGTTTTTTCCATGCTCGGCACCGTTGTGGTCATAAGGGCCGAAAGCCCGACGGCGTCGGGGCGGAACGTTTTCACCGCTTCGAGCACCTTTTCGGGAGGAACGTCGCGGCCGAGGTCTTTTACCTCCCAGCCGTAGGACTGAATAACTACTTTAACTATATTTTTGCCGATGTCGTGAACGTCGCCCATGACTGTCGCCAAAACGACCCTGCCCTTGGAGCTCGTGCCCGCGGGAAGACTCCTTGTGACCTCCGCAAAGGCCGTTTTTGCGGCCTCCGCCGAGGATATGAGCTGCGGCAGGAAGAGCTTTCCCTGCTCGTAGAGGCGGCCGACTTCGTCAAGCGCCTTAATTAAAACGTCGTTCACCGTTCCGAGAGCGCCGCGCCTTGAAATTTCCTCCTTTGCAAGCTCGGCAACCTTGCTTTTGAGGCCGAGCTTCACGCAGTCGTAAAGGCTTTCGGCGGAGGTCTCGGCGGGCTTTTTTGCTCCCACAGAAGCCGAGCCGGAGGGCGTGAAATCGCGGTAGAGGGCGATATAATCGGCGGCGTTTTCGTCCTCGCAGCTTAAAACCCTGTAGGCCGCGACTGCGCCGGACATCTCGCCGTCGAGGGGGTTCATTATCGGCATGTTGAGGCCGCGCTCCATCGCCGCCGACAGGAACACGCGGTTTATGAGCGGCCGGTTCGGCAGCCCGAAGGATACGTTCGACACCCCGAGGGCGGTTTTTACTCCCAGCTTTCTTACCTCGGAGAGAGCCTCCAAGGTCACCCGAACGAGCGGCTGCTCGGCCGAGGCGGTCAGAACGAGGGTGTCTATCATTATCTTGTGCCGCGGGATACCGAAGCTCTCGGCGGTCGAAATGATGCGCTTTGCGATCTCGACCCGCTCGCGGGCGGTTTTCGGCACGCCGTTTTTGTCCATCGTGAGGCCGAGGACCACCGCGCCGTATTTTTTCGCGATCGGGAAAATGCGCTCCATGACGTCACGCTCGCCGTTCACGCTGTTTATAAGGGGGATCCCGTTATAGGCGCGCGCCGCAGCCTCGATGGCCTCGGGGTCGGAGGAGTCGAGCTGAAGCGGCAGGTCGCAGAGCTCCTGAATTTTTTTCACCGCGCCGAGCATGATCCGCTTTTCGTCGATCTGAGGCAGGCCGCAGTTAAGATCCAGCATGTCGGCGCCGGCTTCCTGCTGCCTGATGGCTTCGTCGATGAGGTAGTCGTAGTCCTCCGCCAAAAGCGCTTCCTTAAGGGCTTTTTTGCCGGTCGGGTTGAGGCGCTCGCCGCAAATTTTTACGCCGTCGATAATTACGAGCCTGCTGCCCGAGTTTATCGCGGTGACGGGGGCGACGGGTCTTTTTTTGACCTCGCGGCCGGAAAGACGAGCCAAAAGCGAGATTATTTCGGGATCGGTGCCGCAGCAGCCGCCGATGATCGAGACGCCCATTTCGACCATCTTCTCCGCCTCGCGGTAAAATTCCTCGGCGGGCATTTCATAGACCGTTTTGCCGTCCTTGAGCTTCGGAAGGCCGCGGTTCGGCTGGACGATGACCGGGAGGGTCGCGGCGCGAAGGAGCCTTTCCACCGTCGGGAGAAGCTCGCGGGGGCCTAAGGAGCAGTTTATCCCGAGCGCCGTAACGCCGAGGCCTTCGAGCGTGTTCGCGACTATTTCGGGCGATGCGCCGGAGAGGGTGCGGCCGGTCTTGTCGAAGGTCATTGAGGCGATGAGCGGGAGAGAGGTCACGTCCTTGAACGCCAAGATCGCGGCTTTGAGCTCGTAGAGGTCGGAAAACGTCTCGAGGATATAGCCGTCGGGAAGGTCCTTTGTCGCCTCGGCGAGCTCGCGGTAGCACTCATACGCCTGCTCGAAGCCGAGAGGGCCGGTGGGTTCAATTAACATTCCGGTCGGGCCGACGTCGAAAAACACAGGCTTTTTTGCGGCTCGGGCGTTCTCGACCGCCTTTTCGGCGACCTCCCGCAGAGAATATTTTCCGTGATATTTTATCGGGTTGAGGCCGAAGGTGTTCGTCGTGACGGCGTCCGCCGCCGCGTAGGAAAGGTGAATCTCCTTAACTATCTCCGGCGCGTCGATATTGAGGTCCTCGGGGGTGCCGGTCAGCCCGCGCTTTTCGAGCTCGCTGCCGAAACCGCCGTCAAAAACTACTGTTTTTTCTCCGAAACGTAGCATTTTCTGCCCTCCTTAAGATATTCGCAGGAGCCTGCCATAAAACAGCCCCGGCAGCTTTTTTTCGCGCTTTTTCCGACCGCGATGACCCCTGCCATCGACTTCGCGGGGAGCATGAAGCAGGTCTCCCCGAGGTAAATCCCGATTTTTTCGGGCTTAAGCTCCTCAAAAAGCGGGCGGAGATCGTCGACGCTGCTGCCGCCGTAGCCGGGACAGAAGCGGTATGACAGGTCGGGGGCGATCGTCTTTTCATAGTCGTCCGCCATGCGCTCCAAAAGCGCGCTCGCGCAGGCGTCGGTGACGGCGGCCTCGGTCATATCCACCCGAAAAAGGCGGCTTATGTACCTGTCCACCCCGGCGCCAAGGGTCGTGGCCGAGAGTATCACCCCGCGGGAGCCCGAAAGGAAGGACCGGTAGGGCTCCTTATCCAAAAACGGGGGAGGGGAGTCGTAAAATTTATATAAGTAGTTAAACTGTATCTTCGTCTCAAGCTTTTCGATGCAGTCGGCGATGAGCCGGTCGGTTTCCTCGGTCTTTCCGATGCCCCTGAAGCCGAGGTAGTTATAGACCGCGGGCAGGACGGCCGAAAGTTCAGAAGAGTTCATCGAAAACGGTCCTCAGCCGCGAGAAGATCTCGACGGCGGTGTCGGCGTGGTTCATGATGTATAGATGAATGCCCGGCGCGCCCTTCGCGATGAGATCAATTATCTGATAGACCGCGTAGTTAAGGCCTATTTCGCGCATTACGCGGGGCATGTCGCTGTAGGATTCGATCATGTTGCGGAAATCGAGAGGTATCGTCGAGCCGCACATCGACTTTATCCTCGGGATGTTTTTCGCGCTCACGAGGGGCATTATCCCCGGGATTATCGGCACCGTGACCCCCAAGGCCCTCGCCTCGTGGACGAGCCGGTAGTAGTAGGAGTTGTCGTAAAAAATCTGTGTGATGAGAAATTTCGCGCCGAGGTTCTGCTTCTTTTTGAGGTTCACGATGTCGTCGCGAAGGGTGCGGCACTCGGTGTGACCCTCGGGGTAGCAGGCCGCGCCGACGCAGAATTTTCCGTTAAGGTATTTAATTAGATCGGTCGCGTGGGGGAAGTGCTTGCAGTAGTCGCGGTCGAAATCGACGGGGCGGTCGCCGCGAAGGGCAAGAACGTTTTTTACGCCGAGTTCCAAAAGAGCCTTCGAGACCCTGTCGATGTCCTCTGGAGTGCTCGGCCCGCCGGTAATGTGGGCGAGGGGCTCTATCCCGAGGCGCTTTATCTCGCCCGAAATTTCGACCGCCTCGCCGGCGTTCGTGCCTCCCGCGCCGTAGGTAACGCTGATGAAGTCGGGGCGCAGGTCTTTAAGCTGCTTAATTGTATCTATGAGAGCGGACTTCTCCTCGCCGCCGCGCTTCGGCGGGAATACCTCGAAGGAGAGAGTGCGCTTTTTTTCAAGAATTTTGTCGATAGTCATTTTATCACCTTAATTATTCGTGATCCGTGGAACGCGTTTTCGTGAGCCTCGGAAAGAGTATCACGGTGGATACGGCCGCGCAGACCGTCTGCGGGACCATGGCCAGAAATCCGCCGTAGAAGTACGCCGCCGCGGCCTCGCGGGAATAGCCCTGCAAAAGGGGCGTGATGACGTCGTCCAAAAGTGTGAACAGCACCGTCATAGCGGAGGCAAGGCTCACGGCCTCGGGCATGAGGGCGGAGGCTTTGGAGTCGGGCGAGCGCAGACATTTAATATAATAAAGAAGTACCGCCGCGAAAACAGCGGCCAGAACGGCGCAGCTCACCCGAAGCCTCACGGAATAGAGCCTGCTGACCGGCAGGCCGAATATCGCGCCGAGGGCGGAGAGGGCGATCATCGCCGAAAGGGCAAAGGGGCAAAGAAGTTTTGGCGGGCGGCGGGTCCTCAAAAGCCCGAACAGCGCGCCGAAAAGGGGGTAGTAGACGAGATATAGGAGCACTACGCTCGGGTAGAAGCCCCATATCACGCAGCGAAGGAGCGAGAACGCCGCGCCGCAGACCGCGCCCTCGGCCGGGCCGAAGCGGAAGCAGTAGGCCGCGAAGAGCGGGGTCACGAGCTCGATCCCCGGGAGGAAGCCGAGGGCAAGCTGCACCGCGATGAGCATTGCACACATCACGGCACAGCGCGCTATCCTGCGGCTCAAAACTCGCTAAGAACGAGCGCGTAAAGCTCGCCCTCGACCAACGGGAGCCCCGAAGCGCCGAACGAAGCGCTGCTGAGGGTCTTGCCGTCATAGTCGTAGGTGCCGAAATCGGGCGAGGAATAGCCTATCCCGTCGAGGTCGCCGAGGGTCGTATAGATCGCCCAGTACTGGTTCTCGGGGTTCGCGGAAACGCCGTTTACGGACTCGATATAAAGCCCGTACTCGCTCACGGTGCCGCTAAATTCGAGCTCTCCCGCCTCGGAAAGCGCGTTCAGGGCGTCCTCGAGGCTGCCGGTAGAATCAAGAGCCTCGATAACGACCGCGCCGTCCCCGGACGACACAACCTTCGCGGCGCCGCCCCCGCCCCCGCAGGAGCAAAGAAGCATCGAAACGGCAAGGATAAGCGCCAAAAGGGAAAATGTTCTCTTCATCTTTAAGCCTCCTCGTATAATAATAAATGTAAGTTAGAAATAACCATATCAAGCTTCCCTCACAAAGTCTTGAATTGGTGA
>CANQLR010000003.1 GCA_947624745.1 uncultured Clostridia bacterium | reverse complement strand
TCGCCTGCTTTGCTATGCCTTTTTCTTCTTCATATATTTTTTCATTTTTCCTATTGACTTTTATTTGCAGGTTTCATATTCTCTATACTGCCGGTCGCACTCGTCGATTATCCTGTCTATCCCGGCCTCTTTTAACCGCTCGGTGTAATATGCGATGAATTCGTCGGCGTTTTCAAATTCCTTCCACCTCTCCGTATCGTCCAGCTCATACATCACAAGGCAGGTTTTTTCGGACTCGTCAATGACCGATGAAGCGTCAAACGCAAATTCAAGGGCCGCTGATCTGTCCGCGCTGCCGTAAAACTCCAA
This sequence comes from uncultured Clostridia bacterium, assembly GCA_947624745.1. GTDB lineage: Bacteria > Bacillota > Clostridia > Oscillospirales > Ruminococcaceae > Faeciplasma. Next base: position 107,105 of record CANQLR010000003.1, on the reverse strand, counting down.
AAATTCTTCCGCAGTCATATCCCCCGAACGCTCGGGCCAGCAGATCATTCGGTTTGAAAATCTGTAGGAATTAAAGGGATTTGTCACCGTATCCGGAACGCCGTCCGTAAGCGTATAGTCCCTGTTTTCGACGCCGTAAGTCAATAAGTTGTTTAAATATTTATCCGTCTGCACCCGCGCGAGAAGATCGAACGCCATGTCCTTATAATCCGACGCGAAGCATATCCCGGTGGCGTTGTAGGCCGAGACGATATAGCTCTCCTCGCTTACCGAAACCGCGTCTATGACGCTGTCGTAATACCGCCGCGCCGAAACACCGCCGCCGCCCCTGCCGTATACCGCGGAGGTCATCAAAAAGCAGTTCTCACGATGATTTTTTACGGTCGGGGAGTCGGGCTTGCATTCAAACAGCCACTTAAGCTTTGTTACGTAGTCGCCGTACTCAAATATTGATCTTGCGCGCTTTTCCGCCTCGTCCCAATAAACGCAGCTTTCGAGCATCTTGACATTTGTCCAGTCGCAGATTATCCGCGCGTATCCGCTGCACGACACGGCGTCGCAGTTTTCTTTTTCGGCTATCTCATATATTTTCTCCATTTGCTCATACGGCGGGATATTGACGTCATAGCCGTATTTTTCGGCCAGATCCGCGTTATAATCGCAGGTGAAGGCGTTATCCGCCGACGACATATAACCGTCGACGCCGAAAACGCTCCCGTTTACCGAAAGAGCGTCCCAGTGCTCCTTCGGCATAAGCTCATACAGCTCCCGCCCGATCTCGGTATCGGTCAGGTAATCATCGAGCGGGATAAAAAGCCCGCTGAAAGCGTCCTTCCAATAGGCGTTGCTTCCCGCCTCGCTTGCCGCCTGCCCGGAGTCGTATATAATGTCGACCTGCTCCCCGGCTTCGATCATATCCCAAACCTTTGAAGTATAGGTGTTTTTATCGGAATCATTTTGCAGCGGCGCGCTGACCGGTACAAAGCAGACAACATACCCGCAGCCTACGGAATCGAGGTAATCGTTGACCTCCCAAGTCGGGAACGGAAAGTTTCTGTCGTAGAGGGTCTCCTCAAATACCCATGTCAATATATTCCTGCCGGGATAGCGCGCCTTGAGCGTTTCCGAATCGGGAAAATTATCCCGCCACAGCTCGGTCTCGTGAGCCGCGGCATATAAATTCTCTGAGCCGGAGCCGCCGTTTTCATCGCCCGTAACTTCAGCCGGATCACCTTCGATCGCCGCCTCGTTGCTTTCCGCCGAACCCGTCCGCCGCCCCTCGCCCTGCCCCTCGGACGCGCACCCCGCTAAAGAGCACAGCCCAAATATCACGACTGCCAAAGTTATAATATATCCGATTTTTTTCATACCGTTTCCCCGCATTCCTTCAATTTTTAATTAAATTGTATAAATCCTCCGGCACCCGTCAACCCATTTTGCACAAACGGTCGAAAATCGAGCATAAGCGGTCGAAAATCAAAAAGGCGGGGCACATACCCCGCCGGCGCCCGGCGCTCTGCAGAGTTTTAGCATGCCCGAGGCGCAGCGCAAAGCGTCAACCGCCCTCACTCATCCCCTCCTCCCGAAAGCCGCGCCGTTTCCCGCGGATAAGCGATCGAAATTTTGAAAAATAGGGCGAACGGGCGGGGGAAAAGACGTTGGCGCTAAAGAAAAGATAATCACATAAAGTAAAAGCCATACCCGAGGGATCGGATATGGCTTTGTTTAGCACCCTTTTGGCAGACCGCCGCATTAAAATTTTTGTTTTGTTGTTTTATGCGGGGCTACCCCTCGAGGCGGCTTTTTATTATATTCTCAGTCTCCCCCTATTCCTCCGCCCTTTGTATCTCGAACCAGAACGTCGAGCCCTTGCCGAGCTCGCTCTGCACGCCGAATTTCAGCCCGTGCAGCCGCATGATCTCCTTGACGATCGACAGCCCCAGCCCCGAGCCGATGACGTCCCGCTTGGTGCGCTCGTCGCGGTAGTAGCGGTCGAATATCTGCGGCAGCCGCTCCCTCGCAATGCCGACGCCGAAGTCCACGACCTCGATCCTCACGGTGTCCCGCAGGTTTTTCTGGCGGATGATTATCTTCCGCGAATCGCCGGAATAATTAACGGCGTTATTTATAAAGTTGTAGAGCACCTGCGCGAGCCTCGCCTCGTCGCCGTAGCAGATCACGTCCACGTCAGGCTCGAATACGAACTCGAACCCCTCGCGCTCCTTCAGCACCTCATACCGCGAAAGCGCCGACGAGATGAACTCCTGAAGCGAGAACTGGTGCCTTTCGAGCTCTATCGCCCCGTTTTGCAGCTTCGAGAGCTCCAAAAGGTTGTTGACGAGCTCCGAAAGCCTGTCCGACTCGTCGATTATGACCCCGAGGTGCTCGGCGCGCTTTTCGGGATTGTCCCCCGAAAGGTCCCTGATCATCTCGGCATACGCTTTTATCATCGTGAGCGGCGTTCTTAAGTCGTGCGAAACGTTCGCGATAAGGTCGTTTCTTAAGCTGTCGACCTTCGATATCTCAGAGGCGGCGTAGTTAAGCGCGTCCGAAAGCTCGTTGATCTCGGCATATCCCCCGCCCTCGAAGTGCACGGTGTAATCCCCCGAGGCCAGCGCCTCCGCGCCCTCGGTTATCTGCTTGAAGGGCCGAGAGAGCCGGTTTGAGAGCATCAGCGAGATAAAGAGCATCAGGAAAAACGTCAGCATCGAGATGAAGATGAGCTGCTCCTTTATTATCTCCGCCGCGGGGCCGATCGGCTCCATCGAGGTGTTTATAAATACGAGATAGTTGTCGTCGATGCTCGAGCCGTAGAGATATTCGGTGGTGCCGAAGCGCGCGTTGGTGGTCTCCTGCATGAACCGTCCCGTCTCCGAGCCGGTGACCTTTTTTGCAAACTCAAAGAGCCGAAACCCGTTTCCCGCAGTCAGGACCGAGAACCCGCCCATAAGGTCCGCCGCCAGAACAAGGTTGCCGTTCAGGTCGGTGATGGCGATGGTCGCGGTGCTGTTGTACGCAAGATCCTCCACCACATCCCTCACCGAAAGCGGATAGTCGCCGTCGAATTGCATGCGTATGACGTCGGCCATCTTCTGTATCTTCGTTCTCGTCGACATCTCGTAATATTGTTTGAGCGTGAACACCTGGAAGAACCAGACGAGCATAAGTATCGCCGCGGTAAAGACCGCAAAGTACACCCATATCGTCGAGCGCACCGAGAGCGCTTTTTTTCCTTTTCCGGAATTATTTGATGTTGTCAAATTTATACCCCATTCCGCGAAGCGTAACTATAAGGTCGCGATACGGCCCGAGACTGTTTCTGAGCATCTTTATGTGCGTGTCTACGGTCCTGTCGTCGCCGTAGAAATCAAATCCCCAGACCTCCTCCAAAAGCTTTTCGCGGCTCATCGCGATGTTCATGTTTTTCGCGAGGAAGAAGAGAATATCATACTCCTTCGGGGTCATCTGCGCGCGCTTGCCGTCGATTATAACGTCGCGGGCGGCGAAGTTTATGACCAGCCCCTTGTATCTTATGACGTCCTCCTCCGGCTCCTTTGCCGAGCGCTTAATGACGACCTTTATCCTCGCCATGAGCTCCTTCGGGGAAAACGGCTTCACGACATAGTCGTCGATACCGACCTCGAACCCGAACAGCTTGTCGTATTCCTCGCCCCTTGCCGAGAGCATGATGACCGGGATATTCTTTATCTTTTTTATCTCCTTGCAGGCCGAATATCCGTCCAGCTTCGGCATCATGATGTCCATGATGATGCAGTCGAAGCTCTGATCCTCCCTGACCTTTTCGACCGCTTCCATTCCGTCGGCGGCCTCGACGACCTCATAGCCCTCGAAGGTCGCGTATTCCTTCACGACCTCGCGTATCTTCGCCTCGTCGTCTACCATTAAAATTCTTGCCATAATTTCCCCTCCAAAATAAGATTACCCTTATTATACACCCTTTGTTTTTTCAAAGTGTGACTGTTTTATGAACTTTTTCGGAATTTTGCGGTTTTGTTTTGAAAAATCTGTTGAAAATCCTGCGGAAAAGTGGTAATATATAAAAGAAAAAAGAGATAAAAATTTTTTGGAGGAATACTTATGCGCATAGGAATGATAGTCGCCATGCAGCGGGAGATAGAGTCGGCGATGGCGGCGTTCGGCAGCCCCGGTCGCCGCGAAACGGTCACCGGGATAGAGGTTAGCGTCTATAAAACGGGGGAGAACGAAATTTATCTCACCCGCTCCGGCGCCGGAGAGATATACGCCGCGGGCGCCGCGCAGCTTCTCATCACGAAATACGGCGTTGAGGCGATAATAAATTACGGAATTGTCGGCGGCCTCACCGAGGAGATGACCCTTTGCCGCACCGTGGCGGTCGAAAAGGTGGTGCACTACGACTTCGACACCTCGCCGGTCGACGGCTGCGGGCGCGCAAGGTATATAAACTACCCGTCGGTGTATCTTGAAACCGATAAGACCCTTTTGGAGCGCGCCCTTTCGGCCGTCCCGGGCATGAAAAGGGTGATCTGCGCCTCGGGAGACAAATTCATCGACGCGCCCGAAAAAAAGCGGGAGCTCCACGAAAAATACAACGCGGACATCTGCGAGATGGAGGCCGCGGGGATACTTCTCACCGCCGACCGCGCGGGAGTGCCGGTCCTGATGATAAAGGCCGTCTCGGACAGCCTTTTCGGCGGCGCGGCCGAGGCGGAAAGGTCGGTCGAGCTTGCCGCGGGGGAGTGCGTGAAGGCCCTTCTTGCAGTTCTGGAGGCATAAAATGGAGGTCGGCTTTTCCTATGTCGGCCTGATCTGGCTGCTGCTTCTTTACGTCCCGAATATAATTTATCTGAAAAATAAGCCCGCCGGGATCGAAAAGCTCGGCGCGGAGGACAGGGTGCTCCGTGTCCTCGAAATGACGGGGCAGGTCGGCATCACGATGATAGCGCCAATCTCGAAGAACCTTAACCCGACGGGGATAAGCCCTTGGACGCTCTGGCTTCTGGCCTCGGCGGCCTGCATGGCGCTCTACGAGGTCTTTTGGGCGAGGTATTTCCGCGGCGAAAAAACTCTCGAAAGCTTCTACGCGCCGCTTTTCGGGATACCCGTTCCGGGGGCGGTGCTGCCGGTCGCGGGGCTCGGGCTTCTGGCAGTGTTCGGGAAAACGCCGCAGCTGATGCTCTTTGTCATAGCGCTCGGTATCGGGCACATAAAAATACATCTTCGGCACAAAAAGGAAATTTCCGATATGAAGGAGGAATGAGCGTGTCAACTCTCGGAGAACGCTTAAGAAAGGCAAGAAAGCGCCGCGGAATGTCCCAGATGGACGTTTTTGACGCACTGGGAATATCTAACAAATCTCTTTCGAGATACGAAAAGGACGTCTCGGCGCCCTCGCCGGAGGTCTTAATGAAGCTCTCTCGGCTCTACGACGTTTCGAGCGAGTATCTTCTGGGGCTGTCGACCGCGATGGAGCCCTCCTCCGACGCCGGCTCGGCGGAGGACAGCCTGATCGAGATGAACGACCAGCGGGGGAGCGCCGAAAAGCTCATAAAATTTATTTCCGACTGCCCGACGGCATTCCACGCCGCCGAGAATATCGCCCAAAAGCTTTCAAACGAGGGCTTTGCGCAGCTGAACGAGTGGGAGGATTGGAACGTCTCGCCCGGCGGGAAATACTTCGTCGTCCGAAACGGGTCGAGCGTCATCGCCTTTAAGGTCGGCAGCGAGCCGGAGGGCTTCAACATCTTCTCCGCCCACGGCGACAGCCCGATGTTCAAGCTCAAGCCCGATTTCGAGATGGAGGCGGCGGGCAGCTACGTCGTCCTGAACACCGAAAAATACGGCGGCGGGATAATTTCGACATGGTTCGACAGGCCGCTTTCCCTGGCGGGAAGGCTCGTCATAAACACCCGAGACGGAATCAAGACCGCGAACGTCGACCTGTCGGCGCTCACCCTCGTGATACCGAACACCCCGCCGCACCTGAACAAGGGCCTCAACGACGGATATACCTATAATTTACAGCACGACACTCTGCCGCTTTTGGGGAGCCTCGCCTCGAAGGGCAGCGTGATGAAGGCCGCCGCCGAGCAGGCAGGCGTCCGCCAGAAGGACATTCTGAGCGCCGAGCTCTATCTTTACAACAAAATGCCGGGGGCCGTCTGGGGCGATTCGGGGGAGTTCGTTTCGTCTCCCCGCCTCGACGATATGCAGTGCGTTTACGCCGGCCTGCGCGGCTTTTTAAGCGGCGGCAGCCCGAAAAGGGTTGCGATGCTCTGCGTTTTCGACAACGAGGAGGTCGGCAGCTCGACCAAGCAGGGCGCAAACTCCGACTTCCTGACAAGCGTTTTCGAGAGAGTATGCCGCTCCTTAGGTCTTGACAAAAACCGCGCCGAGGCTTTGAGCTTTTGCGTTTCCGCGGACAACGCCCACGCCGTTCACCCGAATCACCCCGAGCTTTCCGACCCGGTGAACGCCCCGAAGCCGAACGGCGGCATCGTCATCAAGCAGACGGCGCGGCAGTCCTACGCCACCGACGCCCTTTCTGACGGCATTTTCAGAAAGATCTGCCTTGCGGCGGGCGTTCCGGTGCAGGCGTACTCGAACCGCTCCGACATTCCCGGCGGGGGAACGCTCGGGAATATTTCCGCGACCCGGCTTTCGGTCCCGACGGTAGATATCGGCCTTGCGCAGCTCGCGATGCACTCCTGCTACGAGACCGCCGGCTCGATGGACACGCTCTATCTCGAGCGCGCCGCCGCCGAGCTCATGAGGACGGAGATAAAACTAACGCCCGACGGCGGGGTCAGGGTGGGGTAGGGGGTGCGAGGGGTGGTCGGGCGAAGCCCCAAAGCCCAACGGAGTGGGCTTTGTCCGCCGTTGTAAAGACTCGCGCTATACTTGTAAAAAGGTAGAGAATCGTCAATTAGCAGTATCCGCTAAATAGCTGTGACGGCGGAAGCACGCGGTAGCGCGATTAGGGCTTCGCCCCTCCTCCCTGCGCCTTATCCAACCTTGATATAGCCCAACCTTGCGCATAAGGTATTCGCTTCGCTCATGCTATTTTTAGCCCCCTCCCCTGCCCCTCCCCGGTGGGGAGGGGTCGCTCGTCAAACTTTGCTGAAAATCTGCAAGTTTGAGCGGAGCTCGGGCAAGCCGTAAAAGGTATTCGCTCGCAAACTCGCTCATTCTATTTTCAGCCCCACCCCCTCCGACCCTTGAGCAAGTTTCAACCTCACGTTTGCCCCCTCCCGGTGGGAGGGGGCCTATCTTTGCGCAGAAAACCGGAGGCGAAGCCCCGAGGCGGCAGCTTCGCTGCCGCCTCACCCGCCGAGCTTGCTCGGCGGGTGGCGCGCACTCCGTGCGCGCCCGGGACTTCGCCCTGCAGGCCCTGCACTTTGCGAGGAATACGAAGCCCCCTCCGTACACTCCGTGTCCGGCGTGCCGGGAAGCTAAGCTTCCCGGCCGCGCGGAGCTTCGCCCTGCAGCCCCTGCCCTTTACCACATTACATCACCTTGCCGCTGCCGCCCTTGCTTCTCCCCACCCCCACGACTACCCCCACCGTCACTATCCCCGTCAGCAGGTCTGCCGCAGGCATCGACCACAGCACCCCGTCGAGCCCGAAAAACAGCGGCAGCAGCAGCGCGAACCCCACCCCGAAAACTATCTCCCGAAGCATCGACAGCCCGGTCGACGCGGCCGCCTTCCCCATCGCCTGGAGGAAAATAAACGCCGCCTTGTTCACGCACGCGAGCGGCAGCATGCACAGATACACCCGAAACGCGCGGACCGCAAACTCGGTGTAAAACTCGCTCTCGTTTTTCGCGCCGAAGATCACCGTCAGCTGCGCCGGGAAAAGCTCGACCAAAAGAAGCGCCGCGAGCCCCACTGCCGCCTCGCATATCAGCAGCCGCGCAAACAGCCTTTTTACGCGGCCCGTCCGCCCCGCGCCCATGTTGTACCCGACGATCGGTATGCACCCCGCCGCCATGCCGATGACTATCGAGATGACGATCTGGAACACCTTCATGACGATCCCGACGACCGCCATCGGTATCTGCGCGAACTCCGCCTGCCCGAAGACTTCGTCCAGCGCGCCGTATTTTCTCACCATGTTGTTGATGGCCGCCATTGCCGCGACGAGCGAGACCTGCGCCAAAAAGCTGCAAAGCCCGAGCGACAGCATCCTCCCCGCGACGTCGCCCCGCCATTTAAGGCTCTTTTTCGTGAGGCTCACCGCCTTGGGCTTTCTTAAATACCAGACTGCCGAAGCCGCCGTCACGACCTGCCCTAAAACTGTCGCCGCCGCTGCCCCGGTCATGCCCCACCCGAGCGCGAAAATAAATATCGGGTCCAAGATAATGTTCGTGAGCGCCCCCGCGAGGGTCGAAGCCATCGCGAATTTCGGGCTCCCGTCGGCGCGGATCACAGGGTTCATCGCCTGCCCGAACATATAAAACGGCACGCCGAGGGTTATCGTGAAGAAATATTCGCGGGAGAGCCTGAACGTTTCCTCATTGACCGTTCCCCCAAAGACGGTTATCAGCTGATCCGCAAATATCAGGTACACCGCCATGAGCAGAACGCTTGAAATAACGCTCATTCCGACCGCGAGCCCGACCCCGTTCGAGGCCCCGTCCTCCTCGCCGCTGCCGAGCTTTAAGCTCACGAACGCGCAGCACCCGTCGCCGATCATCACCGCGATCGCCAGCGCGATGACGGTCAGCGGGAAAACTACGGTGTTCGCGGCGTTCCCGTATGAGCCAAGATAGTCGGCGTTTGCGATGAATATCTGGTCGACGATGTTATAGAGCGCGCCGACCAGAAGCGACACAACGCAGGGCAGCGAGTATTTTTTCATCAGCCTGCCGAGCCCGTCCGTCAGAAGAAAAGATTGATCGTTTGAAGTCATAAAATACCTCCGCACGAGCGCAAAAAATAACGCGCAAGCCCGAAAAACCGGACTTACGCGCCACGCCGCTCGTTTTTTTAATTATACCAAAACCCCGGGGGAGATTTCAAGGGGCGAAATCCAAAAAAGTTTTCAACAAATTTTTCGCGCGAAAAGGCAAAATGAATACCCTCCGAAATTCTGTCAACAATATGACTGTACGCCCAAGCTTTTACAGGAAAGGAATTATCATGAACATCACAAACATTAAGGTCCGCAAGCTTCTGCCCGAGGGCAGACTGAAAGGAATAATCAGCGTCACCTTCGACGACGCGTTCGCCGTCCACGACATCAAGGTCGTACAGGGCGACGGCAGACTTTTCGTGGCGATGCCCTCGCGCCGCGACGATTCCGGCGTTTTCCGCGACATCGTCCACCCCATCTCCCAGGAGGCAAGATCCAAGATCGAGGAGGAGGTCCTCGGAGCGTACCAAAAGGCGGTCGAATCCTCCGAAAACGCTCTTAAAAGCTAAAAAAGATCCCCCGGGAAGCGCCCCGGGGGAAATTTCGTTATAGGAAGTCTTACTTGGCAAGATCGACCAGGTGATCGTAGGTCTCCTTGGCGGTCTCAACAGCGCTGTTGAAGAGCTTTTCGGCTCTCTCGGGGTTCGAGCGCGCCAGCGAGTTGTATCTTACCTCGCCCATGATGAAGTCCTTGTAATCGGCGGTAGGAGCCTTGGAGTCGAGCTGGAACGGGTTCTTGCCTTCGGCCGCGAGCCTCGGATCATACCTGTAGAGGTGCCAGTAACCGGCCTCGACAGCCTTCTTCTCCTCGGTCATGGCGATGGACATGCCGCCCTTGATACCGTGGTTGATGCAGGGCGCGTAGCCGATGATGAGGGACGGGCCGTGATAGCTCTCCGCCTCGGCGATCGCCTTGATGCACTGGTTGTAGTCGGCGCCCATCGCAACATGAGCGACGTACACATACCCGTATGTCATCGCGATTCCCGCGAGATCCTTCTTCTTGGTGACCTTGCCGGCTGCCGCAAACTGCGCGATAGCGCCGGTCGGGGTCGCCTTCGAGGACTGTCCGCCGGTGTTCGAGTATACCTCGGTGTCGAATACGAAGATATTTACGTCCTCGTTCTGCGCGATAACGTGGTCGAGTCCGCCGAAGCCGATATCATATGCCCAGCCGTCGCCGCCGAAGATCCAGATGGACTTCTTGCGCAGATAATCCTTGTCCTTGAGGATAGCCTTTGCCTCCGGCTTGTCGCTCTTTTCGAGGACCTCGATGAGAGCGTCGGTAGCTTTGGAGTTCTCTGCACCGTTCTCGACGGTCTCAAGATAGTGCTCCATAACGCCCTTGCAGTGCTCGCACTCGGTGTTCTTCGCAAGCTCCAGAACCTTCGCTATGGTGCGGTTTCTGATGGTGCTCTGCGCTAAGAACATGCCGTAGCCGTACTCGGCGTTGTCCTCGAACAGGGAGTTCGCCCAAGCCGGACCCTTGCCGAGCTTGTTGGTGGTGTAAGGAGTGGAGGGAGCCGAACCGCCCCAGATAGAGGAGCAGCCGGTGGCGTTCGCGATATACATTCTGTCGCCGAAGAGCTGGGTGATGAGCTTGGCGTAAGGAGTTTCGCCGCAGCCCGCGCATGCGCCGGAGAATTCAAGCAGCGGCTGCTTGAACTGCGAGCCCTTGACCGAAGTCTCCTTAAACTTCTCGTGGACCTCGGGCTTGTCGGCGAGGGTGAGGCCGTAGTTAAAGACCTCCTGCTCTGCAAGCTGCTCGTCGAGCGGCCTCATGTTGAGAGCCTTCTCGCCCTTCTTGCCGGGGCATACGTTCACGCAGGAGCCGCAGCCTGTGCAGTCGAGCGCCGACATGGTCATCACGAAGTGATACCCGGGCATACCGGTGACCGGCTTTGCCTTGGCCTTCGCAAGCTCGGGAGCGGCGGCGAGCTCTTCGTCGGTCATGATAACGGGTCTGATGACCGCGTGCGGGCAGACATAGGAGCAGAAGTTGCACTGAATGCAGTTGTCCGAGTTCCAAGCGGGAACGTCGATGGCGATACCTCTCTTTTCAAAGGCAGCGGAGCCCTGCGGGAAGGTGCCGTCGGCGGTCTCGACGAAGGTCGAAACGGGGAGCTTGTCGCCCTGCTGTGCGTTGCAGGGAATAAGAACGTCGTTGATGAAGTTGACGAGCGTCTTGTTGTCGCCGGAAACCTTCGGCATGCCGATCTCGGTGTCGGCGCAGGTCTTCCAAGCCTCGGGGACCTTGACCTCGACGACTTCCTTATAGCCGGCGTCGATGGCGTCATAGTTCATCTTGACGACCGCCTCGCCCTTCTTGCCGTAGGAGGCAAGGGCGGCGTCCTTCATGTACTTGACGGCGTCCTCGATCGGAATGATGTTCGCAAGATAGAAGAACGCGGACTGAAGGACGGTGTTGATCCTCGAGCCGAGGCCGATCTTCTTGCCGATATCTACGCCGTTGATGATGTAGAACTTGATGTTGTTCTCGGCGATGTATCTCTTGACCTGGCCGGGAAGTCTCTCGTCGAGCTCCTCGGGGGTCCACTGGCAGTTGAGAAGGAAGGTGCCGCCCGGCTTGACGTCCTGGACCATGTCGTACTTGGTGATGTAACTCTCATTGTGGCAGGCGACGAAGTCGGCCCTGTTGATAAGATAGGTCGACTTGATCGGGGTGTCGCCGAATCTCAGGTGGGAGACGGTGATGCCGCCCGACTTCTTGGAGTCATAGGAGAAGTACGCCTGAACATACTTGTCGGTGTGGTCGCCGATGATCTTGATGGAGTTCTTGTTCGCGCCGACGGTGCCGTCCGACCCAAGACCCCAGAACTTGCAGGCTACGGTGCCGGAAGGAGCGGAGTCAAGCGCGCCCTCGGTCTTAAGAGAGAGGTTAGTGACGTCGTCGTTTATGCCGATAGTGAATCTCGGCTTGTAATCCGCCTTGCAGGCGCAGTTGTCGTAAACGGCCTTGATCTGATCGGGGGTGGTGTCCTTCGAGCCGAGGCCGTAACGACCGGAAGCGACGGGAACGCTCTCAAGCTCGGTGCCCTTAAGCGCCGCAACAACGTCGAGCCAGAGCGGCTCGCCGATGGAACCGGGTTCCTTCGTCCTGTCGAGGACGGAAATCATCTTGACGGTCTTCGGGATAGCCTCAAGGAGCTTGTCGGCCCTGAACGGTCTGTAAAGTCTGACCTTGACAAGACCTAACTTCTCGCCCTTTGCATTGAGATAGTCGACGGTCTCCTCGATGGTGTCGCTTACAGATCCCATCGCGATGATGACCTTCTCGGCGTCGGGAGCGCCGTAGTAGTTAAAGAGCTTATAGTTGGTGCCGATCTTCTTGTTGACAACGTCCATGTAGTGCTCGACAACCTCGGGGACCTTGTCATAGTAGGTGTTGCAGGCCTCGCGAGCCTGGAAGAAGATGTCGGGGTTCTGGGCCGAGCCGCGAAGAACGGGGTGCTCCGGGTTGATGGAGCGGTCTCTGAACTCCTGAACGGCGTCCCAATCTATCATCTCGGCGATGTCTTCCTTGTCCCAGGTCTCAATTTTCTGGATCTCGTGGGAGGTCCTGAAGCCGTCGAAGAAGTGCAGGAAAGGAACTCTCGACTTGATGGTCGCAAGATGGGCGACGGTGCCGAGGTCCATGACCTCCTGCGGGTCGGTCGAGCAGAGCATCGCATAGCCGGTCTGGCGGCAGGCGTAGATGTCCGAGTGGTCGCCGAAGATGTTAAGAGCGTGGGAGGCTACGCATCTTGCCGAAACGTGGATAACGCTCGGTAAAAGCTCGCCGGCGATCTTATACATATTCGGTATCATGAGAAGAAGACCCTGCGAAGCGGTGAAGGTGGTGGTGAGAGCGCCCGCGGAAAGCGAGCCGTGAACGGCGCCCGCCGCGCCCGCCTCCGACTGCATCTCGGCGATCTTAACGGGGGTGCCGAAGAGGTTGGTCTGCCCCTTGGCGCTCCACGCGTCGGTCACCTCGGCCATTACGGACGACGGTGTGATGGGATAGATGGCAGCAACTTCGGTAAAGGGGTATGACGCCCACGCCGCAGCGTTGTTGCCGTCCATGGTTTTCATTTTTCTTGCCATAAACATCCTCCTATAGATATTATTTCAAGCGTTATGGTATCCGCATAACTTTGCACCCTATATATTATCACAAAACCCGCCGTTTGTAAAGGGTAAAATTGTGAAAATTTCGAGATTATTTTTCGTGAATTATTTATTATTTCCAAACCCGCGCCTTCCGAAATTTTCCTAACCTTCTTAACCGAAGGCAAAATAAAAATACCGCGCCGTCCGCTCCCGTTTCCGGAAAAGCAGGCGGCATTTTTGCGCGCAGGACCCGCGGTCTATTTCTGATATTCCAAAATATCCCCCGGCTGGCAGTCGAGCTCGCGGCAGATGGCCTCGAGGGTCGAAAACCTGATGGCCGACACCTTCCCCGTCTTTATTTTTGAAAGGTTCACGTTCGCGATCCCCACCCGCTCCGAAAGCTCGTTCAGCGAAATTTTTCGGTCCGCCATAACGCGGTCAAGTCTTAAAATTATCGGCATGTCGCACCTCACAAGGTCTCGTCGGCCTGCTTCTGCAGCTCCTCGCCGTAGCGGAAGATGTAGCTGATGAGATAGATCACCAGTGCCGCAAAGATCCCGCTGCCCGAAATGCTGACCGGCAGAGGCTCGGGCTCGGCGCTGATGGCGATGAACACGGTATCAAGCAGAAAATGAATGAACGCGCAGATGACGGTCGCCGCTAAAACGAAGTGTCCGAATTTCTTGATTATCTCCGAAATCCCTTCCTCAAACGGCCGTCCCTCTTTCATCGGGATCATCATTCTTCGGACGAGCTTTATGCCTATCATCATTATCACGACCCAGATCACCTCGGTGATGCTTGCCGATAGGACATAGATCGCAAACTGCTGTTTTGAGATCATAAGCTGCCCGTTTTCAAAGACGACGAAATTGTCGTCGTTGAAATTAAAGACGACCGACAGTGTCTTTGGCAGATCCTCTATCGGCCGAGAGACCGCCACAGCGGTAAAAATGTTCGCGGCGATGAGCATACATATCGCGACTATGCAGAAGATAAAGAGAATTTTCGCGAATATGTCGACCACCCGCGCTGTTTTGCAAAGTTTTTCCATAATGATTCCTCCAAATTCATTTTATGCCACGATTATACCACGCCTCTTTACGTTTGTCAATAGTTTTTTAACGATAAACATAAAATTTTTTATTAAAAACTTAATGCGCTGCCCTTATCCGCCCAAAAATCCGCCAGCTGTCCCTTGTTTGGACGCTTCACCCCTTGCATTTTTCAGAAAAATATAGTATAATATCCCGGTACACCTTTTACCCCCCTATTTTGGAGCGATGAAAATGAACATCCTGAAAAACAAGATATTTCTATACCTCACCGAATTTTTCGCCGGGATGTCGGTGATGGCGGCCGAACTCGGCGCGTCGCGGCTTCTGGCGCCGTATTTCAGCTCCTCGCAGATAGTCTGGACGATAATCATCGGCACGATAATGATCGCGATGGCGCTCGGGAACATCTACGGCGGGCGCTCGGCGGACAAAAACCCGAACCCCGACCGCCTCTACCTGCGAATACTTATCGCGGCGGTCTGGCTCGCGCTGATACCCGTCCTCGGGAAGTACATCATCGTCGGGATCTCCGGCGTTCTGATACTCGCCGTGAACTCGAACCTTCTGATCTGGGCGGCGTTCGCGGCCTGCATGGTGATCTTTGTGTTCCCGCTGTTTCTCTTGGGAACGGTCACGCCGTCGCTCGTCAAGTACACCGTCGACAGCCTCGACAGCTCGGGGCGCACCGTCGGCATACTCAATGCCTCGAACACGATAGGCAGCATCATCGGCACCTTTGTCCCGACCTTTATCACCATTCCCGCCGTCGGCACATCGGTCACGTTTTTAATTTTCGCGGGGATACTCTTTGCACTCTCGGCGGTATATTTCATCTGCTCAAAGCGAAAGACCAAGCAGGTCGCAGCGGCGCTTCTGGCGCTCGTTTTCTGCTCCGTCGCGGGGACGAGGACAGGCTTTGCCTTTTGGGAGGACGATCTTTCCTACGAGGGCGAATCGGTCTACAACTATTTGCAGGTCAAGGAGGACGACCGGCAGGTGGTGCTTTCGACCAACGTCCTGTTCGGCGTTCAGTCTCTCCTTGAAAAATCCGGCGGCCTCACCGGAATGTATTACGACTACGCGATGGCCGCGCCGTATATGGCCGGGGTATACGAAAAGGACAGCCTCGACGTCCTGATACTCGGCATGGGCACAGGCACCTACGCCACGCAGTGCTCGAAATATTTCCCCTCTCTCACCTTCGAGGGGGTCGAAATCGACGAAAAGATAATCGAACTCTCCCGCCGCTATTTCAAGCTTCCCGAGTCGGTAAAGGTCACCCTCTACGACGGCAGAGCGTATCTCAACGCCGTCGACAAGACCTACGATATAATTATGGTCGACGCGTATCAGGACATAACGATACCATTTCAGATGTCCTCGGTCGAATTTTTCCGGCTCGTGAAAGACCACCTCGACCCCGGCGGGGTCATGGTCATGAACATGAATATGCGCTCGGGCGGCGGAGGGATAAACGACTGCTTAAGCGACACCGTCAGCGCCGTATTCGGCGAGGTCTACACCGTTCCGGTGGGTTTAAGCACCAACATCGAGCTTTTCGCAGCCCCCGAGGGCTCGGAGATACTTAAGGTCATGACAAAAAACGTCGGGCTTGAGCCTAACACCGAGCTCAACTCGCTGATGACGGATATTTTGGAGGATCTGACCCCATATACC
This sequence comes from uncultured Clostridia bacterium, assembly GCA_947624745.1. GTDB lineage: Bacteria > Bacillota > Clostridia > Oscillospirales > Ruminococcaceae > Faeciplasma. The sequence goes on along the minus strand of CANQLR010000003.1, from coordinate 91,345 downwards.
CCCGGCGGCAGGGTGCTTACGGACGACCGCGCCCCCGTCGAGCTTTTGGGCATAAGGGCGATAGACGGCCTTATCTTCGAGGAAGCGGGCTATTACAAGAGCGTCTTCAAGCGCTACGGCTTCAAGGGGCTCATCGAAAGCCTCTCATAAATAAAAAACATAAGGAGCGATAATTTTGGCTCAATCGGCACAGGACGCAAAATTCATAAAAATGACGACGGAACCGGTGGAGAAGCTTATAGCCGCCCTCTCGGTGCCGACGATAATAAGCATGCTCGTTTCGAGCTTCTACAACCTCGCGGACACCTTCTTCGTCCGCCAGCTCGAAAGCGACTCGATGATCGCCGCGGTGGGGCTCGTCTTCCCGCTGATGGCGATAATCCAGGCGTTCGGGTTCTTCTGCGGCCACGGTTCGGGAAACTACATCTCCCGCGCGTTCGGACGGCGAGACTACCGCGACGCCGAGATAATGGCCGCGACAGGCTTCTTCTACGCGCTCTTTATCGGCCTCGTGATAATGGCGGGGGTGCTTCTGTTCCGCGCCCCGATGGTCACGCTTTTAGGAGCAAAGACCGAGGCCGCGGCCTCCGCGACCCTTGATTACATGGTCTGGATAGCATTTGCCGCGCCGTTCATGACCTCGGCCATAGTCATAAACAACCAGCTGCGTATGCAGGGCAACGCCTTCTTTGCAATGCTCGGCCTCACCTCCGGCTCTATCCTGAACCTCGTTTTGGACCCCGTTTTCATCTTCAAAAAGGGGGACAGCCTCTTCGGCGGGGCGTTCACGATGCCGTTCGGCGTGGGAATGAGCGTTGGCGGCGCAGCCCTCGCGACCGCAATCTCGCAGGCGGTCAGCTTCGTCGTCCTCTTTGTCGGAATGCACTTCAGCGACAACGTGAAAATCAAGCTCAAAAACTTTTCATTCCGCCCCTACTATATAAAGGGGATAATCCAGGGCGGTCTGCCGTCGCTGGTCCGCCAGGGTCTCGCGAGCGTCGCGACCACCACCCTGAATCAGGCCATCGGCTTCTTCATCACCGAGGGCGCGGTCATCGACGCGGTACAGGCCGCCATGACCGGCGTTTCCAAGCTGATGAACTTCGCAGCCTCGGCGCTTATCGGCTTCGGGCAGGGCTTCCAGCCGGTCTGCGGCTTCAACTACGGCGCAAAGCTCTACGGCAGGGTGCGCCGCGCGTTCTGGTTCTGCTTTAAGCTCTCGTTCATTGTCCTGATAGTCCTTTCAGCCCTCGGGATAATCTTCGCCCGCCCGATAACCGCCGCGCTTGCGGGATCAAGCGAGCTCGCGCAGTCGATAGCGGCGTTCACCTTCAGGGCGCAGCTCGCGGTATTCCCGTTCATGGCATACGTCACCCTCACGAACATGATGCTCCAGAACATCGGCATGACCTTCCGCGCGACCCTCGTCGCGATGACCCGCCAGGGGCTGACCTTTATCCCCTGCATTCTGGGCCTGCCGTTTGTGACTAACGCGCTCGGCTTCGGCACCCTACCGGGGATAGAGCTTGCACAGGCCGCGGCCGACACTCTGGCGCTGATAATATCCCTTCCCATCGGCCTCGGCGTTTTGAAGCAGATGAAAAACGAGGAAAACGCCGCCTCCGAAAGCGGGGTGAGCGCATGAGCCTCGGAGTGTGGGGGATCTTCTTTCTGAAAATGTTCCTGATACTGGCGGGGATATTCGTGATAATCCTTCTTACCCCCAAGCTGGCGGCTTTTATAGATTCCCGCCGCAAGCCCGGCGATGAGCCGGACGGCCCGCGACCCGAAAGGGTGGAGGACGAAGAAAAAACCGAAAATTCCGCCGAAAATGGCGATGACAATGAGTATAAAAACGACAAAATATGAACAGGAGTATAGAAAAATGGCTAAAAATGAAAAATTAGTTGAGCAGATAACCCCGATGGACGAGGACTTCGCCCAGTGGTACACCGACATCGTAAAAAAGGCGGGGCTGATCGAATACACCTCGGTCAAGGGCTGCATGGTCATCCGCCCCTACGGCTACGCGATATGGGAGAATATGCAGAAAATTCTCGACACCCGCTTCAAGGAGCTCGGCCACGAGAACGTCTGTATGCCTATGTTCATCCCCGAGAGCCTTCTGAATAAGGAGAAGGACCATGTCCAGGGCTTCGCGCCCGAGGTCGCGTGGGTAACTCACGGCGGCAACGAAAAGTTGGAGGAGCGCCTCTGCGTCAGGCCGACCTCGGAGACGCTTTTCTGCGAGCACTACGCGAACATCGTCCACAGCTACCGCGACCTGCCGAAGCTCTATAACCAGTGGGTATCGGTCGTGAGGTGGGAGAAGACCACTCGCCCGTTCCTTCGCTCCCGCGAGTTTTTGTGGCAGGAGGGACACACCATTCACGCCACCGCCGAGGAGGCTATCGCCGAGACGGAGCAGATGCTGAACGTCTACGCGGATTTCTGCGAGGGCTCGCTTGCGATGCCGGTGGTCAAGGGCAAAAAGACCGAGAGCGATAAGTTCGCGGGCGCGGTCTCGACATACGCCATCGAGGCGCTGATGCACGACGGCAAGGCGCTTCAGGCCGGCACCTCGCACTACTTTGGCGACGGATTCGCGAAGGCGTTCGACATCACCTATACCGACAAAAACAACACCGTCTGCACCCCGCACCAGACATCGTGGGGCGTGACCACACGCCTCATCGGCGCGATAATCATGACTCACGGTGACGACAGCGGCCTTGTGCTGCCCCCGGCCGTCGCCCCGATACAGGTCGTCATCGTCCCGGTCGCGCAGCATAAGGAAGGCGTTTTGGAGAAGGCGAACGAGCTCTACGGCACCCTCAAGGCCGCGGGTATCCGCGTAAAATTGGACGACTCGGAGCAGTCTCCCGGCTGGAAATATTCGGAATATGAGATGAAGGGCGTGCCGCTTCGCATCGAGATCGGCCCTCGCGACATCGAGGAGGGGCACTGCGTTGCGGTCGAGCGCCCGACGAGGAACAAGACCTTTATCCCGCTCGGCGAATTAGTTGAGAAGGTGAACGAACTCCTCAAAAAAGTTCACGACGATATGTATAACAAGGCCCTCGAAAACCAGCGGCGCAGGACCTACGCCTGCCGCTCTATCGACGAGATCAACAAGGCCCTCGCGGAAAAGGGCGACGGCTTCGTCAAGGCAATGTGGTGCGGCGACGAGGCCTGCGAGGACAAGGTCAAGGCCGAGACCGGCGCGGGGTCGCGCTGCATTCCGTTCGAGCAGGAGCAGATAGACGACAAGTGCGTCTGCTGCGGCAAGCCCGCGAAGTGCATGGTCATCTGGGGCAAAGCCTACTGACAAAAAAGCGAAAAAAAGCCTCCCACCGCCGCGTGAGAGGCTTTTTTGTCACATAATTCCGTCGGCGGCGGTGTAGCCCTCGAGCGAATTTTCCTTGACCTGAATGCAGACATAGCGCAGGTCGCTGTCCGCCGCGGCAAAAATCTGCCGCCTCGCCGCGGGGCTCACCCGCAGGAAGTCGTTCTTTTCGAGCGGAACGGTCTCGCCGTCGAGAATCATGCTCCCACGGCCTTCAAGAATAATGTAAATTTCCTCATTTTGCTTGTGCGCGTGAACGAACGGCACGCACCCGCCCGCGGGCATGAAATTCACGCTGATCTCTGCGCCGGTCAGCCCGATTCGGTCGTGAAGCTCGACCCGCTCGTTCCCCGAAGCGTTAATTTTTTGATAGTTTGCCATAATTATTCCTCCTTAATATTGTAATCTTTTTGGTTACAACTATATTATAGCACATATCGGCTGTAATGTCAAGGGTTACAACAAGAAAATTTAATTTTTCTGTGAGCCTATTGACACCCTGTCAAAACCGTGTTATACTGATTATGTTGACACCGTGTCAAACGTTCTGAAAGGAGTCACAAATATGCCGAAAGGTTCACCCGAGCTTACCGAAACGTCGGCGATGTGCGTGAGGCGATCAACGGCTGCGAGCAGGCTCTCAATATCCTGAAGAGGCTGTCGGATAACCCTGACCTGACAAAGCCGGATAAGTGGATCACTCAAAGCTTATGGCGCTGCCCCTCCCCTCTAAAAGGTCTTCAAACCTCTCCCTCCAATCATCACAAAAACTCAAACATCTCCTCAACGGTCGTCCCAAACACCTTGGCAATATCCATCGCGAGCTTCAGCGACGGATTATACTGTCCTTTTTCGAGGCGGATAATAGTCTCTCGGCGGACGCCCACAAGCTCTGCAAGCTCATCCTGCTTCATGTTCAGCCGCGCCCGATGCTCCTTGATCTTCGTTTTCAGCACAGCCATTATTCATCCTTCTCCTCGGCTTCAAGCGCTCTGTCAAAAATAAGAAACAGCACGCTTCGCAGAAAAAGAGCTCCGCAGATGATAATAAGATACCGGGTCGCAGGTATGGGGTGAAAGCGCCCGCGCATAAACAGCATGACGAGCGCCGCGATCAGCGCCCACATGACGGCGGTGTTCGCTTTGGAGAGATGCTGTCTGGCAAGCTCATCGTTTTTCTCGAACCTGCCGTCAAAGCATATCACCACCAATATCGGCAAAAAGTGGAACCAGTCGACCCAATTGTCCATAAATATTATGATCAGCATGGTGCAAAGCGACAGCGCGGCAAAAAATGCGTGATATAATCTTAGTGACTTTATTTTGGTGTCCTTTTTCATAACGATCGCTCCTTAATATGATTTATTTATCTCTTTATGTTACAATTATATCACCTCCAAGACCTGCTGTCAAGAGAAAAGTGATGAATTTATCACTTTTGTGAGATCTCACAAATCAAACCGCAGTTTTCCGTGCAGAGAATACAAAAATGTCCGACCGTTCCTCCGATCATTAAGATCATTGACAACCGCACCCCGCCGTGCTATAATCATGAAGAAAATAACGGCCAAAAGCTGCAAAAATACCCCGAAAAGGAAGGTGCAAGTCATGAACTTTAAAATACTCGGAATAATACTTTACGTGCTGAGCTTTATTTACAGCCTGTTTTTGCAGGCGGTCAAATACCGTTCAAAGAACAACCCGATCCCGGAAAACGTCCGCGACATCTACGACGCACAGAGCTATAAAAAATGGCAGGACTACCACCGCGAGACCGCGCTCGCAGACCTCGTTTCGTCGCTCGTCAGCTTCGCGATTTACCTGCTGCTTTTTGTCTTTGACATTTTCCCGAGGTTCGACGTCGGCGGCGGTCCGTATATCTCGGCGGCGTGCCTGCTTCTGTTTATCCTCACGCTCGACTCGCTCGTCGGCGCGGTTTTCGCCTATGTCTATTCGATGAAGATCGACGAAAAGTACGGCTTCAACAAAATGACCCTTAAAACCTTCGTCGCAGACCGGATCAAGGGCTGGCTGATCCAGACCGCCTTAATGATCGCGATGACGCTGCTCTTCGCCCTGCTTTATGAGAACCTGGGCGATTGGATCCTGCTGCTCTTCTCCGGCATTATGGTCGCGGTAGTTTTCGCGGTGATATTCCTTGCACCCTATTTTTCCAAAATATTCAATAAATTCACCCCGCTCGGCGAGGGCGAGCTTCGGGACAAGCTCACCGCTCTGCTCGAAAAAAACGGCTATAAGGTCCGCGAGATCCAGGTCATGGACGCGTCGCGGCGGACCACGAAGTCAAACGCCTATTTTTCGGGGCTCGGGCACTCGAAGACGATAGTTTTGTACGACACGCTCATCGACTCGATGACCCCCGACGAGATCGTCGCCGTTTTTGCGCATGAGCTCGGCCACGGGCTTCATAAAGACACCTTCAAGAACAGCTTTATCGGCATTTTGCAGATGGTCGTGATAGTCCTGCTGACATGGCTGACCGTGCGCACCGCGGCGATATACCCCGACTTCGGCTTTGCCGGGCGCAACTACGGCTTCGCGCTCGTTTTGGTCATGATGGTGGAAATGCCGGTCCTGACGCCTCTGTTTTCGTTCGTCGCGAGCTCGCTTTCGCGTAAAGCAGAGTATCGCGCCGACCGCCACGCGGTCGAGGAGGGCTGCGGCAAAGAGCTTATTTCCGGGCTGAAAAAGCTCGCGAAGGATAACCTTTCCGACCTTTCGCCGTCGCCCGTCGAGGTCGCACTGACCTATTCCCACCCGCCGCTTTCCCTGCGCATCGAGGCGATCGAGCGCGGCATGAAAGAGCGCAAGTAGCCGATGAGGGAGAGTTATAGCGTTACTTGGGTAAACCGTTAAAGCACAAAAAAGGTTAAAGATAAAGGAAATAAGGTAGAACAAAAAAGCGCCCTGTCCACGATGACGGGGCGCGTGATATGAGCAGTTAGAAAAGCGGGGATTTTGCGAAATATTTGTCGAAAGAAGAAAATTCCCCACGATAACGGAAGCTATGTCCGTTTGGATTTTCTCCCACTATTTTTAATCCGAGTTTTTGGGCGATACGCTGTGAATTAGAGTTTCCTTTATTTATATAGGCTTCTGCGTACTTAACATTTTCCGGAATGATCCTACTCATGTATTTAAGAAAACGGTAAAAAAGCAGCGTACGCTGATAAGCGGGCAAGATTTCAACCTCCTCGATCAGCACAGTGCATTCGCCCAAGCTGTACTGAAAATATCCCGCTAAGACCTCGCCGACATACATGAGAATTATTTGCTTTCTTTTCAAATTCGGTCCTATATAGGACAGCCAAATTTCTTTATCTTCTTCATAGCTGTTGCCCGTAGGCGCAATTTTGCTCATATTTGTTGAAAGTATTTCAAACATCTGCGGCAAAAGAACGTCCGATTTGGTTTCATCGAAACTGCAAAATGAAATTTCAGCCATAGATACCTCCGCAAATCCCGATTTGCATTATAAATATTATACCAAACTATTAAAAAGAAGTCAATCCCCGCTGCAGTTATAACCTCCGGCTCTGTCTGCAATCGCCCTCAAACCAAAGGAGTAAATCATGAACATAATTAACAAAACCGTCGATTTTCACGCGCACACAGTTGATGGGGTTCGGCGTGAAATCGAAAAACTCGGCATAGATGTTCTCGCGGAGGACGGCTTCTCCGCTCGCCTGCGAGGGTAATTATTGCGAAAAAAGGGGTTAGAGTGGAACGAAAGTATAACAGCATTTCCAAGCACTCTGTCTCCCTCCCCCACACCTTTCAACCAAAGAAAAATCCGCCCTGTCGCGATAGGCAGAGCGGATTTTTTCTATGGATCTTTTCTCACCGGTTTTATGGATTTCCGAAAGTTCTTCAGTGGCAACGTCGCCATCTAATTCGGTATATTCGCCTTTCATGGCTTCAAATTCTTCGAGGTATTTTTTCTCCAAGCTATCAAGCTCGGTGAGCCTTGTATCGGTATCAAAATCGCCCCCGCTCAGTATCACATCATACCAATCAGAAGCAAAGCTCTTATGAGAGAAAAGCACAAAAAACATTCACACACATCAACGAAAACCGGAAATTCACCTCCTAAAATTCTCAAGCCTATACTGCTCCACTACCTCATCGCCGATCAGCGTGATCGCCTTTTGCGGGCAAAGGCTCACGCAGCGGTAACACATCGTGCATTTTCCGTGAGGCGAAACGGCTCCGTTTTCGACTGTGAGATTTTTCATCGGGCAAACCCGCACGCACTTCCCGCAGCCCGTGCAAAGCGTTTTATTTATCTTCAATTTATTGCTGTAGTGATTCGTCTTGCTGTAGAACCATAGTCTTTGACCGAATAAACCTGCGGCGTGAGCAAAAACGCCTAAGCCGTCGCGCGGAAATTTGCCGCTCTTCATCCGCAAAACCGTTCGCCCGATCTTTTCTTCAGCGCGGTTAATTATTAACATATTCTCATCTGCACTCTTCTTGAGAAGCTTGCTGTCGCACACGCTGTCGGGCATTTTGATATGCAATCCGCCCAGAACCGTCGCGCCGCACTTTTTCAAAAGCCTTGCCGTACATCCCGCGCCGTCGCCGCTGAATGCGCCCATCGTCACAAGGCAAAGGACATTTTTTCCATTCCATAAAGCGGCGTTTTCGGTAATGAGATCCCGCACCATCTTCGGAGCGTTGGAAAATTGTACCGGATACCCGAGAATAATATTGTCATAAGCCGCGACGGTAGGGACGGCGCCACGGTCCTCAAGCGCGACAACCGGGGCGTTTTCGTCCGCATTTTCGCCAATTTTGATACGCAAAACTTCGTATTCCCCGTGCCGCTTAAATAAATTGCACAGTATTTCTTTTCCATGCTGATCCTCCAGCTTTCATTTTAGTTTTTATAATTATATCAAAAATGAGGGGGAAAGTAAAGAGGGGGTGAAAATGGGATTGATGTTTCCGCAACCGCGTGGTCGCAGCCGAGGTCATAGGCATGCCCATATATGGCGGATGGAAGGAGGTGCGCCGCTTTGCCCTCAATGTCCGAAACAAGCTGTTTCCAAGCAGGCTGATCGAAGTTGCCTCCCGAGTATTCGCCATCAATGTAGTCGACATTTTCATATCCTCGCCTCCCACCGCTCCCCCAAATCGCCCCCTCCCCCCTACTCCACCTGCTCCCCCCGCTTTCCCCTCCTTGCAATCCCCCTCAAAATAATTTATAATATCTACACAAAATATTTTTGCCCCCGAACCGGGGCGGGGTATGCGCGACTATACCTATGAACGTTCAGACTTCCGGAGGTAAAACATGCACACAGACGAAATAATTAAGTATTATGACTATCTGATGCGGCTCGCGGTGGCAAAGTGCTGCTCTCGGTCGGACACCGAGGACCTCGTCGGCGAGACCGTCCTCGCGGCGCTCGCGTTTTTGCATGGCGGCGGGGTCATCGAATACCCGAAAACCTGGCTAACAAACACGCTCTACCACAAATTCAACGACGGCCTGCGCAAGAAATACCGCCGTCCGGTCACCGTCTGCCTCGACGACATAAACGGCCTTTCCGAGGACTTTGACGACGGTTTTCTCAGGTCGGAGGAGGCTGCCGAGGTCCGCCGCGAGCTGAATTTTCTGGGATACCGGACGCGCGAGGTGCTGATACGGTATTATTTTCGGGGCCAGAGCGTTTCCGACATCTCAAAGGCTCTCGGGATCCCGGAGGGCACCGTGAAAAGCAGGCTTTCCGCCGGCCGCGATCAGATGAAGAAAGGACTTGAAACCATGAACCAAGCAAAAAATCATTTACCCGGTTATTTATATCTGTCATTCGGAGGCTCGGAGGGGCTTAAGGGCGAGCCGATGTCGCTCGTCGAGAGTGATCCCATCGCGCAGAATTTACTTATTTTGGCATACGAAAAGCCGATATCCCTGCCCGATCTGTCAAAGGCGATCGGGATCCCCGCGGCGTATATCGAGCCGATCGTCAAAAAGCTCGTCGGCGGCGAGCTCATGCAAATGACCGAAAATCAAAGGGTCTATACCGATTTCATCATCACAAGGCCCGAGGACAAGCTCAGGGGCTTTAAGCCCCAGCTCGACTTTGCGCACAGGCACTTCGACTTGATCTGGAAAATAATCCAAAAGATGTCGGAGAGGATCTCGGAGATGCCGTTTGTTCGGGAAATGAGCGACGGGCAGAAAATAAAACTGGACCGATACGCGGTCTTAAAGGCTTTGCAGGATTTTCAGCATTTCGGCACGGGAAAGATCGCTCCCCCGAATTTTCCGAAGCGGAAGGACGGCGGGCAGTGGCTCGCCCAAGCTGTCGCGTTCGAGGCGGGCTATGACATGACCGAATACGACAGATCCGCGCAGTACATGATCCACGGCGGACACCGCACGACGGAGGGTCTTGCGGCAGGCGGCACGAGGCGGGTCCGGCTCCGCGAATTTGACACGACCCTTTGGGACGATCCCACGAGGTACGCGTTTTCGTATGACCTGTATTTTAAGCACATTATCCCGTTTTTGTGGTGCGTTTACGCCGATATCCCGCTTGAGGAGCGGGTAGGTTACGACGTCCCGAGCGAGCTTATCTCCCACATTCCCGATATCGAGCGGATCGGACTCATCAGGCGGGAAAACGGCGGAATCAAGGTAACGATACCCGTTCTGAAAGCAGAGGAATACGACCGCCTGTGCGGCGTTATAAACTGCGCGACGGATGAGCTGAAGGCCGCCCTCGGCGAAAGGCTCGAGGAATTTATTTCCTCCCAGAAAGCGCCGATACCAAGGCATCTGACGTCCGTTCCCGAGCTGTTCAGGTACTCCGACGCCACGGTTTATTTCGTGATGGCGATCGTCAGGGAAGCCTGCGAAAAGGGACTGCACCTGAATGGCGTGACCCGCTGCTCCCCGCCGGTCGTGATGACGTGGAAGGAGGAAGAGAAGGAGGAATAAGCCGAACGGTTAGGCTCAATGCTGTACTAATTTTTAAACTACAGCACCCGGCCCACGACAGACCCTTTTGCAGCGGGGGTACAAGAATGGGGGAATGTGTATAAGTCAAGAAGTAGTATAAATAAAGAGCCGCCCTCAAGCGTTTGCTGGGGGCGGGTTTGCGGGGGAAATTAGATCGGACGAGACAATTTCGTAGAGGTGGGTGACATTGGAAGTAACAGTCGCCTCGTTTGTCGCGCAGGCAATATCTTGCGGTTATACTTTGACGGTCGATTCGTAACATACTTTCGCCGTTTTATGCTCTACGGTTACATAACGTCATTTTAGTAAGTGAGGTGGCAACTGTGATGTGATTTTTGGGGGAATGGCCACTTTGCATATTACATCTTGGTTTTAGCCACTCGACTGCCTCGGCGTAAAGGGCTGCCTCGGTTGTCTTGCATAAAAGCCTTCGCTTCTGTGCACGGTGTGAGCGGTGACTCTCGAAATTAAATAATAAAAAGGGCGACACAAGTGATAAAATCTTGCGAAAAAATGCCGGCATTTGGGAGGAAGAGCCGGAGCGGGGGAGTGAATGATCGATGGAATTATCATTTTATTAAAATACCGCCTGTGATGGCAGACGGTTTTTAACAATTGAGATAGCCCAATTAGGGCGCAGCTGCCTGCGACCCGCCCTCTTGAACGGAGCTTGCGACGAAAAACCGCCTTGACATTCATCAAGACGGTTAGCTTCGCAGAGCGCATATCTCCCAAGCAGGGAATATAAAAGTGCGCACGTCGTGAATGTATAGAAAAAACAAGTTCTCTAAACTTTTATTTTATACCCATACCAACATGTTTTGCTTGTAGTTACATTTTTGCCTATCCCCAATGGGATAGGATAATATAAAATTGAAAGCCTCTCATACTCTTTTTAATATTGCGCACTATTTTGCTAAAAGGAAGCGGAATTCTTTAAGTTTATTTATGATTTATTGACTTTAAGATCACACGAATCTCCTCTTTAGTAGGAGAAATTTGTGCAGGGCTTTCCGGCATCGGGTATAATTCATTACTTTTTCTCAGCAAATGTTCAAGCTCCGAGTGCAAAGCTTTGCTCATCTCATCCTTACTCCTCTGATACTGCACTTCAAGGCTTTCCTTCCTGCTTTCTGCTGTATTCTTTTCTATACGAATCAGAGCAATTTTAGCTTTCAAGTCATTTTTCCTGGAGAATGCAAAAAGACCAGTAGATTTTAAGGACTCCTGAAGCTCATTGAGCGCAGCATTTAAATTGTTAAGTCTGTCTTCAGTCAATGCCATTTCTTCCTTGTGCTTTTCCTCCAATTTTAAAAGGTCATTATCGTACTTGCGATTAAGTTCGACTGTCCTGTTTTCTATAAAATGTTTACGATCTTCCTTGACTTTCTCACAAATAGATTTCCATTCTTCCTTTGCACTACTTTACTTTTCTCTTATTTTTGCCACCAATGCTCTGCACTTTTCAGCTATGCTTCCCAAATCATTATAATCTCTGTTTTTTTCAAAAGCGTCAGCGACCTCAATTAAATCAGCCACAGTTTTGACTTTACTCAATTTGTTTTTAGCATCTTGAGCAATTAATTCTTTGACTGTTGTAATGCCTGCTTCTTTTGCTTCCTTAATGTCGTCATAGGTTCCGTCCTCTCCTTCAAGGACGATTGTACCATCTACAAAGTCGCCCGCGACTTTGTCACCTTTGGTTTGACCGGGAAAATACAAATTCATAAAATCACGGTCACTTCTTTTGTCGAGCTTTGCGTCTTGGAATAATGTGCGTGCAATCAAGTTCACGAGCGTACTCTTGCCGCTTTCGTTCTTGCCGTAAACAACGTTCAGACCGTCGGAAAAAGCAACGTCGCGGTTATTGATACCCGCAAACTGTGTGCAGGAAATATTCTTTATTTTCATATTATTTTCCCTCCTTTTCAGATGTCAGCAGCTCATATACAAGTTGCGCTTCTTTGGGGTCGTCAAGCAATTCCGTGAGAAGCCTTGCAGAAAACGAAGTTTCGGGAAATTCGGAATTTATAAGCTCTTTGGTTATCAGTCTGCAAAGCTTAGAATCATCGTATGTCCCCTCAATAAATCTGCTGAGCGCATTTTCGACAACCTCAACTCGGGCTTCATATTCTTCCGGGGTGACAGCACCTTCAAGAATAAGGTCAACAACACTGTCATCTCCGATTTTTTCAAGCTCTCTCTTGAGGATCTGCTCCATTTCGCCTGCTTTGAGCGTGACAGATTTCCTATAGAATCGCATATTCCCCGAAACATACTTTTTAGCGCGGACGGTTTTATCATTATCTATTTCAATAATAAAACTGAGCCCCTCGGTGTTGCAGGAAACGTCGGTCTGAACGTGCGTCCCGGGGTTAAATATCTTTCCGCAAGCAGAGAATTCCGACGTAATATCACGCGGGAACGGGACGTGAGTATGGCCCAAAAGCCAAACATCTACAGGTATTTCTTCAAGCTCGGAGCGCTCCATCGGGAAATATTTTCCCTCGTCGTCAATAGTTTCTCCCTCCACCGAGCCGTGAGCAATTCCGATATTATATGTATCGCTCGAAATCTGCGAGTTCTTTATCCAGTCAAGATTATTTTCCCATGGTACGGAATGCAGAGATGTGCAAAGAGCCGGATACAATACCGCCTGCTTACCATTGACCGTAACTTCATATTTGTGAAAATCTGTCAGAAGCATTATGTTATCATACGTGTTCAGGTTCTGAAACTGCTGCCAGACTTTAACGTCCTTGTCGTAATAATCGTGGTTGCCCGGCATAACAACAACATATTCATTGAAACAGGAAAGGATTTCCAGAATTTGAGCAATAGCTTTATTAGTCATGCTGTGGGTATTCTCAAACAGATCCCCGGCAATCACAAATAAATCGCATTTTTCGGCATTTGCCTTCTCTACCATTCCTTCAAGCGCAGAGATTCTGTTTGAGGACAAAATATCTGCCCTTGGGTGGTTTGCATACTTTAAGCCGATGTGATTGTCTGCGGTAAGGAAAATTTTGAGCATGTGTTAGCGTCCTTTCTATTGCAAAAATTTTTATCAAAAAATGTACTTTTGTAAATCTTAAGCTAAAATTTACTGTATTAATTATACTATATTTGTGAACAAAAATCAAGTATTTTTGATCTCAAATTTGATAAATTTGCCGAAAGATTCCTACAAAAATTCTTTGGGAAAAACGTCCACCATGTTGTAAAAAGGGGTGCTACAAAATAGCAGCCCTTTTGTAAATTTATGCTCTATAGCGAAACGTCGAAAGCGGCATATTACAGGCTTTTGCGGCTGCTGTGCTTGTGATTTTGCCCGCCCGCCACCGTTGATAGTTGCTGTAAAAATTCTCGGGCAGCGGCTCGGGCGGTTAAAGTCCATACCAGTTTGTTTATCCATATAAATATTTTCTGTCGGGATATTCTCTTGCTTCATAGCAATAAGTTGCCGATCCTCTTTTTGCTCCTTTGTGCTAGCTCTTACATATCCATAAATTGCCATATAGTTATCCTCCAGTCTTATTTTCTGATTTTCATAGTATACAATACAAAAATCCCGACCGACACCCTAAGATACCGGTCGGGGATAAAATGTGTTGTTTTTAACCTTTTTTCTTACATAAAACCGCTTTTCAGCATGATAATGAAATTACCCTGCCCCTACCTTCGAAATGCTTCACAGCGCAGATTTTGCCTAATTTTTGACACGTATTGTGACAGTAAATCAGACCGCTTGAGTTTTGAGGTGTAACTTAGAGTATTGAAAGCCACTACTGTTTAGTATTAATTCACTACAAGAAACTTGTAACAAAGCAAACAACTATTAATTTTGCTTTGTTATCTGCAAAACCAAATTAAAAAATCGGCACTTGCCCCATAGAGGCAAGTGCCAAAAAGGCGTATTCTGAAATGTAGTGTAAGTGTGGGAATTGTTTGCGGGTCTAGATCCTCCCCGGCGGGGAGGGAGCACAACGGCCAAGCGACTACTGACTCGTGCTTTAGTGCCAGTTGCGCAGCGAACCCGCCGGAGCGGCGGCTTCGCCCCACCCTCCTGCGCCTCGCCGCAGCAAAGCACAGACTTCGCATGGCGAAGCCCGGGGTGCGCACGTCGTCGCAAGCTCCATATCCCTCGCCCCTCTGCTGACGTCAGGCCCGCTCATTCCGCGCACAGAAGCGATTGCTTTTCCGCAAGACAACCGAACCGATAATTTAACAACGCGATTAAAACTCTTTAAGCCGACCGAGGCAATCGTTGTCGCCGAGGGAAGGCGAAAAGATAGTTTTAACGCTTTGTTTAGTGAGGGCAGTCGAGCGGCAAAAAGCAACGCCCGCTGTTACCTTCTCTCCTCACAAATGCCAGCATTTGCGGGAACCCTGATTCCGCGGCGAGGGTTCGCCTCCCGCGCTGCCTCACAGAGGGAAAGTGCTGACTCTGCACATGCGCGAAGCGCACTTCCCCGGTCTTGCAGCATGGCCTTGCTTTCGTGGTTCTGCTTGCGGCGCGCACTCGATTGTCTGCCTCACCGCGGTAAGGTGTCGGATCAGTGGGGCGAAGCCCTGCGCGGAGCAAAGCTCCGCGCGGCCGGGAGGCGGAGCCTCCCGGCACGCCGCCCGCGGAGCGGGCGGCTGGGGCTTCGCCCCCGGTTCCCTGCACAAAGACAGACCCCCTCCCACCGGGAGGGGGCTTTCATATACCTGTAAGTCTGCACAGGCTTTGAAGGGGGTGGGCGCTTGAGATAGCATGAGCTCGCTTGCGAGCAAATACCTTTTGCAGCCACGCCCGGCTCTTACGCCCAACCCGCAGATTTTTGCGCAAAGTCCGACAAGCACCCCCTCCCCACCGGGGAGGGGCAGGGGTGGGGCTGAAGATAGCATTCGCGCAGCGAATGCCTTATGCCGGTTCCCCGGGCTCTGCTCAAACTTGCAGATTCTGAGCAAAGTACGACGAGCCGCCCCCTCCCACCGGGAGGGGGCTTTTATATACCTGTAAGTCTGCACAGACTTTGGAGGGGAAAGGGCTTGACATGGCATGAGCTCGCTTGCAAGCGAATACCTTTTGCATCCCCGCCCGGCTCTTACGCCCAACCCGCAGACTTTTATGCAAAGTCCGGCGAGCAACCCCCTCCCCATCGGGGAGGGGCAGGGGGTGGGGGCTGAAGATAGCATTCGCGCAGCGAATACCTTATTCCGGTTCCCCGAGCACTGCTCAAACTTTCAGATTCTCAGCAAAGTTCGACAGCTGCCCCCTCCCACCGGGAGGGGGCAGGGGAGAGGGCTTCAAATATCATTCGCGCATTGAATACCTTATACCCCTCCCCGTACAGCTGCAAAGCCTTGCTCTAACGCAACCCATTTCTCCCTTTTTATCCGCCCTCCCCCTAATTTATCTCGCTCTCCCTCTTTGCCTCGAGCCGTGATATCGCCCTTGCCATTTTGGCCTGGGCGCGGCGCTGGTCCATGACGCTGCCGCGGTGCTCGAGCGCGCGTTTCGCGTCGGCGGCGTCCTGCTCGGCGTGGCGGATATCAATATCCTCGGGGCGCTCGGCGGTCTCCACCAAAACCGTGACCGTGTTGTTTTCGATCATGCAGATCCCGCTCGACAAAACGGCCTCGCGGCGCTCTCCGCCGCCGTCGGTGAAGGCGGCTTTTCCTATCGCGACCCCGATGACCGAGTTTTCATGCCCCGCCATGATCCCGTATTTCCCGTCCGGCGTGGGGATGACCGCCGAAAGGCACTCCCCCTGATAAAACACCCGGTCTGCCGCCAAAATTTTCAAAACAAAGCTCTTCATCAAAGCTTACCCGCCTTTTTATACACGTCGTCGAGGGTTCCGACGTTGAAGAACGCCTGCTCCGGCAGGTCGTCGACCTCGCCATTTATTATCGCCTTAAAGCCCCGAAGCGTTTCCTCAAGGGGCACATAGCTGCCCGGCGTGCCGGTGAATTTTTCGGCGACGAACATCGGCTGCGAAAGAAATCTCTGCACCTTTCTTGCCCGAAGCACCGCCGCGCGGTTCTCGTCCGAGAGCTCGTCAATGCCCAAGATCGCGATGATGTCCTGGAGCTCGCGGTAGCGCTGGAGTATCTCCTGGACCTTTCGGGCGATCTCGTAGTGCTCGCGGCCGACCGATTTTACGTCCAAAACGCGCGAGCTCGACTCGAGCGGATCCACCGCCGGGTAAATTCCCTGCTCGGCGACCTTTCGCGAGAGCACCGTCGTCGCGTCGAGGTGGGTGAACGTCGTCGCGGGGGCGGGGTCCGTAAGGTCGTCCGCCGGGACATAGTCCGCCTGGATAGAGGTTATCGAGCCGGATTTTGTCGAGGCAATCCTTTCCTGCAAAGCGCCCATTTCCTCGGCGAGCATAGGCTGATAGCCGACTGCGGACGGCATTCTTCCGAGAAGCGCCGAGACCTCGGAGCCCGCCTGTACGAATCTGTAAATATTGTCTATAAAGAACAGCACGTCGCGGTGCTCCTCGTCACGAAAATGCTCCGCCATCGTGAGGCCCGAAAGCGCGACTCTCATTCTTACGCCCGGGGCCTCGTTCATCTGGCCGTAGACCAAGGCCGTGCGCTCCAAAACGCCCGACTGCTTCATCTCGTTCCAAAGGTCAGACCCCTCGCGGGAGCGCTCGCCGACCCCCGCAAAGACGGAATATCCGCCCTGCGCGTAGGCGATGTTGTGGATAAGCTCCTGAATAAGCACCGTTTTGCCGACGCCCGCGCCGCCGAAAAGCCCTATCTTTCCCCCGCGGGGGTAAGGCTCCAAAAGATCAATGACCTTTATCCCCGTCTCCAAAAGCTCGATGTCGGTCGAAAGCTCGGAATATGCCGGGGGCTTTTTGTGTATCGGGCTCCTTTCGACGTCCCGGGGGATAGGTTCGAGCCCGTCTATCGGCTGCCCTAAGACGTTGAACACCCGCCCCAGGACCTCCTTGCCGACCGGAACGCGGATCCCGCTCCCGCTCGCATAGACGTCCATGCCGAGGGAAAGCCCCTCGCTCTGGGCGAGCATAATGCACCGCACCGTCTTTGCGCCGGTGTGCTGGGCGACCTCCATGACCCTCGGGTGCTTGCCGACTATGACGGTCAGCGCCTCTTTGAGCGCGGGGAGCCCGCCCTCGAATTCGACGTCGACGACCGAGCCGTTTACGGCGGTAATTTTTCCGACTGTCATAAAATCATCCTTTCAAAGCGCCTCTGATACGGGCCTTTTTGTCCTTCTGATATCTTGCCGCCGCCGAAATTTCGGTTATCTCGCGGGTTATCTCGCTCTGCCGAAGCTTGTTGACCTCAAAATCCAGCTCTTCAAGCATATCCCGGGCGCTCTTGTCGGCGGTTTGCATCGCGCTCATGCGGGAGCGCTGCTCGCTCAGAAAGCTGTCCGTGAGGGCGGAGTATAAAAATCCGCAGACATAGCTCGGCGCGACCGACTCCAAGACCTCCTTTTCGGAGGGAAAGAACTTGAAGCTCTCCGCCGCTGCCTGCTCGCCGCCGAGTATCTCGCCTCGGTGGAAGGGAAGAATCCTTTCGGTCATCACCTCGGTGACGGCGTCGTTTTTGCTGTGGGTGTATATCACGAAAATTTTGTCTGTCTTTTTTGCCTCAAAGTCCGAAAGCAGGATCGAGGCTATCTTTCTTGCGCGGTGGAGCGTTGGGCTCTGGGCGGAAAACTCGAAGTTTTCGGCGAAGGGCACCTTTTTTGCGGAAAAATACTTTCTCCCGTAGCTCCCGACGACATAAAGCTGCGAATCGGGGTGCTCGGAAAGCGCCTTCTCGGCCGCCTTTATCGCGTTCATGTTGTACGCCCCCGCGAGCCCCTTGTCGGCGGTTATGAGAAGGATACCGTACCGCCCGTCGGTGAGGTGGCTGCCGTCGGCGGGGTACATATACCTCGAATCGACGTCGCCGAGACAGCGAAATATACGCTTTATGTCCTTTTTCAGAAGCTCGAAGTACGGCTCGGTCTGATCGAACGCCGCCTTTGCGCGCCTAAGCTCGCTCGAAGCTATAAGATACATCGCGCCGGTTATCTTTTGGGTCTCGCTTATCGAGCCTATTCTCTCCCGAAGTTCATATTCGCTAAGCATAGCTTACCGCCTTTGCGTGATCCTCTATCGCCTTTTTGTCCTCCTCCGAGAGCTTCTCGCCGCTCATTATCCGCTCGACGACGTCGGGGCGCTCGGACTTAAATCCCGCGCAGAGCGAGCGCAAAAGCTCCTCAAAGCGCTCCTGCGGGGCGCTGTCGAGGCAGTGGGATATCGCGGCGACGAGAATCACCACCTGCTCCCACTCGGCGTAGGGGCGGTACTGTTCCTGCTTCAAAATGCTCATCAGCACCTCGCCGAAGCGGAGGTTTTTTTGTATCTCCTCGTCGATATAGTTGGAAAACTGCGTAAACACCTTCATCTCGCGGTACTGCGCGAGCTCAAGCCTAAGGCTTCCCGCCGCGCCCTTAAGGCAGGGGGTCATGGCGTCGCCGCCGACTCGCGAGACCGAAAGCCCCACGTTCACGGCGGGCCGCTGACCCGAGCGGAAAAGCGACGTGTCCAAAAATATCTGTCCGTCGGTTATCGAGATTATGTTTGTCGGAATGTATGCCGAGACGTTGCCGGAAAGGGTCTCGACGATCGGGAGCGCGGTCATGCTCCCGCCGCCCTTTGCCGCCGACAGGTGAGCCGAGCGCTCCAAAAGGCGGGAATGAAGATAGAAAACGTCGCCGGGGAAAGCCTCGCGCCCGGGGCTTCTGCCCAAAACAAGGCTTAACGAGCGGTAGGCCACCGCGTGCTTTGAAAGGTCGTCGTAGACTATCAGAACGTCCCGCCCCTGCTTCATGAAATACTCCGCGAGGGTGCAGCCGACGTAGGGCGCGATGTACTGCATCGGGGCGGGGTCGCTCGCCGCGGCAAGAATGACCGATGTGTATTCCATGGCGCCGGCGTCCTCGAGTACCTTTACGAGCCGCCGGACCGAGCTTGCCTTCTGGCCGATGGCGACATAGATGCAGACGACGTTCTGCCCCTTTTGGTTCAATATCGCGTCGACCGCGATGGCGGTCTTTCCGGTCTGGCGGTCGCCTATGATGAGCTCGCGCTGCCCTCTTCCGATCGGAAACATCGCGTCTATCGCCAAAAGCCCGGTCTTAAGGGGCTTATTGACAGGCTGGCGCGCGGCTATCGGGGGCGCTGGGCTCTCTATCGGCCGGTGATCCGAGGAGACTATCTCGCCTTTGCCGTCGATGGGAACGCCGAGCGCGTCGGTAACCCTTCCGATGAACCCCTCGCCGACGGGAACGCCCGCCGACATCTTTGTGCGGTATACCTTGCTCCCCGCGCCGACCGCTCCGTCGTCGTCAAAGAGCATACAGCCGAGCTCGCTTTTTTCGATGGACTGCACCATTCCGCGCACTCCGCCGTCGAATATCAGTATCTCGCCGTATTCGCACTTGGAAAGCCCCTTTACCGTCGCAACGCCGTCGCCGACGGTTAAAACGGTGCCGACCTCCTCGGGAACTGCCTTCGGGGTGAAGGCTCCCACCGCGTCGCGCATCATCGAGATTATTTTTGTGCCGTCGCGGGATTCTATCCCGGAAAGAACGTCGCTGAGCTGCTTGAGCCTTCCCTCGCGGGACCAGTCGTAGACGTCGTCGCCGACCTCTAAGCGAAAGCCGTCCGAGAGGTTCTCGTCGCTTATCCATTCAAAGGCGGTGCCCTCGCCGTAGCGGGAGCTTAAAAACGTCTCAAACCGCTTGGTCTGCTCGCCGTTAGGCCGCTCGGCGGAGTATAAAAGCGCCTTCACAGGCTTTTTTTCAGTACTCATCGGCAGCGTCCTTTTCTACCTCGTCGAGGAATTGGTCGTATGCCTCGCCGCTGCTCAGGACCGCCTTGTTCACCGACATGATGACGAGCTTCGAGATGTCCTCGCTGCTCTGCTCGACGGCCTGCTTGCGTATCATATCCGCCTGCGCCTTGGCCTCGTCAAGTATCCTTGCGGCCTCGGCGGTCGCGGCCTCCAGCTTCTTGCCGCACTGCTCCTGCGTATCCGAAAGCATTTCGGCGCGCTTTTGCGAGGCGGCCTTGTCCTTTTCGGCGATCGAAGCGTCAAGGCCCGCCATGGCCTCGTCGGCCTTCTTCAGCTTTGCCTCCGCCTCCTCGGCGCTTTTGCGGTATTTCTCCTCGCGGTCGTCCATAAACTTCTTCACGGGCTTATACAAAAGGAAATAAAGCACCGCAAAAAGTATAACAAAGTTCAGCATGTGAAGGAGTATCTGCTGAATATCAATATTTAGCGGCATTTAAAGCCCACCTTTCATCAAAGTACGAAGACGACGAGTATCGCGACTATCAAAGCGTAGATTATCGCGGTCTCGATAAAGACGAGGCCGAGCATCATCGCCGAGCGCATGTTCGAGGAGGCCTCGGGCTGGCGGGCTATGCCGTCGATGGTCTTCATTATCGTGAGGGCCATGGCTATGGCTCCCGCGGCGGCGGCAAGGCCGATTATGCAGGCGGCGGCGATCGCCTTATAGTCTCTTACGGTGTTTTCCGATTCGACCTCGGCGACATCCGCCCCCGTCTCTGCGGCAAAAACGGGCGCGCAGAGCGAAAGCATGAGTGTGAGCGCGACAAGTATCGCGGCGATTGATTTTAAGATCTTCATGGTATCAGTTCCTTTCAGGCTTTGACTTTTTTCTTTTTCGGTTTTTTCTCTTTGTGATGATCTTCGGTGCTCTCGCCGTAGAAAACGGAGACGAGCATCGTCAGAACGTAGGTTTGGATTATCGCGTGCAGAAGCGTGAACAGCACCGCGACTATCGCCGGCAGAACGAAGCTGAGCGGCAGATAGTGATAGACAAGGTCTGTGACCAGCGCCCCGCTGAGCAGCGCGCCGAAAAGGCGGAAGCTCATCGAGATCGGCAGCGAGAAGTCCTTAAGGGCGTTGATCGCGCCGTGGGCCTTGCCGTAGATTATCCCGCTGACAAGTATCACGCCATAGGACATAAAGCCCATGGCTATGGCGCCGTTGATGTCGGCGAGGGGCGCGGGAAGCGTCGCCGAGGAGCCGTTTTCGGCTATCACCTGGAGCCCGAAGAGCTCGAACACGGTGCTCGTCGCGATGTAGACACCCGCGGTAAAGACGTATGCTCCCAAAAAGCCGTTTCGGTGAGGGCTGTTCGACCTTGCGAGCCCCGAGAAGTAATCCACCGCCGTTTCCAACGCGAGTTGGAATTTCCCGGGTATCTCCTTAAAGCGAGGTATTGCGAAAATGCGCACCAGAACGGCGAAAACGGTTATTATCCCGGTCACCGTGAACGCAGAGATGAGCCCCGGGTTCACCGACAGGCCGAAGAGGCTCACGCGGGTGTGCTCGTGAAGGACCCCGTCGCGCATGGCGGTCTGAATAGGCTCCTTTTCGGGGGTCGGACTCAAAATAATGCCGATGAGAAGAAGGAGTATCAGCACGCCGAAGATGACCGCGCTGACAGTTTTTTGTTTTTTTGACAAGATATCACCGCCTAAACAGTAAGCCGAGACCGCCCGCAGGACTTCCTTGCCCCGCGCCGCGTTCCCGCCCCACAAGTCATATTAAAATTCACACAATTATTATACCACACCTTTTCGGGATGTCAAGCGCGAGGGGCTGCCGCGGCTGCAATTTTGGGCAAATAGACTGCTTTTGAGCGCAATTTGGCCGCGCGGTTGTTTATATTTGAGAATAAAGATCCCCGCCTTGCCGGGACGGGGATAATTTCATATGAGCCCTGCCTCGCAGTCGTGCCAGAAGCTCTTTGTCGCGGCCTCGTAGTTCTCCTTCTCGACGTAATAGGACATTCCGTGGTCCGCGCCCGGAACTATCAGAAGCCTTTTCGGCGAGGCGCAGGCCTTGTAGTTTTCATAGGTCATCGTCACCGGGACGAAGCTGTCGTCGGTGCCGTGGGCGAAAAGGACGGGTATCTTTGTGGTCTTAAGCGCCTCGACGGTGGAGTATGAGTGCGAGCCGAAATCGGTCTTTTGGCGGCAAATCTCGTTTGCGACCGCCTCCATCAGCCCGCTGTAGTGTATGTGCATATTGTCGTTCATGACGTGCCGCCATATCGCGTCGGGCGAGGTGAAGCCGCAGTCGGCGCAGATGCCCTTGACGTTTTTCGGCATATCAAGCCCCGATGCCATCAGCACCGTCGCCGCGCCCATCGACACTCCGCAGAGATATATCGGGATATCCTCGCCGAACCGCCCGCTGATATAGTTCGCCCAGTCGCGGCAGTCGTATCTTTCGGTCAGCCCGAAGCCCATGCTGTCGCCGCCGCTCTCGCCCTGGCCGCGCTGCTCGGCATATAAAACGGTGCAGCCGCTTTCCCGCCAGAAGTCGGCAATCATGCCGAAGTCGCGATGCCACGACGAGCGCCAGCCGTGCATCGCGATGAGTATCCGCTCGGCGTTCGGCTGCTCGATAAGATGGCCGACGATTTTAATGCCGTCGTGCGCGGTGACGGTTACGGTCTCGTTGGGCGTCGCGGCGAGCTTTTCGGAGGAAGAAAGCATCGCGTCGACGAAATCCTGACCCGGCCCGCCCCCGGTAATCAGCTTTTCCGCGCCCTTCGGGGCCTTCGGAATGTCGCGGTCGAGCGCCACGTGCATCATGTATTTTGTCGTGAGATAAGACGACGCGGCCGATACCCCCGCCGCCCCGGCTGTCAAAGCGATGAATCGAAGGTGCTTTTTAAGTTTTGAGTCCATGTTCGGGCCTCCTGCATTTTTCGGTTTAGTATATTATACTACGAAACAGGGAGGAATGCAAGGGGGAATGGGTTGGTGAAATTACGTCGCAAGGACGAATTTTGAGGACTTTCAAATTGTCAAAATTTTTTCTTTGTCTAAAATAATGCAAACTGATGGCGCGACGGAAAATGCCTACAGGGTGTGCGATGGAGACCCGTCCGTAGCCAAACTGCGCCCATCAGCATGAGAGATGCCCCGTCTGCATTTCACCACTGACATGGTGCGCGGGCGGGATGTTTCTCTGTACTTGGTCATGGAACAAGGGAGGTATAGGTCTCGACTGCCGGCTCGTTCGGCGTTTCCCACCCGCCAGATAGAACCCCCGCCCTTTAACAGTGCCTTGCCTCTCTACAACAAGCAAAAAGTCATATATTTTCTATTACCATCTCCCTGCACTTCCATTCTTCGCCCGTAACAGAATACTTTTCCGCCGTATCAAGAACTACGTCTTTAAAGCCGACGGCCTTATAACAGTAATAAGCCGGAGGGTTATTCTCAAAAACCCCCAACGACACTTTTTCCGCTCCATATAGCTCAAATGCGTATTTCAGGCCTAACCGAAGCATGGCTTTTCCATACCCTTTTCCTCTCTTGCAAGGGTCGACAATAACAAATCCTATGCGCAGCTCATTCAATGCACCGTCGGGAGCTCTCAGCGTAAAAAAGCCGATGTTCCCCGTCTCATCGAACGCTGTAAACGGCATCAGAGAGGTCACAAAGCTGAACTCACTTCGCGTTATCGGATAATGCCCAAGCACGCCTGCCGACCATTGATAAAATGCTTTTTCGTCCCGGCACCACGATAATACCGTATCTGCGTCCTGATCTTTATATGGTCTTATTCTTATCATTTCCTCTGCCTCCCTGACTCCCGGTCTGTCCGCCCTACCCCGGATACTCCGTCATATCCTCCCTCCACCCCTCGATTGCTTTTCCAAACTCCCTCGCGGCCCTTTTCGCCCCCTCAAGGTCGTGGTCGAGCCAATTTCCGCACTCTTTTCTCTCCGCGCCGGGGATCTTCCCCTCGAACCCGGCGATGAACCGAAACGCCTCTTGGCAGAGCCCTATCGCCCCGGCCCTGCTCACGCCGTCCCGCAAAATCAGGTAAAATCCCGTCCTGCACCCCATCGGCCCGACGTACACCACGCCCTCCGAAAGCTCGGAATTTCGGGCGTACGTCGCAAAAAGGTGCTCGATGGTGTGCGCCTCGCCGGTCGAGAGATAATCCCCCGCGTTCGGCGTTTTCATTCTGACATCATATGTAACGCAGTCGCCGTCCACCCGCGAGACATAAATCCCCGGCTTCAGCGTATCGTGGTTCACGGTAAAGCTTGCAATTTTTTTCATATCCTCACCTACAGTATCTCGATGAGCGCGAGCAGCAAAAGCATTGCCCCAAGCGCAAATTCCGTATATTTTGTGAAATTCTTCGCGACGGCCCAACGCGCCGACGGCAGGGGGTCTTTCTCCCCGGTCATGAGCTTAATCCGCCACGAGCTTATCTTCCAAAGAAGCTTCGGCGCCAAAAAGCACACCGCCGCCGCAAGAAAGAGAACTATCCCCGCGGCCGAAAAAAGCGCGACGTTGTTTTCGGCTTTCGCTCTTGACGCCCACAGCAGGCAGAGCACGTGGAGCGCCGCCCCGAAAAGGCTGACCGAGCCCAAGACTCTGTCCGGAAGCGCGGAATAAAGCCCGTATTGGCGGGAGGACTGCTCGCTAACCGTCCTTTTGAGCCGCGCGTTGTAGGCGTTTACCTCCCGCTCGCTCATCTCATACAAAACGCTCCCGCATTCGGGGCAGATCGTCCCGCCCCCGAAAACGTTCCCGCAGTCCCTGCAGATCTTCATGCGCCCCTCCCTATTTTTCGGCAAATTCGCGGAGCGCCGAGCTGTCGAGGCAGTCGTATTTTTCAAGGAACCTCGCAAGCTCCTTCGCGATGATCTTTACCCCGCCTTCTTCGTCCGACTCGATGTTAAGAGGCATAAGCGGTTCGTGGAGCGACAGCCTCAGAAGCAGCCACCCGTCGCCGTTTGCCTTATCGGCGTTCACCCGAACCCCCTCGTGATTGTCGGGAGCGAGGCTCCACCCCGGGACGGTCTTAGCGTATTCCGCCAGATCGTCGATTATCCTCTGCCCGTAGGGCTTGAAGTCCTCAAGCTTTAAATTCATCCTGAACTCGCGCCCCTCGGCGGGTTCTTTGAGGGCCTCGATGAGCGAGTGGAGGGTATACCCGAGCCGCCTTGAGCGCGAAAGCTCGATAATAAGCTTCGTGACGATATACGCGCCGTCGTCAAGGAAGTAATTTTCCTTGAACGCGCCGTGCCCCGAGGTCTCGATGGCGAGCTGCGAATCGACCCCCTCTGCGTTGAGGCGTATCGACTCATTTATGACGTTGCGGTACCCCCTTCTGAAGCGGCGGTGCACCCCGCCCTTTTCCTTTATAAACGCCGCGAGGCCGGAGGACGTGACCGAGTCGGTGACGATGGTCGTCCCCGGGTGATCGCGCAAAAGCATCGCCGAAAGCATTGCGATGAGCCTGTTTCGGTTGAGCTCGCTTCCGTCCGGAAGCACCGCCCCCGCGCGGTCGACGTCGGTGTCAAAAATTACTCCGAGGTCTGCCGAGGTCTCCCTGACCGCCTCCTTTATTGACTCCATGGCCTCCTTGTTTTCGGGGTTCGGGATATGGTTCGGAAAGCTCCCGTCCGGCTCCAAATACCGCGAGCCGTCGGTGTTCGCGCCTAAGGGTTTAAGCACCTTTTCCGCATAAAATCCCCCCGCGCCGTTTCCCGCGTCGACGACGATCCTAAGCCCCGAAAGAGGCTTCTGCGCGCCCCCGCAGGCCGCCCTGATCATGTCCGCGAGCCGCTTCGAGTAAACGTCCATGAAGCTGTCCTTTTTTATCTCCCCCGCGGGCAGGCCGGTGTGCTCCTCCGTCTCCGCCAGCGCGATAATTTCCTTTATATCCGAGGCCTCGACGCCGCCGTCCGGGGTGAAGAACTTGTACCCGTTTCGGTTGAACGGCAGGTGCGACGCGGTCACCATCACCGACCCGTCGAACATATACCCCTCGGTCTTTGTGGTCATGAACATCGCCGGGGTCGAGGCGAGCCCCATGTCGGTCACCTCTATCCCTTCCGCCGCGAGGGTGTCCCTCATCCGGCCGAGGAGCGTTTCTCCCGACAGTCTCGAATCCCGCCCGAGCGCCACGCGAAGCTTGCTTTTGCCGCTTCTTTCTATGAGCCAAAGGGCGAACCCCCGGGCGATGTCCCGGCAGGCCTCCTCGGTGAGGTTCACGTTCTGACCCTCTATCCCCTCGAGGGCGATGCCCCTGATGTCGCTTTCGTTCTGAAGATGCTTGTAGCTTTTCATGTTTTTTCCTCCTTTTTATTCCGCCGCCGCAAGGTCGATGACAAAGGTCGTCACCGATTCCGGCGGGAGCTCTGCCGTAAATCCGCAGCCGTCGTATTTAAGGTTCCCGACCCTTTCTAAGCTTCTCGTCATGTCGGTGATATAGGTTTCGACATACTCTATCCCCGGGATATTTTCCGCCTTGAATTCCTGCGCGAACCGTTTCAGTGTGTGATTTATCGCGACGATAACGAGCCTGTCCTCGCCCAGATACGCCGAGCACAGCACCCCCGCTGTCGGCTGCTCCGTCGCCTCGACTCTTACATATCCCGGGCGCACGAATTTCGAGTAATGCGCCATCATGCACCCGCGCTTCGATATCGTCCCGTCCTCCTTCATCGGCCCATAGGAGCGGCGGATATACCACCACACATACGCCTGCATATTGCCGGTGACGAGCCCGTCGTGCATGTTCACCGCGACCTCCACCGCCTCGGGATAGGTGTCCGCGTCGCTGTCCGAGTTGGGGACGTACACCTCGGTCATCCAAAGCTCCTTCCCCTCGCCCTTTTCCTCAAAGAGGGGATACTTCATGTCCTGTTTCTGCGTGCCGTAGAAGTGCGTGCCGAATACGTCTATCTTCGAGAGCGCGTCTTCGTCGTTTAAAATGGCGTTGTAGAAGTCCTTTTTGTACTGAAACGCCTCGGGCGACATCACCCGGCAGTCTATAGCGTCGGAGTAGTTTTTGATGAAGTCCATTATCTCCTCGGTCGACCACCAGGTCCACTCGTCGGCATAGTCCGGCTCGTTCTGTATCGACACCGCGTAAAGCTCCACCCCGCCCTCGCGCATGAACGTCACGAAGTCGTTCAGGTGTTTGGCATAGTCCGCGTAGCGGTCGTGCTTCAGCCTCTGCGCGTTGGGGTTACCGTTATGCGTGAACTTCTCGCACATATCCGCCGGCGGGTTCCAAGGCGATGCAAACACCAGGCACCCCTTGTCATAGGCATATTTCGCGGTCTCAAGCTCCCTCTCCCAGTTTGCGGGGTCGGGATCGATATGTATGCGGAGTACCGTGAACCCCAGCTGCCCCTCGCCGTTCAGAAAAGCCGTCTCGCGCTGCTCGGGGGTAAGGTCGTCTATCCACCCGGGATAGTTTATCCCGCCGAAGCCCTTTATCTCCTGATGGGTGATCGCCGCGTCCACGGTGACGGGAGAGCTCGCATCGAGCCCATCAAGCTCGGGAACATACATCTCCTCGCCCCGAATAGGCTCCGTCTCGACCGGCTTATCCCCCGCCACGCATCCCGCGAGCGAAAAGACCATCGCAGCGACAAGCGCCGCCGAGGTAATTCTTTTAACTATCTTCATACAAATGCTCCTGTAACGTAAATTTTCGGCGCGCGGCCGAATACAGCTTTATTATACAATAAATTTCGGAATATTTCAACCGATTTGAAATAAATAGTTGAAAATTTTTTATACATATGTTATAATCATTACGAGCAGCCGCGCCCGCGCGGGGAATGAGAATTTATCAAAAAAATATGTCTTTTCTCTTGCAATCGGCGCGGAAAAATGTTACTATAATAAAAAAGTCAAGGAGGCTAAAACATGAAATACGGACATTTCGACCTTAAAAAGAAGGAATATGTCATAACCCGCCCCGACACCCCGGCGCCGTGGTGCAACTACCTCGGCTCGCCCGCTTACGGAGCGATAATCTCGAACAACGCCGGCGGCTACAGCTTTGTGCAGAGCGGCGCCAACGGCCGTATCTCCCGCTACCGCTTCAACTCGATGATGGCGCTCCCCGGCAGATACATCTATATCCGCGACAACGAGCTCAAGGACTACTGGTCCGCGACATGGCAGCCTGTCGGCAAGCCCTTGGAGCAGTATATTTCCGAAGTCCGCCACGGCACCGGCTATTCGGTCATGAGCGCCGAGTACCGCGAGATCCGCTCCGAGGTGACCTACTACGTCCCGAACGGCGCGACCTACGAGGTCTGGCGCGCCAAGGTAAGAAACCTCTCCTCGAAGCCGAGAAACCTCTCCGTCTTCGGCTTTTTGGAGTTCACCAACGACAACAACTACGAACAGGATCAGGTCAACCTGCAGTACACCCTCTTCATCACCCGCACCTCCTTCGAGGGCGGAAACAGGGTCATTCAGCACATAAACGAAAACTCGGGGCGCGACGCCTCCGGCTCGAACCACCGCGAGCGCTTTCTGGGACTTGCCGCCGCGAAGGCAGACGCCGCCTGCGGCAACCTTGACAGCTTCATAGGCCCCTACAGAACCTACTCCGACCCGATCGCGGTCGAAAAGGGACAGCTCGACGGCTCGATGAACTATAACTCGAACGCCTGCGGCGCTTTGCAGTCAAACGCCACCTTAGAGCCCGGCGAGGAAAAGACCTTCATCTATATCCTCGGCCAGCGCGACTCGAAGGCGGCCGCCGAGATCATCGCGAAATACGACCGTGATCCCGCTGTTGTCGATGCCGAAGTTGCCGAGATCAGGGACTTCTGGCACGAAAAGCTCGAGCGCTTCGAGGTCGAGACCCCGTCCGAGGAATTCAATAACATGATAAACGTCTGGAACGCCTACCAGTGCTTCATCACCTTCACTTGGTCGCGCGCCGCCTCCCTCATCTACTGCGGCCTCAGAAACGGCTACGGCTACCGCGACACGGTGCAGGACATTCAGGGCATAATCCACCTCGACCCTGAGATGGCGCTTGAAAAGATCCGCTTCATGATCTCGGCTCAGGTCGACAACGGCGGCGGGCTGCCGCTCGTAAAATTCAATCACAACGCCGGCCACGAGGACACCCCCGACCAGCCCTCCTACGTTCAGGCCACGGGGCATCCGTCATACCGCGCCGACGACGCGCTCTGGCTCTTCCCGACCGTCTATAAGTACATCGGCGAGAGCGGAAACACCGCGTTCTTAGATGAAGTCATCGTCTACGCCAACGGCGGCGAGGATACCGTCTACGATCACTTAAAGCGCGCCATAAACTTCTCAATGGAGCGCCTCGGCGCCCACGACATGCCCGCCGGCCTTCACGCAGACTGGAACGACTGCTTAAGAATGGGTGCCAAGGGCGAATCGACCTTCGTCGCATTCCAGCTCTACTACGCCATGAACCTGATGAGATACTGGGCAGGCGAGCGCGGCGATAAGGAGTACATCAAATATCTTGATGAAGTCCAGCCGAAGCTCGGCAAGTCGCTCTCCGACTGCTGGGACGAAGACCGCTTCATCAGGGGCATTCGCGAGGACGGCGTTGTCGTCGGCGCGAAGAGCGACCCCGAGGCGAATATGTGGCTCAACCCGCAGAGCTGGTCGGTGATCTCCGGCTTCGCCTCTCCCGAGCAGGGCGAAAAGGCGATGGAGTCGGTCCACCGCATACTCAACACGAAATACGGCGTAAAGCTTCTGGAGCCCCCGTACGTCGACCACTTCTTCGACGGCGCGCTGATGCACATTTTCAACCCCGACACCAAGGAAAACGGCGGCATTTTCAGCCAGTCACAGGGC
Source organism: uncultured Clostridia bacterium (assembly GCA_947624745.1). Classification (GTDB taxonomy): domain Bacteria; phylum Bacillota; class Clostridia; order Oscillospirales; family Ruminococcaceae; genus Faeciplasma. Next base: position 61,318 of record CANQLR010000003.1, on the reverse strand, counting down.
TGGGCGATACTCGCCGAATCTCTCCTCGGCCACGGCGACCGCGCGTTTGAGTACTTCATGGAATCCACCCCCGCCTCGATGAACGACAAGGCGGAAATAAGGGTCATCGAGCCCTACGTCCACGGCCAGTTTGTCGAGTCTACCCGCTCTCCCTATGAGGGCCGCGCGCACGTCCACTGGCTCACCGGCACCGCCTCGACCGTCATGGTCGGCTGCGTCGAGGGCATCTGCGGCATGCGCCCGAACTCCGAAGGCCTCATCGTCAGCCCGTCGATCCCGTCAAGCTGGGACGGCATGAAGATGAGAAAGGTCTTCCGCGGAAAAAAGTTAGACATCACCGTCGATAACTCCGCCCACGTCCAGTCCGGCGTCAAAAAGCTTGTCCTGAACGGCGAGACCCTCCCCGGCACCCTCCTCCCCGAGGCAAAGCTTAAGGACACAAACGAAGTAACGGTAGTTTTGGGATAATAACCCTATAAAATCGCCCCCCGCTGAGGCAAGCCCCGGCGGGGAGTTTTTATGCAAAAAAGCGGCACAGCCTTTCGCCATGCCGCTTAAAGATTTTATTACTTTATCAGTACGCTATTCCCTGCCACTTCATCGCGTCGGCGACCTTGAGGAAGCCCGCGATGTTCGCGCCGACGACGAGGTTGCCCTCTGCGCCGTACTCCTTGGAGGCGTTATACGCGTTGTGGAAGATGTTCTTCATGATCCCGTGGAGCTTCTGATCGACCTCTTCAAAGGTCCAGCTGAGGCGCTCGCTGTTCTGGGACATCTCGAGGCCCGAGGTGGCAACGCCGCCCGCGTTTGCAGCCTTTGCGGGGCCGAAGAACACGCCCGCCTTGAGGAACTTCTCGACCGCTTCGGGGGTGGAAGGCATATTCGCACCCTCGGCGACGGCCTTGACGCCGTTCTTGATGAGGATATCGGCGCTCTCGCCGTCGAGCTCGTTCTGGGTGGCGCAGGGAAGGGCAATGTCGCACTTGACGGTCCAGATACCCTTGCAGCCCTCGTAATACTCGGCGCCCTTTACGCGCTCTGCGTACTCCTTGATACGGCCTCTCTCGACCTCCTTGATCTGCTTGACGACGTCGAGGTTGATGCCGTTCATATCGACGACATAGCCGTTCGAGTCGGACAGCGCGACGACCTTAGCGCCGAGCTGTGTGGCCTTCTGGGTGGCGTAGATGGCGACGTTTCCGGAGCCCGAGATGACGACCGTCTTGCCCTTGAAGCTGTCGTTTGCCATGCAGTTGAGCATTTCCTCGGTGAAGTAGCAAAGCCCGTAGCCGGTGGCCTCGGTCCTCGCAAGAGAACCGCCGTAGGAAAGTCCCTTGCCGGTCAGAACGCCGGTGAATTCGTTTTTGAGTCTCTTGTACTGGCCGAACATGAAGCCGATCTCGCGCGCACCTACGCCGATATCGCCGGCGGGAACGTCGGTGTCGGCGCCGATGTGCTTAGAAAGCTCGGTCATGAAGCTCTGGCAGAAGCGCATGACCTCGGCGTCGGACTTGCCCTTCGGGTCGAAGTCGGAGCCGCCCTTGCCGCCGCCCATGGGAAGGCCGGTGAGGCTGTTTTTAAAGATCTGCTCGAAGCCGAGGAACTTGATGACCGAGGCGTTGACCGACGGATGAAGCCTTAAACCGCCCTTGTAGGGGCCGATGGCGGAGTTGAACTGGATCCTGAAGCCGCGGTTGACCTGTACCTTGCCGTTGTCGTCGACCCACGGAACGCGGAAGATTATCTGGCGCTCCGGCTCGACGATGCGGTCGATGATGCCGGCCTCGACGAGGTCGGGTCTGCGCTCGACGACGGGCTCAAGGCTCTCTAAGACTTCGCCGACAGCCTGTAAGAATTCCTTTTCGCCGGGATTTCTCTTCTCGACGTCGTTGTAGACCTTCTGAAGATATGCGTTTTTGAATGTCATGTTGCTTTCCTCCTGTAAAGTGATAAAATTAGATAATACTATTATAACATACCCGCGGGAAAAATGCAATAGGAAATTTGCAGGACTGATTAAAAAATCTTGCAGATACGCCCCGAAAAGTTGTTAATAATGCCGTAAATCACCCGAAATTGCAAAATTGCAGGAACGCGGGCGCAGTTTTTGAAGCTTTGCCGCCGTTATTCCCAGCCCTTCCAGATCTCGGGGCAATATCCTACGGTCGCGAGCCTGCCGTTTCGCACGATGGGGGAGCGCAAAAGCCGCGGGTCGTCTATAAGCTTCTCCTTTTTCTGTTCATCGCTCCCGAGATACCCCATCAGCGCGGCCTCGGGGGATTTGGACTTCGGGTCGATGAGGCTTTCGAGCCCCACCGCCGCGATTACGCTGTCGAGCTCGCGGGGGCTCAAGCCCTTTTGATCGAGGTCGATAAGCTGGAATTTTATCCCGCGCTCCTTGAACCAGCGCTCCGCCTTTTTCGAGTCGAAGCACTTCGCGCGAGAATAGATCTGTATGTTCATTTTACACCTCCAAATTCACGGTAAACGGCCCGTCGCAGAGCATATCTATCTTCATGTCCGCGCCGAAGACCCCTTTTTGCGGCATATGGCCGAGGGCGGAAAGCTCGTCGCAGAAGCGCTCGTAAAGGGCGTTTGCGATATCCGGCGGGGCGGCCTCGAAAAAGCTCGGGCGGTTCCCGTGGGAGCAGTCGGCAAAAAGCGTGAACTGCGACACCGCCAAGATCTCACCGCCGACGTCCTTAATTGATAGGTTCGTCTTGCCGTTTTCGTCCGAAAAAATGCGCAGCTTGACTATTTTTTCCGCGAGCGTTCGGCAGGCAGCCTCGCTGTCGCCCTTTCCGACCCCCAAAAGTATCATCAGCCCGTTTTTTATCTCGCCGACCGTCTCGCCGCCGACGTCGACCCTTGCGCGAAGGACCCGCTGTATTACCGCTTTCATGCTTCCTCCCTGAAAACCCCCGTAGTCATAACTGCGGGGGAGTTTTTTTATTCCGTTCTGAGGGCTACCACAGGGTCCTTCTTCGCGGCGATGCCGGAGGGGATAAGCCCCGCCACCAGCGTGAGTATCATGCTGATGAGAACGAGCGCCACGGCTCCTCCGATGGGAAGCGCCGCCGAGAGATTGTCGATCCCGGTGAGCGAGTGCAGCACGATGTTTATCGGGAGTATCAGAAGAAGCGTTATCCCGATGCCGAGCGCGCCCGCGACAAACCCGACGATGAGCGTTTCGGCGTTGAACACCCTTGAGACGTCCTTTTTCGAGGCGCCGACCGAGCGGAGAATGCCTATCTCCTTGGTGCGCTCAAGGACGGAGATGTAGGTGATAATGCCTATCATTATCGAGCTGACGACCAACGATATCGCGACGAAGGCAATAAGAACGTAGCTTATCGCCGAGATTATCGTCGTGACCGAGCTCATGAGAAGCTTCACATAGTCGGTGTAAACGATCTGATCGGCCTCGTCGCCCGCCTCGTTGTAGGCTTCGATCTCGTCGGCGATGAGGTCCTTGTTTTCAAACGTCGAGGCGTAGATGTATACCGCTCTCGGCGAGTCGAGATCCGTCACGCCCAAAAGCTTAATGTTTTCGTCATAGGTCGAGTCGGAGCGGGTCGAGGGAAGGTGGTTCTCGAAAACGTAGGCGTACTGCTCGGCGGTCATGTCCGCCGCGTCGAGCATTGCCGCGGTCTGCTCGGCGCTCATCGCGCCCATCTGCGCCTGAACGCCCTCGGCGTACTGCTGCGTGACCGTGGCCTCCAGCACCTGCGTGACATATCCCTCGCGGGTCTCGGCGTCCATGTTGTTGATGTAGTCGAGCACCGCCGCCTCGTCCATTCCGGTCTGCGAGACGAATGCCTGCGCGAGCATGCCGTTTACGGTCGCCTCGTCCATCGTCGCGCGGTACTGCGAAACGGTGGAGTCTATGTATTCGCGGGAGGGTATCGAGGCGAGCTCGGTGTATATGAGCGCCTTTTCCTGAACGCTCTGCGCCGAGAGCCATTCGTCCACCGCGGCCTTGGTCTCGGCCTCGTCCGGCTCCTCGCCGTCGACCTTGAACTTCAGCCCGGTGATGACGTCGGTCTCGGGGTCGTCAAGCTGTGCCGCGACTATCCCGCTTTCGTTAGTCCTCTTAATTATCTCCCTGGTGAGAGAAGCGGGATAGCACACGGCCCCTGTGAGGAAGTTTGCAACGGCGTTTTCGCTCGGCTTTACTATGCCGACCACCTTAAGCCTTATCGCGTTTTCCGAGTCGTAGAGGTATTCGAGCCCCGTCTCGGTCTCGGAAACGTCGGTGTAAGCGTCGCCCGACTTCTGGTATTTGTCGCAGTCTAAGATCACGCGGAAATCAAGGTTCATTATATCGTCATAGCTCCAGCTGCCGAATTCGGAGGTGTCGACCTTCTCCTGATTCGCGGCGGCCTTCATGGCGTCCTGAATGTCGTCCATGGTCTTAAGCCCGAGGGCGTAGAGCATCATGTCCGAGAGCTCGTTTCTCTCGCTTATCACGACGACCACTTCGTCGTAGTTTTCGGGCCAGCGCCCCGCGACGAGGTCGTTCTGCTCCTTCAAAAGCTCGTTGACCGTCTCGCCGTCGATGCCCTCGATCATCTCCTGCCATGCGTTTATCTGCATGAAATTCGACAGGGTTGAGCTCGAGGTCTCAAACCCCATCATCGAATATATCCCGCTCATCAGATCGAGTATATCCGATTTGACTATCTTTCCCTCGGTGTTTTTAACGTAGACGTTCATCGGCGCGTCGTAGACGTAGCTTATCGCCGAGGAATACTGCTTTATGCCGTCGGTGCCCTCGATGTGCTCCTTGAATTTGACGAGGTTGTTTTCCTGCGTCTCCATCGAGTTCATCGAGTTCATCATCTCATACATTATCTTCGACTCGTATACCTTGTCGAGCTCGTGTCCCGCCTCGGCGCTGCCGTTCGCGGTGTCGCGGAGCGAGGTCATGAGCTGGGTCATGTCGACCTCCTGCGCGTTTATCGTGATGGGATAGCTCGAAAGGGTGTCCTCCTGAACGCGGTCGATGTAATTCTGCACGCCGGTCGAGACGGAGAGTATCAGCGCGATGCCGATTATGCCGATAGAGCCCGCAAACGCGGTCAGGATCGTCCTCGTCTTTTTGGTCATGAGGTTATTTAAAGAGAGCGAGAGCGCCGTGATAAAGGACATCGAGGTCTTTTTCGACTTTTCGGGGCGCTGTATCTCGTCGGTATGGCTCGTTTGCTCGGCGCTGCTGTCATACGGGTCCGAGTCGCTCTGGATCTCGCCGTCAAGGAGCCTTACGGTCCGCGAGGCGTATTTTTCGGCAAGCTCGGGGTTGTGGGTGACCATGATGATGAGCTTATCCTTCGATATCTCCTTAAGTATCTCCATTATCTGGACCGAGGTCTGGCTGTCGAGCGCGCCGGTCGGCTCGTCTGCCAAAAGTATCTCGGGGTCATTCACCAAAGCCCTTGCGATGGCGACGCGCTGCATCTGTCCGCCGGACATCTGGTTCGGCTTCTTTTTCAGCTGATCCCCGAGGCCGACCTTTTCAAGAGCCTCCTTGGCGCGGCGCCTGCGCTCGGCCTTGCCTACGCCCGAAAGGGTCAGGGCGAGCTCGACGTTCGCGAGCACCGTCTGGTGGGGTATCAGGTTATAGCTCTGGAAAACAAAGCCTATCGAGTGGTTGCGGTAGCTGTCCCAATCCGAGTCGCGGAATTTTTTGGTCGAGCGGCGGTTTATCGAAAGATCGCCCGAGGTATACTGGTCGAGCCCGCCGATGATGTTTAAAAGCGTGGTCTTTCCGCAGCCCGACTGCCCTAAGATCGCTACAAATTCCGAACGGCGGAACTCTATCGAAATGCCGTTCAGCGCTCGGACCTTTTCGCCGCCGGCGTCATAGTCCTTAACAATATTTTCAAGCCTGAGCATTTACTGCCTCCTTAGGTGATTTGTATAAAATTATGTGCGTATTCTTGTATATTATAACATATGCCCCGACGAATTGCAAGGCTTGAGTGTGAAAGCAAAGTGAATTTTCTCTGTATATTAAAAGAAATAAAAAGTTTGATTTTTTGCCCGGAAAACTATTGACAAAAACGCCGCGAATGCTTTATAATATCCCCGGAAGAAAACGGCGAAAAAGCCGAAACAAAGGAGGAAATATATTATGCCGAAGGAACTCGGAAAAACACCGCCGATGGGCTGGAACTCGTGGAACACGTTCAGCTGGAACATCGACGAGAAGCTCATCAAGGGCGCCGCCGACGCCATGGTCGAGACGGGGCTTAAGGACGCCGGCTACGAATACGTCGTCATCGACGACTGCTGGAGTCTTAAGGAGCGCGACGGAAACGGAAGGCTGGTGCCCGACCCGGAAAAATTCCCGAACGGGATAAAGGCCGTCGCGGACTATGTGCACTCGAAGGGGCTCAAATTCGGTATCTATTCCTGCTCGGGAACGCACACCTGCGCCAACTACCCCGGCTCGTTCGAGCATGAGTTTGTCGACGCGGCGACCTTCGCCGAGTGGGGAGTGGACTATCTTAAGTACGATTACTGCTTCAAGCCGAAGGGAATCCCCGGCGAGCTTCTTTACCGCAGGATGTCGATGGCGCTCCGCAACTGCGGCAGGGACATACTGTTTTCCGCCTGCAACTGGGGCAACGACGGCGTTCACGACTGGATAAGAAACACCGGCGCGCAGATGTTCCGCTCGACCGGAGACATTCAGGACAGCTGGAATTCGGTCAAGAACCTCGCGCTCTCGCAGATGAATATGAGGCAGTCGCAGTCGGGCGTATACTGCTGGAACGACCTCGATATGCTCGTTGTCGGCATGAGGGGCAAATCGGACAACAGCTGGATAGCCGAGGGAGGCTTCGGCTGCACCGACGACGAATATAAGACCCACTTCTCGCTCTGGGCGATGATGAATTCCCCCCTGATGATCGGCTGCGACATCAGAAACATGAGCGAGGCGACCAAGAATATCCTCACCAACAAGGACGTCATCGCGATAAATCAGGACGTCGAGGGCCGCGGACCCATCGAGATAGACCACTGGTGCAACGAAAGCTGCAAGGGGCTTGTGAAGCCGCTTGAAAACGGCGACTACGCGATACTCCTCGTCAACTTCATGGACGGCGAGCACCCGGCACAGTTCAGCTTCAACTTCTGGGATATGGGACTGCCCTACAACTCGGGCTATGCTCTCGAATTTTACGACGTCTGGGAGCACAAGGTCGTCGGCACCTTCAAGGAGCGCTACTGCACCGACCTTAAGCCGCATTCCTGCGAGATGTTCAGGGTAAAACTCGTAAAGACCGACGCGCAGGGCGTGGATCTCAACAAATGAGAATATGTCTAATTTTGCGACCTGCAAAAAGTGCGGCGCGCCCCTCGGACAGGACGACGTCGCGATATATAAAAAGCTCGTTTTAAGGACGGCCGACGAGTTTTTGTGCATAGGCTGCCTCGCGGATTATCTGGGCGTTTCCAAAGAGGCTATAGAGGCCAAAATTCGCTATTTCCGCGAATCGGGCGTCTGCGCCCTGTTCAGATGAATGTCGCGATCGTCTTTGCGGCCTCGTCCGCCATGCGGCTCACATATCCGTCCGCCCGCTCGGGGCTCATGTAGACTCCCGAGGGCAAAGGCTCGCTCTCAAAATGCGAGTATGTATCAATAATTTTCACACGCGCCTTTTCAAAAGCGTCCTCGGGGAAGAACCCGAGAAAGCGGTTTTTGAAGGGCGCGTTTTCTTTTATCAGCTTAAACGCCTCGGGCTCGCCGCGCTCGCGGAGGTACAGGCAGTCGACCGCGAAGAAATCCGCCTTGAACCGCGCGGCATAGGCCGCCTTGTCGCGGGAGTAAAGCTCATAGTCACCTCCGATTATCGGGAGCACCACCTCGGTCGACCAGTGGCGGTCGGAAAGAAGGTGGGTGTAATATCCGAGGTGAAAGCTCAGCTCCTCGGGGGTGTATCCCGCGGCCTTTTCGGGGGAAAGATACTCCGAAAGATACCGCCCGTCTCCCGATAGGCTGTGCCCCGTCGCGGGGTCTTTATACTGAAAGTGCGAGACGTCCTTCGTCGGCGAAAAAACGTAGTTTCCCTCGACCCGAACGCCCGAATCGGGGGCGACGCTGCCGTAGGAAAACTCGCGCCCGCGTAATCCGGGAAAGCGCTTAAGTATGATATCCGCTATCTGAAGGTGAAGTATCCAGAGTGCCATATCTCGTCTCCTTAAAATGCGGGGTCCGCATGGGATCCCGCATATTTTATTTGAACCATGAGCTCTTTCTGCCCGAATCGTTCCGCTCGTTCAGCGAGTCGTTGAACGCCTTGAGCAGGTCTGCCTGCTTTTTCGTGAGGTTTTTCGGCACCACTACCTTTATCGAGACGTGGTGGTCTCCCCGCCCGGTGCGGTAGAGCCTCGGCACGCCCTGACCGCGAAGCACGAAGCTGTCGCCGTTCTGGGTCCCCGCCGGGATCCTGTATTTCGTGGTCCCGTCGATGGTCGGGACGGTTATATCGTCGCCGAGCGCTGCCTGCATATACGAGATGGGCACCTCGGAGTAGATGTCGAAGCCCTCCCGCTCAAACAGGTCGTCCGGCTTCACCGAAACGCGGATAATGAGGTCTCCGTTCGGGCCGCCGTTTACGCCGCAGTCCCCCTCGCCGGTGATGCGGAGCGACTGTCCGTCGTCGATGCCCTGCGGTATCGAGACGTTTTTCTGGAGCACCCTCCTCGCCATGCCCGTGCCCGAGCAGGACTGGCAGGGGTCCTTGATGATCTTCCCCTTGCCTCCGCAGCGGTCGCAGGTCTTGGTGGTCTGGAAAACGCCGAGCGGGGTGCGCTGGCTGACCCTTACCTGTCCCGAGCCTCTGCAATCGGGGCAGACGGTTGCCGCCGCGCCGTTTTTCGAGCCGGTGCCGCCGCATACCGAGCAGCGTTCGAGCCGGTTCACCCTTATGTCGACGCCGGTGCCCTTGCAGGCGTCCATGAACGAGATCTGCACCGATGTCTTGACGTCGGCGCCCTTTCGGGGGGCGTTGGGGTTCGAGCGCGACCCGCCTCCGCCGAAGCCTCCGAAGAAGCTTTCAAAGATGTCGCCGATATCGCCGAAGCCGCCGAAATCGCCGGAATAGGCGCCGCCCGAGAACCCGCCGCCCGCGCCTCCGCCGTAAGACGGGTCGACCCCGGCAAAGCCGAACTGGTCGTATCTTGCGCGCTTATCCTTGTCGGAAAGAACGTCGTAGGCCTCGTTGACCTCCTTCATCTTCGCCTCGGCGTCCTTGTCGTCGGGGTGAAGGTCGGGGTGGTATTTTTTGACCATCGCGCGGTAGCCCTTTTTGAGCTCCTCGTCGGAACAGCCCTTTTGCACGCCTAAGACTTCGTAATAATCTCTTTTGCTGTCTGCCATATAAATAACTCCGTTAAATTAACAGCTCTGCGGAGCGAGGAAGCCCCGCTCCGCCGCTTAATTATCAGTTGTTGAAGTTGGTGTCGACGAATCCGTCGTCGCCGGGGTTTCCGCCGCCCGGGTTGCCCATGTTAGGGTCGAATCCCTGCGCGCCGCCCTGCGGGTTTGCCTGCTGATAGACCTTTGTTGCGACTGCGCCGAACGCGGTCTCGAGCTCCTTCTGCTTCGCCTTTATGGCCTCGATGTCGCTTCCCTTAAGGGCTTCCTCGAGGGCGCTTATCTTCGCCTCGACGTCGGCCTTGTCGGAGGAACTCACCTTGTCGCCGAAGTCTTCGAGAGACTTCTTGCACTGGAACACCATCTGATCGGCCGAGTTCCTCGCGTCGACGTCGTCCCGCTTCTTCCTGTCCTCGGCGGCGAACTGCTCCGCCTCGCGGACGGCCTTGTCGATGTCCTCCTTCGACATGTTCGACGAGGAGGTGATGGTGATATTCTGCTCCTTGCCGGTGCCGAGATCCTTCGCCGAAACGTGGACGATGCCGTTGGTGTCGATGTCAAAGCTTACCTCTATCTGCGGCACGCCTCTCGGAGCGGGGGCGATGCCGTCGAGCTTGAACATGCCGAGCTGCTTGTTGTCGCGGGCGAATTCGCGCTCGCCCTGAAGAACGACTATGTCGACGGCGGGCTGGTTGTCTGCCGCGGTGGTGAATATCTGCTTCTTGTTGCAGGGAATGGTGGTGTTTCTCTCGATGATCTTGGTGCACACGCCGCCCAAGGTCTCAAGTCCGAGAGAGAGCGGGGTAACGTCGTTCAGAACGAGGCTTGAATCGATATCGCGGTTCATGATACCGCCCTGAATGGCCGCGCCGAGGGCGACGCATTCGTCCGGGTTGATGCCCTTGAACGGCTCCTTGCCGGTTATCTTTCTGACTGCCTCAACGACGGCGGGTATTCTTGACGAGCCGCCGACCATCAGCACCTTGTTGAGCTGCGATGCGGTAAGGCCGGAGTCGCTTAAAGCCTGGCGCACGGGGCCCATCGTCGCCTCGACGAGATCAGCCGTGAGCTCGTTGAATTTTGCCTGAGTGAGGGTATAGTCGAGGTGCTTCGGCCCGGTCGCGTCGGCGGTGATGAACGGCAGGTTGATGTTCGAGGTCGGAACGTTCGAGAGCTCTATCTTGGCCTTCTCTGCGGCCTCCTTGAGCCTCTGCATCGCCATCTTGTCGGTCGAAAGATCAATGCCTTCGTTCTTCTTGAACTCCGCCACCAAAAGGTCGATTATCCTCTGGTCGAAGTCGTCGCCGCCGAGGCGGTTGTTGCCGGCGGTTGCGAGGACTTCGGTAACGCCGTCGCCCATCTCGATGATCGAGACATCGAAGGTGCCGCCGCCGAGGTCATATACCATGACCTTCTGGTCCTCTTCCTTGTCAATCCCGTAGGAGAGCGCGGCCGCGGTAGGTTCGTTTATAATTCTGCGGACATTCAGGCCGGCGATCTGACCCGCGTCCTTGGTGGCCTGGCGCTGCGAGTCGGTGAAGTACGCAGGGACGGTGATGACCGCCTCGGTGACCTTCTCGCCGAGGTAAGCTTCCGCGTCGGTCTTTAATTTCTGGAGTATCATCGCGGAAATTTCCTGCGGGGTATACTGCTTCCCGCCCATATGAGCCTTGTAGTCGGAACCCATATGCCGTTTGATGGAGATGACGGTGTTGTCGAAGTTGACGACCGCCTGTCTCTTTGCAACCTGGCCGACGAGCCTGTCGCCGTTTTTGGAAACGCCGACGACCGACGGAGTAGTTCTTGCGCCCTCGCTGTTGGGGATAACGACCGCCTCGCCGCCCTCCATGACGGCTACGCAGGAGTTTGTAGTACCTAAGTCGATACCGATAATTTTAGACATAAAGCATATCTCCTTTTTATTAAATGTAAGTTGTTTTAGTATTTATCTGAAGCGCCCTTCCGGACGGTCCATTCAGCAGTTTGCGACGACCACCGTCGCGTGTCTTATGACCTTGTCGCCGAGCTTATACCCCTTCTGATATACCTGCGCAACGACGTTTTCGCCTAAGTTTTCATCCGTGATCTGGCTCACCGCGTTTTCAAGCGCCGGGTCGAACGGCTCGCCCGCGCGGCTTATCTCCTCGACCCCGAGCTTTTTGAAGGCGTTCTGCAGCTGGGTCATTATCATCATGACTCCGGCCTTATACTTCTCGTCGGAGCATTCCGCCAGCGCCGCCCGCTCGAAGTTGTCCGCCATCGGCAAAAACGCCTCGACGGCCGCCGCGGTAGCGCTCGGATATATCTCCCGCCGCTCCTTCACGCTTCTTTTTCTGTAGTTGTCAAATTCCGCCAAAAGCCGCAGATATTTGTCCCGAAGCTCGGCGTTCTCGGCCTTTAGCTTTTCCTCCTCCGAGGGCTCCTCTGGGGCCTTTTCTTCGGCCTTTTCCTCCGAAGCCCCGTCGGCCGCTTCCTCCGCCTTTGGGATATTTTCGGCCTCGCTCCCGGGCGTTTCGGCCTTTTGCTCCTCGGCCTCATCAGCCCTGAGCTTTTCTTCTTCGTTCATCATTCATCCTCACTCTCTTTGCTGTTATCAAGCTCGGGCTCGGTCTCGGAGAGCATCTCCGAAATTTTCCCGGCGAAATACTCGACGTAGGGTATCACCTTTTTATAGTCGATCCTCATCGGGCCTATAAGTCCGAGGTGTCCGGCGACGCGGCCGTTTTTCGAGAACTCCGAGCTTATTATGCTCGAATTGCCGATGATAAAATCGTCGTCCTCCTCCGAAAACAGGACGTGTATCCCCGAAAAGCTCGAATCAAGAAGGTTTTTGAGCCCCTCGCGGTGATCCAGAAACGAGATTATCTCCCCCTGGTCCATCTCGCGGCAGGAGAGCAGGTTCCCTACCCCCGCCATGTCGACCTCGTGCTTCGTTATCTCCCTCGTCATGTCGAAGATCCCGCGGACGAGCGGGGACAGGGTCAGAAGATATGTCCCGAGGGCGGCTTCGAGCTTCGAGAGCATCTCGTCGCTTAAAAGATCTATCGGCACGCCTTCGAGGTTTTCCCGCATGAACCGCGAGAAGTAGTCGAGGTGCTCCTGCGTCAGGTCTATTTCGAGGCGGCAGGTGCGGTTTTTTATCTTCCCGTTCGAGGCGATGAGCAAAAGGACGTACATCCTCTTCCCGGTGGGTATTACCTCTACCTTCGATATGACCGAGAACTTCGGGCTCTCGCTCGAAACGAAGGTCGCAGAGCGGGTCAGCTCGGCAAGCGCGTTGGTGGCCGACCTTACTATGCCCTCCTCCGAGTATTCGTCCTTCGGGATCATCTCGTCAAGAAGCTTCTTTTCCTCGTCGCTCAAAGGGTCGGTCTTAAGAAGCCTGTCGACGTAGAGCCGGTAGCCGTTATAGGTCGGCACCCTTCCCGCCGAGGTGTGGGGCTGTTCGAGATACCCCTGCTTTTCAAGCTCGGCCATTTCGTTTCGTATCGTGGCGCTCGACGCCCCGACGTATTTCATTATTGCCTTCGAGCCCACAGGCTCGCCGGTGACGATATATTCGTCGACAACTGCGGCAAGTATCCGCATTTTACGGTCGTCCAACTTTGCTCGCCCCCTTTCGGCTCACGGCTTATGAGTTGGCAACCGATACCTTCGTGTGTTAGCACTCTTTTTTCTTGAGTGCTAATTATAGTATACCCCTTTTTTTCAGGATGTCAAGAGGTTTTTAAAAATTTTTTAAAATTTTTTCGGAGCCTCCCTATTCTGACAGGTTTTTCGCCCCGCCGGGGTTAGTATCATAAAAAGCAAAACTTAAAAAGGAGCTGAAAAAATGCCTGTATACATCAGCGGGGGAGAGGAGCTCCTCACCGCGAAAATTACCGGGGAGATAGACCACCACTCGTCGCGGTGGCTGCGTTCCGACATCGACACGGCGATAATGGACAACTCCCCGAAAAAGCTTCGCCTCGACTTTTCGGGCGTGAGCTTCATGGACAGCTCGGGGGTCGGGCTGGTCATGGGGAGGTACAAGAACATGAAGGAGCGCGGCGGCACATTGGAGCTGGTGAACATGCCGAAGTCCATCGAAAAGGTGATGGCGCTCGCGGGGATGGACAGGCTTTTGGAGGAGGATAAAGAGTGAGGACCAAGAAAAAGACGGACAACGAGCTTAAGATAATTTTCCCGAGCCTTTCCGAGAACGAGGGCATGGCGCGGACGGCGGTGGGGGCGTTCGTCGCGCCGAAAAACCCCCGCCTCGACGAGCTCTGCGACCTTAAGACCGCCGTGAGCGAGGCGGTCACGAACTGCATCGTCCACGCCTACCGCGACGGGGTCGGGATAATCGAGCTTTTCTGCAAGATCTCGGGCGACGAGGTCACGGTGAAGATCAAGGACCGGGGCAGCGGCATCGAGGACATAAAAAAGGCGATGGAGCCGCTTTATACGACCTGTCCCGGCGAGGAGCGCGCGGGGCTGGGGTTCTCGGTGATGGAGAGCTTCTGCGACAGCGTGAGCGTAAAAAGCAAGCCGGGCGCGGGAACGTCGGTCACCCTTAAAAAGAAGCTTCGGCAGCGGCTTTGAGAGATACATAAGCCCAAACGGGCAAATTCGGGTCGATCGGAGCATGGCGATGTTTACACGGAACGAGGAATATTTAAGCACAAAAATAACCGCCGAGGACAACCTTGGGCTGGTAAGGCTCTGCGCGGGGCGGTTCAAGGGGCGGGGGATAGAGTATGAGGAGCTTTACAGCGCGGGCTGCATGGGGCTCGTGAAGGCGGTGAAGGCATTCGACGAGAGCCGCGGGGTGAGGTTTTCGACCTACGCCGTGCCGGTCATTCTGGGGGAGATAAAGCGGCTCTTCCGCGACGGCGGGGCGCTTAAGGTCTCGCGAAGCTTAAAGGAGCGCTCGATGAAGGTCTCGAAGGCCGCCGCCGCTCTTGAAAACGAGCTCGGCCGCGAGCCCGCGCTCTCGGAGATCGCCGAAAAAACGGGGCTTTCCCTCGAGGAGGTCTCGGAGGCGGTATGCGTGAGCAGGCCGACGGTCAGCCTCACCCGCACCGACGACAGCGGCGAGACCCGGGATATCCCCGTCGACCCGCCGGACATCGCGATAATTGACTCGATAGCGCTCTCGCAGGCCCTCGAACACCTCGATAAAAGGGATAGGCTCCTCATCGGCCTTCGGTATTTCGGCGGCCTCACCCAGCAGTCCGCCGCCGCCCGCCTCGGCATGACCCAAGTGCAGGTCTCAAGGAGGGAGAAAAAGATTCTGGAGGAGCTGAGACGGTGGATGGGGGAGTAGCGGGCAAGAATACTATAATAAATAAAAAGCTCCCCAGCCTCTTATCCGGGGAGCTTTTATCATTTTTTATTCAATCGGCTCGAAGTCGGCGGGGCCGTGCTTACAGAGCGGGCAGACGAAGTCTTCGGGGAGCTCGTCGCCTTCATAGACATAGCCGCAGATCTTGCAGACCCAGCCCTTTTTGCCCTCGGTCTTGGGCTTCGGCTTGACGTTCTGATGGTAATACGCGTAGGTCATCGAATCGGCGTCAGAGATCACCCGTGCTTCGGTGACCGAGCAGATGAACATTCCGTGAGTGCCGAGGTCGACGTACTGCTCGACCTTTAAGGACATGAACGCGTTGATGTAGCGGGGGAGGAACGCCAGCCCGTTATCCGAGCGAAGGACCTCGCTGCCGGCGAATTTATCCACAGCGCGGCCGCTCTGGAAGCCGAAGGTCTCGAAAACCTTGAACGGCGCGTCGGTCGAGAGGCAGCAGACGTTCATCTTGCCGGTCTGCTTGATGACGTGGTGGGAATAGTTGGATTTATTGATGCTGACCGCCACCCTGAACGGGTTGTCGGTGAGCTGCGAAACGGTGTTCACGATGAGGCCGTTGTCCTTCGTGCCGTCGTTCGAGGTCACGACATAGAGGCCGTAGCCTATCTTGTTGAGGGCGGACATATCCTGCTTGTTCGCGGTCTCGCCGTCGCGGGCGATATAGTCCATGCAGAGCTCGTCTGAAAGCTCCTCGATCTGCTGGCGGCTCTCATCGCTCAGCGCCGAGAGTATCTTGACCTGCGTTTTCGCGTAGGTGATGTTTTTGCAGGGCTCCAGCATCGCGGTCATGGTCTTTGCTGCCATGGGAGCCCAGGAGCCGTTTTCGATGAGGGCGACGGTGCGGTCGCGGTAGCCCCTTTCGGTCAGGTGGTTGATAAATTCGCGCATGAACGGGAAGATGTCGGCGTTGTAGGTGGTGGTCGCCAGAACGAGCTTGTTGTAGCGGAAGGCGTCCTCGACGGCCTCGGCCATATCCTCGCGGGCGAGGTCCGTAACAACGACCTTCGGGCAGCCCTTGGCCTTGAGCTTGGACTCCAAAATCCGGACGGCTTCTTTAGTGTGGCCGTAGACGGAGGTGTAGGCGATGACGATGCCCTCCGACTCGGGGCGGTAGCTCGACCAGATGTCGTAAAGGTTTATATAGTGGGCGAGATCTTCCTTGAGAACGGGGCCGTGGGTCGGGCAGATGATCTCGATATCGAGCGCCGCGGCCTTCTGCAAAAGCTTCTGGACCTGTGCGCCGTATTTCCCGACGATGCCGATGTAGTAGCGCCTCGCCTCGCAGTCCCACTCCTCCTCGACGTCGTTAGCGCCGAACTTGCCGAAGCCGTCCGCCGAGAAAAGAATTTTGTCGCAGCTGTCGTAGGTGACGATGACCTCGGGCCAGTGGACCATCGGAGCGGTCACAAAGGTGAGCGTGTGATTGCCGAGCGGGAGGGTATCGCCCTCGCCGACGACGACGCGGCGGTCCTGATAATCGGTCCCGAAGAACTGCTTCATCATCGTGAACGCCTTCGCGGAGGAGACGATCGTCGCCTCGGGGTAAAGGCTCATGAAATTCGCGATATTTCCGGCGTGGTCGGGCTCCATGTGCTGGATTATGAGGTAGTCGGGCTTGCGGCCGCCGAGCGTTTTGGCGATGTTGTCGAGCCACTCGTGGGTGAAGCGGATGTCGACGGTGTCCATTATCGCGATCTTAGCGTCGAGTATCGCGTAGGAGTTGTAGGCCATGCCGTTCGGGACGACGTACTGTCCCTCGAACAGGTCGACCTCGTGGTCGTTGACGCCGATGTATCGGACGTCCTTGGTAACATTTATGTCCATATTTTGCCTCCTGGTGGATTTTTATAGGTGTATTATAGCACAGAATGGGGAAGTTGTAAAGGGGGAGTTTGGGGGAGTGTCCATTCCGACCACATTATAAAAAATTTTGTCTGATGATTTGCCGCTACTAACCGGTTTCCTTTTCGCACTTTTCACTTAATGTGGGAGGTTTGGACACTCCCTTTTGGGGTGGGGCAGGTGGAGGTGGGGCGAAGCCCCGAGGCGCCCTAAGGGCGCCTAAGCCAAATCCGCTTGCGGATTTGGCGCGGCGGCAGCGAAGCTGCCGCCTGGGGCTTCGCCACGCAGATTCTGAACTTTAGTGGTATTGAGGCAGGAAAGTACGGCGAGAACCCCCTCCCCAACGGGGAGGGGCAGGGGTGGGGGCTTAAAATAGCATGAGCGGAGCGAATACCTTATAGCAACCTATGCGGGGCTATAACGAAATTCTGTAAGGCGCAGGGAGTGAGGGCGAAGCCCTAATTGCGCCTTTCGGCGCGATTCCCGCCGTCGCAGAATTTACAAGGCTTTGAAAAACGTCGAATTTCCTGCCTTTTAAAAAGACCTCGCTGACCTCTCCGACGGCGGACAACGCTCGCTCTGCGAGCGTTGGGGTTTCGCCCTGCCCCCACTCCAGCTCGTGCAGACCCCCGCGCGGCGAAGCCCCGTGTTCGCCTTCGGCTCACGTTCGGCCACTCCGTGGCCGAACAGGCGGCAGCTCCGCTGCCGCCTCGGGGCTTCGCCCCCACTGCCCTTCACACCCCCGCAAAAAAGCAGGCCCCCGCCTGCTTTTTTCCTTTATATCATTACCGTTTGCTTCTTCTCTTTCACCCCGCCCTCAGCGCCTTGGCGAGCGCTTCGAGGCCCTCGTCCATCTCGCCGGAGGTTATCGTGAGCGGCGGGAGCAGGCGCACCTTCTCCTTCGCCGTCAGAAGCAGCACCCCGGTCTTTAGGCCGGCGCGCACGACGTCCGCCGACTTCACTGCCGTCTCGAGCTCTATCCCTATCATCAGCCCCATGCCGCTGACCGAGCGGACGTGCGGCATTTTTAATATCTTGTCCCTCAGATACCCGCCCTTTTCGGCGACGTCAGCCAAAAAGCCGTCGTCAAGGCGGTCAAGGACCTCCAGAGCCCCCGCGCAGCAGACCGGGTTCCCGCCGAAGGTGGTCGCGTGCTGGCCGGGAGCGAAAACGCCCTCCGTCTTCTCGCCGAAAAGCACCGCCGCGAGGGGCAGCCCCCCGCCGATACCCTTTGCCGCAGTCACGATGTCCGGAGTGATCCCGTACTGCTCGAAGCAAAACAGCTTGCCCGTGCGGCCGATACCTGTCTGGACCTCGTCGACGATCAGAAGAATATCCTTTTCTTGGCAGAATTTCGCCGCCGCTCTCACGTACCACTCGTCGACCGGGACGACCCCGCCCTCGCCCTGAATAAGCTCTATCATGAGCGCGCAGGCGCCGTCGGCGTGGGCCTTCAGTTCGTCAAGGTCGCCCGCAGTCAGAAACTCGAACCCCTCGGTGAAGGGGAAGAAAAAGTTGTGGAAAACGTCCTGCCCGGTGGCCGAAAGTGTGGTCACGGTGCGGCCGTGGAAGGAATTTTTCAGGGTGAGTATCTTGCTCCGTCCCTCGCCGTATTTGTCGAACGAATACTTCCTTGCGGCCTTTATCGCGCCCTCGTTGGCCTCGGCGCCGCCGTTCGCGAAGAACACCTTTTTCATGCCGGTTCTTTCGCAGAGCGTTTTCGCGAGCCTCGCGCAGGGCTCGGTATAGTAAAGGTTCGAGATATGCTGGAGCTTTGAAAGCTGCGCCGTGACCGCTTTTTGCCAGCCGTCGTCGCAGAACCCGAGCGAATTTACGCCGATACCGCTCGTGAAGTCGATGTAGCGCTTGCCGTCGAAGTCCCAGCAGACCGCGTTTTTGCCCTTTTCTATCGCGACCGGGAACCTGCCGTAGGAATGCGCGACGTTCTCCCTGTCGAGGGCTTCTATTTCGGAAAATCTATCCATATTTATCCTCATTTCGTGAACAGTGTGCCGATGCCCTCGTCCGAGAACATCTCAATAAGTATCGAATGCTCGATCCTGCCGTCTATCATTACCGCCTTGCGGACCCCGTTTTCGAGCGCCGTTACGCAGCTTTTTACCTTCGGTATCATTCCGCCCGAGATTATTCCCTGCTCCGTGAGCGCGGGCACCTCGCTCAGCTTGACCTCCTGAATAAGGGTCTTTACGTCGTTTACGTCCCGCAAGAGCCCCCGGATATCGGTCAGCATGATGAGGTTCTCGGCGCTTAATGCTGCGGCTATCTCCGCCGCGGCGGTGTCGGCGTTTATGTTATACACCTGCCCGTTTTCGTCGGTGCCGACAGTCGCGACGACCGGGATATAGTGGTTGTAGATGGCGTTTGCAAGCGGCGTGGGGTCGACGTGGGTGATGTCCCCGACGTAGCCGAGATCAACCTCTCCCTCAAGCTTTTTGCATCTTATCATTCCCGCGTCTATGCCGCAGAAGCCGAGGGCCTTCCCCCCGCAGCGGCCGATGAGCGAAACAAGATCCTTGTTGATCTTCCCCGAAAGCACCATCTGCACGACCTCGGCAGTCTCGCCGTCGGTGTACCGCAGGCCGTTTATGAACTTCGACTCCTTGCCGAGCGCCTTAAGGGTCTCGGTTATCTCGGGGCCTCCGCCGTGGACGAGCACCACCCTCACCCCGATGAGTGACAGAAGCACGATGTCCGACATCACCGCCTCTTTCAGCTCGGGGTTTATCATCGCGTTGCCGCCGTATTTCACGACGACGACCTTCCCGGTGTATTTTTGTATGTAGGGCAGCGCGCTTATTAGAACGTGCGCCTGCTGTGACGTTGTAAGATGGCTTGCCATATTATCCCTCCGTTTTCCGACTTCCTGCGTCTTAAAATCTGTTCTCTGTTTTCTGAACCTCTGCCTTCTGTCAGGTCCGGTAATCCCCGTTTATCTTAACGTAATCGTAGGTCAGATCGCACCCCCACGCCGTGGCGCGGGCGCTTCCCTCAGACATTTCGACCTTTATGACTATTTCGCTCTCCAAAAGGACTTTTTTCGCGAGCTCCTCGTCGAATTTCAGCCCGCAGCCCTGCTCGCAGACCTTCACCGAGCCCGCCTTGCTCTCGAACCATACCGCAACTCCCGCGGGGTCGAAATCCTCGCCCGAATAGCCGAGCGCGCAGAGTACCCTGCCGCAGTTGGCGTCCGCCCCGAACATTGCGGCCTTCACAAGGCTCGACGAAATAACGCTCTTTGAGAGAACCTTCGCCGAGGCGATATCCTTTGCTCCCGAAAGCTCGCAGGTCAGAAGCTTCGTCGCCCCCTCGCCGTCGCCGGCTATCATCATCGACATATACTTTCCTATCTCGAAGAGCGCGGCCTTCACGGCTTCATACCCCTCGCCGTCCGAGCTTATCTCGGCGTTTCCCGCAAGCCCCGACGCCATCACCGACACCATGTCGTTCGTGGAGGTGTCGCCGTCGACGCTTATCATGTTGTAGGTGTCCTCGACGACCTCCGAAAGCGCCTTGTGAAGCGTTTCGGGGGCGATATTCACGTCGGTCGTGATGAACGAGAGCATCGTCGCCATGTTCGGGTGTATCATTCCCGAGCCCTTTGAGATGGCTCCGAATCGAACCGGCTTGCCGTCGATCTCGGTCTCGACCGCGATCTCCTTGACCTTCGTGTCGGTGGTCATTATCGCCTGCGCGGCGTCGTTTCCGCCCTCGCGGGACAAAAGCTTCGGAAGCTCCTTTATGCCGTAGGCTATCGGCTCCATGTCGAGGCTCTGGCCGATAACGCCGGTCGAGGCGACTATGACGTCGGAGGAAGCTATCCCCAGCGCCTTCGCGGTCAGATCGCTCATCATCTGCGCCTTTTCAACGCCGTCAAGGTTTGCGGTGTTCGCGTTGCCCGAGTTGCAGATGACCGCCCGAGCCCTGCCGTCCGCGATATTTTTCCTCGTGACGGTTATCGGCGCGCCGAAGACCTTGTTTTTTGTGTATACCGCCGCCGCCGAGCAGCTGACCTCGCAGAATATCATCGCGATGTCCTTCTTGGCGTGGTTTTTTCTTACGCCGCAGTGCATTCCCGCAGCGGTGAATCCCTTCGGCGCGCAAACGCCGCCGTCTATCCTTTTTATCTTCATAAAAGCTTGTCTCCTTCTTCCAAATATGCCGTGTCGGGGAGCCCCAGCGCGATGTTCATGTTCTGCACCGCCGCGCCCGAAGCGCCCTTCCCTAAATTGTCAAACACCGAGCAAAGGGTGATCTGCTCGCCGTTTCCCATGACGTGAAGTATCAGCCGGCAGGTCTTCTGCACCTCGTTCGCCGGCAAAAATCCGCTTTCCGGCGCGCCTGTGACCGAGATCAGCGGGCAGCCGCGGTAAAACTCGGAAAGCTCGGAAATAAGCTCATCCGGGGTGAGCTTTTTATCCAAAAGCCCGGTGTAAAGCGGCACGCTGACCGCCATTCCGCTGTAAAAATCTGCAACGATGGGGTTGAATATCGGCGGACGGTCGATCCCCGTGACGGCCTGCATTTCGGGCAGGTGCTTGTGCTTAAGGCCGAGGCCGTACTGCCGCGGGGAGGAAAATTCTATGTCCCTGCCGGCGTCCTCGTACTGCGCGATCATCTTTTTTCCGCCGCCCGAATAGCCGGTAACGCTGTGGCAGGTAAAGGGGTAGCTTTTCGGCGCTATGCCGAGCTTTATAAGCGGGTATACCGCCGCGATGAAGCCGGTGGCGTGGCAGCCGGGGTTCGCGATGCGCTTTCCCTCGGCGATGTTTCTTCGGAAGGTATCCCCAAGCTCGGAAAAGCCGTATGCCCAGCCGGGGGCGGTTCGGTGCGCGGTCGATGCGTCGATAATGACGGTGTTCGGATTTTCACATAATCCGACAGCCTCCTTGGCCGCCGCGTCGGGAAGGCATAAAAACGTCACGTCGCTTTCGTTCATAAGGCGCGAGCGCTCCGCCTCGTCCTTTCGCTTCTCGGGGTCGATGTCAAGTAGGGTCACCTCGCCGTGCGCCGAAAGGCGGGTCTTAAGCTGGAGGCCGGTCGTTCCCTCCGCGCCGTCTATAAAAACCTTGAATTTCAAAATTTTCACTCTTTCACTTTATAAAATAAGTATCAATGATATTATATCAGCAAAACCGCCGTTGTCAAGGGGTTTCGGCAAGGTTTTTGAAAGTTTATGAATAATATGCACAAAAACGCCCGCCGCACCGCCGCTTTAGGGCAAAATGTGCATATGCCGTGCATAAAACCTGCATAAATGTATATTTGCGCAAAAAAGACCCGCCCTTTTTCGGGACGGGTCGGTGGGTGTTAAATTATTCCTCGTCGGTCTTATACTCGGCGATGACCTGATCCACAAGCATCTGCGGGAGCTGGTCGTAGCGAAGCTTTTCGAGCGTAAATTCGCCCTCGCCTCTCGTCATCTGCCTGACCAGCATCGCGAAGTCGTGCACCTCGCTCTCGGGGATCTCGGCCTCGATGGTGGTAAGGCCCTTTTTCTTCGCAGGGTTCATGCCTAAGACCCTGCCGCGGCGCTTATTGAGCTCGCCCATCATGTCGCCCGTGTTCGCGTCGGGAACCGTCACCGTCAGCATGTCTATCGGTTCAAGTAGCACCGGCTGAGCCTGCTTCATGCCCTCCTTAAAGGCGATCGAAGCGGCGAGCTTGAAGGACATTTCGGAGGAGTCGACCGGGTGATACGAGCCGTCGACCAAGGTCGCCTTTACGCCGACGACCGGGAAGCCCGCCAGAACGCCCTTTTTCATGCAGTCCTGAAGGCCCTTTTCGACCGCGGGGAAGAAGTTGCGGGGCACCGCGCCGCCGAATACGTTCTCCTCGAAGACCAGCTCGTCGGAGTCGCAGGGCTCGAACTCGATCCAGACGTCGCCGTACTGGCCGTGCCCGCCCGACTGCTTCTTGTGGCGGCCCTGGACCTTGCACTTTTTGCGGATAGTCTCTTTATAGGACACCTTCGGGACGGAGGTTATCACGTCCACGCCGAAGCCGGTCTTGAGCTTTGCAAGGGTCGATTCGATGTGCTGCTCGCCGAGGCCGGAGAGTATCTGTTCATACGTCGTGTCGTCCTGAACATAGCTCAAGGACTGGTCTTCCTCCAAGATCCTCTGCATGGCGCCGGAAATCTTCTGCTCGTCGCCCTGGGTCTTGGCCTTGACGGCGACCGAGTAGCAGGGCCTCGGGAAGCTCAGCTTCTCGAACGAAATGACCCTCGAAGCGTCGCAGATCGTGTCGTTGGTGTTCACGCTCATCTTGGTCGCGACGACGATATCGCCCGCTGTCGCGAAGGGGACCTCTATCTGCTTCTTGCCGACGAGGTTGAGGAGCTTTCCGACCTTTTCGGTGCCGCCGGTGGTGGCGTTGGTGATCTCCTTGCCGCTTTCGAGCTTGCCGCTCATGACCTTTATAAAGGACATCTTTCCGACGAACGGGTCGGCGACGGTCTTAAAGACGAACGCGGACATCGGGCCGTCCATCTCGTAATCGACCGCGACGTCGTTTCCGCCCGCGTCCTTCGCGACCTTGCCCTTGGTCTCGTGGGGCGAGGGCAGCAGCTTCTCAATCTGATCCATCAGAAGATCCGCGCCCGCGAGGTCGACCGAGGAAATGCAGGTGACGGGGGTGATCATGCCGTTTATGATGCCGTTGTGAACGCCGTTCACAAGCTCCTCGTGGGTGAGCTGCTCGCCGTCGAGGAATTTCATCATAAGCTCCTCGTCGGTCTCGGCGACGGCCTCGGCGATGGCCTCCATAAGCCCGTCAAGACGGTATGTAGGATCGGGCTCGCCAGCGTCGACGCGGTTGCCCTTGGCGTCGTACTTGTAATTCTTTCCGGCCAGAAGGTCATAGTAGGAAACTATCTTGTTGTCCTTGATTATCGGCGCCACGAGCGGGCAGACCGACGAGCCGAACTGGGTCTTGAGGTTGGTCAAAACGTTCGAAAAGTTGGCGTTCTCGTCGTCGATCTTCGTGACGACGAACATGTGCGGGGTCTTATGCTCGACGGCGGCGTCATACGCCTTTTTCGTGCCGACGTGTATGCCCGACTTCGCGGAGACGGTGATAAGAAGGCAGTCCGCCGCGAAAACGCCCTCGACGAGGCCGCTCGCATAGTCGAACAGGCCGGGGGTGTCAAGAATATTCACTTTCAGGCCGTTTCTCTCATAGAAGGACAGCGAGGTATATATCGAGCACTTTTTCTGCACCTCGATGGGGGTATAGTCGGAAACGGTGTTGCCGTCGAGGGTCTTGCCGAGGCGGTCGGTAGCTCCCGCCTTGTAAAGCAGGGCTTCGACGACCGAGGTCTTGCCCGACGCGGAATGTCCCGCCAATGCGATGTTTTTGATGTGTGAGCTGTCGTAGTTTTTCAAATCGATCTCTCCTATCGGGTATATTGTAAAAATTTGATTTATCGGATTTAAACAATAAAATCCAACGTCAATTTTAATTATATATCATTTTGGCACAAAAAACAATACAGAACTTTTCCCAAAAATTTTGTGCATTTTAAACAAAAATGGAAGCGGGAGACCCTTTTCGCCTCCCGCTTTTTCCATACCCTATACCGTGAGCTCTCCGCCCTCGGTCTTTAAAAGTATCAGTATCTCTTCCTCCTCGCCTGTCTGCGAGTTGAGATACACCAAAATGTCCTGTCCGCTCTCGGTCCGGCACTTTATCTCGTAGCAAAGCTTCTCTTCGACCGTATCAAGCGGTATCAGCGCCAGTCGGCAGGAGACCGGCGTTAAGCCGTCGGCGAGCTTTTCTACCGCCTCCTCCTCGGAAAACGCGGGCTCTTTGAAGCTTCTCTCGCGGTGGTTGACAAGATACCCCCTCGCGTCGAAGCCGAGTATCTCGCCGTTGTCGAGCGCCACCGACACCTTAATTAAGTCGGTGTAGCAGATTGCCTCGCCGTCGTTATAGGCGTAATTTATCGTGCACACCCCGCCGAGCGATTCGCTGTAGGTCTTTTCCATGTCCTCTATCCCGAGGCTTTCAAGATATTCCCGTGCATAGCCCTCGGCATCGTCGCGGGAAAGGGTCTCCGTCCCCGTTTTTCGGGACTTTATCGAGTAAACGACATATCCGCCGTTTTTCGAGACCGCGCAGCGTGTGCCGTCGCAGTAGAAGCAGTAGGCCGGGAGCTTGCCCTCCTCGCCCGCCTCGCATTTAAGCACCCTGAACGGCTCCTCGCACATCGCCTTAGCCGCTTTTTCGAGCGCTTCGTCCTCGGTGATCTCCTCGGCGTTTTGAGTCATGATCGGGGTGCGCTCAAGGATATGGTCCGAAAACGGCCCGTCGTAGATGAGCTTCGGGAGGTCCTTCAGCCCGTCCTCTATCCCCGAAATGCCGTCGGCCAGAAACGAGCCGACCTCGGTGTCTATGCCGTCAAAGATCTCCGCCATGCTGTAATCGCTCGTGAGGATCTTTGTCCGAAGGCTCCACATGTCCTCCGACAGCTTTTCGGCGCATTCGGAGAGCCTCAAAACGTTCTCGCGGTCGCGCTCCGATAGCTTTTCACCCGCCGTCGCCCGCCTCGAAAGTGACGCGGCGTAGTTTCCGACCTGTGAGAGGAATTTTTCGAGGTTGTCGGTGCTTAGCGCCCTTACCGGCAGGGCTTCGAGCGCGGATTTTGCCTCGCCCGAGCTTTTAAGGAGCTCCGCCGAAAGCCGCGACATCATCTCGGGGGAGGCGGTATAGCGGCCTTTCTCGAGGACCGAGCTTATCCTGTCGGCGCTCTGGGCAAGGCTCTCGACCGAGCTCTGATACCCCGCCTGAACGGAGTTTTCGAGCTTTTCTATCTTTTTCATATAGACGATATTCGACGCGCCCAATATCGCGATGGCAAACAGCAAAAACGATGTCAGCCGAATGAGCGAGCGGCGCGAAAAGGTTGTTTTCATGGTTTGGCTTCCTTTCCTTTTTTAGATATTTTTCTCATTTCCGCCGCTTTTAAACTATGTAAGATATGGAAAAGAAAATACCCCCGCAAAAAATATTAAAATATTATTGCAATTTTCCGCGGGATTTGCTATAATATACCCATAAGAGTTTCGCTCTGAAATAAAATACATATTCACGGAGGTCAATTTTATGCTGGTATCTGCAAAGGAAATGCTCAACAAGGCGCGCGACGGTCACTATGCCGTCGGTCAGTTCAACATCAACAACTTAGAGTGGACCAAGTGCATCCTCCAGACCGCCGAGGAGCTCAAGGCTCCCGTTATTTTAGGCGTGTCCGAGGGCGCGGGCAAGTATATGTGCGGCTACGACACCGTGGTCGGCATGGTAAAGGGCATGATCAAGTGCCTCAACATCACCGTCCCCGTCGCGCTGCACCTTGACCACGGCACCTTCGAGGGCGCAAAGGCCTGCATCAACGCCGGCTTCAGCTCGATAATGTTCGACGGCTCCCACTATCCCATCGACGAGAACCTTAAGCTCACCACCGCTTTGGTCAACACCTGCGACATTCTGGGGATCTCCCTCGAGGCCGAGGTAGGCGCTATCGGCGGCGAGGAGGACGGCGTCGTCGGAATGGGCGAGTGCGCCGACCCCGCCGAGTGCAAGATGATCGCCGACCTCGGCGTAACCATGCTTGCCGCCGGCATAGGAAATATCCACGGCAAATATCCCGAGAACTGGCCCGGCCTCCGCTTTGACGTTTTGGAGAACATCAAGAAGGAAGTCGGCGACATGCCGCTCGTTCTCCACGGCGGCACGGGTATCCCCGAGGAGATGGTCAAAAAGGCCATTAACTTAGGCGTTGCGAAGGTAAACGTCAACACCGAGTGCCAGATCGCTTTCAGCGCCGCCACCCGCAAGTACATCGAGGAGGGCAAGGATCTCGTCGGCAAGGGCTTCGACCCGAGAAAGGTTCTCGCCCCCGGCTGCGAGGCTATCAAGGCGACCGTCAAGGAAAAGATGGAAATCTTCGGCTGCATAGGAAAAGCGTAATACTGACGGGGGACCCCGCACGGGTCCCCCGTAAACCTCTCCTGCATGGCCTGCGCTCGCCGCTTCGGCCATAAAGGTATAAAACCCGGGGAATGGATCCCCGGGTTTTATGTTTTATAATGCCGACCTTGTGCGGTCTCCCGTCAGCATTACAGTTTTTGCGTAACAAAGATGTCATACACCGCCTTCACCGACGTCTCGAAGTCCTCGTCCTCGACGCCGACGATGACGTTCAGCTCGCTCGAGCCCTGGTCAATCATCTTTACGTTCACCTTCGCGTGGGCGAGCGCCGCGAAAATCCTCGCCGCGGTGCCCCGCTGGGACTTCATGCCCCGCCCGACGACCGCCAAAAGCGCGATATTTCGGTCGATATAAACTCTGTCCGGCTTGCAGGAGGTCTCTATCTGGCGGATTATCTCCTTCTCCCGCGCCTCAAACTCGTCCTTGTGAACGATAATGCTCATGGTGTCGATCCCCGACGGCATATGCTCGAAGCTTATCCCGTAGTTTTCAAACGCCTCGAGCACCCTGCGCCCGAAGCCGAGCTCCGAGTTCATCATGTCCTTTTCGATGGTGACGGTCACGAACCCCTTTTTCCCCGCGATACCGGTGATGACGTAGGGCGAAACGCTGTCCGGCGCCTCCTCGACGATCATGGTGCCGTCGTCCTCGGGGCGGTTGGTGTTTCTTATGTTTATCGGGATCCCCGCCTGGCGGACCGGGAAGATGGCGTCCTCGTGAAAGACCTGCGCGCCCATGTAGGCAAGCTCCCTGAGCTCGCGGTAGGTTATGACCTTGACCGGCTCGGGGTCGGGCACTATCCTCGGGTCGCAGACGAGGTATCCCGAAATGTCCGTCCAGTTTTCGTACACGTCCGCCGAGACCGCCGCCGCGACTATCGCCCCGGTGATGTCGGATCCCCCGCGAGAGAAGGTCTTTACCGTGTCGTTCGGCATTGAGCCGTAGAAGCCGGGGATAACGGCGTGCTCAAGCCCCGAAAGGCGCTCCTTTACGGCGTGGCAGGTCTCTTTGAGCTTCAGCTTTCCGTCCTCGCCGAAGAAGATGACCTCCGCGGCGTCAATAAAGGCGAAGCCGAGGTATTCCGCCAGAACTATTCCGTTCAGGTATTCCCCCCGTGAGGCCGCATAGTCCCGCCCTGCCCTCGCGAGAAAGCTCATGCGTATGGTCGAAAACTCCCGCACGAGCCTATCCTCGATCTTAAGCCCCAAGTCGTGGATTATGTCCATATATCTTTTCACTATCGCCTCGAACATTTCGGTGAAATCCGCGCCCCGCGCCGCCGCGTCATAGCAGGCGTAGAGCATATCGGTGACCTTGGTGTCCTTGGGGTAGCGCTTTCCCGGTGCGGAGGGCACGACGTATCTTCTTGCGCCGTCCGCCTTGATGATGTTTCCTACCTTTACGAACTGCCCGGCGTCGGCAAGCGAGCTTCCGCCGAACTTAACTACCTTTGTAGACAAATCTATCTCCCCTTGAAATTACTATTTTACAGCTTTATATATTATATTATCATCGCGCGGTTTAGTCAACCCTCAAATCCTACGAAATATTCCCGCAGCGCTCGGTGTATTTTTGTGAAAAACGATTGTATTTTGTAAGAGGACAGTGTTATAACGCGCCATAATAAAAATATCCCCCTTGGGATTTCAAGGGGGGAGCGTTTTTTATTTCTTTTCCGCCTCGGTGACGGCCGCGTGCATCGCTTTGATTTCGTTCAGCGCTTTTGTCAGCGCCTTTTCGGCCTCTGAAAGGGTCGAGTCGAGCTTATCCGTCATCGCCTTTCTTATCGAGCGGTCCATCGTCTTTGCCTGCTCGGTGAGCTCGTCCGCTGCCTCCTTGGCCTGCTTAACTATCTCGTCCTGCGAGACCAAAACCTTCGCGCGCTCCTCGGCGTCCTTGATTATCCCCTCGGCCTCCTTGTTCGCGTCCTCGATGATCACCGAGCGGTCCTCGACCATCTCCCTCGCCTTTTTTATCTCGGTCGGAAGGTTATAGCGTATGTTGTCGATATACTCCCTCAGCTTTTCGGTGTCGACCATGCTCTTTTTATTTGAAAAGGGCACCGTCACCGACTTGTCCAAAAGGTCGTCCATCATCTCCAAAATATCTTCTATAGTCATTTTTCTGCCTCCTTTGTCGGTCTGTAAAGTCTTTCAAAGATCCTGTCCGCGATGGCGGGCGGCACAAAGCTCGAAATATCTCCGCCGAACTGCGCTATCTGCCTCACCACCGACGAGCTGAGATACATATTCTCGGATTTAGTCACCAAAAATACCGTCTCGGCGTCGGCGTAAAGCTTTCTGTTCGCGAGCGCCATCTGAAATTCATATTCAAAGTCGGTGGTCGCCCGAAGTCCCTTGACTATCGCGCAGGCTTTCTTTTTGCGGACGTAATCCGCCAAAAGCCCGTCCATTATCTCGACCTCGACGTTTTTAAGATCCTTCGTGACCGCCCTGATGAGCTCCGCCCGTTCCTCAGCGGAAAAGCAGGGGCGCTTGTCGACGTTCACCGAGACCAGAACTATGACCCGGTCGAACAGCGTCGCCGCCCTTGTTATGATGTCGACGTGCCCGAGCGTCACCGGGTCGAAGGTGCCGGGGCAGACTGCCAATCTCTCCATTCAAGCTTCCTCCATAACATATTTTGTCAGCGAGACCGTCTTCCCGTAGGAATACTCCTTCGCCTTCACGAGCCCGCTTATTTTCTCGGGCAGCGAAAGCCCCGTCTCGTGCTCGCATATCACCACCGCCCGCGGGGAAAGCTTCCCCTCGAGCGCTTCGAGCGCCTTTTCGGCAAGCCCCGTTCGGTAGGGCGGGTCGATAAAAACTATGTCGAACTCTCCCGCCGACCTTGCGTATTCGACGGCGTCGGCGTTTATGATCTTCGCCTGCTCCGAAAACCCGCAGCTTAAGACGTTATTTCTGATACATTCGACGCTTTGCCGCGACTTATCGGTAAAAACGCAGCTTTTTGCGCCCCGGCTGAGGGCTTCTATGCCGAGCTGTCCGCTCCCCGCGAACATATCGAGCACCCTCGCCGCCGGAAGGTCGAACTGCACTATAGAAAAAATTGCCTCCTTGACCTTTTCGGAGGTCGGCCGCACCTCGAGCCCTTCGAGGGTCTTAAGCCTTTTGCCCCTTGCCGAGCCGGTAATAACTCTCATATTTTCAGCTCCCGATAAAAGTTACATCTATTATACCCTCACGCGGAGGTTTTGTCCATACCTTTTTAAAAATTTTAGCTCTCGCCCTGCTTATTTTCCTCCGAAAGCTCCGAAATAAACCTTTCGATGACCTCGTTCGCCTTTTCTGGGCTTATCTTCATCACCTTCGCGATCTCCTCGGCCGAGGCGTTTTTCAGGGCGCTTTTCGTGCGAAACTCCCGAAACAGCGCCTGCGCCTTTTTGGGGCCGATGCCCGGTATCTTCGTCAGCTCGCCCTCAAGGGTCTCCTTGCGGTGCTTTTGGGTCTGAAACGTAATGGTGTAGCGGTGCACCTCGTCCTGGAGCCTCGTCAGAAGCCCGAAAACCGCGCGGTTTTTCGATATGACTATCTCCCCGCCGTCCGGCGAGATGACCGCCCTAGTGCGGTGGCGGTCGTCCTTCACGAGCCCGTATACCGGGCAGGGCACCCCCATTTCCGATAGCATCGGCGCGACCGCCGCGACGTGCCCCCGGCCGCCGTCAAGGAAGATGAGGTCGGGCATTGTCGAAAAGCCTGTGTCCTTGCATTCGGGGTCGAAATAATTTTCAAACCTGCGCCGAAGCACCTCTCTCATGCTCGCATAGTCGTCCTGCTCGGCGACCGTCTTTATGTTGAATTTCTTGTAAAATCTCTTTGCCGGCCTGCCGTTGTCAAGGACCACCATGCCGCCCACCATGCTCGACGACGCAAGATTCGATATGTCGTAGCACTCGATGTAAAGCGGCGGCTTTGAAAGCCCCAGAAGCCCCGCAAGGTCCTCAAGGGTCGATATCTCCCGCCCGCTCCTTCCGACGGCGAGCGACAGCCTTTCCTGCGCGTTCGACTTCGCCATTTTTAAAAGAGACAGCATCTCCCCGCGCTTCGGCTGATTTATATGCACGGCGTGCCCCGATTTTTCGCGGAAGAACCGCTCAAGATCCTTGGCGCCCTCTATCTCAAAATCGACGTAGATCTCCTTCGGGATCTTCCCGCCGCGGTCGTAATACTGAACGAGGAAGTCCTCTCTCGTCTCCGAGTCGTCCTCCGTCTCTCCCAAAAGAAAGTCGGACTTGTCGACAAGCTTCCCGCCGCGGTAATTAAGGACCGAGGCGCAGCTCTCCCCGGCGTTTCGCGAAAGCGCCATTACGTCGCAGTCGGGAATGTCCGTCCCGTAAACCTTTTGTGTCTCGTTCGAGCGGGATATCGCGGCTATTCTGTCCCGAAGCATCGCAGCACGCTCGAATTCAAGGTTTTCGGAGGCTTTTTCCATCTCCTCGGTAAGGCTTTCGACCGAGACCTTGCTGCCGGATCTGATATACTCCCTCGCCTCGTCGATCATCTTCGCGTATTCGTCCTTGGAAAAGCACCCCCTGCAAAGCCCTATGCAGCGCTTTATCTGGAAGTTGAGGCAGGGTCGCGCCTTTCCGAAATCCCGAGGAAACACTCTTCGGCAGGTCGGCAGCATGAAGACGCGGTTGACCTCCTCGACGGTCTGCTTCGAGGTCAGGCTCGAGGTGTATGGGCCGATGAACTCCCCCTCGCCCTTTTTCTGCATTTCGCGGGTTATCCGGGGGAAGTCCTCCTTTGATATTTTTATATAGGTATAGCCCTTGTCGTCCTTCAGAAGAATGTTGTACTTGGGCTTGTGCTGCTTGATGAGCGAGTTTTCGAGTATCAGCGCCTCATATTCCGAGTCGGTGACGATAAAGTCGTAGTCGTAGACGTTCGAGACCATCTTCGCGACCTTCGGCAGGTGCTCCGAGTCGCGGAAATAGGAGGAAACGCGGTTGTGAAGGTTTTTCGCCTTGCCGATGTAGATGATGGCGCCGCCCTTGTTTTTCATGATGTAGCACCCCGGCAGGTGCGACAGCTTCGCGGTCTTCTCCCGCAGATATAAAAGCCTCGGGTTGTCCTCGACCGTCACCCGCATATCCTCGCCTCCCGAAAAACAGCCCGCCTTGAAAGACCAAAGCGGGCAGATACTGCATTTTGGCGGGTGTGCCCCTTCCCGCATTTCTTTTGACCCAAAGGGTGCGTAGCAGCACAGTCTCTACTTCAAAATGCCGTTTTGCTATACTTTGATAATAACATATCCCCGCGGATTTGTAAAGAGTTTTTTCTGTCTTCTAACTTTCTAACTCTCTATCCTCTAATCCTCTATATATACTCTTCTCATTTTCTGCTCTTTAACCGGCCTGTCCCGAAAGTCTGTCTTGACCGTCGCTATCTCGTCCACCGTCTCCATTCCCTCGACGACCTTGCCGAACGCGGCGTACTGCCCGTCAAGGTGCGGGGCGTCCCTGTGCATGATGAAAAACTGCGACGAGGCCGAGTCGGGGTTCTGCGAGCGCGCCATGGATATGACCCCGCGGGTGTGCTTAAGGTCGTTTTTAACGCCGTTCGCCGCAAATTCGCCCTTTATCCTCTCCTTCGAGCCGCCCATGCCGGTGCCCTCGGGGTCTCCGCCCTGAATCATGAACCCCTCGATGACCCGATGGAAGATGAGCCCGTTGTAAAAGCCCTCTTTTACGAGCTTTTCAAAGTTCGCGACCGTTTTCGGCGCGTGCTCGGGATAAAGCTCAAGCTTTATTTTCTTCCCGTTTTCCATTTCGATAACTACCATAATTTCCTCCGTTACTGATAATATTCATAGTCGTCCGCGTTTACCTCCTCATATTCGGGCGGAACGCTTATGTCCATTCCCGAGAGGTCGGTGTCGAGCGCCTCTATGTCGTAAAGTGTGAACGACCCGTCCGAAAGCCGGTCGGATACCTTTATCCCGCCGTCCGAGAAGGTCCAGGTCGAGGTGACGTCCTCGCCCTCTATCTCATATACCTCCTCGGTATCGGTCTGCGAAACAAGGCGGTAAAGTGTCGGGTCGTAGCCGAAGGTCAGCCTGCCGTAGCTGCCGGTATAGCTGAACCAGAACTTGTTGTCGTTGTCTATCACGGTGATATCCTGCCCGCGGATAATTCGGGTTATCCCGTCGACGATATATGTGCGGTTCTCGCCGCTTACGAAGTGCTCGACGGAGGTCGTGAATATCTCCGAGCCGTCATAGCTCTGCGCGACGATGAATTTTGCGTGATACGCCTGCGAATTAAAAAGCTTAAGGCAGTCCATCGCCTTGGTGTCGGGAAGATCTAAATCCGGCTCGGTCTCGGGCGGAAGCATTTCGGGCGGCTGAGTGTCCTCGATGTCCTCCGTCTCGGGCGGGAGAGTTTCGGGCGCGTCGGTCTCGCTCTCCGAAGTGATTTCCTCCGCGGTCGTTACGGCTTCGGAGTAGGGCTCGGTCTCGGGCTCGGTCTCAAGCGGCTCGGCGGTGAACATCGGCACGTTCGGGTCGCGGGATACCTCGGGCTCCTCGGCGGGCGTTTCGGGCTTTCCGCAGCCGCAGAGAAGCGCCGCCGCTATTATAAATACTGTAAAAATTTTGAATATACGGGTCATACCGTTACCTCGCAGTCAAATAGTCTTTCTATATTATACTACAACTTTCCCGCGATTTCAAGAATATTTGATATTTTAACGGGGAAACTACCGAAAAAGGAGTTGAATAAAATGTCTGAACGCACCGGAGCCTCGACCGTCGCTCTTGAAAACGCCGTCAGCATATCGTCCTTCGCGGCGGTCGGCGGCAAAAAGGAGGGCGAGGGTCCCTACGGCTCCTGCTTTGATTATATTGATACCGACGACTATTTCGGCCAGAGCTCTTTCGAGGAGGCGGAGAGCGCCATGCAGGGCTTGGCCTTGCAAAACGCCCTTGAAAAAAGAAAGCTCGCGAAAAACGAGCTCTCGTTTCTGATTGGCGGCGACCTTCTGGACCAGTGCATCGGCACAAGCTTCGGCACAAAAAGCTTCGGCATACCCTTTTTGGGGATATACGGCGCCTGCTCCACCATGTCGGAGGCGCTGCTTCTGGCCTCGCTTTTGGTGGATTCCGGCGCGGGAAAATACGTCGGCGCGATAACGTCCTCGCATTTTTGCACCGCCGAGCGGCAGTACCGCTTCCCCCTCGAATACGGAGGACAGCGAACCCCCACTTCGCAGTGGACGGCGACCGCCTCGGGGGCGCTTTTGGTCGAGCGGGACTACGGGCCGCCGTATGTTCGGGCGGTAACGGTCGGAAAGATCGAGGACATGGGGATCACCGACGCCAACAACATGGGCGCGGCGATGGCCCCGGCGGCGTATTCGACCGTCTCGCGGTTTTTCGCGGACACGGGGCTCTCTCCCACGGCCTTCGACGCCATCGTCACGGGGGACCTCGGAAACGTCGGCTCGCGGATCCTGATTGATCTTTTCGAGCGGGACGGGGTCGACATAAAAAGCCGCCATTTGGACTGCGGCAGAATGATATTCGACCAAAAAACGCAGGACGTGCATGCGGGCGGCTCGGGCTGCGGCTGCGCGGCAAGCATGCTATGCGGGCATTTTCTCAAAGAGATCAAGGCGGGGAGTTACCGAAATATCCTCTTTGCGGCGACCGGCGCGCTTTTAAGCCCGACCTCGAGCCAGCAGGGCAGGAGCATCCCCTCGGTCTCTCACCTTGTGTGGATATCGGATCAACCGAAAGGAGCGGAGCTATGAGCTATTTCTGGGCATTTTTCGTCGGCGGACTTATCTGCGCCGTCGGCCAGCTTCTCATCGACTATACCCGCCTCACCCCGGCGAGGATACTTGTGAGCTTTGTCGTCGCAGGGGTGATCCTTGGCGGTCTCGGGCTTTATAAGCCGCTTGCAGATTTTGCCGGCGCCGGCGCGAGCGTTCCCCTCACGGGGTTCGGGTACCTGCTCTCGAAGGGCGTTCGCGAGGCGGTAGACGAGAAGGGCTTTCTCGGCATTTTCACCGGCGGCTTCACCGCCTGCTCAGCCGGCGTCGCTGCAGCGATGACCTTCGCGCTCGTAATGGCGGGGCTGTTCAAGCCTAAGGCGAGGGGGTAGGGCGAAGCCCCGGGCGCGCACGGAGTGCGCGCCACCCGCCGAGCAAGCTCGGCGGGTGAGGCGGCAGCGGAGCTGCCGCCTCGGGGCTTCGCCCCCGGTTTCATGCGTAAAGATAGGCCCCCTCCCGATGGGAGGGGGCTGATACATAGCTATAGGTCTGCACAGAGTTTGGAGGGGGTGGGGCTGAAAATAGAATGAGCGAGCGTGCGAGCGAATACCTTTTACGGCTTGCCCGGGTTCTGCTCAAGCATGTATATTTCAGGAAAGTTCGACGGGCGACCCCTCCCCGCCCGGGGAGGGGCAGGGGTGGGGCTTGAGATAGCATGAGCGAAGCGAATCCCTTATGCGCAAGGTTGGGCTACATCAAAGTTGGGTAAGGAGCAGGGAGCAGGGGCGAAGCCCTTAGCGCGTTTTCAACGCGCTACCCGCCGTTGCACTGTTTTCATTATTTTGTTTCATGTCGAAATTTGTTCCGTTCGCGACGAAAGCGCTAACCTTTCCCACGGCGGACAACATTCGCTCCGCGAATGTTGAGGCTTCGCCCCGCCCCATGCCTCTCCCAAATTTTTGCAAAATCACCCGCTTCCCTGCCTATACTTGCACGTACAGGCCAGCACTTTACTGCATTAGAGCCGCAAAGCGCAGCCCCCGCGCGGCGAAGCCCTAATCGCGCCCTCGGCGCGATTCCCGCCATCGTAGTATTACAAGGCTTTGCAAAACGTCGAATTCCCTGCCTTTTAAAAAGACTGCACTAACCTATCCATCGGCGGATAAAGCCCATTTCATGGGCTTTGGGGCTTCGCCCCGGTCAGTGCCTCCACTCAACCTTTGGCGTCTGTCCCTCTCCCGTGTCCCAACTTACTCTCGCCCAGCTCTCTGCTCTACTGCAGTAAAGTGCAGAATCAGCACGTGCGAAGCCCGGGCGGCAGTTCCACTGCCGCCATACCCGCCGCACAAGCGCGGAGGGTACGTGCGCGCTCCGCGCGCATCCGGGCTTCGCCCTACCCCTCCTTCATCACCCCCGCCCTTCTGAGCGCCGCCATGATGGCCGGGATGAGGGTCAGCTGCAAAATTATCCCCGGAATTGCCTTCAGAAAGCCGTCGGTCCAGAAATACGCAAGGCCGAAGGACGCGGTCTCGGGGCCGCTTAGGCCGAGCATCACGAGCCGAGCCGCGCCCCAGATCAGCCGCCCGAGGAGCATCGACGGGATCAGCGCGATATACACCGCCGCGGTGTTTTTTTGCTTAAGCAGCTTATATATCAGTCCCGAGAAAAAGCCGTAGCCCAAAAGCTCGAACGCCATGCCAACCGCGTTCGGATAGAGCGCGGGCATGCCGAACAGCAGCCCCCGCAGGATCGGCGTTATCACCCCCGCCGCAGCCCCGCAGACCGGCCCGCAGACAAGTCCGCAGAGAAAGACCGGCAGGTGCATCGGGCAGAGATATTTGCCGATCTCTGGGATATTTCCGGTAATAAATGGAAGAAGCAGTCCGATCGCCGTGAAAAGCGCCGTCATGACAAGCTTTCTAAGTCCCGGTTTTGTCATTTTCCGTTCTCCTTTCGTCTTCGTGAGGCCGAACCGACCGCCTTATTATCTCCCCCGCCAAAAGCCCGTTCAGAGCGCCGAAAAGCGTCCCCGCGAGCCAAAGAGGCGGAAGATATCTCCAAACCGACGGCGTGCCTGTCAGAGTAATCGCCGCCGCGACCTGCGCGGTGTTGTGCATGAACCCTCCCGCAGAGCTTATCCCGACCGCAGAAAAATGCCGCGAGCGCTTCATTAAGCTCATTACCGCGAGGCTTAACGCCGCCCCCGCCGCGCTGTAAATAAATGACATGAAGCTGCCGAACATCAGCCACGAAAGCAGCACCCGAACGGCGCTGACAAACGCCGCCATGCCTGTCCCGCGCCGCAAAAGCGCGTAAACTATGCAGATATTCGCGAGCCCGAGCTTGATCCCCGGGAGGCCGAAGCTTATCGGCAGCAGAAATTCAATATAGCTCAAAACGAAGCAGAGAGCGCTTATAACGCCCGCCTCGGCGACCCTGCGCGACACCGCCCTCACCTCACAAAACAAAGTCGGGGCCCTCGCCGAGCACCCGTATGACAACGCCGCCCGGCGCGCAGACGATGACCTCGCCCGCGCGGCTTATCGGCCTGTGCTTTTCGCAGAGCTTCCCGCGGCAGACCGCGCCCGAAACGCTCGCCTCGCCGTTTTTTATGACCACGGTGAGCGCGCCGCCGACCTCGAAAGTCCTGTCCTCATCGAGAGGCAGGACCTCCACCGCCTCGCCGCCGAGGGAAATTTCGACGGCGCTTCCGCTTTTTGTCGGGATAATGCTCGCCGCAAAAAGCAGCGCCGACAGCAGGATACCCGCCGAAATTACGGCTATATCGCCCTTTTTTATGATACTTCCGCTCATTTTTTCAGCTCCCCGAAGCCGTCCGTCTCGGTGACGTTGCCGTCCTTGTCTATCCACATCGCCTCGGCACCGTGATTTTTGCAGAGCTCCCGCCCCGTTTCAAGGTCGAGGCAGAAAAGCGCCGTCGAGAGCGCGTCCGCCTCCGCCGAGGAGGGCGAAACGACCGTCACCGACCGCCAGAGCGACGCCGGATAGAGCGTGTCGGGGTCGATGATGTGGTGATAGCGCACCCCGTCGACCTCGTAAAACCGCTGGTAGTCCCCGCTCGTGACGACCGCGAGCCCCGAGACCTTCACCGTCGCGGCAAAGCCTCCGTTCGGGTCCTCGACGGCTATTTCCCAGCTGCCCGAGGGCTTTTTCCCCCTTGTCACGACGTTTCCGCCGCAGGAGATCGCAAAATCCGAAAGCCCCGCGCCTTCGAGCATTTCGGCGCATTTTTCCGCCGCGTAGCCCTTCGCGAGAGCCCCGAAGTCGAGGCTCGTTTCGGGGTCGCTTAAATAGCAGGTCTCGCCCTCGATGACGATATTTTCCGGGGAGATATGCTCCGCCCGGGCCTTAAGCTCGCTATCGTCGGGCAGGACGCCCTTTTCGCGGCAGTCTTCCCAGAGGCGCAGAACGCTGCCGAGCGCGAGGTCGAGCTTCCCGCCCGTCTCGTCATACCACGAAAGCCCGG
This sequence comes from uncultured Clostridia bacterium, assembly GCA_947624745.1. Classification (GTDB taxonomy): domain Bacteria; phylum Bacillota; class Clostridia; order Oscillospirales; family Ruminococcaceae; genus Faeciplasma. The sequence continues at coordinate 23,516 of CANQLR010000003.1, read as the reverse complement.
AGGCAATTACTTCCATAAGCTCGGCGGGGATCACTATCGGCTCGCCTGCTTCGTTGAGAGAGCGGGCGTTGTTGATCCCGTCGCAATATGAGTATATGTCAAAAATTCCGTGCAGCCGCAGGAGTTCACCGTGAAGCTGCCCGGAATATTTTTCAAATTCCTCGCTGCTTTGACAGTATGCCGTAAATTCCGTCACGGTGTCGAAAACGTCGGTATATACGGCGCTGAACCGCGTCGGCCGACGGGAACACCCGGTGAGGAAGGTCAGGCACAGTAATACTGCAAGTAATTTTTTCATTCTTTATGACCTATAGTTATTATCTTGCAGGGGCACTTTTCGGCGCACTTGCCGCAGCCCACACATTTGGAATAGTCAATTTTCGCAAGGTTGTCGGTGACGTGTATCGCGTCGTGCTCGCAGACCCTCTGGCACATTCCGCAGCCGATGCAGCCGACCGAGCAGGCCGCCTTGACGTTCTTGCCCTTCCACTTCGAGGAGCAGGCGACGACGTATGGCGCGCGGTCGGGAATGATCTCGATGAGCTTGTTCGGGCAGACCGACACGCAGAGCCCGCAGGCCATGCACTTCGAGCGATCGATATGCGCGAGGCCGTCGATTATCCTTATCGCGTCGTGGGGGCAGACCGAGGCACAGGTGCCGAGCCCGCAGCAGCCGAATCCGCACTTTTTCGCGCCGTGGCCGGGGGCGGAATAGGCTATGCGGCAGTCCCGTCCGTCGGTGTAGATGTAGTTGTCGAGCGCGGTATGGCAGTTTCCGGAGCACTTCACGAACGCGACGAGCTTTTCGGTGTCCTTGATGTCAAGCCCCATTATCGCGCCGATTTTCGATTTTTCGTGGCAGGGCGCGCAGAGCGTGGGGTCGGCGCCGTCATAGACGATGGCGTGGGCGTAGGCGTCGCAGCCCGCATAGCCGCAGCCTCCGCAGTTCGAGCCGGCCAAAAGCTCCCTTATCGCGTGCTCGCGGGGGTCCTCCTCGATCCTGAATTTTTCGGACATCACCCCGAGCACCAGCCCGATGATTATACTTATCACGCCGATGACGGCGCAGGCAAGAAGAATCGGTATCAGCATAACTAACCTCCTTAACCTATTGTGCCCTTGAAGCCGAAGAACGCTATCGCCATCAGCCCGGCGGTCACCAAAACTATCGGCATGCCCTTAAAGCTCTCGGGAATGTCGTTGTGCTCTATCCGCTCGCGGATGCCGGACATCAGGACTATCGCGACCAAAAATCCGACAGCCGTGCCGACCGAGTAGACCATCGTCTCGACGAAGGTGTAGCTCTTCTGGGCCGAGTCTATCGCGACGCCTAAGACCGCGCAGTTGGTCGTTATTAGCGGAAGATACACGCCGAGAGCCTTGTAGAGCGAGGGTATCTTTTTCTTGAGGATTATCTCGACCGTCTGGACCAGCGCCGCGATGATGAGGATAAAGACGATGGTGCGGAGGTAGCGAAGATTTTCGCGGAGGATAAAGTGGTCGATGACGAAGGTTATCGCCGAGGAAAGGGTGATGACCGCGATGACGGCGGTGCCCATGCCGACGGCGGTAGAGGTCTTTTTCGACACTCCCAAAAACGGGCAGAGACCCAAAAATCGGCTTAGAACGACGTTATTTACCAGCGCCGCGGAGATTATCCCCAAAAACAGGGTGGAGAAAAAGCTCATTTATCCTCGCTCCTTTCCATGATGTGGCAGGTCTTATCCATGCAGGAGGCGCAGTTGCCCTCGCAGAATTTGTCGCCGTGATTCGTGGCGGAGGGCGCCTTGAACTTGTTTTGGAGCGCGCAGAGGATCGAGAGGACGAAGAACGCGCCGGGGGCCATTACCATGATGGAAACCGGCTCGAAGCTCTCGGGCATGACCCTGAAGCCGAAGATCTCGCCCGCGCCCAGAAGCTCCCTCACGGCGCCAATTATAGTCAGCGCGAGGGTGAAGCCGAGGCCCATTCCGAGCCCGTCGAAGAAGGAGGCGAGGGGCTTGTTTTTCGAGGCGTAGCTCTCAGCGCGGCCGAGGATTATGCAGTTTACGACGATCAGCGGGATATAGAGCCCGAGCGCCGTATAGACCGAGCGGACGTAGGCCTGCATCAGCATTTCGACGATCGTGACAAAGCTCGCGACGACGACGATGTAGGCGGGCATTCTCACGCGGTCGGGTATGAATTTTCTCAGGAGCGAGATGATGAGGTTCGACATCATCAGCACCGCGCAGGTCGAAAGGCCCATTCCCACGCCGTTTATCGCGCTTGTCGTGACCGCAAGGGTCGGGCACATTCCGAGCATTAAAACGAAGGTCGGGTTTTCCTTTAAAATGCCGTTGTAAAGGCGTTCTATCGGTGTGTTTTCCTTCATCTCGTCTCACCTCCCAAAAGCTCGCCGGCGGTCTTCAGGGCTCCGTTCACCGCGTCGGTGACGGCGCTTGATGTAAACGTCGCGCCGGATATCATGTCTATCTCGTTCGGGGCGGATTTTCCGCCGCTGACGTATCTGACCTCGCCGGAAACGCCCTTGAACTGCTCCTGAAACTCATCGTCCTGACAGTGCGAGCCGAAGCCGGGGCTTTCGGACATCGCGGTGACGGTCATTCCGGTGACGGTGTTATTTAAGTCAACGCCCACCGAGAGGGTGATGTTTCCGCCGTAGCCGTTTGCCGAGGTCGAGGATATCACGCAGCCGAGCTTTTCGCCGCTCTCGCCGAGCGCATAGAGCGCCTCGCCCACGGTAACGCCGTCGGGGAGAGAAACGCCGGAGGGTATATCGGCGGGCTCGAAGTCCTTAGCTTCGGGGAAGACAACGCGATAGGAGGCAAGCCGCTCCTCGGCCTCCGCGGCCGAGATGGTGTCGGCGGTCAGCTCGTGCACCGTCGAGAGGCAGAGCCCTGCGACGACGGTTATGACTACCAGCGCGAGGGTGTCCTTTATGATCGTTTTCATCATCATTTCGCACCCTCCTTTTTTTGGGGCGACGTCCCGAACGGGCGGGGCGTTGTGAGCTTTTCAATAAACGGGGTTAAAAGATTCGAGATGAGTATCGCGTAGCTCATTCCCTCGACCCCGCCGCCGACGCAGCGTATCAGCGCGGTTATAAAGCCGACGCAGCACCCAAATATCACCTGTCCCCACGGTGTCACGGGGGTGGTCGCATAGTCGGATGCCATGAAAACGGCGCCTAAGAGCATTCCTCCGCCGAGCATATGAACGAGGAGGAAATCAAGGGTGACGGGTCTGCCCTGAACGAGGCTGAAGAGCGTCACGAAAACGCCGGTCGAAAGAATTACCGAAAGAGGCTCGCGGGGCTTGATTATCCCACGGGCGCAGAGATATATTGCGCCGATGAGTATCGCTATCGCCGAGGTCTCGCCGATGGTGCCGGAGTGCGTTCCCAAAAGAAGGTCGGAGAGCGGGACCGTCGCGGTCGGATCCTGCTTTATCAGAGTGAGAGGGGTCGCCGAGGATACGCCGTCGATCTTGGGGTAGTCGGTCATTATCCTCGTGAAGCTTAAAAGCAGGAAGCAGCGGGCCGCAAGCGCCGGGTTCATGAAGTTCTGGCCGATGCCGCCGTAGAGCATTTTTACGACGATTATCGCAAACGCTCCTCCCAAAACCGGGAGCCACCACGGGGCGGTGGAGTAGAGGTTCACGGCAAGTATCAGCCCCGTGACGACGGCGGAGAGATCGCCCACCGTTATCGGTTTTTTGAGAATTTTTTCGTATATGTATTCCGATGCCACGCAGCTCGTCACCGAGAGCATGGTTATCGCAAAAGCCCTCGCGCCAAACACCCACACGCCGACTATCACCGACGGGAGGAGCGCTATTATTACGTCGAGCATTACTGTCGTAGTGGTGCGGCGGGAGCGTATGTGCGGAGATATCGAGATATTCAGCTTCATTTTGCCGCTCCTTTCTTCTTTTCCGCCAGAACGTAGCGCTTCATCATGGTTATCGACTGGGAAAGCCGCCTTTTCGCGGGGCAGATATAGGTGCAGCAGCCGCAGCCTATGCACTCGAGTCCGCCAAGCTTCTCGAATTTGTCGTAGTCGAGCCTGTCGGCGGAGTTTTTGAGCTCGATCGGCATAAGGTGCTCGGGGCAGGCGTAGAGGCACTGTCCGCAGCGAATGCACTCGGTCGGTTCACACCCTTTCGATTCGTCCTTTGAAAGACATAAAACGCAGCTCGTGGTCTTTGTGACGGGAAGATCGGTCGTATAGACCGCGGCGCCCATCATCGGCCCGCCGAAGATGATCTCCTCCGGCTCAACCGTGAAACCGCCCGCGGCTTCGATAAGTTCAGATACTTTTATGCCGATCGGGACGTCGAAGTTCGAGGGGGTCTTTACGCAGTCCCCGGTGACGGTGACGACCCTGCGGGTGAGGGGCATGTTCTTCGCGACCGCCTCGGCGATGGCGATGAGGGTCGAATAGTTCACGACCACGCAGCCCGCGTCCGCCGGGAGCATTTTGGAGTTGATCTTTCGCTTCGTGACGGCGTAGATGAGCATTCTCTCGCCGCCCTGCGGGTATTTTTTCTTAAGCGGCTGAACCGAAATTTTTTCGGAGCCCTCGCAGGCCTTTGCGAGCGACTCTATCCCGAGGGGCTTGTTGTCCTCGACGCCGAAAACGCCCTTGGCCTCGGGAAAAACATGTAAAAGTATCTTCATGCCGAGGACCGCGTCGTCCGCGCGCTCGAGCATCAGCCGATAGTCGCAGGTTATATAAGGCTCGCACTCGGCGGCGTTGCAGATGATATGATCTATCTTCACGCCGTCCTTGACGGTGAGCTTCACCGCCGTCGGGAAGCCCGCGCCGCCCATGCCGACGATACCGGCGTCCGCGACCGCCTTTATGATTTCTTCCTTGGACATTTTTGTGTAGTCGCGGGGCTCGCCGTAGCCCTCGACCGCTTCGTATTCGCTGTCGTTTTCGACGACTATCGCCATGGCCTCGTCGCCGGTCTGGGTGACCATCGGGGAAACGGCCTTTACCGTTCCCGAGCAGGAGCAGCATATCCCCGCCGAGACGAATCCCCCGGCCTCGGCGATCCTCTGCCCCAAAAGCACCCTGTCCCCGACCGCTACAAGCGGCTTTGCGGGCGCGCCGATGTGCTGGTTCATCAGAAATTCAAGCTCGCCCTTGGCCTCTAACCTCACCGTCTCGGCGCCCGCCGCGAGCTCCTTTTTATCCGCGGGGTGCACGCCTCCGCGAAATGTTTTTGAGAGCATTTTTATCCCTCCGTGTTGTTCCTTGTTATAAAGATGATATGCCTATACATTTTCATTATAGCATACTTCCCCGCGAATTTCAATCTTTTTCGGGACTTTATACCGACTTTTTTAAAAAACTCCCGGGAAGCCGCCTCCCCGGGAATAATTTTACTGTTCCGAGACGTCCGCGTCCTCGGTCTTATAGTCCGCGCCGACGACCTTCCAGTCGCCCTTCGTCTTGATGACAAAAAATTCAAGGTCGATGTTGTCCGACGACTTCTCGCCCGAAAATCTCACCGCGGCGTCGACCTCGAATACCGAGGAGATCGGTATTTCCTCGTCGTAAAGCTCGAGATATGACTGCTTGAAATTGTCGACGTAGACCGCGTTCGGGCGGCTTTTTCCGCCGAATGTGATCTCGGCGCGCATGTTGTCGCCGAATTCGGCGAAGTAGTCGGCGTAAAGCCGGCGCATGTACTCCTCGCCGGTCAGTCCGAGCCCGTCGCGATCGCTGATGTGATCGGCGGCAATTTTTTCCGGCATCGTCGAGACAAAGCGGTCGAAATCGGCGGCGCAAATCGCCGAGACGTACTCCTCGACCGGCTTTTCGGCAGAATTTCCGCCGATAACGCCGTTTCGGTAGAGTATGAACGCCCCCGCCGCGACGACGATGATTATGAGTATCAGGAGGAATTGTTCCTGTTTTTTCCGGGCCTCCGGGGACTTTTTAAGGTTCGGGCGCGCCCCGCCCTGCGGCTCCGCCCCGGTCCCCGCCCCGGCCCCCGCGGGCTCCCGCTCCGGCTCCTGCCTCTCGGGCATGAGGTTTATTGATTCAAGCGACATGGTGACTCCTTTGATACGGTTAAGGTGGATACGATGTAATTATATACCTTGAGGGAGGAGATGTCAAGGGGGAATAGCGGAGGGTGTGTCCAACCCGCCCACATTAAGTGAAAAGTGCGGAAAGGAAAACAATTAGTAGCGGCAAATCATCAGACAAAATTTTTTATAATGTGGTCAGAATGGACACTCCCCGTGGACCCCTCCCCCTTGACTTTCACCTCTCATCGTGCTATACTAATCAAAATCGGCGAAATTACCAAAAGGAGTATCTAAAAAATGTCAGAATTAACGCTTGACAACGTCTACCGTGCGCGGTACGCCCTCAAGGACGTCGCGATACAGACCGACGTGCTGCGGGCCCCGAAGCTCGCCCCCGGCACCGACCTCTGGCTCAAGACCGAAAATTTGCAGATCACCGGCTCGTTCAAGGTCAGGGGCGCGTACTACAAGATGTCCCGGCTGTCCTCGGAGGAGCGCGCACGCGGCGTCATCGCCTGCTCGGCGGGGAACCATGCCCAGGGTGTGGCGCTAGCGGCTCAGAAAAACGGCATAAAATCGGTCATCTGCCTGCCCGACAGCGCCCCCATTTCCAAGGTCGAGGCCACAAGGAGCTACGGCGCGGAAATTTGCCTTGTCGAGGGAGTTTACGACGACGCCTACCAGAAGGCCCTCTCGCTTCGGGACGAGTTCGGCTACACCTTCATCCACCCGTTCGACGACCCCGACGTCATTGCGGGGCAGGGCACCATCGCGCTCGAGCTCGCCGAGCAGATACCCGACATGGACGCGGTCATCGTTCCGATCGGCGGCGGCGGGCTTATCTCGGGGATCGCCTACACCGTCAAAAACCTCAACCCGAACATCAAGGTCTACGGCGTTCAGGCATCCGGCGCGCCTTCGATGCTCCGCTCCATTCAGGACGAGCACGTCGAAAAGCTCGACAGCGTTTTTACCATCGCCGACGGCATCGCGGTAAAGGAGCCGGGCAGCCTCACCTATGAAACGGTGAAAAATTACGTCGACGAGATAGTCACCGTGACCGACGACGAGATCTCCGCCGCAATTTTGGCTCTTATGGAGCAGCACAAGCTCGTGACCGAGGGCGCGGGCGCGGTGTCCGTCGCGGCGGCAATGTTCAACAAGGTCGACCTCAAGGGCAAAAAGACGGTCTGCCTGCTTTCGGGCGGAAACATCGACGTGACGATACTTTCGAGAGTCATCACCCGCGGCCTTCTTATGTCCGGGAGAAACTGCCAGCTCAAGATCGAACTTGTCGACAAACCCGGCCAGCTGATGAACGTTTCGAGGATCATCGCCGAACAGGGCGGCAACGTCACCGCAGTCTTCCACGAGCATTCCGGGGCGGGCGCGGACGTAAACGGCTGCTACCTGCGGCTCACCCTCGAGACCAGAAACTTCGAGCACATCGCCCAAATCAAAAACGCCCTCGTCAAGGAGGGGTTCAAGCTCATCTGAAAGGAGAGAAGCCATGCCGAAAGACGAGCATAACTGCGGGTTTACCGACGGCAATAGATGGTTCAGATACAGAGCCGCGGCGATCATCATCGAGGACGGATATGTACTTTTTGCCGGGAACGACAGGGCCGATTATCTCTACTCGGTCGGGGGTGCCGTTCATATGGGCGAGACCGCGGAGGACGCGGTGAAGCGGGAGGTCTTTGAGGAGACCGGGGTGGAATACGATGTCGATCGGCTCGCGGTGATCCACGAAAACTTCTTCTCGGAAAGCTCGGGATCGTTAAAAGGCATGGACTGCCACGAGATCGCCTTCTATTTTCTGATGAAGCCGAGGGGTACGCGGATACTGAAAAGCGACAGCTTTACCCAAGGGGTACGGGAGAAGATGATCTGGGTGCCTATTTCGGATATCGGGAAATATAAGGCTTACCCGACGTTTTTGCGGGAGTATCTCATGACCGAGCACGCCGGGGTGGAGCACATCGTGACGGACGAACGCTGTCAGAAAACAGATATGAGAAGTCGGAAGACAGATTTTATTCACCATCAAAATTTATAAAAAACGCGGGGAAAATATCCCGAAAAAAGAAAGGAAAGGTTATTATGCTTAAGAAAATTTATACCGAAAATGCACCTGCCGCGATCGGTCCCTATTCGCAGGCGATTTTATGCGGGAACGTCGTCTACACCTCGGGTCAGATACCCATCGACCCGAAGACCGGCGCAGTCGTCGGCAGCGACATCACCGCGCAGGCCGAGCAGGTCATGAAGAACCTCGCGGAGGTCTTAAAGGCCGCCGGGACCGACTTCTCCCGCGCCGTCAAAACCACCTGTTTCCTCGCGGATATCGCCGATTTTGCGGCGTTCAACGAGGTCTACGCCCGCTATATCACCTCCGCCCCGGCAAGAAGCTGCGTGGCGGTCAAGGACCTCCCCAAGGGCGTCCTTTGCGAGGTAGAAGTAGTGGCGGAGGGATAATAATAAAACCAAAACCTATTTTTCTGAAACGGCATGATCTCGGTCATGCTGTTTTTCTTCACAAAATCTCGCATGCTTCCCCGCCCCTGTGCCCAATAACAGGCTGACGGAGATCCCGCCCGGCAGGCCGATGTAAAAGTCCGGCAGCACGGCGTATCTTCGCATGATCATCGTGAGCACTCCCAAGCAAAGCCCGATGATAAAAAGGATTTCAAAAAACGTTTTCAATTTTTTTACATTCATAAAATCACCTCACATCTTTTTCGTGTAAATCAACTTCACAATGCCGGCAACTGCCGGCTGCGCCCCCGCGGTCGCGATCAAGGTATAGAAAACGACCGGGTTTGAATAGCCGATGAGGACCCCGCGGCGATGATCGCGACCGAAAAGATCAGAACCGTCGGCATGTCGGCCTTCGCGCGTATCGCTTTCATCCGCTCGTCGTTTTCCTTGTTGCGCCGGATTTGGAGCGCCTTTTCGCTCCGCAGAGCCCTGCTATACCGAATGATCATGACGATCGCCAAAACGCCCAACGCGGTCGTCAAGCCGCACTGAAATGCAAATATTTCGCTCGAACTCACCTCGTCGGCTGCCCGGAACACGTCGTAAATTCCCAACCCGACCGCAAACAGAGCCAAGGCCGACAGCGATCACCCGTATAACGACGATTTTTCTATATTTCTCCGTTTTTTGATCCTCCTTCCGCGTATTCCGACAGGTCAAAAACCTCCTCGATCGCCATGCCGAAAAAATGCGCAATCTTAAACGCCAGCGGCAGTGAGGCAATGTATTTCCCGGCCTCGATGGAAGTAATTGTCTGCCGAGTGGTCCCCACCGCAAGCGCCAGCTCTTCCTGCGACAGCTTTCTTTCTCGCCGCAGCTCTTTAATTTTGTTATTCAAAACCGGCCCTCCCCTTCAAAAAGTGCAAGGTAGACTTTGCAAAAAAATTTTAAAAAATTTTGGTTCGCAGAAAAAACGGGGGGTGAGGCGAAGGAATATTTGTTATGAGGAGGCAGAGGTAAGTGAGATCGTGCTATCTCAAGCCCTAACCCTGCCCCTCCCCGGTGGGGAGGGGGTAGCTTGTCGGACTCTGCTGAAAATCTGCAAGTTTGAGCAGACACCGGGCGAATCGGCATAAGGTATTCGCTCGCGAGCTCGCTCATGCTATTTTCAACCCCACCCCCTCCAAACTCTGCGCAGACCTGCAGCCCCGCGTTTGCCCCCTCCCGCCGGGAGGGGGTCTATCTTTACGCAAGAAACCGCACGGGCGACCGCGTTCCGCGGCCGCCTCGCCCGACCCGCAAGCGGGTCGGGCGGTGCGCCTGCTCCGCAGGCGCACCCGGGCTTCGCCCCCACCCATAGCGCAGCTCCCACCCCAAACTTATCCCCACCTTAGTGCAGCGTTTGCCTCGCTCATCGCTCGGCAAATTCGGATAGTAACCCCCTGCCTTGAGCCCAACAGTCTCCCTTAGATACATCTCCGGCTTTTCTTTGCCTTGCTCATCGCTCGGCAAATAGGGAACCCCCGTCGAGAACGCAACGGCAGAGCGACTTCTGACTCGTACCTTAGTGCCAGTTGCGCAGCGAACCCGCCGGAGCGGCGGCTTCGCCCGAGGGCGGGCTGATTGCTCCTCCCCGTCCTGCGCTTGCTTACGCTTGAGGTATTTCGCCCGTTGCGACGGGCGACGAGGGGCTCTGCCCCTCGACCCCGCGGCCTTTTGAGGAAAGGCCGGCGAACCCTTTTTAGTATTTATGCTTTACAGTGGCAAATTACTGTCGACCAACCTTCTTTCCCCCAATTTCCCCAAAATTATTGACTATTCCCCCAATTCGTGGTAAAATACAGTCAAAGCCACATGGCGAAAATCAGGGGTGATATTATGCTGAAAAAAATCCTTACGGCGGCGGTGTGCGCGGCGCTTTGCCTCGGCACGGTCGGCTGCCAAAAACGCGTGAAGATCGAGCCGGCCGACGGCTGGTACTGCACATGGGCGGCGGCGCCGCTCGAAAGCGAGGCCGAGCAGGTCCCGAGGGCGCCGATACTCTCCGGGAACACCTGCCGCCAGCAGCTTCGGGTGTCAATCGGCGGCTCAAAAATACGCCTCAGCTTCTCGAACGAGTATTCCGACTCGGCGATGACCCTCGAATCGGTCCACATCGCGAAGCTGAGGTCGCCGGGGAGCCCCGAAATTTATCCCGACACCGACACGCCGGTCACATTCGGCGGCGAGGAAAAGGTCAAAATAAGCGCGGGCGGCACCGTGACCTCCGACGAAATTTCCTTCGAGTTTTCAAGTCTTGATTACCTTGCGGTCACGACGAAATTCGGCTCGGTTCCGGTGTTTCCGACCTGTCACCGCGAGGCCGACTGCACAACATGGATAGTCGAGGGCGATCAGGTCTCGGCGGAGAGCTTCTCGACGATGGGCTTAAGCGCGAGCTGGTACGGACTTTGCCGCCTCGACACCTGGGCGCCCGCCGGCACCGAAACTCTCGTCTGCTTCGGCGATTCCATCTCGGACGGCGCCTGCTCGACCTTCAACGGCTTCGACTCATGGCCGGACAATCTTTCAAAGGCTATGCAGTCCGACCCCGCGACCAGCTATCTTTCGGTCGTGAACACGTCCATCGCCGGAAACGCGATACACGGCGGTTGGGGCACCCCCGCGCTCGAGCGCTTCGAGCGGGACGTTTTGGACATTCCCGGCGTTCACCACGTCATAATCCTCATCGGGACAAACGATATCCCCGGGGCGCAGTACGACACCACCGAGGATTTCAAGGAGGATTACAAGGCGATGATAAAGCTCTGCCACGAGCGGGGGATCAAGATCTACGGCGGGACGATCACCCCGTTCGGCGGGAACGAAACGTGGTACAGCGAGCTCCACGAGAAGATAAGAAAGTCGGTGAACGAGTGGATAATGAGTCCCGACAGCGGCTTCGACGGCTTTATCGACTTCGCCTCGGTGACAAGCTACGCCGAGCGCCCGCAGATGCTCCAGACCGTCTACGACTCGGGCGACGGGCTTCACCCCAACGCGAGCGGCTACGACGTCATGGGCAAGGCCGCGGCAGAGGAGATGAACAAGCTTCTTCGCAGAGAAGAGGAATAAAAATGCACAAAAAAGCGGCACGGAGTTTCTCCGCGCCGTTTCTTTTTAAATTGTTTTGCCGTGTCAGAGCGTTTTTTCGATTTTGCCGCAGGCGGCTCCTTGAAATTCCGACCTCCGACATCTGTCCTCTCCGCGCTTAGCGCTTCTTGGAGACAGCTACGGCGCAAAGCGCGGCGGCCGCAGGAAGCACCATCAGCGCAATGCCGGTGGACGGTGCGTCAGAGGTGTTCTCCTCGGCAGCGGGAGCGGTCTCGGCGGCAGGGGCGTCCTCAGCGGGAGCAGCGTCCTCAGCGGGAGCAGCGTCCTCGGCGGGAGCGGCGTCCTCGGCAGGAGCGGCGCCCTCGGCGGGAGCGTTATCGGGATCTACGACAAAGGTGATGACGACCTTGGAGGCGGCAGCAGGAATGTCGACGATGTGGTTGTTGCTCGAGAAAGTGTTGTAGGGCTGTACCTCAACGCCGCCGCTGAAGCTGACCTTGGTGTCATAGCTGTCGCCGGAGTCGAAGGTATAGGCCTTGCCGTCGATCTCAAGAGAGGTGATGCGGATAACGGTGCCCGCGGGAATGGCAGTGTCGATAACGGCGGTGCCGTCGCGGTTGTCGTCGGTGGACTTGATGACTATCCAGCTGAGCGATCTCTCCTCGCCCTCATAGGTAAGGGTGTAGGTGCCGGGAGCGGCGACCTCTACGGTCTCGGAGTAGCCCCAGCCTCCGTTGTTCATGTCGCCGACCTGGATACCGAGGGTGGCGGCGGGGTCGTAATCGGCAAAGGCGACTACGGCGAGCGAAAGCGCCATCACGACGGCAACGGCCGCGCATATAATTTTCTTCATAATACGTTCCTCCTTGAATTCAAATTCGGACCCTTCGGTCTTAAGGCCATTATACAACCTTTTTTATGAAATTTCAATGACCGATACGAAGTGAAAAATTGATATATTCTCATATATGATTTTTTTGAGGAGCAAAAAACAGCGGCGTGACCGAAGCCTCGCCGCCGCAGTGTGATTTAATTTCTTGCGTTTTGTTATCAGATCTTCACAATCTCGCCCATCTGGTCTCTGCCGCAGCCGACGGCGTTCGACTCGTCGGTGTCGATGTGCATGGCGGTCGCATACGATGCGCTCACGCGGCAGACAACGTCGCCCAAAACAGCACTTCTCTCGGCGGTGTCGATCCTGACCCAGACCTCGTCCTTGTCCTTAACGCCGAGCGAGGCTGCGTCCTCGGGGGTGAGGTGAATGTGGCGCTTTGCGATGATAACGCCCTCCTTAAGCTCGATCTCGCCGCAGGGGCCGACCAGCTTGCAGGCGCCCGAGCCCTCAAGGTCGCCCGATTCGCGGACGGGGGCGGAAACGCCGATGGAGCGGGCGTCGGTGGCGGAAAGCTCGACCTGCGTTGCCTTGCGGCAGGGGCCCAAGATGGATACCCCGGCGAGCTCCTTCTTCGGGCCGACGACGGTGACTCTCTCCTCACAGGCGTACTGCCCGGGCTGGGAAAGGTCCTTTTTCTTGGTGAGCTCGTGCCCCTCGCCGAAGAGAACGGCAAGGTCCTCCTCGGTCACATGAACGTGCCGCGCAGATGTTTCAACGATGAATTTCATAATAATGTCTCCTTTTTATTCATGTCATGCGGCAGCGCGCCCTCGCGCCCTCCCGCGTATAGCTATATTGTACCATACCCCGCCGGGGAAGTCAAGCGGAAATTGAAGCGCTTCAAGAAGACAGAGGTGAGAGGTCAGAGATCAGATGTTCAAGGTGTCGTCTTCGGCAACGGATCTTAAAAATCCGCGCTCCCGGGGTATAATCTTCTATCCTCTATCTTCTAACCTTCTATCTTCTTTCGCAACCACCCCGTCATCTTCTCCATATCCTCAGGAATGACCGCGTGGCCCTGCAGATGGAAATTCGCCGCGATATTATCCCCGCAGCCGAGGGCGGAGAAAATTTCGCCCGCCTTTCGGAAGCACTCCCGCATAGCGGGGGAGTTCACCCAATCCTCGCCGATACATGAGCCTATTATAAATAGGTATCGCCCCTTTTCGGCGACAAGCGAGCAGAGAAGGTGCTGGTCGATCGGCAGGGCCTCGGGGCTCTTGAATTTCAGGAAATTGCCGTTGAACCAGCCGCGCTCGTCCGGCGACTGGAGGCTGCCGAGCGGCTCGTTTTTCGAGTAGGTATAATCGCTCGGGCCGCCTTTTTCGCTGAAATCAAAGGTCATGCCCTCGGAATTATATCGGTACAGCGCGACCCCTCCCGCCCCCGAGCAGGACGGCGCGACCATCTTAAAACGCCTGTCGAACGCCCCGCAGACGATTGCCGCCTTGCCCCAGCGCGAAACGCCGGTCACGACGGTGTTCACGGGGCTTATCCCCAGCCTTTCGCCGAGCCCCTGCCGGAGCGCGTCGACGATCTTCGAGCAGCCCCAGCCCCACGCCATCAGAACGCCGGTCTGCTCCTCGGGCGAATCGCCGTAGGGGTAGAGGTCGTAAAACGCGCCGGCATGCCGCGTGTCGTCCGAGGCCACCGGGTGCGAAAATCCGTCGACGGTGACGGTCGCGAAGCCGTTTTTGAGCGCTGTGTCCTCGCTTATCCCGCCGTGCATGCCGATGATGACGGGAAACCCGCCCCTCGGCGGCTTGCAGCCCTCGGGCAGCGATACCGTCGCGGTGAAGCTGCCTTTAGCGCCGGTGGATATCCGGGTGAGGGACAGGGAGAGCGCGAATTTGCCGTCTTTTTCCTCCAAATTCCAGTCAAGCCTTTCGTCGGTGCCGTCGCGGTGCCTGCCATACATATAATGCTGATACATCGCCCTTATCTCGCCGGCGCGCCTCGGCCAGTCGCCTGTGCCGACCCTGTCCCCGTTCAGAAACTCAAACGCCTCGGGATAATCGGGGTATGGCGGCAGCTTTTCGGGCTCGGGCAGCCTCTCGCAGTAAAATTCGTCAGCATAATAAGGCTTTTCGCACATGGTAAGACCTCCTTTCGGTCAAGCTGATTATACCACGGCTCGGCAAAAATTTCAAGCAAAAGGCGGAAAAACCGCTTCCCAAAAATGGAAAAGTCTTCTCAAAAGCCCTATACAGCGCGGTTTGCGCTCACAAAAAATAAATTTGTTAATCTGCGACAATAAGTGTTGACAAATGCAAAAATAAATAGTATAATAGTGACAGCATAACATTATGGAGCATTGTCTTTAGCGATACACGAAACAAGATCTACACAACACAAGGAGGAAAATGAGATGAAAGGGAAATTAAGGAGAGTCTTGGCAGCGGTCCTGGCCTTTTGCCTGACCGTCGGACAGCTCGGCTTCAGCCCGGTCATTGAGGCGGACGAAAATTTTCCGGAGACTGAGGGCAAGGTCACCGGGAATATCACGCTGCATAATGACGTGACTATCAGCGAACCCCTCTATATAGAAGGGGACGTTACTATTGACCTGAATGGGCATACTATCACGAACAAGAATGAAAAAACTCGTGCAAACGACGGCGATCTTTCTATGTTCATTGTTAATTCAGGTAATAGTCTTACTATCAGCGGCACAGGCACGTTAGACCAGAATAATAAAAACGACCGTATCATAAGGGTCAACGACGGCGGCCGGCTCACCATAAACGGCGGTACTTACACAAAAAGTAAAGACGGTGCTATTTTTGCCACAGGAAACAACGCCTATGTGACCATGAACGGCGGAACCATTACCCAAAATGAGACCCAAGGCAACGGCGGCGGTATCTGCACATCTGAGTACGCCCATTTGACGTTGAACGGAGGCTCTATTACTTATAATAAGGCCAATTTGAATGGAGAATGCAAATGGGGCGAGTATGGCGGCGGCGGTATATACTCCGGCGGCAATTTTGAGATGAACGACGGCGATGTAAGCAACAATATCGCGGCTGCCGGCGGCGGTATTTTCGCCAACTTTAAATGGTGGCAGCAGGGAACTACCTTCACCATGCACGGAGGTACTATAACCAATAATACTTCGACGAAAAGAGAGGGCGGAGGTCTCCGCATCGGCGCGGACGTTACCGCCACGATAAAGGCGGACGAAGGCAAAGATATCCGCATCACCGGCAATCACTGTAACAACCCGGGCGACTGGGGCGGCGGCGGTATCTTCGTCTCCGAGGACGCCACTCTGACCATTTACAGCGCTGTTATCTATAACAATACCGCCGAGGGCTTCGGCGGCGGTCTTGCGGGCTGCCCGACCGGCTATAACTATGTAATGAGCACCGAGGGCGCGGCCATCTACGGAAACCGTGCCTACGGAAAAGACGATCATTTTTCGGGCGGCGACAGTGTAAAGACAAAGGATCACGAGATCTACAATAGCGACCCCATGTTCCGGTTGGGCGCGGAAGGCCCTTATCAGGACTATTTCTGCGCAAACGGCAGTATAATCCACCCCTATATGCTCGGCACAACAATCGACGAAAACGGCAAACCGGATGAAGAGCAAGATGAAGGCCAAATTGTTGATCCGAAATGGACCGGCGATGTTGACGGAGTTGTATATACAAATCCGATAACCGAAGATTTTGTCTCTACCGACTATTCCGGCCTTAAGGCAAACCCTACGCAGGATGATATTAATGATGCGCGTGAGGTTGCATATGTGTTTATCGAGGGCAACTACTCCAACACCCACGGCGGCGGCATTATGAACAACGGTATCCTGTTCTTCGGACAGGTAAAGGACAACAAGATCGAAGCCTCGTTCAAGCCTAAGGTACAGAAGATAGTTAAAGACCCTCAGGGCAATAAGGTCTCTTCGGACGATACGTTTAAATTTAACCTTTATGAAAGTGATGAATCCGGCAATCTTGGCAAATGGCTTGAGACTATCGAGGTTGCCGGCGGCAAAATGGGATACTTCTCGGAGATCAAGTATAACGATTTTGCCGAAAACGAATATAAAAGGACCTATTATTACGTTATTGAAGAAGTACGGGGCGACGATGTTCTTTATAACTACGATGAATCAAGATATCTGATCACCGTTCCCGTAAATAAAAAGGTTGTCAAGGAAGCGAACGGCGACCAGGTTGTCGTTTACTATGTCGATAACGGTAAAGACAATATCGATGGCGTAGAATACAACAGATTAAAATATGAGAGGATGGTTGAGAAGGAGCCCGGAGTATGGGAAAAGGTTAATGCGTCCATGCCGTCGCAGCTCATGCCGTCGCAGGCAGATTTCACCAACGAGGTAAAATCCGGCTCTCTGTCCCTAAAGAAGGAAGTTGTCGGCGATGTCGAAGCGGGCAAGACCTTCACATTCAAGGTTACGCTCACGCCTCCCGAGGGAACGACTCCTGAGAAACTTAGCGAGGCAATCAAGGTCACAAAGGGAAATGACGAGCTTAAAGACGCAGCGAAAATCTCGGACGGCAAGGTCGTTGTTACCGTAGAGCTCAAGAAGGACGAGCAGATCAATATTAAAAACCTTCCTCTCGGCACCGAATACGCTGTCGAGGAAACAGGCGTTGATGACCATCTCTACACGTCAACTCTGGAAAACTCGACCGGCACCGTAGCCGCCGGAACGCCCAACATCTCCCTGAACTGCACCAACACCGTCAAGGAAACCGGCGACCTCATTGTCAAAAAGACTGTCACCGGCGATAGCGGCGACCAGACTAAGGAGTTCAACTTAAAGGTAGAGCTTTCCGATACGACCATCAGCGGCAAATACGGCGATATGGAGTTCAAGGCAGGCGTAGCGACCTTCACTCTTACGAACGGCCAGGCCAAGACCGCAACCGATCTCCCCGTCGGTACCACCTACACCGTCACCGAGACCGAGGCGAACGAGAACGGGTATACCACTACTTACACCCGCACGGTGACCGGCGCCAGCGACAGCGAGAATACAAACCAAGGCACTATTACCAAGAATAAGACCGACACTGTCACGGTCACCAATGACCGCGGGGTGGGTTCGCTGTCGCTTACAAAGAAAGTTACGGATCCGGAAGGAAATCCCGTCGAGAGCGATGACACCGAGTTCACCTTCACCGTAACGTTCACCGACCCCGATGAACTGACTGACTTGGATTACAGCTATTCCAACAGCAACGGAACCAACGGTACGATCAAGTCCGGCGGAATGGTCACATTCAACCAAAACGAGACCGTAACGTTCACCGGCATTAAGTTCGGAACGCGCTACACCGTAACGGAGGCAACGTCGGAGGATTATGAGGGTACCATCAAAAACGGCGAGGGTACGATAGATTCCTCTCACAAAGAGGTAACCGTTACCGCCACCAACGAAAAGAAAGAATTTACGGGCTTCTCCGTGACCAAGGAGGTCGTCGGCGAGACTGATTCAAACCAGCTGTTCAACTTCACGGTCGTCTTGAATGGCAACACTGCAACACCTAAGGTAACAGGTCCCAACGGCGAAACGATCAAGCCGAAAGACGGCACTACAAACACCTTTGCTTTCACTTTGACAAGCGGTCAGAAAGCTACATTCGAGCACTTGTCAATTGGCACGACCTACACCGTCACCGAAGCGGCCGCAGCGGACTATGTGGCCTCCGTTGAGGGCGGAATGAAGACTGCAAACGGCGATATGGCTGTCAGCGGCCCCGCCAACGGCAGCACCGTAGAGTTCGTGAACACCGCAGTCGGCAGCCTCAAGGTCACCAAGACCGTCACCGGCAATAATGCCGATAAGACTAAGGACTTCCACTTCACCGTAACTCTTAATAAGGCGTTATCCGGCACTTATGGTGAAATGTCCTTTACCGATGGTAAGGCGGAGTTCACTCTTAAGGACGGCCAGACCATGACCGCCACCGGCCTCCCGACCGGCATTACCTACACGGTTACCGAGAAAGAGGCGAATCAGGACGGCTACACCACTACCGCCACAGGCGATAAGGGCACGATCACTAAGGGCACTCCCGCGACCGCCGCGTTCATCAACGACAGAGACACCGGCAGCCTCATCGTCAAGAAAACCGTCACCGGCAATAATGCCGATAAGACTAAGGACTTCCACTTCACCGTAACCCTTAGCGACAAGTCTGTC
Source organism: uncultured Clostridia bacterium (assembly GCA_947624745.1). Classification (GTDB taxonomy): domain Bacteria; phylum Bacillota; class Clostridia; order Oscillospirales; family Ruminococcaceae; genus Faeciplasma. Next base: position 4,820 of record CANQLR010000003.1, on the reverse strand, counting down.
AACGGTACCTGTGGAGGCATGACCTTCACGAATGGCGTGGCAGAGTTCACTCTTAAGAACGGCCAGACCAAGACCGCCACCGGCCTCCCGACCGGCATTACCTACACGGTCACCGAGGCAGAGGCAAATCAGGACGGCTACACCACTACCGCCACAGGCGATAAGGGCACGATCACCAAGGACATTCCCGCGACTGCCGCGTTCGTTAACCACAAGGACGAATTCGGAAGCTTCTCGGTGAAAAAGACCGCGACCGGCGGCAATCCGACCGATTCGTTCGAGTTCACGGTCACCTTGGCTGGCAACAAAGAAACGCCCACTATAACTCATTCCGGCGGCGGAAACGTGGCGCAAAACGGCAACACATTTACATTCTCCCTTAAGTCCGGCGAGACTGTCACGTTCAGCCACCTGACGAAAACCACGACCTACACCGTCACCGAAAAGGCGGCTGCGGGCTATGTGGCCTCCGTCGCGGGCGGAGCGAAGACTGCAAGCGGCGATATGATGGTCAGCGGGTCCGCCAACGGCAGCACTGTAGAGTTCGTGAACACCGCAGTCGGCAGCCTGACCGTCACCAAAACCGTCACCGGCGAAGGCGGAGACCCGAATAAAGACTTCACCTTCACTGTTGAGCTTTCAGATAAGACCATCAGCGGCACTTACGGTGAGATGACCTTCGCAAACGGCGTAGCAACATTTGCTCTGAAGCATGGCAAGAGCAAGACCGCCACCGACCTCCCTGCCGGCATAAACTACACCGTAACCGAGGCAGAGGCAAATCAGGACGACTACACCACAACCGCTTCGGGTGAAAGCGGTGAGATTACAAAGGGCGAGACTAAGACCGCCGCGTTCATCAACAATAAGGACATCGACAAGGGCAGCCTGACCGTCACCAAGACCGTCACCGGCGAAGGCGGCGACCCGAATAAAGACTTCACCTTCACAGTTGAGCTTTCGGATAAGACCATCAGCGGCACTTACGGTGAGATGACCTTCGAGAACGGCGTTGCAGAGTTCACCCTCAAGCACGGCGACACCAAGACCGCCACTGACCTCCCTGCAGGCATAACCTACACCGTTACCGAGGCCGAGGCTAATCAGGACGACTACACCACAACGGCAACTAATGCGACCGGCACAATCGCCAAGGATGCTACCGCGACAGCCGAGTTCATCAATGATAAGGACATTGACAAGGGCAGCCTGACCGTCACCAAGACCGTCACCGGCGAAGGCGGCGACCCGAATAAAGACTTCACCTTCACCGTAACCCTTAGCGACACCACTATAAATGGTGTCTATGGAGGCATGACCTTCACCGACGGTAAGTCAGAGTTCACCCTCAAGCACGGCGAGAGCAAGACCGCCACCGACCTCCCCGCGGGAATCACTTACACCGTTACCGAGGCAGAGGCGAATCAGGACGACTACACCACTACCGCCACAGACGATGAGGGCACGATTACCAAGGACGCTCCCGCGACTGCAGCGTTCACGAACACCAAGAACCAGTACGGCGTGCTCAAGGTCACAAAGACCGTTTCCATGGGCGATGCCGAGGACTACGAGAAGCTCTTTAACATCACGGTTGAGCTCGACGACAAGACCGTGACCGGCGATCACAGCGCGGTAAATGCGTCTGTTAAGGTCAACTTCGTTGACGGCGTTGCGACCTTCCAGATCAAGGCAAACCAGACCGTGACGATTGAGAAGCTCCCCGTCGGCGTGGGCTATACCGTCACCGAGGCGGAGGCAGGTCAGGACGGCTTTGCTACCACTTATAACGGTGTCGTAGCTACTGAAGACGGCGCCAAGGGCAAGATTGCCGCAAGCGAGCAGACTGTCGAGATAGTCAACTCGAAGACCCCGCAGGTCGGCAGCCTGACCGTCACCAAGAAGGTTTCCGGCGGCACTGCCGAGGGCAAGACCTTCACGGTCATCATCACCCTCAACACTACTTCTGACAAGGTGGTCGTCCCCGCCGGCGTTACCAAGGAAATCGGTGCCGAAAGCACTGTCATCACGGCGGCAATCCCCGCCGACGGCAGCGTGACGATCGGTAACATTCCCGCAGGCACGACCTACACAGTCGTCGAGGACGAAACTTCTAAGGTCGGTTATATCGGCGTGGTAAGTTACGACGACGATGATAAGGTCATTGAGGCCGACGGAACCGATACGGTCACCGTCACCAACACCGTGGAGCAGAAATTCGGCTCCCTGACCCTGACGAAGACGGTCACCGGCGCGCTGGGCGACAGGAACACGGACTTCACGTTCACCGTTGTTCTCGACGGAGACGGGATTGCAGACAGCTATAGCACCGGCGAAAAGACCTTTAGTAAGGCAGACGGCAACATATTCACCGTCAAGCTTAAGAGCGGCGAGAGCTTCACATTTGACAAGCTCCCGGCCGGCACCAAATACACCGTTGTGGAGGTCGAGGCGGGCGCCGACGGCTACACCACGACCGCGAAGGTCAACGGTACCGTTGTCGAGGGCGCGACCGCAAACGGCACTATCCCTGCGGACGCTTCCGAAAATGTTGAGTACATTAACGAAAAGAGCGCTCCCAACGAGACGGATCTGACCGTCACAAAGCACGTCGTGGGCGACTTCCCGGCAGATAGATTCACCTTCACCGTGACCCTCTCCGACACCGCAATAAACGGCGCATACGGCGATATGACCTTCGTCAACGGCGTTGCGACGTTTGATCTCGGCAACGGCGAGAGCGCGACCGCGACTAAGCTTCCCGTCGGCATCACCTACACGGTGACCGAGGACGCGAAGGACTTCATCGCGGCCGACAGCGGCAACACGACCGGCGTGCTTACGGCGGAATCCGTAAAGGTAGAATTTACCAACACCAAGACCATTTCCAAGGACACCTCCCTCACGGTCAGAAAGACCGTTCAGGGCGACGACGCGGACCTCACGAAGCCGTTTAACTTCACCGTGACGCTTTCGGATACCACTATAAATGGTATCTACGGCGAGATGGAGTTCGTTGGAGGCGTTGCGACCTTCACCCTCGCGAACGGCGAGTCTAAGACCGCGGCCGGCCTGCCCGAGGGCACCGGCTACACCGTCACGGAGGCCGAGGCCAACCTTGACGGTTACACCACGACCGACAGCGGCAACACTGCGGGAACCCTCATCAGCGGAACGCCTGTCGTCGTTGAGATAATCAACGCCAGATGGCAGACCATTCCCGAGACCGGCAGCCTGTCGGTCACGAAGCAGGTCACCGGCGACGGCGCAGACATGATGCAGCGCTTCACCTTCACGGTCATGCTGTCCGATAATTCGGTCACCGGCCAGTACGGAGACATGTTCTTCAACGGCGGCGTGGCGATCATTACCCTCTCGCACGGCATGAGAGCGACCGCGAGCGGCCTGCCCGCAAACGTCGGCTACTCGGTCGTCGAGAACGACTACGGCGACTACATTCCGCAGGCCATTAACCAAAGCGGCGTGATCCCGTCCGGCGGCTCGGCTGACGTGGTCTACATCAACCACAAGGATAACGAATACGGCTCGCTGTCCGTCCAGAAGACGGTCGTCGGCGAGGGCTTCGACCCGAACCAGGTCTTCAACTTCACCGTAACTGTTGATGATCCCACGGTCAGCGGCCGGTACGGCGAGATGAGCTTCAGCGGCGGCGTTGCGCACATCACTCTTAGGGACGGTCAGGTCATGACGGCTTCGGATCTTCCCGCAAACATCGGCTACACCGTCACCGAGGAGGAGGTCGAGAACTTCACCCAGTCCTCCACCGGCGCTTCGGGAATTATTCCCGCGAACGCAGGCGCGACGGCGCAGTTCGTCAACACCTACGAGGCACCCGCGGTCGGCAGCTTCAGCCTCACGAAGATAGTGACCGGCACTGCGGCAGAGATGGATCGTACGTTCACCTTCTACATCACGCTTAGTGACGCGAACATCAACGGTGTTTACGGCCAGGTAGCCTTCACCGCAGGCACCGCGACGGTCTACCTGCGGCATGGTCAGACGATCTACGCTGACGGCTTGCCGGAGGGCACTTCCTACTCGATCAGCGAGGTAGATTCGGGCGATTACACCGTCATCGCTTCGGGCCAGGTCGGGGTGATCATGCAGGGCGTCTACGGCAACGCGACCTTCATTAACCTGAAGAACGCGCCGGAGGAACTGCAAGAAAGCAGGGTTCCGTACGGCGAGGACATGAACGCGGGCGTCGGCGGCGACAGAAACCGCCCGCACGGCGACGACATGAACCCGGCAACCGGCGACTACGAGCTCGAGATGTACTCGAACGCGTTCGCTATCATCACGGTTCTCTGGGCGATGGTATTCATCTTCGGCGCGGTCGTGATCGTCAAAAAGCGCAAGGAGAAATAATAAATAAGGCGGCAAAAAGCAGGGAGTGATCCCTGCTTTTTTGCTGCGTTCTCGCGGCTTCAGGCATAAAACTCCCGCCGACGTCTCATCACGTCAGCGGGTAGTTTTTTACATATTCAATGCTCGCGCCTGTCAAAGCTTATTTCATTCTTGCCACACGTCTGATAATCAGCTTAACTATCACAGCCGCAGTCAATGCGGCGGCAGCGATCAGCCCGTTCACCAAAATGCCGGTATACCACGGCGCGGACTGCACGGCATAAAAGTCGGGGCGCGCCATGCGGTCGCAAAATACATATACCACGTACCCGGCAAACGCACCGACGACCGCGAAAATCGCCAAATTCATAATAAAGTTTACTTTTTTCAGCATAGTAATGTCCCTAAAATCCCGATTTTACGCGCTTTTACTTCTCCAAGCTCTTCATCGT
>CANQLR010000002.1 GCA_947624745.1 uncultured Clostridia bacterium | reverse complement strand
GCGCATAGTCTAAAGACAGCACTTAGCCTCCTGCCCCACGGGGCGAAGCCCCGAGGCCGGCAGCGGAGCTGCCGGCCGCCCGCCGCGCTTGCGCGGCGGGCGGGTGCGCCGAAGGCGCACCCGGGGCTTCGCTCTTCACGCCGGAAAGGGGCGCGGGGAAACCGTTAGGGGTTCCCCGCCGGGGTCGCGCATAGTCTAAAGACAGCACTTAGCCTCCTGCCCCACGGGGCGAAGCCCCGAGGCCGGCAGCGGAGCTGCCGGCCTCCCGCCGCGCTTGCGCGGCGGGCGGGTGCGCCGAAGGCGCACCCGAGGCTTCGCTCTTCACGCCGGAAAGGGGTGCGGGGAAACCGTCAGGGGTTCCCCGCCGGGGTCTTGCATAGCCCAAAGACAGCACTAAGCCTCCTGCCGCCCGGGGCTTCGCCACCTTCCCCCTCCTCCCCCCGATTCTTCTTGACATTTCCGAAAAAATGTAGTACAATGTTATCATCTCATATTGTGGGATAGTGGCGTCGCGTTTCCGAACGCCCCTGTGTCGAGCTTACACGCCCATGCGGCGAAAAAATTCATATATACTTTAAGAAAGGACATTATGGCAAACAACAAAGAAAGAAAAAAGCCTCGCAAGGCGGATATTTCCGCGCTTGACCAGGCCATAGCGGCGGCAATTTCCGCCCCGCCGCTCTCAAAGAAATCAGCGCAGTACAGAGGCGGAAAAAAACTCAAGAAATCCTCTAAGCAGGAGGCTGCAAAAAAAGAGCAGCCGAAAAAGGAACAGCCCCAGAAGAATCAGCCGAAAAAGGAGAACGCAAGAAGAAACTCCGGCGGCAAGCCTTCGGAAAATCGGCAGAAAAAGTCCCAGCCCGCACAGGGCGCAATGCCGCACAGCTTCGAGCCCGCGCCCAAGGTGGCAGGCGGCTCTTTGGCGGTCGGCAGCAAAAAGCAGCCTGTCAGGATCATCTCCCTCGGCGGCCTCAACGAGATTGGAAAAAATATGTATCTCATCGAGACCGCGCAGGACATAGTGATCATCGACTGCGGAATGACCTTCCCGGACGCCGAAATGCCGGGGGTCGACATCGTCATACCCGATTTTACCTATGTCGAGAAGAATAAGGACAAGGTTCGCGGCGTCGTCGTGACCCACGGTCACGAGGACCACATCGGCGGCATACCCTACCTTCTTAAGAAGATGAACGTCCCCATCTACGGCACAAAGCTCACCCTCGGGCTCATAGAATCGAAGCTCAAGGAGCATAATCTCGGCGGCGTGAAGCTTCTTACGGTCGCCCCGGGCGATACCGTCCGCCTCGGCGGGCTCACGGCCGAATTTATAAGGGTAAATCACTCTATCCCCGACGCGGTCGCAGTCGCTGTAAGAACTCCCGCGGGAATAATCATCCACACCGGCGACTTCAAGGTCGACTATACCCCGATTGAGGGCGGGATAATTGATCTTCCCCGCTTTGCCGAGCTCGGCAGCGAGGGAGTGCTGGCGCTTCTGGCCGACTCCACCAACTCTGAGCGCCCGAGCTTCACCCCCTCCGAAAGAAAGGTCGGCGAGACCTTTGACAACCTCTTCAACAAGGCCGATAAAAAGAGAATTATCATCGCGACCTTCTCCTCAAACGTCCACAGGGTGCAGCAGATAATAAACTGCGCCGTGAAATACGGCCGCAAGGTGACGGTTTTCGGCCGCTCGATGGTAAACGTCATCAAGCTCGGGGTCGACCTCGGCTATCTTAAGATACCCGACGGCGTTCTTATCGACATCGACAAGATGCGAAGCTACCCCGACGACAAGATAGTACTGATAACTACCGGCAGCCAAGGCGAGCCTATGAGCGCGCTCACAAGAATGGCCCTCAATGACCACCGCCAGGTGAGCGTTACCCCGAACGATTATATCATCATCTCCGCCCGCCCGATACCCGGCAACGAAAAGTTCGTCGGCAGGGTCGTGAACGAGCTTTTAAAGCTCGGAGCGGAGGTAGTATACGAGGAAATGTATGAGGTCCACGTCTCGGGGCACGCCTGCCGCGAGGAGCAAAAGCTCATCTTGGCCCTCACAAGACCGAAATTCTTCGTGCCGGTGCACGGCGAGTTCAAGCACCTTGACCGCCACGCCCGCACCGCCCGCGAAATGGGCATGCCCGAGGACAGGATAATCATCGCCGACATCGGTAACGTCATCGAGACCAACGGCGAGACCATGAAGATAACCGGCAGCGTACCCTCCGGCAAGGTAATGGTCGACGGCTACGGGGTCGGCGACGTCGGCGCGATAGTTCTTAAGGACAGAAAGCACCTTGCGCAGGACGGCGTTATCGTCGTCACCCTCACCATAGATAAAATGGACAGACGGCTTCTTTCGGGACCCGACGTCATATCCCGCGGCTTTGTGTACGAGCGTGAGAGCGAGGAGCTCATGGACAAGGCGAAGGAGCTTGCCAAAAATGTCCTTCTTGACGAGCTCAAGACCCGCCACGACTATCCCGCCATCAAAAACCGCTTAAGAGACGAGCTCGGCGACTTCTTCTTCCAGAAGACCAAGCGCCGCCCGATGGTGATACCCGACATAATGGACATCTGATCCGCATAAATTCACAGGGAAAGGACTGATCAATTTGAAAAAGCGGCTGCACCTTGTTCTGATACCTCTTTCTATACTGATGGGCGTATCGCTTGCCTCGGCGGTCCTGTTTTACCTTCGGGGAGATAACGTCTCGGCTGCCGCCGCCGCGATGATAGTCCTTTGCGACGCGGTACTCGGCGTTATCGTCGGGATAGTCGCCCGAAACGTTACCCGCTACGTCACCGGCATTGACCGAAATATCTTAAAGACCTGCCGCGAGGAGTTTTACGACTATCCCTCGCCGATAGTCATTGCCGACCCCGAAAAAATGATAATCTGGTATAACAAAAGCTTCGAGGAGAGCATCTTCGACGACGACCGTGTATACGGAATACCACTCTCCGAGCTTTTGGGGAATAACGTTTCCAAATATTACAGCGACTCCGGCGCGGTCGTGAAGATCCTCGACCGCCACTACCGCGTAAAGGCCAAGGAGCACGAGTCGGGGCTGTCGATAGTCAGCTTTTCCGACTGCTCCCAGCAGGTCGCCCTGGAGCAGGAGTTCCGGGCCTCCAAAAAGACGGTCATGCTGATCGCGGTCGACAACTACGAGGAGGTCCTCCAGAACTCCAAGGAGAGCGACAAGGCCGGAATCCGCGCGCAGATCGACAAGCTTTTCGAGAGCTTTATCGAGCCCACGAACGGCATTCTGCACCGCCTGTCCTCCGACAGGTTCTACTGCGTCGTCGAGGAGCGGCACTTAAGCCCGATGATCGAGCGCCGCTTCGATATACTCGACAAGGCCCGCGAGATAAGCCTTGGCGAGCGCTCGAACGTGACCCTCTCGATCGGCGTCGGCAGGGGAGCTAAGGACCTTTCCGAGAGCGAGAAATTCGCCCGGCAGGCGCTTGATATGTGCCTCGGGCGGGGAGGAGACCAGGCCGCCGTTAAGACTGAGAGCGGGTTTGAGTTCTTCGGAGGAGTGTCGAAGGGCGTGGAAAAATCCGCCAAGGTGAGAACAAGGGTCATAGCTACCGCGCTTTTGGAGCTTGTCTCGAACTGCCAGACCGTTTACATAATGGGGCACCGCTTCGCCGATTTCGACGCCGTGGGCGCGTCGGTCGGTCTCTGCGGGGCGTTTAGGAGCATGGGAAAGAGCGCCTACTGCGTTTTAGACATGGAAAGAAACCTCTCGAAGTCGCTTGTCGCGCATATTTCGGAGCACTGCGGCGCAGACTGCTTCATGTCGCTGTCCGACGCGAGGGCTTCGATGGGCGAGCGGGACCTTCTTATAATCTGCGACACCCATAACCCCGATATTTTGGACTCGAAGGAGCTTTACGAGCAGGCGAAGCAGGTGGTCGTAATTGATCATCACCGCATGATGGTAAATCACATCGACAACGCGGTGATATTCTTCCACGAGCCGTTTGCCTCCTCGGCCTGCGAGATGTCGACCGAGCTCATTCAGTACTTCGGCGCGGACTGCAAGATAAACATCGCCGAGGCCGAGGCGCTTTTGTGCGGCATTATGCTCGACACCAAAAACTTCGTCATGCGTTCCGGCGCAAGGACCTTCGAGGCGGCGGCCTACCTTAAAAAGCTCGGCGCCGACACTGTCACGGTAAAGCGGCTCTTTGCCGATTCTCTGGAAACATACCGCGAAAAGAGCGTTCTGATACAGTCCGCAAAGCTTTTCCACGGCTGCGCCATCGCGACCACCGACTCCTCTGCGCCCGAGCTTCGGCTCGCAGCGCCCCAGGCCGCCGATGACCTTTTAGGGATAGTCGGGGTAAGGGCGTCCTTTGTAATATACCGTCAGGAGGGCGTTTGCTACATTTCTGCAAGATCTCTCGACGCCTTCAACGTACAGGTCATTATGGAAAAAATAGGCGGCGGCGGACACCAGACCATGGCCGGCGCGCAGCTTGAAACTACCGTTGAAGAGGCGGTCGAAAAGGTCAAGGAAGCTATCGAGGATTATCTGATAAATTCATAGGAGGTAAAAAAATGAAGGTCATACTTATTAAGGATGTAAAGGGCTCGGGCAAGGCGGGCGACGTTTTGAACGTTGCCGACGGCTACGCGAGAAACTACCTTCTTGCAAGGGGCTTCGCCATTGAGGCCACCGCCAAAAACGTAAACGACCTCGCCGGCAAAAAGGCCGCCGAGCAGCACCGTCTCGACGTTGCCAAGACCGAGGCGGAGGCTTCGGCGAGAAATCTTCACGGCCACCAGGTGCTGATAAAGACCAAGGCGGGCGCGGGCGGAAAGCTCTTCGGTTCGATTACCGCCGCCGCAGTCGCAGAGGCCATCGAAAAGCAGTTCGGCGAGACGGTCGACAAGAAAAAAGTGGTCCTGTCCTCCGATATAAAGGCCTACGGCGATTATTCCTGCGAGGTAAAGTTCACGCAGGGGATCTCCGCGAAAATGACCGTTAAAGTCGAACCCGAGGAGTAATTATGCCGAGCAGGACAGTTTTGGCCGACCTTGCGGGCCGCGAGCCTCCATACAGCATCGAGGCCGAGCAGACGGTCTTGGGGGCGCTGCTACTGAGCCCCGAGTCGCTGCCCGCTGTGATAGGGCATCTTAAGCCCGAGAGCTTTTACCGCGAGCAGCACCGCGAGATCTACACGATTATATTACGGATGTTTTCAAACAACGTCCCCGCGGACATCGTCACCGTGATAAACGAGGCGGTGTCAGAGGGCGTTTTCGAGACTGCCGCGATGGCAAAGACCTACCTTAAGGGACTTGTCGACAACGTCCCGACCGTCGCGAACCTTGAAAGCTACTGCTCGATAGTCGAAGACAAATACCTTCTTCGCTCTTTGATCAACGCCTCGACCGAGATAATCGAGGCCGCCTCGGACGGAGGGGAGAGCGCAAAGGACCTTTTGGACCTTGCCGAGCAGAAGATCTACGATATCCGCCAGGGGCGGGAGATAGAGGGACTAACGCGCCTTAGCGAGATAATCGTCACGGCCTACGATAAGATCCAGAAGCTTTCGGGCGACGACAAGGAGCAGTACCAGGGGCTTCGCTCGGGTTATTCGCTTCTTGACAGCTATATCGCCGGGCTCAACAAGTCGGATATGATAGTCATAGCCGGCCGCCCCGGCTCGGGCAAGACTACCTTCGCCGTAAATATCGCCGCAAACGTCGCCAAGCGCTCCAAGGACGCAGAAATAGCGATATTCTCGCTCGAGATGTCGAAGGAGCAGATAGCCTCAAGAATGCTTTCCGCCGAGGCTCTGGTGCCGAACGGCTCACTGACCGGGGGAATGATAAGCCCCGACGAGTGGATAAAGCTCGCCGAGGCCGCAGACATACTCTCCCAGATGAACATTTTCATCGACGACACCGCGGGAATTACCGTCCCGCAGATAAAGGCAAAGCTAAGGCGGATGAAGAACCTCGGCCTTGTCATCATAGATTATTTGCAGCTCATGGAGTCGCCGAGCTTTCACAACAACCGCGTCACCGAGGTCTCGGAGATAACGCGGCAGATAAAGCTTATGGCGAAGGAGCTGAACGTCCCGATAATCCTGCTTTCGCAGCTCAACCGCTCGGTCGAATCGAGGCAGGATCACCGCCCGATGCCGTCGGATCTTCGCGAGTCGGGTTCCATCGAGCAGGACGCCGACATCATACTTTTCATCTACCGCGAGTCGATGTATGACAAGCAGAACCCCAACCAGTCCTCGGCGGAGTGCATTATCGCCAAGAACCGCCACGGCTCGACCGGAACGGTGAACCTTGCCTATCTCGGCGAGTATTACCTCTTCCGCGGGGTCGACGCAAAGAGAGAACAGTGATGCTTGATGTTGTCGCAAAAACTATAGAAAAATATTCCATGCTCGAAGGCGGCAGCAGGGTCTGCGCGGCGCTTTCGGGAGGAGCCGACTCTACGGCGCTTCTCATCGCGCTCAAGGATCTCGGCTACGACGTCTTTGCCGCGCACATAAACCACTGCCTTCGCGGCGAGGAGAGCGAGAGGGACGAAGCCTTCTGCACTTCGCTCTGCAAATCCCTTGGGATAGAGCTTTTTTGCGAGCGCGTCGACGTCAGGGGCTACTGCGCCGAGCATTCGGTGTCGCTGGAGCTCGGTGCGCGGGAGCTTCGGTATGAAGCGCTTTTTCGCATTGCGGGGGAGTCGCCGATCGCCACCGCTCACAACCTTGACGACTGCCTTGAAACGCTTATTTTTAACCTTACAAGGGGAGCCGGAGCGCACGGTCTCGCCTCGATTCCGCCGGTACGGGGGAGGGTGATACGCCCGCTCATCGACTGCGACAGGGAAGCGATAGAGCGCTTTTTGCGGGAGCGCGGCCAAAGCTTCGTCACCGATTCGACTAACCTTGTCCCCGACTGCTCGAGAAATATTATCAGGTTAAACGTTATACCCGAGCTTAAAAAAATCAACCCCGGGTTGACGTCCGGCTTTCGCTCGACCTTGTCCGCCCTAAGGGAGGCCGATCGATACATCGAGGAGCGCGCCGCGGAGCTTTTAAATAAGCGCGGAAACGACTTTTCGGGACTGGCCGACGATGCGGTGCTGTCGCGGGCGATAGCGCTGTATCTTCAGCGAAACGGCATAGAGCCGTCGTTTGACAGGATCTCCTCCGCCAAGGGGATTATTTCCTCGGGCGGGAAAATAAATATGAAAAAAGGCGTTTACCTTCTGGCCGCAAAGGGCAGACTAAGCGTTGAAAGGGATATCCCCGAAGAGCCGGAGCGGCAGTTTTCCTTTTCGGAGGGAGCTTACGATCTTTCGGGAAAAAGGGTGGTTGTCACAAAACTTTCACCCTTTGATATATCGCGCTATCAAAAAAATGAGTTAAGATATTTTGTCGACAGTGATAAAATTTCGGGAGATTATACCCTTCGTCGCCTTTCGGGCGGCGATAAGATCCGCCTTCCGGGGCGGGGGATAACGTCCGCAGTCAAAAAGCTTCTCAACGCCGAGGAGCGAAGGACCCGGCTTATAATCGCGGACAGCGCCGGCCCCGTATTCGTCGAGGGAATAGGCGTAAGCGAGAGGATATGCTGCGGCCCGGACACCCGGGAAGCGCTTATTATTGACATAAAGGAGAGAGAAAAATGACGTACAGGCACAAGGTCGAGGTAATGCTCACAAAAGAGGAGATAGCCGAAAAGGTGAAGGAGCTCGGCGCGACTATCACTCGGGACTATTCCGGCAAGGAGGTCACTCTGATAGGGGTATTGAAGGGCTCGTTCATATTCCTTTCGGATCTTGTCAGGGCGATAGATATGCCGGTCGAGATCGACTTTATCTGCGCAAAATCCTACCAAGGCACCACCTCGACGGGGGTAGTAAACGTTAAAATGGACACGATTCTTGACATCAGGGGCAAAACGGTGCTTCTGGTCGAGGATATCCTCGACACAGGAAAAACGCTCAGCGCCCTTCGCGAGACGCTTCTTTCAAGGGGCGCCGCCGAGGTAAAGATCGTGACGTTTTTGGATAAGCCCGCCCGCCGGAAGATAGACATTTCGGCAGACTACAAGTGCTATACCATAGAGGACAGATTCGTCGTCGGCTACGGCCTCGATTACGATGAGATGTATCGCAATCTTGATTATGTCGGCGAGGTTATTTTAGACGGCTGAAGCGTAACACCAAAAAAGAAATGAGGAATATTTTCTGATGAACCGAAAAGCGTCAAAGGGTCTGGTTTCGTATATCCTGTTTGCCGCCCTGATAATCATTATTCTTGTCGTCGGACTTCGGGGGCTGATGGCCTCGGACAGCACGACCAACTATTCCGACGTCATCGCTCACTTCGACAACCTCGAGGTATCGGAGTTCAGCCTGAATTTGGGCTCGGGAGCGCTGAAATATAAGCTTCGCGGGGACGACGCCGAGTACGAATACAAGGTCCCGAACGTCGGGCTGTTCTATAACGAGCTGTTCGGCGAGGAAAACGACTTCGAGGGCGGAAACTACCGCGCCGCGTATAACGCAAAATACCCGAGCGAGCCGCTCGTCTATAACCCGATACCCGCCTCGGACAGCTCGATCTGGCTGAACCTCATACCGACCCTTCTGATGATCGGCGTGATGGTATTTCTGGCGGTGTCGATGTCAAGGAGCATCTCCTCTGCCGGCAGGATAAACTCGGTCAGCAAGGCGAACGTCAAGGTCGACGGCGCAAACGACAAGAACAAGGTCACCTTCGACGACGTCGCGGGAGCGGACGAGGAAAAGGCCGAGCTCCAGGAGATAGTCGAGCTCCTTAAGGATCCCACAAAATACCAGCAGATAGGTGCGAAGATACCGAAGGGCGTGCTTTTGGTGGGCCCTCCCGGCAACGGTAAAACGCTCCTTGCAAAGGCAGTCGCGGGCGAGGCCGGGGTGCCGTTCTACTCGATATCCGGCTCCGATTTTCTGGAGCTTTACGTCGGCGTAGGCGCTGCGAGAGTCAGAGACCTCTTCGATCAGGCGAAAAAATCCGCGCCGTCGATAATCTTCATCGACGAGATCGACGCCGTAGGCCGCCGCAGAGGCGCAGGTCTCGGGGGAGGCCACGACGAGCGCGAGCAGACCCTGAACCAGCTTCTGGTCGAGATGGACGGATTTGACATCAACGAATCGGTCATCGTCATGGCCGCCACAAACCGCCGTGACGTTCTGGATCCCGCGCTTTTGCGGCCGGGGCGCTTCGACAGGCAGGTATATGTAAACTATCCCGACATCGCAGGCCGCGAGGCTATCCTCAAAGTTCACTCGAAAAACAAGCCCCTCGCCCCCGACGTCGATCTTAAGCAGGTCGCGGCGGCCACCGTCGGCTTCACTGGAGCTGACCTTGCGAACCTCATAAACGAGGCCGCGCTTTTGGCGGTCAAGAAGGGGAGAAAGGCCATCACCGCGGAGGATTTGAGCGACGCTTCCATCAAGGTCATCGCCGGCCCGGAGAAGAAATCGAGGGTGGTTCTTCCCGAGGAAAAGAAGCTCACCGCCTATCACGAGGCGGGGCACGCGGTCTGCCACTACTACTGCCCGACGCAGGATAAGGTTTCGGAGGTATCCATTATCCCGAGAGGCGCGGCGGGAGGCTATACCATGGCACTTCCCGAGCACGACAAATCCTACGTCTCGAGGACCGAGATGAACGAAAATATCGTGGTTCTTTTGGGCGGCAGAGCTGCCGAAAAGCTCATTTTGGACGACATCTCGACCGGCGCTTCAAACGACATCGAGAGGGCGACCGACACTGCCCGCAGCATGGTCACGCGCTACGGCTTCTCGGATAAGCTGGGCCCCGTGGTCTACGGCCACGACGACAACGAGGTCTTTTTAGGCCGCGATTACAACTCCTCAAAGACCTATTCCGAGGTCATCGCGAGCGAGATAGACTCGGAGATGCGCGCGATAATCCACTCGGCCTACGACAGGGCGCAGGAAATTCTCGGCGAGCACAAGGACCAGCTCACGAGGGTCGCGGAGTATCTCATCGAGCACGAGAAGATAAACGGCGAGCAGTTTGAAAAGCTGATGCTCGGCGAGCCGCTCGACAAGGCCGACGGGACCGAAAAGCCCGCGGAGGATAAGCCCGCAGGCGAGGAGGGCGCGATAATCGCCCCCGAGGCAGAGCCGACAGACGAAAATCCGAATAAATAAAGCTGAGCCGCCGAGGCAAACACCCCGGCGGCAGTTTTTTATTTCCCGGCGCTCTCGCGGAGGGCTTTAATGATCCCGTCGCAGAATTTTTCGGACTTTTCAAAGTCCATCGCGCCCGAATAGTACTTTTCGAGGTCGTCGTGGACGTCCTTGGCCTCCTTAAGAGCCTCTACCGCAGCCTTTGAAAGCTCGCGGCGAAGCGCGGAGGCAAAGCTCAGCTTGCGGCGGCTCTGGCGAAGAAGGTCGCGGTCGTAAAATCTTAAGCCGTTTATCTTTTTGAGATCGTCGCCGCCCGCTCTTGTCGAGAACGCGAGCCCGAGCTCCTCTATGACTATCTCCTCATAGACCGTCTGCGGCAAAAAGACGTTTCGCGATGCCACGACGTCGTATCCTGCCGCCGCTGCCGCCTGCGAGAGCCCCTTCAGCAGCATATCCGAAGCGGCGTAGAACGGATCCTCGACCCGAAACACCCGGCAGCCCTCGAGGGCGCTTTCCTGCGTCATGACCCCCTTCGGCGTGACCGAGGTTATCTGCCTTATGCTCACCTTTCCGCGCGGGCGGTTCGATTTCCCGAAGAGCTTTCGCGAGAGGCGGGAGATGTAGCCCTCTAACTTTTCGCGATATAATGCCTGCTCGGCGACCGAAATTATTTCCCCGCCGAGGTCGTGCGAAGCGCCCAAGTATCTTCTGACCCTCGCGTGAAGGGCGGCGTTTTTCTCGGTAAGAGAGATTATCCCGTCTGCCGAGGCTTTGAGCTGATCTGCGTTCCAGAACCTTCCGAGGTTAAGTATCGTCTGCCTCGCGCCGGGGTACTGCGGCTCAAAGACGTGCGGCGCGGTGCCGTCTACAAAGATGAGGCCGAGCCCGCGGAAAAGCACCGCGTCCAGCGAATCGGGGTCGGAGGAGCAGTAGTAAAGCTCCGCCGGGTCGACGTCCTCAAGCGCCGAGGCGATCTTTTTCATCACCGTGGACTTTCCCGTGCCGGGGCCGCCCTTGATGATAACGGTATACATTCCCGATTTTATCTCGTCCGAAAAGCGGGTCTCGAAGCCGTTCGGCGTGGGAGAGCCCAAAAAATAAGATCTGTGCATATTCATCCTCCGTTGAATTTTATTACATACTATGGAGGACGGCAAAATTTGGTGAATAAAAAAGTCCCGCCCCGGCCTCGTTAAAAGCCGTTTGGGGCGGGTCATTCTTCTGACAGCTCGAGCCAGCGTTCCATCTCGTCGTTGAGCTCTTTTTTTGCCTCGTCGAGGCGGGTGCAAAGCTCGCTCATTTTCTGATAGTCCGCGGCGATCTCGGGCTGCTGTATCTTCTCCTCAATCTCTTTGATCTCGTCTTCGAGGGCCGCGACCCTCTCTTCGGCCTGCTTGATCTCCTGCTTTTTCCTGACGTCGAGGGCGCGCTGCTTCTGCGTGCGGTATTGGTTTTTCTTGTTTTCCTGCTTTACCTCGCGAAGGCGCTGCTGCTCGGCAATGCGGCGATCCTCTTCGGCGGCGTTTTTTTCCTCGTCCTTTTTGGCGGCGTAGAGGTCGTAGTTTCCCTCGAAGAAGCGAACGCCCGACTCGCTTATCTCCATTATCCTCGTTGCGATCTTGTTGAGGAGGTATCGGTCGTGCGAGACGAGGACAATCGTGCCGGTGTACTCCGCAAGGGCGTCCTCGAGCACCTCGCAGGTCATCGAGTCGAGGTGGTTGGTCGGCTCGTCGAGTATCAGCACGTTGCCGCGCTTAAGCATCATCAGTGCAAAGCTGAGCTTGGTCTTTTCGCCCCCGCTTATCACCCCGACCGGCTTGAAAACGTTCTCCCCGGTAAGCAAGACCCCGCCGAGAAGCGTTCTTATCTCGCCGTCGGTCATTCGGGGATAGCGGCGGTGTACCTCCTCGATGACGGTGCTTCGGGGGTCAAGCTGTTCGTTTTTCTGGTCGAAATAGGCGGTCTTGACGTTCATCGCCCAGCTTATCCGCCCGTTTTGATGAGGGTTGAGACCGAGCATCGTCTTTAAAACGGTGGATTTTCCTATTCCGTTCGGTCCGACGATGCCGAGCTTATCGCCGCGCCGAAGCTCGAACCCGAGGGAGGGGATGAGGGTCTTTCCGCCGATCGAGATCTCGCAGTTTTCCATCTTAAAGACCTCTTTCGGAGGCTCGATGTCGTATTCAAGGCGGATCTTAGGCGGGCGCTTCGGCATTTTGGGCTTCTCGGTGGCGTTCTCCTCGATCCTGTCTAACATATGCTGCTTGCTTTTGGCGGCCTTTGCCGAGGTCGCGGAGGCGCGGTTTTTATCTATGAAGAACTGAAGCTCCCTGATCTTTTGCTGCTCCCGCTCGTAGAGCTTTTCCCGCCGCTCGATGTCCGCCTTTTTCTGCCGCGTGAAATCGGTGTAGTTGCCGCGGTAAAGGGTGAGCTTTTTGTCCTCGAGCTCCATTATCCGGGTGCAGATCTTATCGAGAAAATAGCGGTTGTGCGACACGACGAGCACAGCTCCGCGATAGTCGCGAAGATAGTCCTCGAGCCATTCGGTCGAGGGCAGGTCGAGGTGGTTGGTCGGCTCGTCGAGAATGAGAAGGTCGGGGTTCTCCAAAAGAAGCTTCACGAGAGCAAGGCGGGTGCGTTCGCCTCCCGAAAGAGAGCTTACCGGGCGGGTCCTGTCGAGCCCCGCAAAGCCCATGCCGTTCATCACGGTGTTTATCTTCACGTCGATGAGGTAGCCGTCGTTCATCTCAAAATGAGAGCTCAGGCGGGCAAACTCGGCGGTAGCGTTTTCAAGATCAATGCCGGAGAGGGTTGGCATTTTTTCGGCGAGGGCGTTCATCTCGGCCTGTTCCCTTAAAAGAGGTGCGAACGGGCGGTAGAGCTCGGTCTCGATGGGGCTGTCGCCGCTCATGCCGCTGTTTTGCTCCAAATAGCCTATCACGCAGCCTCTGGCGACGCTTACTGCGCCGTCTCCGCCGGGGGTAGGGTCGAAGCCGATCTTATCGGTGATGATGTTCAAAAGGGTGGTCTTGCCGCAGCCGTTCACCCCGACAAGGCCGATCCTGTCGCCCTTTTCGACGGTGAAGGAAATGTCCTCGAGGGTGGGATTGTCGGCTTCAAAGTATTTCCAGATGTGCTCCGCGGACAGTATCATCGGCCTCGCTCCTTTCGTTGGTGTTTTATGATTATACTATATTTGGGGAGGAAAGTCAAGAAGCGAGAGGTGGGCCGGGGCGGGGCGAAGCCCAACCGTTCGCGGAGCGAACGGTTTCGCCGCGCGATAGGGGTGGTAAGCGGGAGAGGGTTATTGCAAGCTTGGCAGAGGGCGCAGAAAGCTTTGGCATTCACCCGCGCGGCGGGAAGCGTGCTTCAGCACGATTCGGGGCTTCGCCCATGGTGCGTCGCCGCACTCCGTCCGTTCCGCCCGTCGCAGGCTCCATATCCCTCGCCGCTCCGCAAGCGTCGCGGCTCGCTCGTTCCGCCTGCGACTGCGCGGTGCAGGGGGCGAAGCCCCGAGGCGGCGGCTTCGCCGCCGCCTTGCCGGCCGCACTGCGTGCGGCCGGCGGCGCCCACTCCGTGGGCGCCCGGGGCTTCGCCCTCCCCCCCTCCCCCACCCACCTTCATCCATGCACAAAGCCCACCCCACCCTTTCATTATCCCACCCCATCCCACCTCACAATAAATCAATCACAACATTACTTTCCGCCCTTGACTTCTGCCAAATTATGAGTTATCCTGATAGTATAAAATATTTTTTGTTAATTTCGGAGGTCGCTATGACAAAGCTTATTCAGATGTTAGCCGCGGGAATGCTTCTTGCTCTCGGCATGGTAGGCTGCGGTAAGGCCCAGCCCCAGAGAAGGACCGATTACCCCGACAACGCCTTTGCGGAAGTCCCGCAGGACTATTTTACCATAATTCAGGACGGCGGCACCGTCGTCAGCGTGAAGTACGAGACCAAGGACTATACCGGCAAAAAGGAAAAATATGAAAAAACCGCTCTTGTGTATCTCCCGAACGGCTACAACCAGACCGACGCCGACACCAAATACAACGTTTTCTACTGGATGCACGGCGGGGGAGGCACCGAAAAGGAGGCCTTCGGCGGGGTCATGAGCGATTCTGACTACAAGAACATGCTCGACCACATGATCAAAAACGGCGACATGGAGCCCTGCATCGTCGTCACCCCGACCTATAACAACAAGTTCAACGGCGACGCGACCGCCTGCTGCAACGCGTTCTGGCAGGAGCTCGTCAACGACCTTATCCCCGCGGTCGAGGGGCAGTACAACACCTACTGCGAAAAGACCACCAAAAGCGGCATAAAGGCTTCCCGCCTGCACCGCGGCTTCGGGGGATTCTCGATGGGCGCGGCATGCACGTGGTGGGTCTTTGAAAACGCTCTCGACGAGGTCGCCTACTTCCTTCCCGTCGCGGGGGACAGCTGGGCGCTCGGCACCGGGGCAGGGGGCTCAAGACCCGACGAGGCCACCGCTCACCTTGCGGATTCAGTCCGTGACAAGGGCTACGACTGGGAGGATCTCTGGATCTACTGCGGAGTCGGCTCGAACGACACCATGGCCGGTCCGAACATGAAGCCGATGATCAACTCGATGAAAAAGGAGGACTTCTCCGACGTATTCAAGTGGGCCGACAACTTTAAGGACGGCAACTTCTACTTTATCGAGCGCGACGGCGGCTGGCACGATTATAACACCGTCTATCGCGTGGCGTTTAACGGCCTCCCCAAATTCTTCTGATAATTTCCGCCGCTTCCTCGTGAGGCGGCGCTTTCTTTTCAATATTTTGATCAGTCGCCGAAGGCGACACCTTGAAATTCCGATATCCTACATCTGACCTCTGTTTTCTTGATACGTCCGCACCGGACGTATCTTTTCATCTGTTTATCATTGACAAAAGGGGCGGGGAGTGGTAGAATTATAAAGGAATTTTAAACCGGAAAGGAGCAAAAAAATGCAGAAAAACGACGTAATTCACGGCTTTAAGGTGCTTTATGAGCAGGATCTCCCCGAAATAGGCGCCAAGCTTTACAGAATGGAGCACCAAAAGACCGGGGCCGACCTTGTCTGGCTCAAGCGGGACGACGACAACAAGACGTTTTCCGTCGGCTTCAAGACCATTCCTCAGGACCACACCGGCGTGTTCCATATTCTGGAGCATTCCGTTCTGAACGGCTCCCAGAAATATCCTATCAAGGAGCCCTTTGTTGAGCTCATCAAGAGCTCCATGGCGACATTCATCAACGCCATGACCT
This sequence comes from uncultured Clostridia bacterium, assembly GCA_947624745.1. Lineage (GTDB taxonomy): Bacteria > Bacillota > Clostridia > Oscillospirales > Ruminococcaceae > Faeciplasma. The sequence goes on along the minus strand of CANQLR010000002.1, from coordinate 134,087 downwards.
ATCCCGACAAGACGGTTTATCCCGTCAGCTCGCGGAACGCGCAGGATTTTCTTAACCTCATGGACGTCTATCTTGACGCGGTATTCCACCCTCTTTCGGTGACCGACCCCCACGCCTTCCGCCAGGAGGGCTGGCACTATGAGCTCGATTCGCCCGACGGCGAGCTTCGCTGCAACGGCGTCGTCTATAACGAGATGAAGGGCGCGTTCGCCTCCCACGACGAGGTCATGAGCTATGAGATGGGCCTTGCGCTCTTCCCTGACAACTGCTATAAATACGTCTCCGGCGGCCACCCCGAGCATATCCCCGAGCTGACCTATGAAAACTACCTCGCCTCCCACCACCGCTTCTATCACCCCTCGAACGCAAGGATAGTCCTTGACGGCGACCTCGACATCGACGCGGCGCTTGCAAAGATCGACGGAGTTATCGGCGAGTACGACAGGCTCGACGTCGACGCGGATATCCCGATGCAGGCTCCCGTCAGCCCCGAAGAGCGTATCGCGAGCTACGAGATAGGCCCCACCGAGAGCGAGGAAAACAAGGCCATTGTCGCCGGCGGCTGGGTATATAACGACTACACCGACGCGGAAAAGACCCTCGGCTTTGGGGTGCTATGCGACGCGCTATGTCAGACCAACGAATCGCCGCTAACCAAGGCGATACTTGACGCCGGGCTTGCCGAGGACGTCTCGCTCTATAACTACGACGGCGTTCAGCAGCCCTCCGCGAACCTCGTTATCAAAAACTGCGACCCCGAAAAGAGGGGAGAGATATGGGCGCTCGTCGAAAAGACCCTTAAGGAGCTTTGTGAGAACGGCCTCGACCACGAGCAGCTTGAGGGCATTCTTTCAAGGACTGAGTTTGCGATCCGCGAGAAGGACTACGGCAACACCCCGAGGGGGCTTGTCTACGCGCTCACGACCTATGAGAGCTGGCTCTACGGCGGCGACCCCGCCCAGAACCTCTGCTTCGAGGATAAATTCGCCTCGTTAAGAAGAAAGATAGGCGAGGGCTGGTTTGAAAACCTCATCAAAGAGGTATTTCTTGAGAACAAGCACCGCGCCAAGGTGCTGCTCCTTCCCTCAAAGACATTGGGAGAGGAAAAGAACAGGCGCGAGGCCGAGCGCTGCGCCAAGATAAAGGCTTCCTGGAGCGAAGCTGAGACCGAAAGGGTCATCTCCGAGTTTAAAACTCTCCGCGCCCGTCAGGAGGCTCCCGACCCCGCCGAGCAGCTCGACAAGCTCCCGAAGCTTAAGCTCTCGGACATTCCCGCCGAGATAAAGATCACCCCCGAGGAGATCACCGAGGTCGGCGGAGTGAAGGTTCTCCACCACCCGCTCGACACCGATGGCATCACATATCTCAACATGTACTTCGATATAAGCGACCTTTCGGACAGCGACCTTCAGAAGACCGCTATGCTCGCAAGGCTTTTGGGAGACATCGCGACCGAGCACTTCTCCGCCTTAGAGCTGACCGGCGAGCTGCAAAGGTGCGTCGGGCGCTTTAACACCGTGACCGCCGTCTACGCCCCCATCGGAAGGACCGACGCCGCGACCCCGTATTTCACCGTTAAGCTCGCGCTTTTGGATAAATCGAAGGCCGACGCCGTCCGCCTCACCGACGAGATCCTGAACCGCTCCGTATTCACCGACACCGCCTACATCAAAAACCTCATCAGGCAGATGAAAATAGGCATGGAGCAGGCGATAACCATGCGCGGAGACAGCTATGCCTCGCGAAGAAACCTCGCTTTCTTCTCTGTCCGCGGCACCCTTGCCGAGAGCATGGAGGGCATAGAGTACCTTCGGTATATCCAGCGTACCGACGCAGAATTTGCCGACCGCGGCGAGAAAATCTGCGCCGAATACAGCGCCCTCGCAAAGCGCATTTTCGACCCCTCCCGCCTCACGGTGAGCGTTGCCGGCGAGCTTGATAAGGACTTCATCGCCTCCATGACCTCTCACCTTCGCGGCGAGCCTGTCGGTTCTCCCGCCGAGCGCAGGGTAATGCCCGCTGTCAAGGAGGGCTGCTCGATTCCTGCCGAGATCGGCTTTGCCTCTCTGTGCGTGAACCTCTTCGGTCAGGGCGAGAGCTTTGACGGCGCGGCAAAGGTCGCCTCGCAGCTTCTGACCTACGACTATCTCTGGAACGACGTCAGGGTGAAGGGCGGCGCTTACGGCGTGCATTTAAGCATTCCCTCCGACGGCGACGTCATGTTCTCGAGCTATCGCGACCCGAACCCCGCGCGCTCGCTTTCAAGCTTCAAGGCGGCGGCGAAGGTGCTTTCGGACTTTGCAGAGGGCCCCGAATCGGTCGAAAAATACATCATTTCGACCCTTTCAAACAACGATCCGCTCCTTACCCTGCGCGCAATGGGCGAGCAGGCCGCCAAGAGATACCTTTCGCACCGCACCTCCGACGACGTCATCAGGGAGCACCGCGAGATACTCTCGACCGACAAGAAAAAGCTCGGCCGTTTTGCCGAGGTCCTTTCTAAGCTGATCGAAAAGGCCGGCACCTGCGTGGTCGGCGGACAGAACGTCCTTGAGGCTTGCGGGCTCGACAAGATAGAGCCTTTGAGCTAAGGCAAAAAAAATAACCCCGACCGACCTCGGCCGGGGTTTTTCGTGCAATTTATTTGGTCTCGTGCTCCAAGGCAGCCCTCGCGATGCTCCAGAAGCAGGGCTTAATTATCATGTCCCTGTCCGCCAAAAGCGCGGCGTTTCTTCTCAGCTTCGGGGTGGTGTTGAGCCAGGAGTTCTCGTCGTCGGTGCCCCAGAAGAGAACGGTGTCCAGAACTCCCTCGTCGGCAAAGTCGAGGAACATATCCATCAGCTCATAGTACTTCGCCGCCTGGCGCTCATAGTCCTCCATCGACCAGGTATAGAAGCCCTCGTCGGCTATCGCGCCCACGAACATGTTCATGTCGAGCTCGGTTATCTGAATGCGGAAGTTGCCCTTGTGCTCGGGGAAGCACTCGTCGTATACCTCTGCGAGCCCGGCGATCTTCTCGAGGTTCTTGCGGTAGAGCGCGACGTTGCAGTCGACCGAAATATGCGACTGGAAGCCCACGCCGTCGATTCTTACGCCCTTGCGGAGCATTCTTTCGACCATGTCGTACATCGCGTTGGTCTTAGACTCCTGCCACTCCATGTTGAAGTCGTTTATCATGAGAACAAGGTCGTCTCCGCCGGCCTCGCGGGCCGCGTTGAAGGCGATCTCAACGTAGTCGTCCGCGTAGCCGTTTCCGTCCTGATCGCCGATTATCTCCGCCCAGACCGACTGGTCGTCGTTGAAGCTTCTGATGCCGTTTGCGTTCAGAACCTCGTTGCAGACGTCCCAGATCTTTATGTCGTCCTTATATCTTCCCACGACCTCTTTGATATAGGTCGTGACCCTTTCGGTCAGCTGCTCTGCCGAGGCAAGGGTGCCGTTCGCGCGGCAGTCGGCAAGCGAGGCCGTGTCGTTCGGATCGGCCTTGAACCACCACTGCGGAACCTGCGAGTGCCACACTATGGTGTGTCCGCGGAGCTTCGAGCCGGTAGCTCTTCCGAGTTCGACGAACTTGTCCGCGTCGTCGAAGTTATAAACGCCCTCGGCGGGGTTGCAGTGGTCGGATTTGAGCTCGTTTCCCAAAACATAGGTGTTGTAGTGCTTCAGAATACCCGCCTTTACCTGATCCCCGACGGTGATCTTCGGGCCCTCGGCCTTCTTGTCATAGGGCAGGGCGAGCTCATAGTCGTACATCTGGTTCGAGGTGAAGGCGACGCCTATATCGAGCTTGCCCTCGAAGTACTTATAGAGAGCGGGCAGGCCGTAGTCGCCGATATGAAATTCCTGCTGCGAGAGCGTTTCAAGCTCGTCGAGCGAGTATGTGAGCGTCTGATCGGTGAGCTCGGTGCGATAGTCTATCGGCTCGGGCTCCTTGCCGCATGCCGAGAGCGATAAAAGCATGGCCGCGGCAATTAAAAGTGACAGTAGTCTTTTCATGGTATTCCTCCAAAAAATATTTGCAAATTTATGCACTATAATCATATCACATTTTTCCCGATTTTTGAAGATGTAAAATTTACAATTACACGGTTTGATTATTGGGCAACTTGCCCATTGATTTTTAACATTTTTCGGTTGAAACTTTCGGGAAAATTTCGCTATGCTATTGACAAAAGCGGCGTTTTGTGATATAACATGGATAAAGGTAGAGGCGCAGTCTGTCAAGAGTAGCCGGTGCAATAGTGTCTGCCCAAGACCGCACCGTCGAAAGGGACGGCTGCCGAGGACATTTCTTGGCGGGAAATGATTCGGCGGAACGCAATAAGATACGTTTCGCTGTCGCGCGACGCGCGGAGAGCTATCGCATATAAAGCTGTATTTATGTGCGGGGCTCATTACGTCCCCGCATTTTGTTTTGGGAGGTTATTATGCACAAGACCGTATTCACCGGCGCCGCAACGGCGATCATCACTCCTTTCAGGGACGGCAGCGTCGACTATGAGGCATTCGGAAGGCTCATCGACTGGCAGATATCCGAGGGTATCAGCGCTATAGTCGCCGCGGGAACGACGGGGGAGGGCTCGACCCTCACCGACGCCGAGCACCGCGAGGTAATAGATTTTGCGGTAAAAAGATCTGCGGGCAGGGTCCCGGTCATCGCCGGCACAGGCTCGAACGACACCGCATACGCCATAGATCTTACAAAGTTCGCCTGCGAGGCGGGAGCCGACGGCGTTCTTCTGGTGACCCCGTACTACAACAAGGCCACCCAGAAGGGCTTGATCGAGAGCTTCACCGCCGTCGCTGACGTTTCGACCGCGCCCGTCATACTTTATAACGTGCCGTCGAGGACCGGCTGCAACATCATCCCCGCGACCGCAAAGGAGCTCTCGAAGCACCCGATGATCGCGGGCATAAAAGAGGCGAGCGGCGACATATCTCAGGTAGCGGAAATAGCCGCCCTCTGCGGCGACGACCTCGACATCTACAGCGGAAACGACAACCAGATAGTCCCGGTCCTGTCCTTGGGCGGAAAGGGCGTTATATCCGTCCTCTCGAACCTTCTGCCGCGCGAGACGGATAAGATCTGCAAGGACTACCTCTCCGGCAATGTCGGGGAGGCCAAAAACGCGCAGCTGAAATACCTCCCCCTCATAAACGCCCTGTTTAAGGAGGTCAACCCGATACCCGTGAAGGCCGCCATGTCCGCGATGGGCTACGGCAAAAACGAGCTTCGGCTGCCCCTCACCAAAATGGAGATTGAGCACGAGGCCGAGCTTCTCTCACTCATGCGCGAGCAGGGGATAATTTCCGGGCCGATTGCCTGAACCGAGGAGAAAAAATGCTATACGAAACAGTTAAGATGATAAACCACAGCCTCAATTTCGCGGGGAGCGACCTTAACGCCCTCGCCGAAAAATACGGCTGCCCCCTTTACATAATGGACGAAAACACGATCCGCCGAAACTGCCGCGCATACCGCGAGGCGCTAAAGGCGTGTCCCTGCCCCGATTCGTCGGCAGTCTATGCCTCGAAGGCTTGCTCCTTCGGCGAGATATATAAAATCATCGCCGAGGAGGGTCTCGGAGCCGACGTCGTTTCCCCGGGGGAGATCTACACCGCCTACAAGGCCGGATTTCCGATGGAAAACGCCTATTTTCAGGGCAACAACAAGACCGACGGCGACATCGCCTTCGCGATAGAGCACGGCGTCGGGTATTTCGTCTGCGACAATTTCGAGGAGCTTGACGCCCTCGATAAAATAGCCGGGAAATACGGTATCAGGCAGAAGATCCTCCTTCGCGTGACCCCCGGCATCGACCCCCACACCTACGACAAGGTCGCGACAGGAAAGGTCGACTCGAAGTTCGGTATCGCCATCGAAACGGGTCAGGCCTTAGAGGCCGCAAAGATCGCCCTTAGTAAGCCCAACCTCGAGCTTTTGGGCTTTCACTGCCACGTCGGGTCGATGGTATTCGACTCGGACGTTTTCAAGAGCGCTTCGGCGGTCATGCTCGGCTTCATCGCCGAGGTTAAAAATACCTGCGGCTTCGAGGCGAAGATACTTGATCTCGGCGGCGGCTACGGCGTGAAATACTACGAGGGTCAGGGCGATATCGACATTCCCGCGAATATCCGTGAACTCACCGAACATATAGCCTCTCTCTGCAAGGATCTCGGCATAAGCGTTCCCTCCCTTCGTTTGGAGCCCGGCCGGAGCATCGTCGCCGACGCGGGAGTTACGCTCTACGAGGTCGGCTCGGTCAAAAAGATAACCGGCTATAAAAACTACGTCTCGGTCGACGGCGGAATGACCGACAACCCGAGATATGCGCTCTACGGCTCGAAATACACCGTCCTCTGCGCCAACAAGGAGACGGGGAGCGATACGATAACCGCCGATTTGGTCGGCAGGTGCTGCGAGTCGGGTGATATAATCCAGCCCGGCTGCGTTTTCCCTTCAGATATCGGCAGGGGAGACCGGGTCGCGGTCCTGACCACCGGCGCCTACAACTACTCGATGGCGTCGAACTATAACCGCATACCCCGCCCGGCGACGGTGATGATAAAGGACGGCGCCGACCGCCTCGTTGTAAAGCGGGAGAGCCTTGACGATCTTATTCAAAACGACGTTATGTAAGGAGCAGCTATGAAATTCACGAAAATGCACGGCATCGCAAACGACTATATCTATGTAAACTGCTTTGAGGAGACGGTTCCCGAGCCGGAAAAGCTCGCGGTTCGGCTATCAGATCGCAGGCGCTCTATAGGCGGCGACGGGCTTATACTCATCTGCCCCTCCGACGTCGCCGACTTTAAGATGAGAATGTTCAACGCCGACGGCAGCGAGGGCAAAATGTGCGGCAACGGCACAAGGTGCATCGGCAAGTACGTCTACGACAAGGGGCTGACCAAAAAGACCACAGTCACCCTCGAGACCCTTTCGGGCATAAAGACCCTCGATCTACACGTCGAAAACGGCAAGGTCGCCTCTGTCACCGTCGACATGGGCTTTGTCGAATTCAGACCCGAGAAAATTCCCGTAAAATGCGATCTTTCCGAGATGGTGAACCTCCCGATAAGGATCGCCGGCCGCACCTGGAACGCCACCGCGGTCTCGATGGGAAACCCGCACTGCGTGATATTCACCGACGACGAGGTCTCAAAGCTTAAGCTCGAAGCTATCGGTCCCGAGTTTGAGCACGCGCCGATCTTCCCCGACCGCGTGAACACCGAGTTTGTGAACATTTTGGGAGACAGCCTTCTTTCGATGCGCGTCTGGGAGCGCGGCAGCGGGGAGACCCTTGCCTGCGGCACCGGGGCGTGCGCGGTCGCGGCGGCTGCGGTAAAGACCGGGATATGCCGCTATAATGAAAAAATAACCGTAAAGCTCCTCGGGGGAGATCTCGAAATTGTCATAAAAAGGGACGGCCGGGTGTTCATGACCGGCCCCGCCGAGACCGCCTTCGAGGGCGAGGTCGAAATCTAACGTCAGCCGAAAGGGAGATAACTATGAAGATCAACAAAAACTATCAAAACGTCAAGAAAAGCTACCTCTTCACCGAGATAGCCCACCGCGTCGCGGACTACACCAAGTCCCACCCCGAGGCGAAGATAATTAAAATGGGAATCGGCGACGTCACACTGCCGCTCGCCCCGAAGGTCGTCGAGGCGATGCACAGGGCCGCCGACGAAATGGGCGTCCGGGAGACGTTTCACGGCTATGTCGACGACAACGGCTACGCCTTTCTCATCAACGCGATAAAGGACTATTACAAGGGCTTCGGCGTGGACCTCGACTACTACGAGATTTTCATCTCGGACGGCGCGAAATCCGACCTCGGAAATATCCTTGACCTCTTCTCCGAGGACAACACCGTCCTCGTCCCCGACCCGGTCTATCCCGTCTACGTCGACACGAACGTCATGGCAGGGCGCAGGGTAATTTACGCCGCCGCGACGGAGGATAACGGCTTCCTCCCGATGCCCGACCCCGCTGTCAAGGCGGACATCATCTATCTCTGCACCCCGAACAACCCCACCGGCGCCGCCTATACCCGCGATCAGCTCAAAAAATGGGTGGAATACGCGAAAGCAAACGGCGCGGTAATTCTTCTTGATTCCGCCTACGAGGCATTTATCACCGACCCCGACGTTCCCCACTCGGCCTACGAGATCGAGGGCGCGAAGGAGTGCGTGATCGAGTTCTGCTCGCTTTCAAAGACCGCCGGCTTCACCGGCACAAGGTGCGGCTATACCGTCGTTCCGAAGGCTTTAAAGGCCGACGGCGACCTCAACGCCATGTGGATGCGCCGCCAGACCACCAAGTTCAACGGCGTTGCGTATGTTATCCAGCGCGCCGCCGAGGCGGTATTCACCCCCGAGGGTCAGAAGCAGATCCGCGAAAACATCGCCTATTATCAGGAAAACGCGAAGATCCTTATGGCGGGGCTCGACCGCTGCGGCATAAAATACTTCGGAGGCAAAAACTCCCCCTACATATGGCTGAAATGTCCCGATAACATGGGCTCGTGGGAGTTCTTTGACAAGCTTTTGTCCGAGGCGAACGTCGTCGGCACCCCCGGCGAGGGCTTCGGCGAAAACGGCAAGGGCTACTTCCGCCTGACCTCCTTCTCGACCCACGAAAACACCCGCGAGGCCGCCGAAAGGATATGCAAAATGCTCGGAAAATGAGCGAAGGAGAGATTATTTTGAAAAAATTCTTCCCCGAAATTTTCGGAGGCATAGCCTCTGGGCTTTTGGTCGGGATCGGCGGCACGGTGCTTTTGAGCGTCGATAACCGCTACGTCGGAGCGGTGCTCTTTTCGGTGGCGCTCTTGGCGATATGCTGTATGGGCTTTTACCTTTACACCGGCAAGATCGGCTTCGTGGGCGAAAAGCTCGAGCCCGAGATGATACCTCAGCTCCTCATCGGCCTTTTGTCGAACTTCGTCGGCGCGTCCCTTACGGGGCTCCTCGTTCACATATGCCGCCCCGAGATTGTCGAAAAAGCGGTCTCGGCCTGCAATACCCGCCTTGAAAACGGCCTTTTGCGCGGATTTCTTTTAGGCTGCTTCTGCGGAATTTTAATGTACGCCGCCGTGAAGATCTACCGCCTCGGGACCCCGCTCGGAGTTATATTCTGCATTCCCGTTTTCATACTTTCCGGCTTCGAGCACTCGGTCGCGGATATGTTTTATTTCGCGCTCGCCGGCATGATGAATGTAAAGGGCCTCGCCTTTATACTCTTTGTGATACTCGGAAACTCGGTCGGAGCCATAGCTCTCGCCCTGATGTGGCGCCTAAAAGAGCCCGCGCCCAAAAAGTGACTTTTCTTACAATTTATCTTGCATTTTACTTCACGCCATGCTATAATATAAAAAAGAGCTGCTGCGAAAGGAAGGCATATTATGGCAACCAAGAAGCTTTATAAGTCCAAAAACAAGATGGTCTCGGGAGTCTGCGCCGGGATTGCCGAATTTTTCAACATCGACCCGACGATAATCCGCGTTATCTGGGCGATACTTGCCCTTTGCTTCGGCACCGGGATACTTGCCTACGTCATCTGCGCGCTGATAATCCCCGAAATGCCGGACGGCACCGTCATCGTCGAGGACAGGGACGACGTTTAAGCCGTAAATAAAATCCGACCCGACAGGCTTTCGCTTGCCGGGTCTAAATTTTTACCATTTGTGATATGCGCTCGGGCAGTAGTTTTTTCGTGTCGCGGCCCGAAGCTCGACAAAGCAGCCGCACTCTTTGCAGATGCCGTTTTGCAGCCCGTCGCAGCTTTTGCAGATTTCGAGCCTCCGCCCGTATTCCTCCTCTGGGGTCTTAATGTCCTCCGGGATAAGCGAAATAAGCTCGCTCACCTTTTTGAAGAGCCCCTCGGGGTCGGTCTCAAGCAGCAGACACCGCTTGCAGACCGGTTTTCCGTCTATCAGCACAGCTCAATAGCGATCACCGAGCAGGCGGGGAGCTTTATCTCAAGCTTTTCGCCGTCAAGCTTAACGCCGTCATATGCCTTCGGAGCGACCGCGTCGGGGTGCTCGAAGTCGTTTAAGGCGTTGTACTTGCCGGTGAGAATCTTCGCGGAAACGCTCTTATATTCTGCCCTCGGCATTGCGCAGTCGATGTCGAAGTCCTCATCAAGCGAAGCGTTCGAGACGGTGATGTGCATCTTTCCGTTTTCGTCGACCGATACCGACTGCGACACCGCCGGGAACTTGCCGTCCTTGGCCTCCAGCTCCTTGTTATCGCAGTTCGAGTAGACGAGCGTCGCGTCCATGTGGTCCTTATACATATCAAAGACATGGTATGTCGGGGTCTTGACCATCTTTTCGCCCTCGGTGAGAAGTACCGACTGCAAAACGTTTATCATCTGCGCGATGTTAGCCATCTTCACCCTTGCGGAGTGCTCGTTGAAGATGTTGAGGTTAATAGACGCCAGCACCGCGTCGCGCATGGTGTTCTGCTGATATAAGAACCCGGGGTTGGTGCCTTCCAAGACGTCGGTCCAGATTCCCCACTCGTCGACGATGAGCCCGATCTTATGGTCGTTGTCATACCGCTGCATGATGCCTTCCTGGTCCTTAAGGATCCGCTCCATGAACCAGGTGTGCTGGAGGGTGTTATAGTACTCCGCCTCGTCGAAGTTGACCGAATCGCCCTTGTGCTGCCACTGATTTGTCGGCACGGTGTAGTTGTGGAGCGACAGCCCCTGCATCTGCCACGGGCCTACGTTTTTCATCATGGCCTCGGTCCAGTTTACATCGTTTCCGTTCGGCCCGCAGGCGACCTGCTGCTCGGCGCCCCGAACGAAGCAGTGGAACTGCTTGTAAAGGCTCGAATAGTAGTCGGCGTTCATCTCTCCGCCGCAGCCCCAGTTTTCGTTTCCGATACCGACGTACTTGACCTTCCAGGGCTTCTCGCGGCCGTTTTTCTTCCGAAGCTCGGTCATAGGCGACTCGTTGCCGCTCGTCATGTATTCCATCCACTCCGCGGCCTCCTGAACGGTGCCGCTTCCTACGTTTACGGCGACATACGCCTCGCAGCCGATGAGCTCGCAGAAATCAAGAAATTCATGCGTGCCGAAGGAGTTGTCCTCGGTAACTCCGCCCCAGTGGATATTGACTATCTTCTTGCGGTTCTCCTTCGGGCCGATGCCGTCCCGCCAGTGGTATGTATCGGCAAAGCAGCCGCCCGGCCAGCGAAGAACGGGTATTCTAAGCTCCTTAAGAGCCTCGACGACGTCCTTTCTGTATCCGTTGATGTTCGGGATAGGGGAGTCCTTGCCGACGTAGATACCGCCGTACACGCACCTGCCGAGGTGCTCGGCGAAGTGCCCGTAGATCTCTTTATTGATTTTTGATATTCTGTTGTTAAGATCGACCGTCATTTTCAAAGTGCTCATAATTTTCCTCCTTATATTCGGTATACCCTTATAATACAATGTTTGCGGCAATAAGTCAACACCTTTTTCCGTTATTTTTCATCTTTTCATTTACTTTTCATAATTGATATATCCTGCGATTTAATTGTTCTTTAGCGCTGCCAAAACTTCAATATTTTGACTTTTATTCCGATTTCGCTGATATATCCCTATATTGTCGCCGCGATCATTATAAAATGCGCCGGATATTTCGCCGGCAGAAATAAATTTTTTATTGAAAATAACGATTGACACCCGGCCGAGGTAGTGATATAATCAAGTTTAATATTAAAAGGCGATGACAAAGACGGAGCCGTGCTCACCTGTCTTTCAGAGAGTCGGGGCAGCTGAAAACCGACAGACAACGCGCGGTCTCGGATCACTTTTGAGCCGACAGCTTAACGCATTTTATGTTTAGAGCTGTACGCGTCCGCGCGTTATAGCGGAAGGCTTTTTCGAGCCGTTGAGCGGCGGATCTTTCCGCAATTTGAGTGGTACCGCGGGTATTATGACCCGTCTCAAAGTTTCTTTGGGGCGGGCTTTTTGTATGCTCCGTCCCGGATCACTTTTTACGACAAGGAGAGAAAAACATGTCCAAAAAAACCGAAACGCAGCTTGTAGAGGTCGCGGAGAGAATTCGCGAAATGCGCGAGATAATGGGCTGGAGCACCGCTGAGACAGCGGAAAAGACGGAGGTCACCGAGGAGGAGTACATAAGCTACGAATCCGGCACCGCGGACCTGCCGTTCACCTTTATCCATAAGTGCGCGCTCGCCTTCGATATCGACCTCACCGACCTTTTGGAGGGCCGCACCGCCGCGAGGCTTTCAAGCTATACCCTGACAAGAAGGGGACAGGGCCAGGTCACCGCCCACGAAAAGGGCATCGACATCGCAAACTTAGCGCCCAAATTCCGCGACAAGATAGCCGAGCCCTACTGGGTCAAGTACGAATACAGCGAGGCCCAGCAGAATATGCCGATACATCTTACGACTCACGACGGGCAGGAGTTCGACCTCATAATCTCCGGCAGCCTCAAGGTGCAGGTCGGAAATCACACCGAAATTTTAAACGAGGGCGATTCTATCTATTATAACTCCGCCACCCCTCACGGCATGATAGCCGTGAACGGCAAGGACTGCACCTTCGTGGCGGTAGTCCTCCCCGGCGAAAACGAGACCGAGGAGACCGCCCGCACCTCCCTCATTCAGGCCAACCGCCCGAAGAAGGAAAAGCTTCTGGTCGAGCGCTTCGTCGATTTCATCGAGGACGAGAGCGGAAAGCTCGTAGACATGAAATTCCACGACACCGAGACCTTCAACTTCGGCTTCGACTGCGTGGACGCCATCGCCGACAAATACCCCGACAAGTTAGCTATGATCCATGTCGACAAGCACAAGGTCGAGCGCAGATTTACCTTCAAGGACATCAAGCGCGCGTCTAATCAGACCGCAAACTACCTTCGCTCGCTCGGGATAAAGCGCGGCGACAAGGTCATGCTCGTTTTAAAGCGCCACTACCAGTTCTGGTTCGCGATGGTAGCCCTTCACAAGCTTGGGGCAGTCGCTATCCCCGCGACAAATCAGCTCAAGCAGCACGATTTTGAATACAGATTCGACCGCGCAGGCGTTTCGGCGATACTCTGCACCGCCGACGGCGACGTCGCCGACATTGCCGAGAAGGCCGCCGAAAACTGCCCGACCGTCAAGACGAAGATACTTGTAGGCGGGGCGAAGGAGGGCTGGCGCGACTTCGACAACGAATACCAGCTCTACACCGGCAAATTCGAGCGCCCAGAGGACTGCTCCGCGGGCAGCGACATGGCGCTGATGTTCTTCACCTCCGGCACCACCGGCAACCCGAAGATGGCCGCCCACGCGCACACCTACGCCCTCGGTCACTTCGTCACCGCGAAATACTGGCACTGTTGCGAGCGGGACGGCCTTCACCTGACGATATCCGACACCGGCTGGGGCAAGTCGCTCTGGGGCAAGCTCTACGGCCAGTGGCTCTGCGAGGGCGCGGTGTTCGTCTACGACTTCGACAAGTTCGACGCGGCGGATATCCTGCCGATGTTTGCAAAATATAATATCACAACATTCTGCGCGCCTCCGACGATGCTCCGCATGATGATCAAGGAAGACCTCTCGATATTCGACCTGAGCTCTATCCACCACATGACCACCGCCGGGGAGGCTTTGAACCCCGAGGTCGCGAAGCAGTTCAAGCAGGCGACGGGGCTCGAAATCATGGAGGGCTTCGGCCAGACCGAGACGACGCTCGTCATCGGCAACCTCTACGGCGACGTACCGAAGTACGGCTCGATGGGCAAGGCGTCCCCGCAGTATGACATCGACATTTTAGACCCCGACGGCAACCCCGTCCAGAACGGCGAAGTCGGCGAGATCTGCATAAAGACCTCCGAGGAGATCCCGATAGGGCTTTACAAGGAGTATTATCTTGACGAAAAGCTCACCCGCGAGGCATGGCACGACGGCTACTACCACACCGGCGACACCGCGTGGCGTGACGAGGACGGCTATTTCTGGTATGTTTCGAGGATCGACGACGTCATCAAGTCCTCGGGATACAGGATTGGTCCGTTCGAGATCGAGAGCGTGATCATGGAACTCCCATACGTTTTAGAGTGCGGCGTTTCGGCCGTTCCTGACGAGATAAGGGGACAGATAGTCAAGGCGAGCATCGTTCTCACGAAGGGCACAGTCGCCTCGGAGGAGCTCAAGAAGGAGATCCAGAACTACGTCAAGAGCCATACTGCGCCGTATAAGTATCCGCGCGTGATAGCGTTCCGGGACGAGCTCCCGAAGACGATAAGCGGGAAGATACAGAGAAATAAACTCTGATTTAGCACCCAACCATTGATTGAGACAAACTAAAAAGGTTTTACCCCGCTTTTCCTCAAAAAGCGGGCGAGGTCGAGGGCGAGCAGCCCTCGTCGCCCGTCACAACGGGCGAAATCCCCACGGCGTAAGCCAGCGCAGGACAGGGAGGAGCAATCAGCCCTGTGGGCTGTTGCGACGTGGGGAGACCCTCGCCGGGGGTCTCCCCGTTTGCCGAGCGACGAGCGAGGCAAAGAAAAGCCGGGGCTAAGCAGTTAATTAAATGGTTGCGCTGTAGGTAAAGGCTCGGAAATTAACTCTGCGCCCTCTTAAGCCGGCTGCTGAATCAAAGTTTTGTGCAGAGTTTGCCTCACTCATCGTTCGGCAAATAAAGAGGGAACCCCCGGCGAGGGTTCCCTACGCCAAAACAGTCCACCGGACTGATTTTGGCTATCCTCCTGCGCTCGCTTGCGCGTAGGGGATTTCGCGCTCTGCGGAGCGCGACCAAGGGCTCTGCCCTTGGATCCTGCGGCCTTTTGAGGAAAGGCCGGCGAAACCTTTTCGGTTTTGCTTTACCATTACTTTAGATTTATCCCACCCTGGAGCACACTATGAACTTCAAACGCGTTACCCTCTTCGCCGGGCACTACGGCTCGGGCAAGACAAATCTCGCCGTGAATTGGGCGATAGACCTAAAAAAACGCTTCGACCGCGTCGTTATCGCCGACCTCGATATCGTAAACCCCTATTTCCGCACCAAGGACTCCGCCGCGCTACTTAAGGCTCACGGCATCGAGACCGTCTCCTCCGAGTACGCTAACTCAAACGTCGACCTCCCCGCCCTTCCGTCAGAGATGTACGGCGTGGTGCAAAACCGCCTCCGATACGCAGTTTTAGACATCGGCGGAGACGACCGCGGGGCCTACGCCCTCGGCAGGTTTGCACCCTATATCTTGGAGGAAAACGACTTCGAGATGATCTTCGTCGCGAACTTCTGCCGCCCGCTTACCCAAAACGCCGCCGACGCATACGAGGTCATGCGCGAGATAGAGCACGCCGGGGGAATACCCTTCACCGGGATAGTCAATAACACTAACCTCAGCCGCCTTACCGTCCCCGAAACGGTTCTGGAGGGCAGTGAAAAGGCCGAGGAGCTCTCCCGCCTAAGCGGTCTGCCGATCCTTTTTAATTCGGTCGAGCGCTCCCTTGCGGGCTTGGTAGATCTGAAAAACGTTTACCCTATAGATATTCAGAAAAAATATTACGAGCTTTACTGATAAAGACTATAATTTCCGACAAATAAAAGGAGGTAATTTTTATATGCCAAAGGTCACGTTTGAGACCGACGTTTGCAAAGGCTGCGGGCTTTGCGTTTCGGCCTGCCCGAAAAAGCTCATAGTCATCGCCAAGGACAAGATCAACAAAAAGGGTCACTCTCCCGCCGAAATGACCGACCAGTCAAAGTGCATAGGCTGCGCCTTCTGCGCCACCATGTGCCCCGACTGCGTCATCACGGTGGAGAAGTAAGGAGGAAAACATGGCAAAAGTACTTATGAAGGGCAACGAGGCAATCGCCGAGGCCGCGATACGCGCAGGGTGCCGCCACTATTTCGGCTACCCGATAACCCCCCAGACGGAGGTCGCGGCGTATATGTCGAAGCGTATGCCCAAGATCGGCGGCACGTTTTTACAGGCCGAGAGTGAAATTTCCGCGGTAAACATGGTCTACGGCGTAGCTTCCGCCGGCTTAAGGGCCATGACGAGCTCCTCAAGCCCCGGAGTTTCCTTAAA
Organism: uncultured Clostridia bacterium; assembly: GCA_947624745.1. Taxonomy (GTDB): domain Bacteria; phylum Bacillota; class Clostridia; order Oscillospirales; family Ruminococcaceae; genus Faeciplasma. The sequence goes on along the minus strand of CANQLR010000002.1, from coordinate 118,025 downwards.
GCAGGAGGGCATCTCCTACCTTGCCGGGTGCGATCTTCCCGCGCTCATCGTCAACGTACAGCGCGGCGGCCCGGGCCTCGGGGGGATCCAGCCCTCGCAGTCGGACTATTTCCAGGCCACTAAGGGCGGCGGCCACGGCGACTATCACCTGATAGTCTTGGCCCCCGCCTCGGTGCAGGAAATGGCGGATCTTACCGTAAAAGCGTTCGATCTTGCCGATAAATACCGCATGCCCGCGATGCTTCTTGCGGACGGCACGATGGGACAGATGATGGAGCCGGTCGAGCTTCCCGAGCCCGCGGAATATAAGCCCGACAAGCCTTGGACGGTCACAGGCACCGAGAACAGGCGCGAGCACAACATCGTAAACTCCCTCTATCTCGTTCCCGAGCAGTTAGAGCAGAAAAATCTCGAAAGATACGAAAAGTACGCCTCTGTCGAGAAAAATGAAGTGATGTATGAGGAGTACATGACCGACGACGCCGATATCTGCGTAGTCGCGTTCGGCATCGCCGCAAGGGTCTCAAAAAACGCCATAACCGAGGCAAGAAAGCGCGGCATAAAGGCGGGTCTCATCCGCCCGATAACCCTCTGGCCGTTCCCGTCCGGGGTCATAAGAAAGACCGCCGATAAGGTCAAGGGCTTCATCTCGGTCGAGCTCTCCATGGGCCAGATGATCGAGGATATCCGCCTCGCCGAGGAATGTAAAAAACCCGTAACTCTTTGCTCCCGCGTCGGGGGAATGATCCCCTCGCCGGAGGAAGTTCTGAATGCCATAATCAAGATGGAAGGGGGAGAAAACTGATGGCCGTAGTATTCAAAAAGCCTGAGGCTTTGACCGACGCGCCGCTTCACTACTGCCCGGGCTGCACCCACGGAATAATTCACCGCCTTGTCGCCGAAGCGATAGACGACCTCGGTATTTTAGGCCGAACCGTCGGCGTCGCTCCCGTAGGCTGCGCTGTCATGAGCTACGATTATTTCTCCTGCGACATGGTCGAGGCCGCCCACGGCCGCGCTCCCGCTGTCGCCACCGGCCTTAAGCGCGCCATGCCCGACCGCATAATCTTCACATATCAGGGCGACGGCGACCTTGCCTCGATAGGCATGGCCGAGACCGTTCACGCCGCCACCCGAAACGAAAACATCACGGTGATATTTGTCAACAACGCCATCTACGGCATGACCGGCGGACAGATGGCCCCGACCTCGCTGCCGGGTCAGGTCACCCAGACCTCTCCCTACGGCCGCGACGTAAAGACGGTGGGATACCCCATCAAGGTCTGCGAGCTTCTTTCCGCGCTCGACGCTCCCTATTATATCGAGAGGGTCGCCGTCAACAACGTCAAGAACGTTCTGGCCGCGAAAAAGGCGATAAACCGCGCTTTTAGAAACCAGATAGAGGGAAAGGGCTTTTCTCTCATCGAGGTTATTTCGAGCTGCCCGACAAACTGGGGCATGACCCCCGACAACGCCCTCAAATGGATAGACACCGACATGATACCCTACTATCCGCTCGGGGTCTACCGCGACAAGTCTAAGGAGGCGGAGTGATGTATACACAGATACTTATTGCCGGCTTCGGCGGGCAGGGGATACTCTTTGCGGGCAAGGTGCTCGCCTATAAGGGCCTCGAGGAGGACAGGCAGATAAGCTGGCTCCCGTCCTACGGCCCCGAAATGCGCGGCGGCACCGCGAACTGCTCGGTCATCATCTCGGACACCCCGGTAGGCTCCCCGATAGTCTCTAACCCCGACATTCTGATCGCGATGAACCTGCCCTCCCTCGACAAATACGAGGACGCCGCCGTCCCGGGCGCACAGCTTTTCATCGACTCGTTTCTCATCGAAAGAAAGGTCGCCCGCACCGACGTAAAAGCGCATTATATCCCCGCGACCAAGATAGCGCGCGACCTCGGCCTTCCCACACTTGCGAACATGATAATCCTCGGCAAGGTGATAAAGGAGACCGGCGTAGTCTCGATGGACGGCCTTAAGGAAGCGCTCTCGAAGACCGTTTCGGCAAAGCACGCCGACCTTATCGACGCGAACCTCAAGGCTATAGAGGCGGGCTACAATTACGCCGAATAAAAGTTCGCGAAAATACTTGAATTTTGCGATTTAGCGTAGTATAATATGCTTGATATGAATTTTTTCAGAAGGAGCAAGATCAAAATGCTTGACATCAGAATCCAAAAAACGGCTTCACCCAAGCCGATACCGAAAAAAGGCGAGCCTTTGGGCTTCGGCCACATCTTCACCGACCACATGTTCATCATGAACTACACCGAGGGCAAGGGCTGGCACGACCCGCGCATAGTCCCGTTCGGCGACATCACCTTAAGCCCCGCCGCAATGGTCCTGCACTACGGCCAGGAGATGTTTGAGGGCCTGAAGGCCTACAGAGGCGCGAGCGGCGACGTTTACCTCTTCCGCCCCGACATGAACGCAAAGCGCGCGAACAACTCGAATGACCGCCTCTGCATTCCCCATATCCCCGAGGAGGACTTCGTTCAGGCCGTCAAGGCCGTCGTCGACGTCGACCGCGACTGGGTGCCTTACGAGGAGGGGACTTCCCTCTATATCCGCCCGTTCGTGATTTCGACCGACCCGCACCTCGGCGTCGCGCCCTCCAAGACCTATATGTTCATCATAATCCTCTCGCCATCCGGCGCATATTACGAGAGCGGCCTTGCCCCCGTCGGCATCTGGATTGAGGACGAGTATGTCAGAGCGGTCCGCGGCGGCATGGGCTTTGCCAAGACGGGCGGCAACTACGCGGCCTCTCTTGCGGCGCAGGTCAAGGCTCACGACAGCGGCTATTCCCAGGCTCTCTGGCTCGACGGCGTCGAGAGAAAGTACATCGAAGAGGTCGGCTCGATGAACATAATGTTCAAGATCTCCGGCAAGGTCGTGACCCCGATGCTCAACGGCTCAATCCTCCCGGGCATCACCCGCGATTCGATACTCCATCTCTGCCGCGACTGGGGCTATGAGGTCGAGGAGAGAAGGATTTCCGTAGATGAACTGATCGAGGCCGCAAGAACCGGCGCTCTTGAGGAAGTCTTCGGAACCGGCACCGCGGCGGTCGTTTCGCCGGTCGGAAAGCTCCGCTATAAGGACGAGGTCATAGAGATCGGCGGCGGAAAAATAGGCGAGCTGACCCGGAAGCTCTACGACGAGCTTACCGGCATTCAGTGGGGCAAGAAAAACGACCCCTACGGCTGGAGAGTCACCGTCTGATCTGTAAAGCAAAATATCTTTACACAAAAAGCAGCGCAGCCCAAAAAGCCGCGCTGCTGTTATTTTGTCCAAAAGCCCTGTTATCAGCTATTTGCGGTTTTGGATCGCGATTATCTCGTCCTTTGTAAAGTGATACACCTTGTCGCAGAAGTGGCACTTCACCTCGGTGATCTCGTCCTCGGCAAGGCTCTTTATGTCCTCCTTCGAGAGGCTCGCGAGTATCCTCTCCGTCCTCTCCCGCGAGCAGTCGCACCGATAATTCACCTCAAAGTCGTCGAGCACGTTCGGCTCAAGCCCCTTGAGCGCGTTCATCGCGATGTTCTCGGCGCTCAGCCCAAGATCGAGCATGGTAGTCACGCTCGGCATTGCGGCGATGTTCTTTTCGATGACCGAAATGCAGTCCTCCGGCGCAAACGGCAGAAGCTGCAAGATGAACCCTCCCGCGCGCTTCACCGTCAGATCGGGGTTCACGAGCACCCCGAGCGCGCAAACCGTCGGTATCTGCTCGCTCACGGCAAAATACTCGGTCAGGTCCTCCGCGATCTCGCCGCTTTTAAGCTCGACCTGCCCGATGTACGGCTCTTTGAGCCCGAGATCCTTTATGACGGTCACCGTCCCGTTTTTGCCGACCGCCGTCCCGACGTTCAGCTTTCCGTCCTGCCGAAGCGGCAGCTCGACGATATACTCGTCCGCGTAGGATTTCACGTTCCCGAAGCTGTCCGACACGGCAGTCATGCTCCCTATCGGCCCCGAGCCCTTTATTTTTACGGTAACGCTGTCGTCCTTGTCCTTAAGCCCGAAGCCTATAAGCGACGTCCCGAGGGTCAGCCTCCCGAGCGCTGCCGTCACGACTGCGCTCGGCTTGTGTATCCTTTCAATCTCTGCGACGATGTCCGTCCCGTCGATGGCCGAGCAGACCGCCGACGCGTCCTTTGAAATTGCCCTGACAATTCTTCCCATTCAAATGCTCCTTGCAACATATAAAATTCTCTCGGTGTGCGGGTTCGGCCTCGCCGAGCTTATCCCGTCAAAGCTCCCCAAAACCTCGAACCCCGCGGCCTTAAGGCCGTTTATCACCTGTTTTTCGGGGTATGCCGTCTCCCTAAAGCTCTCGGTGATCCTCTCAAACCCCGCCCCGCCGCTTTTTGCGAAGATGTCGAGGGTGATCCCGACCGAGCAGTCCCGCGGATCATATCGGTTCTGCCAGCCGCAGTAGACGTCCCCGAGGTCGTATATAAAGGAATTATTCCCCAGAATTTTCTCATGCTTATAAGGCGTGTTCATGTCGAATATGAACAGCCCGCCTTTTTTGATATTCCTTCCGACGGCGTAAAAGGTCCTCATCACGTCGTAAAAGCCGTCGAGGTGGTTAAGCCCGTCGAGGGTGCAGATAAAAACGTCCGCGGGGCGGGGGAGTGTAAAATCCCGCATGTCCGCGTTAAAAAGATCAACAGAAAAACCGCGCTCGAAAGCTTTTTTCGCGGCGCGTTGAAGCATTTCTTCACTTGTATCGAGACCACAGACCGAAAAGCCTTTTTCGATCAAAAAAAGGCCGACTGAAAATGTACCGCAGGCAAGTTCAACTATGCTCAAACTTTCGAGACGAAGTTTTTTGATAATAGCCGCTATCCTCCCGGCATAGCCGGCATAGTTGACATTGCCGGTCAGTCTGTCGTAAAACTCGGCAAACCGCTGGTAGCTCAATGTTACTTCTCTTTGCTGTTTTCAAGCTCTTTCATGCGCTTGAAGATGAGCGAATATCCGCCCGCGCCGTAGTTTATGCTGCGGTTCACACGGCTGATTGTTGCCGTAGAAGCGCCGGTCTCGGCGACGATATCGCTGTAAACGTGCTTCGAGGCCAGCATACGCGCGACCTGGAAGCGCTGCGCAAGACTCTTGATCTCCAAAATGGTGCAGAGATCCTCAAAGAGGTCGTAGCACTCGTCAACGGTCTTGAGCTGTAGGATGGCGCTGAACAGATCGTCGAGCTGCGGGTCTCTCGCAAGATTTCTCATCGTAGGGCTCCGTTTCTGAAAAAATTTTTTTACACCTTCGCCGCACGGGGAATACGGCTGTGCCAACAGACGGTTACACCTATTGACACTACTGACATTATATCACACTAATTTCGATTTGTAAACCCCTTTTTTCCAAAAAATCGCAAGAATTTTTAATTTTTTCCTTAATAGTCGGGATTTTTCCTCTCATTCCTCCGCCGCGACCTCCGAAACTATCTCCCGAAGCCGCTCGATTCCCTCTCCCGTGACCGCCGAAAACGGCACCACCGTCAGCCCGTCGCAGGAGGGGAATTCGTTCTCAAGAGCCTTTTCCCGCTCCTCCCGCTCTCTTTTTCCGAGCTTGTCCGCCTTGGTCAGAACGACGACGAACGGCAGCTCCGAATCTATCAGGAAATCTATCATGTTAAGATCGTCCTTCGTCGGGGGGTGCCTAAAGTCCACAAGCTGAAAGATCAGCCCGATGTTCCTCTCTGGGTCTGAAAGATACCCGCCGATCAGTTCACGCCATCTGCTCTTGTCGCTTTTTGACACCTTCGCGTAGCCGTAGCCCGGCAGGTCTACAAAATCGACGTTTTCAAGCCCGTAGAAGTTTATAGTCGCGGTCTTTCCGGGGGTAGCGCTAACCCTCGCCAAGGAACGCCTCCCGAAAAGCCTGTTTATCAGCGAGGATTTCCCGACGTTCGAGCGCCCCGAAAAGGCTATCTCCACCCCTTTTGAGGGCGGGAGCTGCTCAAACGTGCCGTATGCGGCCTTAAACTGCGCCTGCGAAAAATTCATCAGCTTCTCACTCCGACCCGTTCCGATTTTTTCCTGACGTTCTTTTTGAGCACCGCCGGCTCCTCCTTCGGAGTTAAAAGCGCGACGTTCAGAACGTCCTCGATGGTCTCTGCAAAGACAAATTCGAGGTTTTTCTTCACCTTTTCGTCGACCTCTTCAAGATCCGGCCTGTTCGCCGCGGGTATGATCACCGTCTTGATCCCCGCCTTGTAAGCGGCCATGGTCTTTTCCCGAAGCCCGCCGATGGCCAGAACCCGCCCGCGAAGGGTTATCTCGCCGGTCATCGCAACGTCAGATCTGACGGGTATCCCCGAAAGCTCCGATATCATCGCGGTGGCAAGGGTGACTCCCGCCGAGGGTCCGTCCTTCGGCACAGCCCCCTCCGGCGCGTGGACGTGAATGTCCCGCTTCTGGTAAAACTCCTTGTCTATGCCGTATTTCTCGGCGACGCTCCGGGTGTATGTCACGGCTATCTTTGCCGATTCCTTCATAACATTTCCTAAAGAACCAGTGAGCTCCACCGCGCCCTTGCCCTCGACCGAGAGCACCTCGAGCGGCATCAGCGTTCCGCCGACAGCCGTCCACGCAAGGCCGTTGACCTCGCCGACCTGCGGCTTTTCCGACTTAAGATCGTCGGTGAATTTTCTCACTCCGAGATATTTTTCGACTATCTCCGGCGTTACCGTGACCCTCGCGGCGCTTTCCGAGACGATGTCCTTCGCGGCCTTTCTGCAAATCGAGGCTATGCACCTCTCAAGGCTTCTGACCCCCGCCTCGCGGGTGTAAAAGTCGATGAGCTCGTATATCCCGCCGTCGGTGAACCTGAGCATGTTTCCGTTCAATCCGTTCGCCTTGAGCTGCTTCGGGACAAGGTGGCGCTTCGCTATCTCGAATTTTTCCTCGCGGGTATAGCTCGAAAGCTCGATGATGTCCATTCTGTCGAGCAGGGGAGGCGCCACGGTGTCGAGGTTGTTGGCCGTCGTCACGAACAAAACGTCCGAAAGGTCGAAAGGCACCTCGATAAAGTGGTCCCTGAACTCCTTGTTTTGCTCACTGTCAAGGACTTCGAGCAGCGCGCTCGACGGGTCGCCCCTAAAGTCGTTAGACATCTTGTCTATCTCGTCAAGAAGTATCAGCGGGTTTTTCGTCCCGGCCTGCTTGACGGCGGTGATTATCCGCCCCGGCATCGAGCCTATGTAGGTCTTTCTGTGTCCCCTGATGTCGCTTTCGTCCCTAACGCCGCCGAGGGACACCCTTGCGTACTTCCTCCCGAGGGCCTTGGCGATAGACTTTCCTATCGAGGTCTTTCCCACGCCCGGAGGCCCCACGAGGCAGATTATCTGCCCCTTGACGTCGGGAATAAGGTTTCTCACTGCGATGAGCTCGAGTATCCTGTCCTTGACTTTCTTGAGCCCGTAGTGGTCCTTGTCGAGCTGCTCCGCGACCTTGTGAATGTTCGTCCTATCTACCGTTTTGGTGTTCCACGGAAGCTCTAAAACGGTGTCGAGATACCCTCTCACGACAGCCGCCTCCTGCGAGCCGTAGGGCATTTTTTCGAGCCTCTTGACCTCGCCGACGAGCTTTTCGACATTTTCCTCCGAAAGCCCGAGGGCGGCGATCTTTTCAAAGTATTCAAAGCTCTCCTCGCCGGCCCGCGTCTCCTCGTCGTCGCCGAGCTCGTCCCGGATAATTTTAAGCTCCTCGCGAAGATAATAATCCCTCTGCTCGCGGTTTATGGCCTCGTTCACCTTTGTGTGAATGTCCTTTTCGAGCGAGATTATCTGCGTTTCGTTCGTGATTAGCGCAAACAGCACCGAGAGCTTGTCGGAAATGGTGTTAGCCTCCAAAAGGTCCTGTCTTCCGTCCGACGGCAGGCTCATGTTGAACGCGATGACCTTATAGAGCTCCATCGGGTCGTTTGCTCCCGCGACAGCCCTTTTTATCTCCTCGGGGAGCCTCGGCACCGCCTGCGAATAGGCGATGAACGCGGCCTTGATCGCCCTCATCACCGCGTCGAGTTCCTCCTTGGTCGCCCTTTCCCTTGCGGGGGGCTTTATCTCGCGCACCTCGGCCGTGAGCATATCCCCCTCCGACTTTATGAGGACTACCTTCGCCTTCGAGATGCCCTCGACCCGAACCCGCGAGATGCCGTCGGCGCCCTTGACTATCTGCTTTATCTCGCAGAGGGTGCCTATTTTTCGCAGGTCAGCCTGCTTCGGGTCGTCGACGGTGACGTCCTTCTGTGCGACCAAAAAGACGACCCTGTCAGTCTCGAGGGCGGCTCTTAGGGAGTTTACCGATTTTTCCCGGCTCACATCGAACCGTATCTGCATACCCGGCAGCACCACGACGTCTCTTGTAGCGACGCAGGGGACGCTCAAATATCTGATCTCTGACATAATATACCTCATTTTATAATAATTTCGTTATTGCCGCATGGTTTGTTTTTATATTATAGCAGAAACCCCGCCGTTTTGCAATAGCTAAAATTATGGATAATCCCCCCGAAGTCCCGTCGCCGTTTGGTGATAATTTCGCCCCGCCGCCTCATAGACTGTAAAAACCCGAATTTTGAAAGGAGAAAACATGAAACGCATTCTTTTTGCCGCCCTTGCGCTTTCGATATTTTTATACCCACTCCGCCTTACCGTTCGCGCCGAGCCCGCGAAGTCATATGTTCTGATGGAGGGCAGGACCTCAACCCTTTTATACGCCGAAAACGGAAACGCGGTCGTTCCCGCGCACCACTCCGCCAAGCTGATGACCCTGCTCCTTGCCATGGAAAAAATATCCTCGGGAGGACTTTCAATGGACGGCACAGTCAAGGTCTCCGCCCACGCCAACTCCATGCCCTCGCCGCAGATATGGCTATCTGCGGGGGAGGAGGTGCCCATCACCGACCTTATCAAAGCTATAACCGTCGGCAACGCCAACGATGCATGCACCGCCCTTGCCGAAGCCGTGGGAGGATCGGAGCCCGACTTCGTCGCTCTCATGAACAAAAAGGCGCTCGATCTCGGCATGTCCGGCACCAAGTACGCCGACTGCACAGGCCTTTCCCCCGAGAGCGTCACCACCGCCTCCGACTGCGCTATACTCGCCTCCGCGCTGCTTGCCTACGACAATATTCTCACCCCCTACTTCACGACGTGGGTCGACGCTGTCCGCAGCGGAAGGACCGAGGTCGCCTCGCAGAACCGCCTGATACTGACCTACAGCGGCATAACCGGCATGAAAGCTTATTACACCGAGGCCCTCGGATACTGCGTTATCGCGACCGCCGAGAGGGGAGACCTCAAAATGGTCTGTGTTCTCTTCGGCGAGGAGGACGAGTTCGGCCGATTTACCAAGGCAAAGGAAAAGCTGAACGCGGGCTTTTCGGCCTATACTTTATATAAGCCGGGCCCCTCGGAGCTTTTTTCCGAGCCGGTGAAGATCTCGGGAGGGGAGCTTTCCTTTGCCGACACCGAGATCGCCGACCGCAGCGGCTTCATCATAAGAAAGTCGCAGCAGGATAAACTGACCTCCGAGACGGTATATTTTGATGATATAGAAGCCCCCGTGGAGGCGGGGCAGGAGGTCGGAAGGCTTATTTACCGCATAGACGGCGAGGAGATATGCTCCTTAAGGATCACAGCGAAGCAAAGCGTTAAGCGGATAAATTTTTTCATCGCTTTAAAAAGAATTTTCGCCTTTTTGGGGGACATCTGAAAATTTTTTTGAAATGTCACTATTTTTTCATAAAAATTCCTTGCAAAATTATTTGTTTCGTGATACAATAGATATAACCATAAAACACGAAAGAGGGATTTTCAGATGAGCATTAAGCTTATAACAAAGTACTGCGACAAATTTGTTGCTCCTCACGAGCTCGAAGTCTGCCGCGCGCAGCTTTCCTGCGCCTACGAAACTCTTAAAAAGCGCAACGGCCCCGGCAACGACTTCCTCGGCTGGGTCGACCTTCCCGTCGACTACGACAAGGAGGAATTCGCCCGCATTAAAGCCGCCGCCGAGAGGATCAAAAAGACCTGCGACGTTCTGGTCGTGATTGGTATCGGCGGATCGTATCTCGGAGCGCGCGCCGCTATCGAGGCCCTTAAGAGCAACAACTACAACGCCCTTAAAAAGGACACTCCCGACATCTACTTCGTCGGCAACTCCATCAGCCCCACCTACTTAAACGAGATTCTCTCGATCTGCGAGGGTAAGGACGTCTGCGTGAACGTCATCTCGAAATCCGGCACCACCACCGAGCCGGCTCTTGCTTTCAGGATCTTCAAGAAGCTCCTTGAAGACAAATACGGCAAGGAGGGCGCCAAGACCAGGATCTTTGCCACCACCGACAAGGCCAAGGGCACCCTTAAGGAGCTTTCGGACGCCGAAGGGTACGAGACCTTCGTTGTCCCCGACGACGTCGGAGGAAGATATTCCGTCCTTACCGCCGTGGGACTTCTGCCGATTGCTGCCGCCGGCTGCGACATCGACGCCATGATGGCGGGCGCCGCGAGCGCGAGGGAAGCCTATATGAACGACGATATGAACGACTGCGAGAAGTACGCCGCGATGAGAAACATTCTCTACCGCAAGGGCAAGAGCGTTGAAATGCTCGTCAGCTACGAGCCCTGCTTCAACATGATGGCAGAGTGGTTCAAGCAGCTCTACGGCGAATCCGAAGGCAAGGATCAGAAGGGCATCTACCCCTCGAGCGCGACCTTCTCGACCGACCTTCACTCCTTGGGACAGTTCGTCCAGGACGGCTCCCGCATAATGTTCGAGACGGTGGTCGACATCAAGACCCCGAAGAAGGACTTCTATCTCGAGTCCGACCCCGAAAACCTCGACGGGCTCAACTTCTTAACCAACCAGAATATGTCGGTCGTCAACCGCAAGGCCATGGAGGGCACGGTCCTCGCCCACACCGAGGGCGGAGTACCCAACCTTATTATAGAGGTCGAAAAGCTCGACGAGTTCAACTTCGGCGAGATGGTATATTTCTTCGAGAAGGCCTGCGCGCTTTCCGGCTATATGCTCGGGGTCAACCCGTTCAACCAGCCCGGCGTAGAGAGCTACAAGAAGAACATGTTCGCGCTTTTGGGCAAGCCCGGCTATGAGGGACAGAAGGCAGAGCTCGAGGCGAAGCTCGGCAAATAAGCCGAAAACGGCTCCAACGGCCGCGCGCCGTTAAGGATAAAAAAACACAAGTCCCGAAAGGGACGGAAACGGAGTAAAGCATGATTAAACTGATCACAGGAAAAAGAGGTTCCGGCAAGACCAAGGTCCTCATCAACCTCATCAAGGACGCCGCACAGAGCACCAAGGGCAACGTTGTGTGCATCGAAAAGGCTATGCAGCTCACCTATGATATCCCCTACAGCGTCCGTCTTGTCGACGTCGACAGCTATTCGATCGACAGCTATGACAAGCTCTACGGCTTTATCAGCGGCATGATTGCCGGCAACTACGACATTTCCGAGGTCTTTGTCGACGGCATACTCAAGATCGGCGGCAGGGATTACGAAGCGCTCGGCAGGTTCTTCGACGCGGTCGAAAAGATAACCTCCGAGATAGAGGTAGTGTTCACCGTCTCCGAGGATTCGGAAAATCTTCCCGAGACCGTACTGAAATATGCCGCAGAATAAAAAATTAAAAAAGTTCTTGACAAATTCCCGGCGAAACGCTATAATATAGGATGATATTTGAGGTGAGGACGTGATTTTACAGCTAAGAAGGCTGTTTGAAAGGCCGGAAGACCGTTTGGACATTCACTCGTCGGTCTCCTTGGAGGAATTGGGAGACCTCGGGACAAGCTGTGAATTTGCCGCGCCGTTATCGCTCGACGGAAGCGTTAAAAACCTTGCGGGAATGGTTACACTCGACTATACCCTTGAGGCGAAGGTGCTCCACGTCTGCGACAGATGTCTGCGCGAGTTTACAAAGGATTATAAGATAACCGCTTCGCACATCATAGTGAGAGACGAAGCCTCCTTAACCGGAGAGGACGACGTTTTATGCGAGGACGGAGATCTTGACATGAGTGAGCTTGCCGTTTCCGATCTGCTGATAGCTCTTCCGACGAAGATCCTCTGCCGCGAGGATTGCAAGGGGCTGTGCCCCGTCTGCGGCAAGGATTTAAACGACGGAGACTGCGGATGCAATAAAGAAGAATAATAGACAGGAGGTGCTGAAATGGCAGTACCGAAGAGAAAGGTATCAAAAGCAAGAAGAGACAAGAGACGTTCGGCCGTCTGGAAGCTCGAAGCCCCCGCGCTTTCGAGATGCTCCAACTGCGGCGCGCTTACTTCTCCTCATAAAGTGTGCTCCAACTGCGGATACTATAAGGGCAAAGAGGTTATTCACAAAGAAGCTTGAACTTCTTAAACAAGGGAAGGAGCGGGATCCTTCCCCTGTTTTTTTGAGCGTCTTATAAGGAGGATACCATGTTACCCATAATCGCGATAGTCGGGCGGCCGAATGTCGGGAAATCGACGCTTTTCAACCGCCTTATTGGTCAGCGGCTCTCGATAGTCGACGATACCCCGGGCGTCACCCGCGACAGGATATACTCGAAGTGCGAATGGGCGGGGCGGGAGTTCATGCTCGTCGACACAGGCGGCATAGAACCCAAGACCGACGACCGCATACTCTTGCAGATGCGCAGGCAGGCGCAGGTGGCGATAGATTCGGCGAGCGTGATAATCTTCGTCACCGACCTTCGCTGCGGCGTTACCGCAAACGACTACGACGTCGCGCAGATGCTCCAGAAGTGCGGAAAGCCGATAGTTTTATGCGTAAATAAGTGCGACCGTGTCGGCGCTACCGACCCCGATTTTTACGAGTTTTATAACCTCGGCCTCGGCGACCCGGTCGAGCTCAGCTCGGTCCACGGCTACGGCACGGGAGATCTTTTGGACCGAGTTGTGAGCGAGCTTCCCCCCGCTGACGAAACTGCGGAGGACGACGACACCATAAAGGTTGCCGTTATTGGAAAGCCGAACGTCGGAAAATCGTCCCTCATAAACGCCGTTTCGGGCGAGGAGCGCGCGATAGTCACCGACATCGCCGGCACCACCCGCGACAGCACCGATACCCTCGTCGAGAACGAGCACGGCCGCTTCACCTTTATAGATACCGCCGGCATAAGAAGAAAGTCGAAGGTGTATGAAAACATCGAGCACTACAGCGTTCTGCGCTCCTATATGGCGGTGGACCGCGCCGACGTCGCCGTAATTGTCATCGACGCCACTCAGGGCTTCACCGAGCAGGACTCGAAGGTCGCGGGATACGCTCACGAGCAGGGCAAGGCCTGCGTAGTCGCGGTAAACAAGTGGGACGCCGTCGAAAAGGACAGCGACACTATGAAGGAGTTCACCGAAAAGCTCAAAAAGGAGCTCGGCTTCATGGACTATGTGCCGTCGGTGTTCATCTCGGCAAAGACGGGGCAGAGGCTCCCGAAGCTTTTCGAGCTGATAAAGCTCGCCTTTGAAAACAACTCGGTGAGGATATCCACAGGCAGGCTCAACGAGATACTTTCCTACGCCACCGAGAGGGTCCAGCCGCCCTCCGACAAGGGCAAGAGGCTGAAGATATATTACATGACTCAGGCAAGCTCGAAGCCGCCGACCTTTGTCACCTTTGTAAACTCCGCCGACCTGTTCCACTTCTCCTATAAGAGATACCTCGAAAACCGCATACGTGAGGTTTTCGGCGGTCTCGAGGGCACTCCCGTTCGGTTCATCGTCCGGGAGAGGGACAGCACCGACACAAAATAACACGGCACCTGAGAGGGTCTTAGCTATGAAGTATTTGATATTGACCGCAACATTCGCCCTTTGCTATATCGTCGGAAGCCTTAACTCCGCGATTATAGCTACATATCTCATAAAGCACCGCGATATCCGAAAATACGGAAGCTTCAACGCGGGACTCACAAACGTCTACCGCTGCTTCGGGATACCGAGCGCCGTCTGCACAATAGTAATGGACCTTCTTAAGGGCGTTACAGTCATCTTCGGCACAAGGCTCGTTTATTCGCTGATAAACCTGCCGAGCCTCGGCGGGCTGACGCTTGACCGATTTTCTGTCTGCCTTATATCGACCCTCTTTGCGGTCATAGGGCACTGCTACCCTGTGTTTTACGGCTTCAAGGGCGGAAAGGGGATACTTCTTGCGGCGATCTGTATGCTTCTTTCGGACCCCGCGGTGTTTCTTATGGAGCTTGTAATGTTCGTGATACTCGTCGCCTCGACAGGCTACATATCGGTAGGCTCGCTCGCCGCCTGCGTGGGATACCCGATCTTCACGATGGCTTGGCAGTATCTTGCGAACGCCTGCTTCTCGGCAGATTATCAAAACATCTGGCTCCACGGCGTTATAATACTTCCCATGTTCTTCCTCTGCTATTTCAGGCACCTGCCGAATATACGGCACCTGTTTTCGGGCGAGGAGAAAAAATTCTATCTGCATAAGAAAGGTGAGGACGAATGAGCGAGAGACCATTGAAAATAACGATTTTAGGCTCGGGAGGCTGGGGGCTCGCGCTTGCCTGCACCTCCTCCCGCCTCGGGCACGAGGTCACGGTCTGGAGCGCGTTTTCGGACGAGATCGAGGCCATAAAGCGCACCGGCGAGCTTAAGGCGAAGCTCCCGGGGGTGATGATACCCCGCTCGGTGAAGCTGACTACCGACATCTCCTGCGTTTCCGGCGCGGATATAGTCATGATAGGAATACCCTCGCCATATGTTCGCAGCGTCTGCGAGCAGGCAAAGCCTTATATGGACAAGACCTCGGTTCTATTAAGCACTGCCAAGGGGCTTGAGGACGTCACCCTGAAGCGTATGAGCGAGATCATCGGCGAGGTTTACCCCGAAAACAGGATAGTCGTCATGTCGGGCCCCTCACACGCCGAGGAGCTTGGTCGGGATATCCCGACGGCGGTGGCGGTCGCCTCATCCGATATTTCCGCCGCCGAATTTGTCCAGAAGGCCTTTTCGGACAACGTCCTGCGGCTCTACGTCAACAGCGACGTCATCGGCTGCGAGATAGGCGGTGCGGTCAAAAACGTCATCGCGCTCTGCTGCGGGGTGCTCGACGGCCTCGGCCTCGGGGACAACTCTAAGGCCGCGCTGATAACAAGGGGCTTAAGCGAGATAACCCGCCTCGGGGTCGCTCTCGGAGGAAAGCGGGAGACATTCTCGGGTCTTGCCGGGCTCGGCGACCTTGTCGTGACCTGCACGAGCCTTCACTCGCGCAATTACCGCGCGGGAATGCTCATCGGTCAGGGGGTCGAGCCGGAGGAAGCCGTCCGCCGCACCGGAACCGTCGAGGGCTACGGCTGCGCGAGGGTGACAAGAAAGCTCGCAAAAAAGCTCGGGGTCGAAATGCCTATCACCGAGGAGCTGAACGAGATACTCTTCGAGGGTCAGCCTGTAAGGCAGGGCATAAACGACCTGATGAGCCGGCCCATCGGCATGGAATAAGCTGTATTTTCGGGGGAGCGCCGCTCCCTCTTTTTTTCTATAAAAATTTTGTCCAAAAATTTAAAATTTGTCTTTACTTTTGGCTCGGATTAGTGTAGAATAGTATAAGAGGGAGATGTATACCTCGCCAAAATATGTAAAAAATTACGGAGGAAGCTTATGAAACCTGCCTATAAGCGCGTGCTTTTAAAGCTCAGCGGAGAATCCCTTGCCGGCAAAAAGGGCTCGGGACTTGATTTTGACGAAATAGAGAACATCTGCCGGGGCATCAAAAAATGCTACGACGCCGGGGTCGAGATAGGGATCGTCGTCGGCGGAGGAAACTTCTGGAGAGGCCGCTCGTCCGGAAAAATGGACCGCACGAGAGCCGACCACATCGGCATGCTCGCGACCGCGATGAACGCTCTTGCCGTCGCCGACGCGCTCGAGGCGATGAACGTCGAGGTCAGGGTCATGACCGCCATCTCCATGCAGCAGATCGCCGAGCCGTATATCAGAAACAGAGCGATACGCCATCTTGAAAAGGGCAGGGTAGTCATCTTCGGCTGCGGAACGGGCAGCCCGTTCTTCTCGACCGATACCGCTTCGAGCCTTCGCGCCGCCGAGATAGAGGCGGACGTAATGCTCAAGGCCACGATGGTCGACGGCGTTTACGACAAGGACCCCCACAAGTTCGACGACGCGGTCAAATACGAATCGCTGAAGCTCTCGGACGTTCTGGCGCAGCACCTCGGGGTCATGGACTCGACCGCCGCCGCTATGTGCGAGGACAACGAGATACCGATAATCGTATTTTCCATCGACGACCCCGATAACATCTACCGCGCCTGCATGGGCGAGAATATAGGCACCATCGTTGAGTAAAATTTTATCCCGAAAGGAGATCCAACATGAAAGAAGTTCTTGACACCGCAAAGGAAAAAATGGAAAAGACCCTTAAGGTCCTCGGCTCCGATTTTGCCGCCATCAGAGCGGGGCGCGCAAACCCCGCCGTCCTCGACCGCATCATGGTCGATTACTACGGCACCCCGACCCCCATTCAGCAGATGGCAGCCGTCTCGGTATCCGACGCGAGGGTGCTCGTTATCCAGCCGTGGGACAAGTCCTCGCTTAAGTCCATCGAAAAGGCGATACAGGCGTCAGATCTCGGCATCAACCCCGCAAACGACGGCTCGGTGATACGCCTCACCTTCCCCCAGCTCACCGAGGAGCGCCGCAAGGAGCTCTCAAAGGAGATCAAAAAGCTCGGCGAGGAATCCAAGGTCGCGATACGCTCTATCCGCCGCGACGCCAACGACAAGGTCAAGGCGATGAAGAAAAACGGCGACCTGACCGAGGACGACGTAAAGCAGTTCGACAAGGATATCCAGAAGCTTACCGACAAGTATATCGAGAATATCGACTCCGCCGTCGGGGTCAAGGAAAAGGAAATAATGACGGTTTGATTTTTGTAGGCCCCGCCGAAAAAGCGGGGCTGAAAACCTATTTTATGCTTTGAGGTGAAAAAATGCCGTCAGATAAAAGAAACGGCCTTGCCGCCGTGCCCCGCCACATCGCCTTTATCATGGACGGAAACGGCCGCTGGGCTAAAAAACGCGGCCTTCCGAGGACAGCCGGACACCGCGAGGGCGCAAGGACCCTCCGCCGGCTCATAAGAGATTTAAGCGACATCGGTGTGGAATACGCGACCTTCTACTGCTTTTCTACCGAAAACTGGAAACGCTCCGACGAGGAGGTCAGCTCCTTGATGAAGCTCTTGGAGGATAACCTTGACGACCTCGTGAACTATAAGGACGAAAATATCCGCCTGCGCTTTATCGGCGGCAGGGAGAGGCTCTCGGACGTTCTCAACAAAAAAATGGAGGATTCGGAAAGAAATTCCCTCAGCCACACCGGCCTCACCGTGACCCTCGCGATAAACTACGGCGGCCGTGACGACATCGTAAGAGCCGCGAAAAAGGCCGCGCAGATGTGCTTAAATGGGGAGATCTCCCCCGAAGATATTACCGAGGAAATGTTCACGCCGCTTTTGCAGACCGAGGATATCCCCGACGTCGACCTGCTGATAAGAACCGGCGGCGAGCTTCGGATATCCAACTATCTCAATTGGCAGATAAGCTATTCCGAGCTCTATTTTACCGACACGCTCTGGTGCGACTTCGATAAAAATGAGCTCATGAAGGCGATCGACGACTTTAATTCCCGCGAGAGGAGGTACGGCGACGCGAAATGAAAACAAGAATAATTTCGGGAGCCGTGGCCGTTGTCCTTCTTGTCGGACTGACCGCGCTTCACTCCACCGTGATATTCAACATCGGCTTCGCGCTGGTCGGCGCTTTGGCGGTCTATGAGCTTTTTCGGGCCGAAAAGCTTGAAAAAAGCGAGTATCTTCTTTTGGCGGCGAGCGAGCTTTTCGCGATAAAATGCCCGATCTCCGTCTATTTTGCCCCCGAGGCGGACGGCGGCGAGCTTCTGATGACCCTTTTGACGCAGTATATTCTTTCTGCTTTTGCATATATTGTAATTGCTACCGCTATTTTACTTTTCAGACACAAAACGATCCCTGCCGGGAAGTTTTACACCGTGACCGGCTACACCGTTCTGATAACCCTTTGCATGAGCAGCCTCGGCGGCATATCGCGCATCGCGGGGGATCTGGCCGTACTCTGCCTCGTTTTCACCTATATGGGCTCGTGGGTCGCCGACAGCGGGGCCTACTTTGCCGGCACGTTTTTCGGCAAGCACAAGCTCTGCCCCGAGATCTCCCCGAAAAAGACGGTGGAGGGGCTTGCGGGCGGCGTTTTGGTGAACGCGCTGGCGTTCGGCATATTTGCGTTTTTTGCAAATAAAATTGCGGGAGAGAGCGTTTTTAACCCCGTAATCTACGCTGTCATAGGCGTTGTATGCTGCTTTTTGGGGCTGATAGGAGACCTGACAGCCTCGCTTATTAAGCGCGAGTGCGGGATAAAGGACTACGGAAACATCATGCCCGGCCACGGCGGAGCTTTGGACCGCTTCGACAGCGTTATCTATGTCGCCCCATTCATGATGGTCGTGTTTTCGGGGCTTGCGGGGCGGTGATATTATGAAGAGAATTTCGGTTCTGGGCTCCACGGGGGCCATCGGCGTTCAGGCGCTCGACGTCATAAAAATGCACAGTATGAGGGCGGTCTGCCTCGCCGCAAAATCAAACGTTGACAAGCTTGCCGAGCAGGCGAAGGAGTTTCGCCCCGAGGCGGTCTGCATATACGATGAGGACAAGGCGGATAGGCTGTATGAGCTGCTGCGCGGCGAGGGGATAGAGATACTCACCGGCATGGACGGGCTCTGTAAAGCCGCTTCACTTGACAGTACCGACCTCGTTCTGAACGGCGTTGTCGGGACTATCGGTTTAAAGCCCACGTTAGCGGCGATAGAGGCCGGAAAGGACCTTGCGCTCGCCAACAAGGAGGCGCTCGTTTCGGGCGGGGAGCTTGTCATGGACGCGGTCAAGCGTAAAGGCATAAGCCTTTACCCTGTTGACAGCGAGCACTCCGCGATATTCCAGTGCTTACAGGGCTCGCGGCGGGAGGACTTAAGAAAGATCCTTCTCACAGCCTCGGGCGGGCCGTTCTTCGGCAGGAAAAAACAGGAAATGAAAAACGTTTCGGTCGAGGCGGCGCTCGCTCACCCGACCTGGAAAATGGGGAAGAAGATCACCGTCGATTCGGCCACGCTGATGAACAAGGGGCTCGAATTTATCGAGGCCATGCGGCTTTTCGGCGTTTCGGCGGACGAAATAGAGATAGTTATCCACCGCGAGAGCGTGATACACTCGGCGGTAGAGTTCAGCGACGGCGCGGTCATAGCGCAGCTCGGCGTTCCCGATATGCGAATACCGATCCAGTACGCGCTGACCTACCCCGCGCGGCTCGAAAGCCCGTCGAAGCGTTTGAGCCTTTGGGACTACGGCACCTTGAGCTTTTATAAGCCCGATTTTGAGGCGTTTGAGTGCATCAAGGCGGCGCTTAAGGCGGCGTCTTTGGGCGGCACCGCGCCCGCGATAGTTTCTGGGGCGGACGAGGTCGCGGTCGGGCTGTTTTTGGACGGAAAAATCGGTTTTACCGACATCGGCGAGCTCGTGAGCGGCGCTCTTGAGGCGGTAGAAGTATCGCCGATACATACCGCAGACGACGTAATAAGCGCCGTTGAGGCGGCTGCGGAGTATGTCCGCGAGCGGTATAAAAAAGGTCTGTAAAGGAGAATAGGCTTGGTAATAGTTTACATTCTTGTCGCTATTTTGGTGTTCGGGATCATCATTATGATTCACGAGTGCGGGCATTTTGCGGCGGCAAAGGCCTGCGGGGTTCGGGTCAACGAGTTTTCCATCGGCATGGGGCCTAAAATACTTCGCAAGCGCCGCGGCGACACCGACTACTGCGTTGGGCTGCTGCCTATAGGCGGCTACGTCTCGATGGAGGGGGAGGACGACAACTCAAACGATCCGCGCGCGTTCAACCGAAAACCCGTCTGGCAGAGGCTTATAATCGTCTGCGCCGGGGCGTTCATGAACCTTGTTTTAGGCTTTGTGATCCTCATTTTGGTGACATCTTTTTCCAAGGGGATAACCTCCACCGAGGTCGCGAAGTTTTACAGCGACGACGCGCCGTCCCACCTTTCGGGGCTCGAAGTCGGCGACAGGATAATCAGGGTGAACGGCCTGCGGGTCTTCTGCGACACCGATATTTCCTATCAGTTCCAGCTCGACGAGGACAGGACGTTCGAGTTTGTCGTGATACGCGGCGGCGAGAAGGTGACTCTCCCGGCGGTCAGGTTCGACGGCGAGACCTACGAGGACGGCACGCAGGGGCTGGTCATCGACTTCATGGTAAAGGGCGAAAAGGTAAATCCCTTGACAGTCATAAGCTACTCCTCGCGAAAGCTCGTGTCGGTCGCAAGAATGATCTGGCTGACGCTGTTTGACCTGATACGGGGGAGATACTCTATAAACGACCTCTCCGGGCCGGTCGGGATCGTCAACGCGATAGGCGACGTTGTGGGGGAGACCTCGCAGGGGGTCGCGTTCGGCGAAATGTTAATGGACCTGATGAATTTTGTGGTGTTCATCACCGTAAACGTCGGTATATTCAACCTTTTGCCGATACCCGCGCTCGACGGCGCGAGGGCGTTTTTCCTCATCATCGAGGCTATACGCCGAAAGCCTATTGCGCCGGAGCACGAGGGAATGGTGCATTTTGTCGGGTTCGTGCTCCTCATGGGGCTGATGCTCGTGGTCACGGTGTTTGACATCATGAAGCTGTTTAAGGGGTGATGAATTTGCGTACCGTAACGCCTGTAAAGTTAAAAGACCTTACGCTTGACGGCAAAAAAATCTACGTCCAGTCGATGCTTAACGTCCCCTCGACCGACGTTGAGGGCAGCGTTTCGCAGGCTGTATCGCTTGAAAAGGCCGGCTGCGACATCATAAGGCTCGCGATACCCGACGAGAGCGCGCTCGGGCTTATTCCCGCGATAAAAAAGAGGGTCTCCGTTCCCTTGGTAGCCGACATTCATTTTGACTATCGGCTCGCCATCGGAGCATGCGAGAGAGGGATCGACAAGATAAGGATAAACCCCGGAAACATCGGCTCGGAGGAGAAGGTAAAGGCGGTTGCCGACGAGTGCCGGCGAAGAAATATCCCGATAAGAATAGGCGTGAACTCGGGATCTCTCGAAAAGGACATCTTAAAAAAGCACGGCTCGCCGACCGCGGAGGCGCTTTGCGAGAGCGCAATGAGGGAAATTGCGGCGCTCGAACGGTTCGACTTCGGGGACATAGTCATTTCGCTAAAATCCTCCGACGTGAGAAGGACGATAGAGGCCTACCGGCTTATAAGAGAGATGACCTCGCACCCGCTGCACCTCGGGGTTACCGAGGCCGGGACGTATAAGACAGGGCTCGTCAAGTCCGCCATCGGTATCGGCTCGCTTTTGGCCGACGGGATAGGGGAGACGATCAGGGTCTCGCTGACTGACGACCCGGTTAAGGAGGTCGAGGCGGGGTATGAGATACTTAAGGCGCTCGGACTGACGGGAGGGGTGAAGATAATCTCCTGCCCGACCTGCGGCAGGACAAGGATAGATCTCATCGGCCTTGCAAAGCGGGTCGAGGAGGCGACGAAGGACATAAAGAAAAATATTACCGTAGCGGTGATGGGCTGCGTGGTGAACGGCCCGGGTGAGGCCAAAGAGGCGGATATCGGGCTTGCCGGGGGAGACAGGTGCGCGGTGATATTCAAAAAGGACGAAATTATCGGAAAATTCAGCGAGGAGGACGCTTTGACCGCGCTTTTGGCGGAGATCGCAAAGCTCTGACCGAAAAGAGGAAGCAAAATGGACAAGACTATTGCGGAATTTTTTGCCGCTTACATAGATTCGATACCCGAGACGCTGCACGACGGAAAAATACGGCGGCTCGGCTTTTCGCGCGACAGAACGGCTCTCGCGCTTGAAATAGACTTCGACAGCCTGGTGCCGTTTTTTGACCTTCGGGCGTTTGCAAACGTGATGAAAAGGCCGCTCGGGCTTAAGGAGCTCTATGCCGTGCCGAAGTATCCCTCTGCGCTTTTCGGGACGGGCGCGCTGCCGGACATTTTTGAGGAGCTCAAGACCCGCATTCCCGTGAACGGGTTTTTGGATAATGCGGACTGCGAATTTGACGGAAATACCCTTAAAATAAGCCTTAAAAACGGCGGAGAGTCGCTTTTGAAGAGCTCCGGCTTCGAGACGATTTTATCGAAGCTGATTTATAGCCATTTCGGGCTGAACGTTTCCATCGAGCTTTCGGGGAACCTCACTTTAGACCCCGCCGAGAGGGTAAAGGCGCAGGAGGATATTTTAAACAACATAACCCCGCCGCCTCCGCCGCCGCCCCCGCCGAGAGAGTACGATCAGGGCTACCGCGGAGGTGAGAGCATGCCTCCAGAGCAGGACGAATACAGCGTTTATATCGAGGGGCTGGCGATAGAACCGACTGCAAAACTCGTCATGGGCAGGGAGATTCACCCGCAGGGGCCGGTGGATTCGATGGAGGGGCTTACCGAGCAGAGCGGCAAGGTGACCCTTTGCGGCGACATTTTCTCGGTCGACAGCAGAACCACAAGGGACGGCAAGAGGATCATCATCACCCTTATGATAACCGACCGCAAGGGCTCAATGACGGTCAAGATCATCGAGCTTCTCAAAAAGGGAGAGGCCATCAAAAACAGCCTTACCGAGGGGACGACCATACTTTGCTCCGGCGAGGTGGTTTACGACAGCTTCGATAAGGACATTAACCTTAAGCCGCGGGATATAAGCATAGTAAAGCGGTTAAAGACCACCGACAACGCCGAGGTGAAGCGGGTCGAGCTGCACCTGCACACAAATATGTCGGTCATGGACGGGATAACACCGGCGAAGGACATCGTCAGAAGGGCCTATGATTGGGGCTGGCCGGCGGTGGCTATTACCGATCACGGCGTGGTGCAGTCGTTCCCGGACGCGATGTATGAGTGCGACTCAATAAGAAAATCGGGCGGGGATTTCAAGATAATCTACGGCATCGAGGCGTATCAGGTGAACGACGAATCGGCAGTGACTACGGGGCCGGACAGCAGGGATCTGACAGGGGACTTCATCGTTTTCGACCTTGAGACCACTGGGCTTTCGGCGTCGAACGAGAAGATGATCGAGATCGGCGCCGTAAAGGTCAAAGACTTGACTGTGGTCGATAGAATGAACATCTTCGTCGACCCGGAAAAGCCGATACCCGGGAGGATAATCGAGCTCACCGGGATTCGCGACGACATGGTAAAAGGCGCTCCCAAGGAGGAGGAAGCGTTGGAAAAATTTATTGAGTTCTGCGGGGACGACCCCGTGCTTGTCGCCCACAACGCAGGGTTTGACACCTCGTTTATCCGCGCCGCCGCAAAAAGGTGCGGCAAGGAGTTTGACTTTACATATATTGATACCGTGCCGTTTGCGCGCTCGATGCTGCCGGATATTTCCAAGCACACCCTCGATTCGGTCGCAAAAGCCTTGAATCTCGGCGGGTTCAACCACCACAGAGCCTGCGACGACGCCGAGATGAACGCGAACATATTTATCGTTCTTTCGCGAAGGCTTTTGGAGAGAAGTCCCGAGGCGAACGTCGGAAATCTCAACGCGCTTTTGAGCCATCAGGACATCAACCACCTGCCGTCCTTCCACCAGATAATTATCGCCAAGGACAAGGTGGGGCTGAAAAATTTATACAAGCTTGTATCTTATTCTAATCTCAACTATTTCCATAAGGTCCCGAGGATACCGAAGTCGGAGCTCATAAAGCACAGAGAGGGGCTTATCGTCGGCTCGGCATGCGAGGCGGGGGAGCTTTTCAGAGCAGTGTTTCAGGGCAGGCCCCGGGAGGAGCTTTTGGAGATCGCGAGATTTTACGACTACCTTGAGATACAGCCGCTCGGAAACAACGCGTTTATGGTTAGAAACGGCAGCGTTTCCTCGGTCGAGGAGCTCAAGGAGTTCAACAAAACCATCGTAAGCCTCGGCGACGAGCTTGGGATACCCGTCGTGGCTACGGGCGACGTGCACTTTATGGACAGGGAGGACGGGATATTCCGCTCTATCCTCACGTCGGTAATGTATACAGACAGCGATACACAGGCGCCGTTGTATCTTAAGACCACCAACGAAATGCTGGAGGAGTTTTCATACCTCGGGGAAGAAAAGGCTTACGAGGTCGTGGTCACTAACTCGCGGCTGATAGCCGACATGACCGACCCCGAGCTTCGGGCCTTCCCGAAGGGTACGTTCACGCCCCATATCGACGGGGCGGAGGAGGAGCTTTCTGACATTTGCTGGAAAACGGCAAAGAGCATATACGGCGATCCGCTCCCGGAGATCGTCTATAAGCGGCTCGACAAGGAGCTTACCTCCATTATCGAGCACGGGTTCGCGGTACTTTATGTTATCGCGAAAAGACTTGTTGCCGACTCGGTGGAGCACGGGTATCAGGTTGGCTCGCGTGGATCGGTCGGATCGAGCTTCGTGGCGTCGATGTGCGGCATTTCGGAGGTAAACCCGCTGATACCGCACTATGTCTGCAAAAAGTGCCACTACACCGAATTCTTCACCAAGGGAGAGTACGGCTCGGGGTTCGACCTTCCGCCGAAAAACTGCCCTAACTGCGGCGAGCCTCTTAAACGGGACGGGCACGATATCCCGTTCGAGACATTCTTGGGTTTCCACGGCGACAAATCGCCGGATATTGATCTTAACTTCTCGGGCGATTATCAGTCGAGCGCGCATAAGTTCACCGAGGTGCTTTTCGGCGCGGAGAACGTTTTCAAGGCGGGAACGATCTCTACCGTCGCGGACAAGACGGCTTACGGATATGTCATGAAATACCTTGAGGAGCGGGGAAAGACCGCGAATCAGGCGGAGATAGCGAGGCTCTCCAAGGGCTGCACCGGAATTAAGAGAACGACCGGTCAGCACCCCGGGGGAATGGTCGTTATACCGGCGGATCACGACGTTTACGACTTTACGCCCATTCAGCACCCTGCGGAAAAGACAGATTCGGACATCGTTACGACACACTTCGACTTCAACTCGCTGCACGACACCATTTTAAAGCTTGACGAGCTGGGGCACGATGTTCCGACGATATACAAGTATCTTGAGGACCTGACCGGGCTTAAGATAACCGAGACGCCGATGTCGGACGAGAAGGTGTATTCGCTGTTCACATCACCCGAGGCCTTGGGAGTAACCGAGGAGGAGCTTGGGTGGTCGAACGGAACGCTCGCGATACCCGAGATGGGAACGCCGAACACCCGCGACATGCTCCGCGAGACCAAGCCCAAGACGTTTGCGGATCTTTTACAGATTTCGGGGCTTTCGCACGGAACAGGCGTTTGGCAGGGAAACGCGAGAGACCTCATCAACAACGGGACCTGCACCATTGATCAGGTCATAGGTACGAGAGACTCGATAATGACCTACCTTATTTATCACGGGGTGGAGGAGAGCTTAAGCTTCAAGATAATGGAGATCGTCAGAAAGGGAAACGCGCCGAAGCTCCTGACAGATGAGATGAAGCAGACCATGAGGGAGCACAACGTGCCGGAGTGGTATATCGACAGCTGCATGAAGATAGAGTATATGTTCCCGAAGGCGCACGCGGCGGCGTATGTTACGGCGGCGATAAGGCTCGCGTGGTTCAAGGTATACAGACCGCTCGAATTTTACGCGGCGATATTTACGGTGCGTGGCGAGGACTTCGACGCGGTGACGGCGATACGCGGCAAGGAGGCGGCGAAGTATAAGATCGCGGAGCTTCAGCAGATGGGAAAGGAGCGCTCGGCGAAGGACACGGGCACCATGGAAACGCTGCTCATTATAAACGAGATGCTTTGCAGAGGGTTCGAGTTTTTGCCGATAGATATTCACAAGTCGCACGCGTATATCTATCAGATCGAGGACGGGAAGCTGAGGCTGCCGTTTATCGCGATGTCGGGCGTAGGCGCGAAGGCCGCGCAGGCGCTTTATGACGCGGCGCAGGCGAACGATTATATTTCCGTGGAGGAATTTGCCGATTCGGCGGGAGTATCGAAGACGGTCATTGATCAGCTTTCGGCGAGCGGGGCGTTCGGGGATATGCCCGAGACGGCGCAGATGACGCTTTGGTGATCGGAAAAGGTTTTTTCGCGGCCTGCACTAATTTCGCCCTGCCTGAATACTATGTATAGAAGTCATGGACAAAAATTCATGCTTTAATACATGTTCAGGAGGATTCATATGGCAGAATTTGCTACCAACCCTTACGGTTTCAAGGAAGCGGTAACGATCCAAGCGGAGCGGATCTTCGACAGCTGCTCCGACAGAGACTGCCTCGAGGACTTAGAGGTAGTTTTTCCCGATTTCGAGTCGAACCGCCTTGTGAATGAGGCCGCATACGCTAAAGCGCGCTGCTGCGAGGTGACGAGCGCTTACTTCTCAATCGAGCCCATACAGTTCAACAAGGGGTTCTATTCGGTGGACATTACTTACACCTTCGGTATCGAGGTCGAGCTTTCATCGAGCGCTTCGCAGACGGTGCCGACCAATATCGTGAACGGCACGGCTTCGTTCACGAAAAAGGTGATACTTTACGGCTCGGAGGGCGGGACCAAGCTTTTCAGCTCGGCAGAAAACGGAGCGGTAAGCCAGAACGGCTGCTGTTACAACAACCCGCCGAGGGCGACCGTCGCAGTCGCGGACCCCATTGTTTTGGGACTCAGGCTCGTGACTATCCCCGCATACTCGGCCTGCACAGACGCGACCTGCGAAAGCGCGGTCACGGTGCCCTCAAGAAAGGTTATATGCTGCACACTCGGACTGTTCTCGGTGGTGTCGCTTTCGAGAAACGTGCCGGTGATGGTGCCCGCGTTCGACTATGAGGTGCCGTCGAAGGAGTGCACATCGAACACCGAGAGCCCATGCGAGCTGTTCGACAAGATCAGCTTCCCGGCGAGCGAGTTTTATCCCAAGGGACTTGAGGATATCGGAAGCGGCGGCGCGGGCTGCTCCTGCGAAAAGTAAACATCGGACGGCGGCACGCCCCGCCGTCTTTGTTATTATCCGCGGAAAATGAGCATATCCTTAAACGAGGTGACAGATATGCTTTACACGCTTTCGGAAATCAGGCAGAAGGAGATAGTTGACACGAATACCGGCACGATTTTGGGCCGGGCGGACGATCTTAGCTTTGAGGCGGAGACGGCGCGGATACGCTCGCTGACCATTTTCGGCAGGCCGAAGCTTTTCGGGCTTTTAGGGAGGGAGGGGGACCTCTCGGTGAAGTTTGAAAACATCAGCCTTATCGGGAAGGACGCCATTTTGGTCACTGCCGCCGAGGCCTTGCCTCCTTTGCGGCCGCGGAAGGAGGAGAAGGGGGAGGAGTGAGGGATGGGCAGGAGACCGTCGAAAGAGGTGGGCTCCTTAGTATAGTATAGCACATACGTTCGGGAATGTCAAGAGGGAGGAGTACAAAGATTTGGACAGGTGGGGGCGAAAATACTAAAAAGGTTTCGCCGGCCTTTCCTCAAAAGGCCGCGGGATTCCAAAGGGCAGAGCCCTTTGGTCGCGACCGCAGTCGCGAAATCCCCCATGCGTTAGCAAGCGCAGGACGGGGAGGAGCAATCAGCCCGGTGGGCTGTTGCGACGTGGGGAGACCACCGTAAGGGGTCTCCCCGTTTGCCGAGCGATGAGCGAGGCAAAGGAAAGGTTGGGATTATATCATAAGTAAACAGTTGCGCACAAAGCGGGGGTCAGCTCCTCTTTTGCCGAGTGGGGAGCGAGGGAAAACTCTGCACAGAGTGATGGAAATAACTCGGGGTGGGGTGCGCTGGAGGTGGGGCGAAGCCCCCACCGGCCACGGAGTGGCCGGTGGGCCGTGGACCTCAGGTCCACGGCCGCGCGGAGCGAAGCTCCGCGCAGGGGCTTCGCCCAGTATGGGTCTGTACTTTGCTGCGGTGAGGCAGGGCGGGGGCGAAGCCCCGAGGCGGCAGCGGAGCTGCCGCCTCGCCGCCGCACACGAAGTGCGGCGGGTGAGACTGCGAAGCAGGCTCACTGGGCTTCGCCGCGTGGGGGATACGCTTTGCTGCGGTGAGAAGACAAAGTGTTGCAACAGCCCCCTCCCCACCGGGGAGGGGCAGGGGTGGGGGCTTAAAATAGCATGAGCGAAGCGAATACCTTGTGCCGACCGACCCTCCTTTCGTACTTGCCCCGAAAAAACCCAAAAAATTTTCATAAACCCCTTGCAATTTGAAAAAATATATGTTATAATCTTTCGGTAATTCACACTCGGGCTATTCCGCGAATGGTTCCCCGAAAAACCTCGGGGTGTAAGCGGGTAAGCGTAGCCCGGGGAAGTACACAAAAATTTTTAAACCACACAAGGAGGTTACTACTTATGGCAGTAGTATCAATGAAGCAGCTTCTCGAAGCGGGCGTGCACTTCGGTCACCCCTCGAGAAGATGGAACCCGAAGATGGCTCCGTACATCTTCACCGAAAGAAACGGCATCTATATCATCGACCTGCAGAAGACCGTGCGCAAGCTCGAAGAGGCTTATATGTTCGTGCGCGACCTTTCCGCAGAGGGCGGCGAGATAATCTTCGTCGGCACAAAGAAGCAGGCGAGCGACTCTATCCGCGAGGAGGCTCTTCGCGCCAATGCTCACTATGTCAACGCACGCTGGCTCGGCGGTATGATGACCAACTTCAAGACCATTCAGACCCGTATCCGCAGACTTGAACAGCTCCACAAGATGGAGACCGACGGCACCTTCGATCTTCTTCCGAAGAAAGAGGTCGTTAAGCTCCAGCTTGAGATCGAAAAGCTCGAAAAGTATCTCGGCGGTATAAAGAATATGCGCAAACTCCCCGCCGCGCTGTTCATCGTTGACCCGAAGCGCGAGAAGATCGCCGTCAGCGAGGCAAGAAAGCTCGGTATCCCTGTCGTCGCTATAGTTGATACCAACTGCGACCCCGACGAGGTGGATTACGTTATCCCCGGCAACGACGACGCCATCAGAGCAATTAAGCTCATCTCCGGCGCTATCGCCGACGCCGTCATCGAGGGCAGAGCAGGCGAGACTGCGGCAGAGGGCGAGACCGTTGAGGTCGCCGAAGAAGCCGCCGAATAAACACTGATTCAGGAAAGGATAGATAAATAATGGCAATTACTGCTAAGGACGTTGCTTCGCTCCGTGAGAGAACGGGCGTAGGCATGATGGACTGCAAGAAGGCGCTCGTCGAGGCCGACGGCGACTTTGAAAAGGCTATAATCATTTTGCGCGAGAAGGGCCTTGCGACCCAGGCCAAGAAGGCCGGCAGAGTGGCCGCGGAGGGCTTGGTTGCCGCTGTTGTAGAAAACGGCGTGGCCGCTATGGTCGAGGTGAACTCCGAGACCGACTTCGTCGCCAACACCGACGATTTCAAGAACTTCGTAAACACCGTTTGCAAGGCTGTTGCAGACGCTAACCCCGCCGACGTAGACGCCCTCAAGGCCGTTAAGACCGCGAGCGGCAGGACCGTCGAGGAGGAGCTTCAGGAGCTGTTCCTTAAGATCAGAGAAAACATTCAGATACGCAGATTCGTCAGGATCGAGGGCAATGTCGTCAGCTATGTTCACGGCGGCGGCAGGATAGGCGTTCTTGTTAAGCTTGACACCGACCTCGGCGACAAAGCAAACGCCTGCGGCAAGGACGTTGCGATGCAGGTGGCCTCGATGAACGCGAGCTACCTCGACAGAGACCATGTTCCCGCCGAAGTTCTCGAGGGCGAGAAGAAGATCATGCTCGCGCAGATGGCGGAGGATCCCAAGATGAAGAACAAGCCCGAGCAGGTGCTCGCGAAGATCGTCGAGGGCAAGATCGGCAAATACTACACCGAGAACTGCCTTGTCGATCAGGAATTCATCAAGGACGGAGACCTCACCGTCGGCAAGTATGTCGACAAGTGCGCCAAGGAGCTTGGCGGCTCGATCAAGATCGCCGACTACGTTCGCTATGAGCGCGGCGAGGGCATCCAGAAGAAAGAGGATAACTTCGCGGACGAAGTTGCCTCGATGATCAAGTAAGGTTATTTCAGGCATAAGAAACGGCGGATAGGTGAAAGCCTGTTCGCCGTTTTGAATAGGTGGAGAGATGAATTATCAGAACATAAATTCCGAGACGATAGACCGCTGGATAGACGAGGGCTGGGAGTGGGGGATACCGATAAGCCATGAGACCTATCTTAAGGCGCTCGGCGGCGATTGGGACGTTCTTTTGACGCCGACGAAGCCCGTCCCGCACGGGTGGTTCGGAGATATTCGCGGAAAAAAGGTGTTGGGGCTTGCCTCGGGCGGAGGGCAGCAGATGCCGATATTTGCGGCCCTCGGGGCGGATTGCACGGTGCTTGATTATTCCGACCGGCAGCTTGAGTCGGAGAGGCTCGTGTCAAAGCGGGAGGGGTATAAAATACGGATCGTGAAGGCGGATATGTCGAAGCCTCTTCCGTTTTCGGACGGAGAGTTTGACTTGATTTTTCATCCGGTGTCGAACTGCTATATCGAGGAGGTCGAGCCGGTGTTTCGGGAATGCTATCGCGTTTTAAAGCCCGGGGGAAGGCTTCTTTCGGGGCTTGACAACGGGGTGAACTTTATCGTGAGCGAGGACGAAAAAAGGATAGTCAACACGCTGCCGTTTGACCCTCTGAAAAACCCCGAGCAGATGAAAAGCCTTCAGGCCGACGACAGCGGCGTGCAGTTTTCGCACACGCTCGACGAGCAGATCGGCGGGCAGCTGAGGGCGGGGTTTGTTTTGAAGGATATTTATGAGGACACGAACGGAGAAGGGTATCTTCACGAGCACAATATACCGAGCTTTTTGGCGACGCTTTCGGTAAAGCCGGAGGAAATATGAATTTTTACCGCAAGGCAAAGTTCCCGGAAATTCTCAAGGACATGGAGTGAAAAAAGTGCAGAATTTAAGCGACCCGGGGGTCATTAAGGATATACTTTCGAGGCACGGGTTTACGTTCTCGAAAAAGCTGGGGCAGAATTTTCTGATAAACCCGTCGGTGTGCCCCAAAATCGCCGAGATGGGCGGCGCGGGGGAAGGAGTCGGGGTCCTGGAGATCGGCCCGGGGATAGGAGTGCTGACACACGAGCTTTGCCTTCGGGCAGAAAAAGTCGTCGCGGTGGAGCTGGACGGAAGGCTGCTTCCGATTCTTGCCGAGACGCTGGGGGAGCATAAAAATCTCAGAATTATAAATGCGGACGTGATGGAAACCGACCTTGGAAAGCTCATTGAGGAGGAGTTTTCGGGGCTTGAGGTGGTTGTCTGCGCGAACCTGCCGTATTACATCACGAGCCCGGTCATCATGAAGCTTTTGGGGGAGAGGCTGCCGATAAGCTCGGTCACGACGATGGTGCAGAGGGAGGCCGCGGACAGGCTCTGCGCGCCGCTCGGAACGCGCGAGGCGGGGGCGGTGACGGTCGCGGTGAATTTTTACAGCGAGCCGGAAAAGCTCTTTAATGTGTCGCGGGGGAGCTTTATGCCCTCGCCGGAGGTTGACAGCGCGGTAATTAAGCTCAATATGAGGGAAAAGACCCCCGAGGTTGCGGACGAAGGGCTGTTCTTCAGGATAGTCAAGTCGCTGTTTACGATGAGGAGAAAGACGGTGCTGAACGCGCTTTCGGGCGGAATGGGGCTCGAAAAAAAGGCGGCGGAGGAGATCCTTGAAAGGGCGGGGATAAGCCCGCAGATAAGGCCGGAGAGGCTTAAGATGGAGCAGTTCGCGGCGATATGCGAGGCTTACTGCGGCTTGATGCCGCAGTAGAAGACCGACAGCGCGACGGGCTTTAAGATCATATCAAGCAAAAAGCTTGCGGCGCTGCTGACGGTGCTGAGCGTGAAAAGAAGCCTGCCGTAGCTCATCTCGGGGGAATTTTCGATGTAATTTCCGAGGAGGACGGTGGCCGCAAACCGGCTCGTTATGAGATACAAAAAGTACACGGTCAGGAAAATAATCAGGACCGTTTTTGCGGATTTTTTGCGGTTTTCAAAGCCCTTAAGACCCGCGGCGGCAAGGTAGTACAGGAGGACCGAAGCGACCGAGAGGATACCGTCCAAGACGGCGGGGATAAAGTCGATGTTGAGAAGAAAATTCATCTCGAAGGTGACGGCGTGAAAGAGAACGCTAAGCCCCAAAATGCCGATAAAGGACTGCAGCGCACCGTGGGAGCTGCTGCGGAACAGGAGGCTGTAGGCGATGAAAAGGGGAATTGAGGATATCACGCCGATGAAGTGAATAAGAAACGGGGCGGAGCCGGTATCGTTTATCCCGGCTTTTGCCATAAGAAGGCGAAGAAGATAGTCAAGAAGCGAGGTGAAAAGCCCGGCAACGATGAGTACTGCCGAGCAGACGGCAGCGTTGAGTTCCGGTTTAACGCGGGCGAAGGACTGCGGCGGGGGAGGGGTATAGGAAACAGTCTCGGCCGGGGAAACAGGGGGAACGGGAGAGCCGTCGGGGCCGTTTTTGACAAGGCTGTCGAGAGTTACGCCGTAGAATTTACTTATGGAGACGAGGTTTTCAACGGTGGGGGTGCCGGTTCCCATCTCCCACTTCGAGACCGCCTGGCGGGAAACGCCGAGAGCCTCGGCGACCTCGTCCTGGGTCAGGTCCTTGGACTTTCTTAGTTCGTAGAGCTTTTCGGATAGGGTCATTTTCAGGACTCCTTTGCTTTTTATGGGAATATTATAGCACCGGCGGGCGGAAATGTAAATAAACTTCTGCTGACAATTTGCGCAACGCGCGGTTGCGGACAGAAGACAGAGGTCGGAGGTCAGAAATCAGAATTACAAGGTGTCACCTTCGGTGACGGAATTAAAGATATAGAATAATGAGCGAGGGCGGAAAGAACGCGCGGGAAATTTCTCTTGACAATTTCGGAGAATAAGACTATAATGGTATAAGTTTTTCAGGAAACGGAGTGTATTATCATGAAGGTAACAATTGACGGGCTTTATAAAAGCGTTCGCGGCGAGGGGGAGGTCATCCCCGCCGGGACGGAGGTGACCCTTGAAGGGTGGGTCAGGACTAACCGCTCATCAAATAAATTCGGGTTTATCGCCTTAAACGACGGCACGAGCTTCAATAACTGCCAGATAGTTTATGAGGAGGATAAGATCAAAAACTACGCCGACGTGGCGAAGCTTCTGACCGGGTGCTCGGTGAAGGTCACCGGGGCGCTCGTTATCACCGAGGGGGCGAAGCAGCCCTTTGAGGTCAACGCCGCCGAGGTAACGCTTTTGGGGGACTGCGATTCGAGCTATCCCATGCAGAAAAAGCGCCACAGCCTTGAATTTTTGCGCGAGATTCCCCACTTAAGGCCGAGGACGAACACCTTTATGGCGGTGTTTAAGATCCGCTCGGTGGTGTCGCAGAGTCTGCACGAATTCTTCCGCAAAAACGGGTTCGTTTATATCCACACGCCGATTATCACCGGAAACGACGCCGAGGGCGCGGGGGAGTGCTTCACCGTTACCACCAGAGAGGACGGGAATTATCAGGAGGACTTCTTCGGCAAGCACGCCTGCCTGACCGTTTCGGGACAGCTGCACGTCGAGCCGTTCGCGCTTTCGTTCGGCAAAGTTTATACCTTCGGGCCGACGTTCAGGGCGGAAAACTCGAACACTCCGTATCATGCCTCGGAGTTCTGGATGATAGAGCCGGAGATGGCTTTCTGCGACCTTAAGGGCGATATGAAGGTCATGGAGGCGATGCTCAAGTACGTTATTTCGGATATACTCGAAAACTGCCGGGACGAGCTGGAGTTCCTCAATAACTTCGTCGCCGAGAAGAAGGACCTTATCGCAAAGCTCGAAAGAGTCGTGAGCTCAGACTTCAAGACGATTACCTACACCGAGGCGGTGGAGGAGCTCATTAAGAGCGGAGAGAAGTTTGAAAACCCGGTAAGCTGGGGAATGGACTTCAACAAGGAGCACGAGGTGTATATCTGCGAAAAGATAGCGAAAGGCCCCGTTTTCCTGATAGATTTCCCGAAGGACATCAAGGCGTTTTATATGAAGCTTAACCCCGACGGAAAGACCGTCGCGGCGTGCGACCTTTTGGTGCCGGGCGTGGGCGAGCTCATCGGCGGGTCGCAGCGCGAGGAGAGCTATGAAAAGCTTTCGGCGCGAATGGACGAGCTTAAGATGGAGAGGGAGACCTTGGAATGGTATCTTGACCTTCGTAAGTACGGCGGGGTGGTGCACTCCGGCTTCGGACTCGGGCTTGAAAGGCTTTTGATGTATGTCACCGGGGTGGCGAACATAAGGGACGTTCAGGCGTATTCGAGAACGCCGAAGAATCTGAAGTTCTGAGGTGACGGAATGAAAAATTATCGTGTGTTGGCGGTGCTCGTGTTCATATCCGCAATAATACAGTTCGCGTTCGGGTTATTTTTCAAGTTCTCCGGCATGATAGGCAATCCCGAATCAACATGGATATTTATCCTTCTGTGCATATCCGCCGTGATAAGCGCTGCGATAGCTGTGTTCTTCTTCTTAAGGTCGTAAAGATATGACTTGGGAGTGGTAGTACGGCGGTTTGGTAAGATCAAAATAAGCTCTCAAATAAATTTTTGCCTGTACCGTCAGAAGCGGCGGTACAGGCTTTTTTTGCATTTTTTGGTCAGATTATTTTTCTTTCCATCACTACGACCGTATAGCCGCCTCCGTCATATTCCACACCGGTGGGGGAAAAGCCGTTTTTTCGCCAGAAGGCTTTGCTTTGAGGGTTGTTCTCGGAGTAGCCGAGGCGGATATATTCGTAGCCGAGGCGGGAAAGCTCGGAAAAACACTCAGATACTATTTTGCTGCCGAGGCCGGCGCCCTGCTTCTCGCGCTTAAGCATGAAAAAGCCGACAAAGGCGGTCTTGGCGTTCGGGTAGTTGAGGATCAGGTCCATTATCGCGATGAGCTCGTTATCATCAAAAAAGCCGAGGTAGTATTTGTCCTTCGGGGCTGTTCTCGGCGGGAGGACGGTCATGTCGTGGAGGATGCTTTCCTTCGTGACGGGAGGCGGGCAGTGGAGGTAATACTGCGGGTTGCCCTCGCAAAGCAAGAGCGCTTCGGGAAGGTCGGCTGATGTGAGCCGCCTCACCGAAAAGAGAGTTGACAGCGCGGAGATGTTCAAGGTATCACCCCTTCGGGAGAAGCTTTTGGCAGCTCATGTTCGAGCGGACGACGGTGCGGCGGCCGTTTTCTATCCGCCACTCGTGAACGCAGGCGTCCCCGGTCGCGAAAAAGACGTCGCTGTCGACGGGAAGGCGCAAAAACGAGCGGAAGAGCTGGTTTATCATGCCGCCGTGGGAGACGACGGCTACCGTCTCGCCGGGATCGGTCTCGCTTAAGAGCTTTGAGAGCATGAAATCGGCGCGGAAACGAAATTCGAGCTTCGATTCCTGTTCGTAGACGGAAGCGTGGAGCGGGACCTCAACAAAGGGATATTTTTCGGCGGCTTCCTTTCGCGTGAGACCCGCGATTAGGCCGTTTTGGAACTCCATGAGCATTTCGTCCGGCAAAAGAGGCGCTTTACAGGCGGCGCGGAGATACTCGGCGGTCTGCATGGCGCGCTTAAGGGTGGAGGCGTATATTCTTGAAACGGCGTAGCTTTTCGAGACATACTCGGCCATGGCCTTTGCCTGTTTGCGGCCGCGCTCGGTAAGCTCGAAATCGGCTCGGCCTTCGTGAACATTCAGAAGGTCGGCTTCGGATTCGCCGTGGCGGATAAGCAAAAGAGTCATTTTTTGTCCTTTCTCTCCTCGACGAAGCTTGAAGCCTCGCAGTCGGCGATCATCGTCGCGAGCGCAAGAGGGTACATATGAAGCGCATTGCCGACGAGCTTCTGATCCTCGGTGCCGGAAAAGCCCATGTGCCAGCGTATCGCCATGGCTTCCTCGCGGGTGAGGCGCATGAATCCCGAAATTATGTAGACCGATTTTTCGCCGTGGCCGTAGGGGAGGACGTCGTTATACTCGTAATAGGGGACTTGGACCCACTTGCCCGACTCGTCCTTGGTGTTTCGCATCGAGACCTTGTAGGTGTTTATCTTGCAGACGTCGTGAAGAAGGGAGACGATGGCCACGGTTTCGTCGGAATATTCGAGGCCGAAGGTCTCCTTGGCGCGGTCGGTCGCGAGATAGCTTTTGAGGCAGTCGTAGACGTTCAGGGAATGCTCACAGAGGCCGCCCTCATAGGCGCAGTGGAACCTTGTCGAAGCGGGCGCGGTAAAGAAATCGCACTTGGTTTCGAGGTAATCGAGGAGCCTGTCGGCGCCGGGGCGGGTGATGTTAGACTTGTATATTTCGATAAAGCGGGATCTTATTTCTTCGGACATAGAGATTCTCCTTAAAGTGGTGTCGGGGATATTATAGCACAGAAATTGGGGAAAGTAAAGAGGGAAATGGGGGGCAGCATAACTGAAAAGGTTTTACCCCGCTTTTCCTCAAAAAGCGGGCGAGAGTCCAGAGGCGAGGAGCCTCTGGTCGCACTCCGCAGAGCGCGAAATCCCCATTTCAAAAAACCGCAGGAGGGTAGCGAAAACAGTCCGTCCCCGGGCGAAGCCGCCGCTCCGGCGGGTTCGCTGCGCAACGGGCACTAAGGTACGAGTCAGAAGTCGATTAGGCGTTGCGCTCTCGGAAGGGGTCCCCTATTTGCCGAGCGACGAGCGAGGCAAACTTTGAGAAAAAGTACGGTTAGATGTTTGGCTGGGGAGGGGCAGGGGGAGGGGCGAAGCCCCGAGGCGCCCGAAGGGCGCCGAGCCGGCCACGCGGAGCGTGGCCGGTGGGCGGCAGCGGAGCTGCCGCCCCGGGGCTTCGCCGCGCGGGGTCTGCACATTTCCGGCGGGTTCGCTGCGCAACGGGAACTAAGGTGTGAGTCAGCAGTCGGTATGGCCGTTGCGCCCCCTCCCCGCCGGGGAGGGGCAGGGGTGAGGGCTGAAAATAGCATGAGCGAGCTCGCGAGCGAATACCTTTTGCGCGGGGCGAAGCCCTAATTGCGCCGTTCGGCGCAATTCCGGCCGCGTGATGAATCTATAAGATTTGCAGTATGTCAAACATTTTCCTTTATAATAAAGATAGCACGAAACCCACGCGCGGCTGACAACGCCCGCTTCGTGGGCGTTGGGGCTTCGCCCCCGGTCCCGCACAGACTTCCCGAAAACCTGCCCCCGAATATTAAATTTATAAAAAACCTTGCTTTATTTTTTAAAGTGTGCTATAATAAAATACGATTATGGATTACTATGTGCAAATGAAGCGAAAGGATGAAAAAAATGCCGAAAAGCATGACCGGCTTCGGACGGGCGTCCGAAAATTTCGAGGACTTTGAGATAACCGTTGAGATAAAGTCCGTGAACCACCGCTACTTTGAATTTTCTTCACGCATTTCAAGACAGTATTCCTTCTTGGAGGAGCGCCTGAAAAAGCTTTTGTCCGAGAGAATATCCCGGGGAAAGACCGAAATTTACGTCTCGGTGACGCCTATTGGCGTGAGCGAGCAGAAGGTCACCGCAAACGCCGAGGTCATAGACGGGTATATCTCCGCGCTTAGGGGCGTGAACGAGCGGTTCGGGCTGCCGGACGACATTACGCTCAGTTCCGTGATGAAAATTCCCGACGCGTTCGTTCTCACGAAGCAGGAGACCGACGAGGAGGCGCTGTGGGAGAAGGTATCTAAGACCGCGACCTTGGCGCTCGACATGTTCGGCGAGATGCGCTCGGCGGAGGGCGAAAAGCTTAAGAGCGACATTCTTGAAAAGCTTTGCGAGATTGAGGCTGACGTCGATTTTGTAGAGAAGCGCTCGCCGCAGGTGAACGAGCAGTACCGGAACAGGCTGTATGCGAAGCTCAAAGAGGTTTTGGGGGACCGGCAGATAGACGACCAGAGAGTTCTGACCGAGGCCGCGCTTTTTGCCGACAAGACGGCGGTGGACGAGGAGACGGTGAGGCTCAAAAGCCACATCTCGCAGTACCGCTCGATTCTTGAGGAGCAGGGACCGGTCGGAAAACGCCTCGACTTTTTGATACAGGAGTTCAACCGCGAGGTGAACACCATAGGCTCGAAGTGCAGCGACCTTGAGATCACAAAAAAAGTTCTTGAGATGAAAAACTCGGTCGAAAAAATTCGCGAGCAGATACAGAACATAGAGTAGGCGGCGGATATGGAAACTGTAAATATCGGGTATTCCTGCTATATTATGAGAAACAGGATAGTCGCGGTGGTCGAGCCGTCGAGCTCGCCGATAAAGCGGCTGATACAGGATTCGCGCGACAAGGGAACGCTTATCGACGCGACCTACGGAAAAAAGACAAAATCGGTGATAGTTATGGACAGCGACCACGTCATTCTTTCTTCGCGCAGTCCCGAATATATACTTTCAAGCGAGGTGAGCGATAATGAATAGAGGCACGCTGTATATAATCTCCGCGCCGTCGGGGACGGGGAAAAGCACTATTGTCGGGGAGATATTGAAAGCCGACCCGAATATAAGCTTCTCGGTTTCGGCGACGACACGCGCGCCGAGGGAGGGCGAGGTGAACGGGAAGGACTACTTCTTCATCTCGCGGACCGAATTTGATGACCTTGTCAGAAACGGCGGAATGCTCGAGCACGCGGAATTCTGCGGAAACTGCTACGGAACGCCGAAAAAGGCTGTTTTCGACCTTTTAGACGCCGGCCGCGACGTAATATTGGAGATAGAGACCGTGGGCGCTTATAAGGTCATGGATTCCTGCCCCGAGGCGGTGTCGATATTTATTCTTCCGCCGTCGCTCGCGACGCTTAGGCACCGGCTTGAAAAAAGAGGCACCGACCCCGAGGACGTTATCAAAAGAAGGATAGCGGAGGCGGAGGGTGAGATCAAAAAATCGGTGAGATATGACTACACCGTCGTCAACGACGGCCTCGAGGAGGCCATTGAGGACGTTAAAGCGGTGATGAAGGCCGCTAAGAAAATGACAAAGCTCAATAACGATACGATAAAAGGAGTGCTTGAAAAATGTTAAGACCATCGAGCTCGCAGATTCTCAAAAACGGGGAGAGCATTTATTCCCTCGTTATTGCCGTCTCCCGCAGGGCAAGGGAGATAATGGACGAATCCTTTGAGGAAAAGGCCCCCACCGAGGAAAACCCGGTGAAGCTTGCGGTGGAGCAGTTCGCGAGAAACGAATACCGCCTTGTTGAAGACCCCGCAGTCAAGAAAAAATGATACTCTGCGCGAAGCTTATCGTCTCGGGGACGGCATACGGCTTTGACCGCGAATACACCTACAGGGTGCCGGCAGTCCTTAGGCCGATGATCACCGAGGGACAGCGCGTTTTGGTGCCGTTCGGAAAGGGAAACCGCAGGCACGTCGGAGTCGTCACGAGGCTTTACGAGAGAGAGGACGAGGAGGGCATTAAGCCCATCATCTCGCTTATCGACCGCGAGCCGCTTCTGAACAAAGAGCTATTAAATCTCATCTACTGGCTGAAGGATAACACCTTCTGCACCTATTTCGAGGCTTTTCGCACCATGGTGCCGTCGGGGTATTCGGTATCGCTGGGGGAGAGGTATTCGCTCTCGGCGCAAAGACCCGAGGCGGCGGATCAGCTGACAAAGGCCGAGGAGGAGCTTTATTCTTCGCTTTTGGGAGCGGTCGAGCCGAAGACATTCGACTCTCTGATTGCAAACGCCGACGGCGGGATATTGCGTTCGTTATGCGACAAGGGGCTTTTGGAGCGCGAGGACGAGCTGAAACGCCGCGTCGGGGACGAGACGGTGACGATGCTCAGGCTTTCGGAAGGGTATTTTGACAACACCGTCGAACATTCAAAGACCGCGAGGCAGAAGCTTGTCGAGCAGTTTTTGGAGGAAAACGGCGCGGCCTCCGTCAAGGAAGTAATGTACGCCGTCGGGGCGACGCACACCGTGCTGTCGAACATGGTGAAAAAGGGAATACTGACGAGGTATAAATACGAGACGTTCAGGACCCCCATATCATCGGCGGACGGCCCGAGAGCCGAGGAGATAAGCCTTTCGGAGGAGCAGCAGGCCGCTTACGACGGCATAATGAAGCTCATCGACGAGGGAAAGCCCGCGGGCGCGCTTTTGCACGGAGTTACCGGGAGCGGAAAGACCGCGGTGTTTATAAAGCTCATCGAAACGCTCACGAAAAGGGGTAAAACGGCGCTGATGCTCGTTCCCGAGATATCGCTGACGCCGCAGCTCGTTTCGAGATTTCGCGCCGCATTTGGGGACACTGTCGCGGTGATACACTCGGCGCTGTCGCTTGGGCAGAGAATGGACGAGTTCAAGCGGGCGAAGCGCGGGAAGGCGAAGATCGTCATCGGAACGCGAAGCGCGGTGTTTGCTCCGCTTGAAAATATTGGAATTATCATCATGGACGAGGAGGGCGAGGGGAGCTATAAGTCGGATTCCTCGCCGAGATACCATGCAAGAGACGTGGCGGTACAGCGCTGCGGTACGCATAACTGCGTGCTTCTGATGGCTTCGGCCACGCCGTCGCTCGAAACATATTATTACGCGAAAAAGGGCAGATACAGCCTGTTTGAGCTTAAAAACAGATATAACCGATCGCCGCTTCCTCAGGTAGTCGTGGCGGATATGTCCGCCGAGGCGGAGCAGGGAAACGGCTCGCCGTTCTGCGAGGACCTGATAAGAGCGGTGAACGAGAACATAAAAAAGGGTAATCAGTCGATCCTGCTTCTGAACCGCAGGGGGTACCGCACGTTTGCCGTATGCGCGGACTGCCGCGAGGCGATAAGGTGCCCGAACTGCCTTCTGCCGCTGACGATGCACAAGACAAATTCGCGGCTGATGTGCCATTACTGCGGGTATTCGGTGCATTTCGAGGGCAGCTGCCCGGTCTGCGGCGGAAATAAGGTGAGAACGTCGGGAACCGGTACACAGCTCATCGAGGAGGAGCTGACGGAACTTTTTCCGGGGGCGAGGATACTTCGCATGGACGCGGACACCGCTTCGTCAAGGTTTGCATACGAGGAGAAATTCAAGGCGTTTTCGGACGGCGAGTACGATATAATGATAGGCACGCAGATGATTGCGAAGGGGCTCGATTTTCCGAAGGTCACGCTCGTCGGGGTGATAAGCCTTGACAGCAGCCTGTTTTCGGGGAGCTACAAGAGCTATGA
The DNA here is from genome assembly GCA_947624745.1 of uncultured Clostridia bacterium. GTDB lineage: Bacteria > Bacillota > Clostridia > Oscillospirales > Ruminococcaceae > Faeciplasma. Next base: position 76,751 of record CANQLR010000002.1, on the reverse strand, counting down.
GAGGACGTTTTCCCTGCTGACCCAGGTCGTGGGCAGGGGAGGACGCGGGACCGAAAGAGGGCTCGCGTTCATACAGACGTATCTGCCGGATCATCACGTTATCGGGCTGGCATCGGAGCAGGACTACGTCGGATTTTACGAGCAGGAGATAGCGCTTCGCAGGGAGCTTATTTACCCGCCGTTTTGCAACATCATGACGGTGGGGTTCAGCTCGCCGATGGAGTCGGACGCGGTCAAGGCGTCGCAGGCGTTTGTAGAGATAATGCGGGAGGGGCTCGAAAAGGTTGATCAGCAGTTTCCGATGAGGGTCTTGGGCCCGGTGAGGGCGGGAAACGGCAGGGCGAACGGAAGGTATAAATATGTTCTCACCGTAAAGTGCCGGAACACCAAGGCTTTTCGGGATTATATCTCGGGCTGCATGATAGCGGCATACGGCGACAAGAGGATAAAAAACGTCAGGATCATACCCGATATGGATCCCGATATATAGAAAGGACAGTAGAAAATGGCATTGAGAATTATCGTAAAGGACGGCGACCCGGTGCTTTTAAAAAAGTGCAAGCCGGTAGAAAAGTTTGACGGGCGCTTGGAGGAGCTTTTGGCGGATATGGCCCAGACGATGTATCACGCCGAGGGGCTCGGGCTGGCGGCCCCGCAGGTCGGGATCATAAGACGGGCGGTCGTTATCGACGTGTCGAACGACAAGACCGGGCTCGTAGAGCTTGTGAACCCAGAGATAACTTACAGAAGCGAGGAGACGCAGTACGGCACCGAGGGGTGCTTAAGCTTCCCCGAGCTGTACGGATATGTCACCCGCCCGAAAACGGTCACCGTGAAGGCGCAGGACAGATACGGAAACGAGTTTGAGCTTACCGTGAGCGATCTTTTTGCGAGGGCGGTATGCCACGAGCTCGATCATCTTGACGGGAGGGTGCTGCCGATGAACATTGAGGCGCCGCTTGAACAGGAAGAGGAAAAGGAATAATGAGGATAGTTTTCATGGGAACGCCGGATTTCGCGGTGCCCTGCCTTAAGGAGCTGATAGAACGCTCGCACGAGGTTTTGGCGGTGTTCACCCAGCCCGACAAGCCGAAGGGACGCGGAATGAAGCTTACTCCGCCGCCGGTTAAAGCATATGCGGTCGAAAAAAATATTCCCGTATATCAGCCGCAGTCGCTAAAAAAGGAGAGCGGGACGGTAACGCCGCTTATCCGGGAGATGAAGCCGGACTGCATCGCGGTTGTGGCTTACGGAAAGATTCTTCCGCCGGAGATACTTGAGATACCGAGGTTCGGCTGCGTGAATGTTCACGGGTCGCTTTTGCCGAAATACCGCGGTGCCGCGCCGATTCAGTGGACGGTCATAAACGGCGACGAGTACGGCGGGGTCACGACAATGATGATGGCGGAGGGGATGGACACAGGGGATATGCTCCTGAAAAAAGCCGTCAGGGTGGATGAAAACGAGACCGCGGCGGAATACTATGACAGGCTTTCGGAGGTCGGCGCTAAGCTTTTGGGCGAGACTCTTGAAAAGCTCGAAAAAGGGGAGATTACACCCGAGCCGCAGGACGAGAGCGCCGCGACATATGCGCCGATGCTCACTAAGGAGATGTCGAAGATAGATCTTTCGGAGCCGGCGAAAAAGGTTTGCAGCATGATAAACGGGCTTTCGGATTGGCCATGCGCGAAGCTGAGCCTTGACGGAAAGGCGCTGAAGCTTTACCGAGCGGCGGTGGCTTCGGAGGACGGAAACCTCGGAAGACCCGGGGAGTTGATCGACGAAAAAAAGCTGACCGTCGCCTGCGGAGAGGGAAGCATTCGTATATTGGAGCTTCAGGCGGAGGGCTCAAAGAGAATGAGCGCGGAGGATTTTCTTCCCGGTCGCCCGGTGAAAAAAGGCTCCCTGCTTATATAGAAAGGAGAAGCTATGCCTTACTATTTTGACTGGACGTATATCGTCCTTATCCCGGCGCTTCTTTTGGGGCTTTACGCCCAGTGGAAGGTAAATTCGACCTATAAAAAATACTCGCAGATTGAAAATTCGAGGCACCTGACAGGCGCGATGGTAGCAAGAAGAATTCTCGACTCGAACGGGCTTTACGACACGCAAATAGTGCACATCAAGGGGAACCTGACCGACAACTATAACCCCAAGACGAACGTCATTTCGCTGAGCGATTCGACCTATAACAGCACGTCGGTGGCGGCGGTGGGAGTCGCGGCGCACGAATGCGGGCACGCCGTTCAGCACGCGACGGGGTATTTCCCGATAACGATACGCTCGGCTTTGGTGCCGGTGACGGGGATCGGTTCGAGCCTCGGGTGGATAATTATTCTTGTGGGACTTATTTTCGGAAGCTACAATCTCGCGATGATAGGAGTTCTTTTGTTCTCGGCGACTGCGGTATTTCAGGCGGTGACGCTGCCGGTGGAGTTCAACGCCTCGGCAAGGGCGTTAAAGACATTGGAGCAGGACTTCATTTTGGAGGGGGACGAGATACCCTACGCAAGAAAGGTTCTGACCGCGGCGGCGCTTACCTATGTGGCGGCGCTTGTCAGCTCGCTCGCGCAGGTGTTCAGGCTTCTTCTCATCGTCGGCTCCGGCACGAGGCGGCGGAAATGAGCGCAAGAGAGCTCTGCCTTAAGCTTTTGTGCAGGACCGAGAGGGACGCGGGATATTCAAACATCGCGCTCGACCTTGCGCTTAAGGGCTCGGGGCTCGACGGCGCGGACAAGCGGTTCGCAGCGGCTCTTTACTACGGCGTTTTGGAGAGAAAGATCACCCTTGACGCGATAATTTCCTCGCTTTCAAATAAGCCCGGGGACGGGCTGTCTTTGGAGCTTCGCGAGATACTCCGCATGGGGCTTTATCAGATACTTTATATGGACTCGGTGCCGGACCATGCGGCAGTGGACGAGAGCGTGAAGCTTGCGGGCAAGCTTAAAAACCCGGCCGCGAAGGGATTCGTGAACGCTTTGCTCCGAAGCTTTTTACGGGGCGGGAAAAAGCTCCCGAAAACGGGTGTAAAGCTGAAAGACTTGTCGATAGAGTACTCGGCGCCGGAGTGGATAATAAAGCTCTGGCAGGAGGAATACGGCGAGGATAGAACGCTTCGGATATTGGAGGAAAGCCTTAAAAAAGCCCCTAATACGGCAAAATTCAACACGGTATATCACTCGAAAGAGGATATTATAGATGAGCTCAGATCGGACGGCGTTACGGCTGTAAAGCTTGATCACTTGACAGACGCGTATATACTTGAAAACGCAGGTGCGGTCGAGGAGCTCGGCGCTTACAGAAAGGGAATGCTTCATATTCAGGACGCTTCCTGTCAGCTCTGCGCCGACGAGGTCAGGGCGCGGCCCGGCGACGTAGTCTTGGACATTTGCTCCGCGCCGGGAGGGAAGGCCTTCACGGTCGCCGAGCTTATGGGGGACAAGGGCAGGGTGATGGCGTTCGATCTTCACAAAAACAGGGTCGGGCTTATCGAGAGCGGGGCGCGGCGGCTCGGGCTGAAAAGCATTGAGGCAAGGGTAAATGACGGGAAAAGGTTTGATCCCGGTATGCCGGCGGCGGACAGGATACTGTGCGACGTTCCATGCTCGGGGCTCGGGGTAATAAGGCGAAAGCCGGAGATAAAATACCGCGCCGATCCGGACCCGACGGGGCTTTCGGCAACCCAGTACGCTATCCTTTCGACCTCGGCGGGTTATCTGAAGCCGGGCGGGATACTTATATATTCGACCTGCACATTAAGAAAAGAAGAAAACGAGCGGGTCGTGGAGAGATTTTTGAGAGAGCATAGCGATTTTGAGCCGAAGGAGCTCAAAAACTTCCCGGGGTGTATGCACACGGTTTTTCCGGGAGAATTTTGCGGCGACGGATTTTTCATCGCCGCGCTCACAAGAAGGGCGTGACGGATATAGACATTTTATCCCTTGAATTTTCCGAGGTTAAGGCGGCAGTCGAGGCAATGGGCGAGAAGCCTTTTCGGGCGAAGCAGATATACTCTTGGCTGCACGAAAAGCGCGCGGAGAGCTTTGATGAGATGAGCGACCTTCCGAAAGCGCTCCGCGAAAGGTTAGCGGAGACCTACAGCTTTTCGAGGATAGTCCCGAAAAGGGTCTTGAAGTCGGAAAAGGACGGCACTGTGAAGATACTTTACGGGCTTAGCGACGGAAACCACATCGAGACGGTCTTAATGAGCTATGAGCACGGCGATTCGCTCTGCGTATCGACCCAGGCGGGCTGTAAGATGGGCTGCAAATTCTGCGCGTCGACCATTGCGGGGTTTAAGAGAAATCTTGAGCCGAACGAAATTTTGGGGCAGCTTTACGAGACGGAAAGAGTGACTTCAAGAAAGGTCTCAAGCATAGTTTTAATGGGGATAGGCGAGCCGCTCGACAATTTCGACAACGTGATAAAATTCCTTAGGATATTGAGCTCGCCGGAGGGCACGAACATGAGCCTTCGGCACGTCAGCCTTTCGACCTGCGGGCTCGTGGACAGGATATACGACCTGATGGAGATGGATCTCGGCCTTACGCTTTCGATATCGCTGCACAGCCCGTATGATGAAAAGCGAAGCGAGCTGATGCCGATAAACAACAGGTATCACATAGATGATCTGATGAAGGCCTGCCGCGATTATTTCGAGAAAACGGGGCGGAGGATATCCTTCGAGTACGCGCTCATAGAGGGCGAAAACGACAGCAGGGAGGACGCAAAGGCGCTGGTGGAGCTGATTAAGGGAATGCCCGCGCACATAAACGTTATCCCGGTGAATAAAATTGCCGAGAGGTCTTACCGCTCAGACAGGGCGGCCGCCGCGGCGTTTTGCAGGCTGCTCGGCAGCCTCGGCGCGAACGCTACGGTCAGAAGAACGCTCGGAAGCGATATAAACGCCGCCTGCGGTCAGCTTAGGCGGGAATACGAAGGCGCTTTGAATGAATAAAAAAGAAGGTGGTCGGTTTGATAATTGCCGCAAAGTCCGATATCGGCAAGCAAAGAACTGAAAATCAGGACAGGTACAGGGTGAAGGAGCTCAACGAGCGGACTGCCCTTGCGGTCGTATGCGACGGAATGGGCGGCACTCACGGCGGAGGAGTCGCGAGCGAGGTCGCCATAAACGCTGTGTACGACAGGCTTGTCATAAGCTATCGCGAGGATATGGAGCCGCGCTCGGTGAGAAACCTTTTGGTCTCGGCGGTGACGGCGGCTAACTCCATCGTATATCAGAAGAGCCGTGAGGAACCCGAAAACCGCGGTATGGGAACGACCTGCGTCGCGGCGATCGTTCACGGGCTCGATATTTACATAGCGAGCGTGGGCGATTCGAGGGCTTATATCATCGACTCGGGCGGTATCAGGCAGATAACGAGCGATCACACGGTGGTCGAGCTTCTGCGCTCGCGGGGGATATTAGGCGAAAGCGACGCCGCCGCGCAGAGCATGAAAAACGTCATCACCCGCGCCGTGGGCGTCGAGGAGACGGTGGACGTGGACTATTTCGAGCTTAGCGCGGAAAAGGGCTCGACGCTTCTTATATGCTCCGACGGGCTGTCAAACTATTGCTCCGACGAGCTTATATACCGCACCGCCTATAGGCAGGACCCCGAAACGGCGGCGGCAGAGCTTATAAATCACGCCAACGTGAGCGGCGGCAAGGACAACATCACGGCCGCGCTCATAACCGTATAAAGGAGGAAACAGAATGGAAAAGTTTGACCGTTTCATCGGGCTTAAGATCGACGGCAGATACGAGCTCACCGAGCTTATCGGTGTGGGCGGAATGGCCGACGTCTATAAGGGCAGGGACATTATGGAAAACCGTACCGTCGCCGTCAAGATCCTTAAGAGCGAATTTTCCGAGAACGAGGAATTTGTCCGCCGCTTCCGTAACGAATCCAAGGCGATAGCGGTGCTTTCCCACCCGAATATAGTCAAGATATACGACGTAGGATACGAAAACAGCATGCAGTATATCGTCATGGAGTATATCGACGGGATCACCCTTAAGGAGTATATCGAGCAGCAGGGAATGCTTAAATGGCGGGACTGCGTGCACTTCACGATACAGATCTTGAGAGCCCTGCAGCTTGCGCACGACAGGGGGATTGTTCACCGCGACATCAAGCCGCAGAACGTTATGCTTCTGTCGGACGGCTCGATAAAGGTCATGGACTTCGGCATCGCGAGATTTTCCCGCGAGGTCGAGCAGAACGCCTCCGAAAAGACGATGGGCTCGGTGCACTATGTTTCTCCCGAGCAGGCCGCCGGCGAGAGGACCGACGAGAGAAGCGACATCTACTCGGTCGGAGTTATGATGTATGAGATGCTGACCGGGAGAAAGCCGTTTAACGGAGATACGCCGGTATCGGTGGCGCTGAAGCATATGCACGACAAGCCGGTGCCGCCGACGAAGATAATCAGCTCGATCTATCCCGGGCTTGAGGAGATAATCCTTCACGCGATGGAAAAGGACCCCGCAAAGAGGTATCAGTCGGCGTCGGGAATGATCAGAGACATTGAGGCGTTTAAGCAGGATCAGAGCATAACCTTCGGGTATTCCGAGATGACCGAGGGCGGGAGCCGCCAGCAGGAGGGCGGAAACGCCGCCAAGGAAAAGCTTGCGGCGGCGATATCCGCGCTTAAGCCGAAGCCGAGGGAGGAAAAGCCCGAAAAGCCGAAGCGCGAGCCGAAAAGGCAGCCCGTCCGCGAGGAGGTATACTATGAGGAGGACGACGATGACGACGATTATGTCGAGGTGAGGCACAACTATGCTTTGCCGATCCTCGCCGGGGTAACGGTCACGGTAATTATAGTCGCCACGATGTTTGTCGCGAACGTTATTTTGGGAGCTTTCAAGACCACCGCTTCGTCGGACAACGACTATGAGCTGCCGAACCTTTTGGGAATGAACTTTTACGACGCGAGGGCGAAGTATCCCGATATACAGCTCGTTGCGACGGAGGAATACAACAACGAATACGAGGCAGGAGAGATAATCTATCAGGAAAAGGCCGCGGGAAGGATCGTCAAGATTGGCGACGCCATCAAGGTTACCGTTTCAAAGGGCGTGAGAATGGTGACGATACCGGGGCTCAAGAATTACCATATTTCCTCGGCGACGGTAGCGCTTGAGCAGCAGAACCTCAACTTCATCACCGTACAGATGGACAGCGACGACGTCGCGGCGGACTTTGTCATCGGAACAGACCCCGCCGAGGGCACCGAGGTCGAGGAGGGGACTACGGTAAGGCTGTTTGTCTCCTTGGGGCCGACGACGGAGGACACCGTTGTGCCGCTCGTGGTCGGAAAGGACGTTGTGACGGCAAGAAACGAGATAACCGACGCGTATTTGGAGTATAAGATTCAGTATCAGGCCTCGGACGAGGAGAGGGACACCGTCATCAGCCAGAACATCGAGGGCGGATCGAGCGTCCCGAGAGACACGGTCATAACCATATTTGTTTCGGACGGTTCCGGCGAGGTCGAGGAGCTTCCCGAGCCGAACCCGAACGTTCCCGACTTTTATGACCCGTTCGACCCGTTCGGGCAGGGGTATCCCGGAAACCCGAACGAGCCGGATAACACCGACCCGTTTGAGGGCGAGGACGAAAATCAGCTTAAAAAGCTTACCCTTCTTATCGACATTCCGAGCTCGGCGACCAACACCTACTACGTTACGCTCTGCATGACGGGGACAACATCAAACCCGATAATACCGCAGTTCACGATCAAGGCATCCGAGTGGGCGGGCAGGAGCTATCCCGTAGAGATAGAGGGCACCGGCACCATGCAGATAGACGCCATCGCGCGCTGCAACGCCTTGCAGATCAGATTCGCGACATATACCCTCAACTTTGACGACGGTACGTTTGACACCGACGACTACTCGACGTCGGCGTTCCGCAGCCTCGACACCTTCTCGCTGTTCTGATGCGCGGGATGATAATAAGCGCCTTCGGCACCGGGTTTAAGGTCGGCGCCGAGGGCAGGGAGATAATTTGCACCGCGAGGGGGAGCTTTCGCTCGCGCGAGCTTGCCCCTCTCTGCGGGGACGAGGCGGAGGTCGAGGAACACGCGGGGGAGTACGTCATCACGAAAATTTACCCGCGAAGAAACGAGATAGTCCGCCCGCCGCTCGCAAATCTGGACAGCATTGTCTTTGTATGCTCGGCGGTGAGCCCGTCGCCGAACCTTTTAAACCTTGATAAATTCACGGCGGTGTCGGTATTTAAGGGGATAAAGCCGGTCATTGCCATCACAAAGACCGACCTTTACGACCCGGAGGAGTACGCGAAAATTTACAGGCCTATATTCCCGACGTTTCTCATTGACAACATCACCGGCGAGGGCGCGGAGGAGCTTTTGGCGGAGATCAGGGGGAGCTTTTCGGCGCTGTGCGGGAACTCGGGCGTGGGGAAATCGTCGCTTTTAAACAATCTCATTCCCGGGGCGGAGGCGGAGGTCGGAGAGATAAGCGAGAAGCTCGGTAGGGGGAAAAACACCACCCGACGCACCGACATTCTAAGGCTGCCGGGGGGAGGATATCTCGCCGACACGCCGGGGTTTGCGGCGTTTTCGACCGACAGGTACGATATTATCTTCAAGGAGTATCTTGCCGACTGCTTCCCCGAGTTTTCAGACTTTTTGGGGCACTGCCGATACACCGGCTGCTCGCACAGGACGGAGCAGGGGTGCGCGGTGCTGGAGGCTCTTCGGGACGGGAAGATATCGCCGTCGCGGCACGCTTCGTATGTAAAGATGTACGCCGAGGCGGAGAGGATCAAGCCGTGGGAGCTGAAAAAGAGGTAGAACACAAAGCGCCGCCTCGGAATAATATGTAAAAGCGGTCACGCAATACATATAGGAGGCGTTTTGATGAAGGTCATTGTTAAAAAGCCCTGCAAGCTCGTCGCCGGGATACTTCGGCTTTTCTTCGGAGTCAGCAGGGAGCAAAAGCAGTAAAGCGCGGGGGAGACATCTCCCCCGAATTTTTTTGCGGGCAGCGAATATACTTTATCATGCTTACATTTAAAATTTTCGGCGTCGAGATCGACCTTTGCTTCGGGTTCTTCTTTATCTTGGGGCTGTCGGTTCTTAGGGACAATTCCCTCGGCGGGGCGGCGCTTTTGTTCTGCGTTCTGCACGAGCTTTCGCACCTGTTTTTTATGCGGATATTCGGGGTGAAGATAAGCTCGGTGAGATTTTACGGAGGGGGGATAAAGATATCCTCCTCCGGGATAGACGGGCTATCGAGGGGAAAGGCCGCGGCGGTGTATCTTTCGGGAGCGGCGATGAATCTTATGCTCGGGGCGGTGCTGAAAGGGGAGTTCAGAGGGATAAATCTCGCGCTTGGGGCGTTCAATCTTTTGCCGATAGGATATTTCGACGGCGGGAGGTTCGCTGCGCTGTTTTTGAGCGAGAGAGCCGCGAGGGCGCTTTCGGTGATATCGGGGGCGGCTTTGCTCGCGGGATTTGCGGGGTTTTTGTATGCCGCGCCTGCTCGCGCGTCGGCTTCGGCGGTCATGAGCATGGGATTTATTCTTATTTCGCTTTTTCTGGACGCGTAATTGGTCAAGATCAACAAAAATTGGGCGGTGGGCAGGCGAATTTTCGACAGGTCATACTATTGATTAAATTTTCGCAATGTGTTATAATATTTAAGCATTTGGTCTGCCGATAAATTTCCTTTGATTTACGGCAGGGTTTAGTTGCAATACTAAAGCTGGCAGTCCGCTGGCCCTCTTATAAAGCGACCCCTTTGCGGTCGGCTGGGGCGTATGAATGTCTGAAAGAAAAAAGGAGGAAAAGACAGAATGGACGCTTTAAAGCTTATTTCCGGTTCGTCGATGAAAGAGAACGTTCCCGAATTTGAGGTCGGAGATACCGTCAGGGTCTCCGTAAGGATCCAGGAAGGCGACAAGTCGAGAATACAGGCCTTCGAGGGCACCGTTATCGCCCGCAAGCACGGCGGCGTGAGCGAGACCTTCACCGTCCGCAGAGTGGCTCACGGCTGCGGCTGCGAAAGAGTATTCCCGCTTCATTCTCCCGTTGTCGAGAAGGTCGACGTCGTAAGGCGCGGTAAGGTAAGAAGAGCAAAGCTCTACTATCTGCGCGACCGCGTCGGCAAGGCAGCCAAGACCAAGGACGCCCTTCGCTAAACCAAAAAACTCCCCACGCGGGAGTTTTTTCGTTTAGCTGCGATTTTCCCTTGATTTTTGCGGCGCGGTGTGATATAATATATCCAAATTTTTTGCAAAGAAGTGATCTCATGAAAAAGAAGAAGGACAAGAAGGCGGAAAAGCAGCCTCTTATAGACGAGATCTTGGACTTCGCCAAGGTCATGTGCGTAACCGGCATCATCGTGATACTCGTTTACACCTTTATCGGCAGACAGGCTTGGGTCAGCGGGGAGTCGATGGAGCCGACGCTTTTGGACAAGGACTTTCTGATACTCCGCTCGCTGCTTTACACTCCCGAGCAGGGGGATATAATCGCCTGCAACTCGCCGGGGCTCGGAAAGGTCATCGTGAAGCGGATAGCCGCCGTCGGAGGCCAGACCGTTACCGTAGACTTTGAAAAGGGAAAGGTCTATGTCGACGGCGAGGAGTTTTTGGTCGACGGGATAGACAATATCACCCTTTTGCGCGAGGGCAGGGACATTACCGATCTGACGGTGCCGGAGGGGAAATATTTCGTACTCGGGGACAACCGCCAGAACTCGAACGATTCGCGGAGCACGGAGGTGGGCTTCGTAGACCGGGAGGATATACTCGGAAAGGCGGTACTGCGGCTTTTTCCGTTTAACAGAATTTCCACCTTTTGACCTCGGAGGGGCAGATGTTTTCGGATTTTCGGATCAGAAAGAACCACGACAGGCTCTATGACGGGATCCTTTCCGTCTTGGGGGCGGTATGCTGCGTTTTCGCTATTTTGGCATTGGCGCTTACATATATTGCCCTCCCGGCGATAGTTCGCGACGGGTCGATGTCGCCGACTCTTTCCAAAAGTGATCTCGTAATCATCGAAAGCCTCGGATATGAGCCGAAGCTGGGAGATATCGTTGCATGCGAGGGCTACGGACTTGACGGCGTTTGCCTTCGGCGGATAGCGGCTGTCCCGGGGCAGACGGTCAATATCGACTTTGTGACCGGGACGGTGTATGTAGACGGGTCGATTTTTAACGTCGCGGGGATAGATAACCGAACGTTTGACTCCGATAACGGGTGCGATTATCCGATGACGGTTCCGCAGGGGTATTATTTCGTTCTCTGCGACAACAGGGCGGACACCGAAGATTCAAGGAATTATTCGATAGGGCTCATCGACCGGGAGGATATTTACGGGAGAGCGGTGTTCCGGCTGTTTCCGATCGCCAAGGCCCGAAAACTTTAAAAGGATTGATAAAAATAGATAATCAGTATAACATTCAGTGGTTCCCGGGGCATATGCAGAAGACCAAGAGGCTGATTCGCGAGCATTTAGGACTCGTGGACGCGGTGCTGGTGCTTTTGGACGCGAGGATACCGCGCTCGTCGCAGAACCCGGACATAGAAACGCTCCTCGGGAGCAAGCCGAGGATACTTCTTTTGAATAAGTCGGACATGGCGGACGAGGAGATCACCCGCAGATGGCTCGAATATTACCGGGAAAAGGGTATTCCCGCGCTCGCGACAGACTGTAAGAGCGGCAAGGGCTGCAGGGCGGTACTTGAAAAGACGAGGGCGATTTTAAAGGACGAGACGGAAAAATGGGCGGCGAAGGGCATGGTCGGGCGCTCGATAAGGATAATGGCAGTCGGGGTGCCGAACGTCGGGAAATCGGCGCTTATTAACCGCTTGAGCGGCTCGAAGCGCGCCAAGGTCGAGGACAGGCCGGGCGTTACCCGCGCCGAGCAGTGGATAAAGCTGGAAAGCGATTTCGAGCTTTTGGACACTCCGGGAGTTTTGGCGCCGAAGTTCGAGGACGAGTCGGTCGGAATGGCGCTTGCGTGGACGGGGGCGATACGCGACGACATACTCGACATCGAAACGCTCGCGATGAGATTTTTAGGAAGGCTGAGGCTGACAGAACCCGGGGCAATATACGCGAGATACTCGATCACGCCCGGGGAGGAAGAGAGCGATCTTGAGCTGATGGAGCGGATCGGCAGAAAGAGGGGGTTTTTGGTCTCGGGAGGGGAGATAAACTATGAGAGAACGGCGGCGGTGATACTTGACGAATTCCGCTCGGGAAAGCTCGGGAGGATAAGCCTTGAAACGCCGGAGGAAAGATGACGCTTTTTGCATTTGACGAGGCTCTGCGCGGGGAATACCCCGTGATCGCGGGGCTTGACGAGGCGGGGCGCGGGCCCCTTGCCGGGGACGTTTACGCTGCGGCGGTGATACTCCCGAGGGGAATCGTTCTGGGGGGCGTGAACGACTCGAAAAAGCTGACCGAAAAAAGGCGGGAGGAGCTTTATGAGCTAATCACCGAAAAGGCGGAGGCTTATTTTGTTGCGACGGCTTCGGTCGAGGAGATAGAGCGGCTGAATATTTTAAACGCCGCAATGCTCGCGATGAAGCGCGCCGCCGAGGGGCTGAAAAGAGAATATGACATCGCGCTCATCGACGGGAACCGCGTGCCTGATATCCCGAAGGCAAGGGCGGTCGTTCACGGGGACGCGCTGTCGCAGTCGATAGCCGCGGCTTCGATCCTTGCAAAGGTCGAGCGTGACAGATATATGAACGGGCTTGACAGGGCTTATCCCGAGTACGGGTTTTCAAAGCACAAGGGATACGGCACGAAGCTGCACTATGAGATGATAAAAAAGTACGGGCCATGCCCCGCGCACCGTCCAAGCTTTCTTAAAAAGCTGCACTGAAAATTATGACGAAAAAAGAGATAGGAAAGATAGGCGAGGACTATACCGCCGAATATCTTCTGCGAAAGGGCTGCAGGATTTTGGAGCGAAACTTCACCGTCAGAGGCGGGGAGATAGACATTATCGCCGAGATTGGCGGGGTGATACATTTCGTCGAGGTGAAAACGCGAAAGCCCGACCCTCTCACCAGCGGAGAGGAGGCCATAAACAGGCGAAAGCGGGAGCTTATCGTTCGCGCGGCGGGGGAGTATCTTCTCAGGAACGGTTTGGAGGCCTCCGGCGTTTTTGACGCGGCGGTGGTCGAGCTGTCGGAAGGTAAGGTCACTAATTTCAAGTATATCCAGCGGGCATTTACCGCTTAAAAAATATGAGGTGTTTATATGTATTATCAGTCGACAAGAGACAAAGCTCTTAAAATTTCCTCCGCCGAGGCCATCGTTTCAGGCATCAGCCGCGACGGCGGTCTTTACGTTCCGAGTGAGATACCCTCGCTTTCTTACGGCGAAATCACCGCCATGGGGAAGATGAGCTATCCCGAAAGGGCGGCGGCGGTCTTTAAAAAATTCCTGACCGATTTTTCGGAGGACGAGATCAAGGCCTGCGTGAACGCGGCGTATGCCTCGGGAAGCTTCGAGACGAAAAACGTCATGGAGCTTAAAACGCTCACCGAAAGCGAGCATATACTGGAGCTCGGGCACGGGCCGACCTGTGCGTTCAAGGACATGGCTTTGCAGATACTCCCGCATTTGCTGACGACATCAGTTAAAAAGACCGGCGAGCGGAAAAAGGTCTGCATTCTGGTCGCGACTTCGGGAGACACCGGCAAGGCCGCGCTCGAGGGATTTAAGGACGCGGAGGGCGCCTGCATACTCGTGTTCTATCCCGAAAACGGCGTGAGCGCGATGCAGAAGCTCCAGATGATAACCCAGGAGGGCGGAAACGTCGGGGTTTGCGCGATAAAGGGCAACTTTGACGACGCGCAGACCGGGGTCAAAAAGATATTTACCGACCCCGAGGTCAAAAAGGTGCTTTCGGACAACGGAATAATGTTTTCAAGCGCTAACTCGATAAACTGGGGGCGTCTGGCGCCGCAGATAGTTTATTATATCTCGGCTTATGCGCAGTTTGTTGCCGACGGAAAGATAGCGGTGGGAGACGAGATAAACGTCTGCGTGCCGACGGGAAACTTCGGAAACATTCTGGCCGCGTATTATGCGAAGCTCATGGGGCTGCCAATCAAAAAGCTCATATGCGCGTCGAACTCGAATAACGTGCTCACCGATTTTCTCCGCACAGGCGTTTATGACAGAAACAGGAAATTTTACACGACCATCTCGCCGTCGATGGATATTCTCATCTCCTCGAACCTTGAGAGGCTGCTGTTCCGCCTGAGCGGCGGGGACGACGGATATATCCGCAAGATCTACGGCTCGCTTTCAGAGAGCGGAAGATTCGAGGTCACGCCGGAGATAAAGGCCGAGCTGAACAGGCTCTTCTACGCGGGATTTTGCACCGAGGAGGAGACAGAGGCCGCCATTTCCGAGACGTTTAAGAAGTTCGGCTACACGGTCGACCCGCATACCGCAGTGGCGATAGGGGTATACGACAAGTTTGCCGCCGAGACGGGGGACAGAACCCCCTGCGTCATAGCCTCCACCGCGAGCCCGTATAAATTCCCGGCGGCGGTGCTGGAGTCGCTGGGCGAGAAAAACGCCTACGCCGACGAGTTTGAAATGGCGGAGGCGCTCAACAAGATCTCGGGGCTCGATATACCCAAGGCGCTTTCGGAGCTTAAGGCAAAGACCCCGAGGTTCACTAAATCCGTTGAGAAGCAGGAGATGCTGTCTGCGGTATATGAAATGCTCGGGATCGGGTGATATGTACTGCCCCCGAGGGGCAGCGATCAGCAGTGTGACTTCGGCTTGAAGGTCTTGCACTCGGTTTGGGCCGAGCAGTTGGCGTCCTCGCAGCCGCAGCAGCAGACGTCGATCTTTCCGGCCACGCATTCGCAGTCGTTCTTGTTGTACTCGCAGCTCGACACGCCGCACTTGATACCGTAAATTTTGTCTTTTTGCATAATAAACACCTTCTTTTCGTGATGTGTCCTTATTATTGTTATTTTTTCGTGAATTATTCGGAGGTGATGTATTGTCATTATTTGCGATAGGCGATCTGCACCTTTCCTTCGGCTCCGAAAAGCCGATGGACATATTTTCCGGCTGGACAGACCATGTAAGCCGCCTCGAAAAAAACTGGCGGGAGAGGGTCGGAGAAGGGGACACCGTGGTTATCCCCGGGGACATCTCGTGGGGGATGAGCTTAGGTCAGTGCCTTGATGATTTTCGGTTCATCGACAGCCTGCCGGGAGAAAAGATAATATTAAAGGGCAATCACGACTACTGGTGGAGCACAAAGACCAAGGCGGACAAATTCTTCGCGGAAAACGGGATAAGGTCGATAAAGATCCTCAACAACAACTTTTATCCCTACGGCGAGGATATCGGCATTTGCGGCACGAGGGGCTGGATTAACGACGGGAGCGAGCCATGCGACAAAAAGGTGATACTACGCGAGGCGATGAGGCTTGAGCGGTCTATTTCCCTGTGTGAAGAGGATAAAAGGCGCCCGGTCGTGTTTTTGCACTATCCGCCGCTCTTTAATCAGGACCGGAACCCGGATATAATGGAGGTGCTTTTAAGGCATGATATCCGGCTCTGCTTTTACGGGCATCTTCACGGATATTCGCACCGATTTGCCGTTATCGGCGAGCGCGAGGGGATAGAATTTCGGCTTATTTCAAGTGATTTTTTACATTTTTCGCCGCTTAATATCACCGATATTGTTGAAAGTAACGAAAAATAATAATTCTGAAAATATATATAGAAATATATTTTAAAGTGTGCTATAATTATACAGATGTGCATACCGTACTTAATTTAGGAGGAAATAAAATGTTAAAGTCAAAGAACCAAATCGAGACAAACAAGTGGGAGCTCGAGGCCGAGGTTTCTGCCGAAGCGTTTGAGGAGGCCGTTCAGAAGGCTTATCTTAAGCAGAAGTCCAAGATCTCCATTCCCGGCTTCAGGCCCGGCAAGGCTCCGAGAAAGATGATCGAGACCCAGTACGGCGAGGGCGTATTTTACGAGGACGCCGTGAATATGCTTTATCAGCCCACCGTCGAGGAGGCCGTTCAGGAGGCGGGGCTTACCCTTGTCGCCGCTCCCGAGGTAGAGGTCACCGAGGTGAGCAAGGAGGCCGGCGTAAAGTTCAAGGCGGTCTGCATCACCAAGCCGGAGATCACTCTCGGCGACGTTAAGGGAATAAAGGTAACGAAAACTGTCAATGCTGTCACCGATGAGATGATAGAGCACGAGATAGGCCATATGTTAGAGCGCGGCGCCCGCCATGTGGACGTCGACGACCGCCCCGCGCAGAACGGCGATACCGTAATCATCGATTTTGAGGGCTTCAAGGACGGAGTTGCGTTCGAGGGCGGCAAGGCCGAGAAGTACAGCTTGGAGCTCGGCTCCGGCAGCTTTATCCCCGGATTTGAGGATCAGGTAGTCGGGCATTCGATAGGCGACGAGTTTGACATCAACGTCACCTTCCCCGAGGATTATCAGGCCAAGGAGCTCGCCGGCGCGCCGGTGGTATTCAAGATAAAGCTCCACGAGATAAGCATGACCGAGCTTCCCGAGCTTGACGACGACTTCGTAAAGGACACCACCGATTTCGAGACGGTCGACGAGCTTAGGGCGGACATCAAGAAGCACCTTGAGGAGCACGCCGAGGAGCAGGCTTCGCAGGAGGTCGAGGGCGCCATCATGGACGGCGTTATCGAAAAGGTGGAGGGCGAGATACCCGAGGTCATGTATGAGAACAGGGTCGACGAGATGGTCGACGAGCTTGCGCACAGGCTTTCGCACCAGGGCGTTCAGCTCGATATGTATCTGCAGTTCACCGGAATGACCGAGGAGAGCCTCAGAAAGTCATATCGCGAGCAGGCCGAGAAGCAGGTAAAGTTGCGCCTGGCGCTTGAAAAGTATGTCAAGGACAACAATATCGAAGCGAGCGACGAGGAGCTTGAGGAGGAGTACAAGAAGGTCGGCGAGCAGTACGGTATGCCTGCCGAGACCGTTAAGCAGTATATCCGCCCCGAGGATCTGAAGCTCGACATCGAGGTTCAGAAGGCGGTCGACGAGATCAAGGCCGCGGCGGTCATCGAAAACGCGTAAACGGCGCTTAACCGTTTTCAAAGGAGGATAATCTATGCCACTTGTTCCAAACGTTATCGAACAGACAGGACACGGCGAGAGATTTTACGACATTTTTTCCCGCCTTTTAAACGACAGGATAATAGTTTTGTCCGACGAGGTCAACGACGCCAGCGCGTCTATAGTCGTGGCGCAGCTGCTGTTTTTGGACAGCCAGGACAGCGAGAAGGATATTTTCCTTTACATCAACAGCCCCGGCGGCTCCATTACCGCGGGAATGGCGATTTATGACACCATGCAGTACGTCAAGGCAGACGTTTCCACCATATGCGTGGGCATGGCGGCTTCGATGGGCTCGTTCCTTCTTGCCGGGGGAGCGAAGGGCAAGAGGATAGCCCTTCCCCACAGCCAGATACTCATTCATCAGCCGCTCATCGGCGGCGGGCTTTCGGGTCAGTGCACCGACATCAAGATTCACGCGGACCAGCTTGTAAAGACCCGTGAAATGCTCAACGAGCTTTTGGCCGAGAACACCGGCAGAAGCATCGAGGAGATCATCAGGGACACCGAGCGCGACCACTATATGACCGCGCAGGAGGCTCTTGAATACGGCATCGTAGACAAGATAATCAAGAGCGCCAAGAACCCCGACTGATAAAGCTTGCCAAGGCGGGCAGCTATCCTGCCTTGGCTTTCCCGTATTTTCCGGGATAAAAGAAGGAGGTTTTCATATGCCAACCAACGAGCCCACGCTCAAAAGATGCAACTTCTGCGGGAAGTCCGAAAACAGGGTGAGCAATATGTTTTCCGCGGGAGACGTCCATATATGCGACGAATGCGTGCTTTTCTGCTATGATCTTCTGGACGAAAAGGGCTACTTTAACCAGCAGCGCCGCCGCCGCAAGCCCGGCGACAACGGCGAGATAAATATCATCAAGCCCGCCGAGATAAAAAAGACTCTCGACGACTACGTCATAGGTCAGGAAAAGGCAAAGCGCGCCCTCTGCGTTGCGGTATACAACCACTATAAGCGGGTGATGTCCGCGGCTTCGCAGAGCGACGTTGAGATACAGAAGTCGAACGTTCTGCTTTTGGGGCCGACCGGCGTGGGGAAGACCCACCTCGCCCAAACATTGGCAAGGACGATGAACGTGCCGTTCGCCATTGCGGACGCCACGACCCTCACCGAGGCCGGATATGTCGGCGACGACGTTGAAAACGTGCTGCTTCGCCTCATTCAGGCCGCAGATTACGACATCGAGGCCGCAGAGCACGGGATAATATACATCGACGAGATAGATAAAATTGCCCGCAAGTCGGAAAACGTCTCGATAACGAGGGACGTCAGTGGCGAGGGCGTTCAGCAGGCGCTTTTGAAGATAATCGAGGGCACGGTATCTAACGTGCCTCCGCAGGGCGGAAGAAAGCACCCGACCCAGGAATTTATACAGATTGACACCAAAAACATACTCTTTATCTGCGGGGGAGCGTTCGACGGGATAGAGGATATTATCCGCCGCCGCACCGACACCTCGACCGTCGGCTTCGGCGGGCAGATAAAGGAAAAGGTCAGCTCGCAGGAGGTCCTAAGAAAGGTCCTTCCGCAGGACCTTGTCCGCTACGGCCTGATTCCCGAGCTTATAGGCAGGCTCCCCGTGATAACCGTTTTGGATCCTCTTGATGAGGAGGCGCTGGTGACTATTCTTTCGGAGCCGAAAAACTCGCTCGAAAAGCAGTACAAGGCGCTGTTCGGTTACGACGGGGTCGAACTCGTCTTTACGGACGAGGCGAAGCGGGAGATCGCGAAAAAAGCGCTCGCCCAGAAGACCGGCGCCAGGGGCCTTCGCTCGATAGTCGAGGAGGCTCTGATGGGCCCGATGTTCGAGACCCCTTCGGAAAGCGACGTCGTGAAGATTACCGTCACCCCCGAAACGATACGGGACGGAGCAGACGTCATCATCGAGCGCGGCAGAAAACAGGTGCGCAAACAGGCATAACTAATGACGGACAGCCCAAAAACTGTCCGTCTGATTTGATTGGCAGCATGATGAAAGGGTGATTTGATGAACACTCCCTTGGCGGACAGGATACGTCCGAAAAGCCTCGACGAGATAGTCGGTCAGAGGCATATCCTCGGCCCCGGAAAGCCGCTTCGCAGGATAATCGAGAGCGGAAGGATCCCGAACATGATATTCTACGGCTCTTCGGGCGTGGGAAAGACCACCGTCGCGAGGATAATCGCCGATAACTGCGGCATGAAGATGTATAAGCTGAACGGGACCTCGGCCTCGGTATCGGACATCAAGGACATTATCGCCGACACCGACACCCTTGACGGCAGAAACGGCATACTTTTGTACCTTGACGAGATACAGTATCTCAACAAAAAGCAGCAGCAGTCGCTTTTGGAGGATATCGAGGACGGAAGTATCACCCTTATCTCTTCGACGACCGAAAACCCCTATTTTTACGTCTATAACGCGATCATAAGCCGCTCGACGGTGTTCGAGTTTCTGCCCGTCACCGCCGAGGACGTCATGCCCGCGATAAAAAGGGCGTTTGACATCGCGGCGGCGGATATCGGGCTGCCGCTGGAACTCGAGGACGGGGTCATAAACCACATAGCATACGGCTGCGGGGGAGATGTGAGAAAGTCTGTAAATACCGTCGAGCTCTGCGTTTTAAGCTCATCAGACGGGGAGAAAATTCATGTCACTCTCGACACTGCGAAGCTTCTGACACAGCGTTCGAATATGCGGTACGACAGGGCGGGGGACGAGCATTACGACACGCTCTCGGCGCTCCAGAAGTCGATACGCGGCTCCGACGAGAACGCTGCGCTGCACTATGCCGCGAGGCTTCTGCAGACGGGGGATATAATATCTCTCTGCCGCAGGCTTTTGGTGATAGCCGCCGAGGATATCGGGCTTGCGTACCCCATGGCGATACCGATAGTAAAGGCCTGCGTTGACAGCGCGTTGCAGCTCGGTATGCCGGAGGCGAAGATACCGCTTGCGGACGCGGTGGTGCTTTTGGCGACCGCTCCCAAGTCAAACAGCGGAAACGAGGCTATTATAGCCGCTCTCAAGGATCTTGAGAAGTACGGCTCGCCGGAATTTCCGAGGCATTTGCAGAACGTTCACCTTGACGGAGAGGGCGCGGCGGTAAAGGGTCAGCACTATCTTTATCCGCACGATTTCCCGAACCACTGGGTCGAGCAGCAGTATCTGCCGGACATTTTAAAGGATCACGTCTACTACGAATACGGCGAAAACCGCACCGAGCAGGCCGCGAAGGCATACTGGGAGGATATCAAAAAACGGTCTCAATGACCCTTGGGCAGCACTCCGGCGAGTATCTGAACCTTTTTATCACCCCACCGCGGATGAAATAGTCAAAGCTCTTATCATACGGCGCGTCCCTGCTGTCGACGATGATGAGCTTTATCTTCATCTTCTCGGGGTTGATGGATTTTATGTAGACGCTCGCGGTCTGGCCGGGGTATACGCCCTCCTTCGGCTCGGCAAGGCCGGCAAGGTTCGGGGCGAGCTCGATAAAGATACCGTACTGCTCGACGCTGCGGACTATCCCTCTTACCGTTTCGCCGGCGCAGAAGCGGTCGGCGTTTTCCTCCCACGTTCCCAAAAGCTCCTTGTGGGTGAGATAGAATTTGTCGCCGTCGTAGTCCTTTAAAACGCAGAGGATCCTGTCGCCGACGGAAAACCTGTCCGACGGGTGGCTTATCCGCGAGACGGAGATCGAATCTATCGGTATCATCGAGCATATCCCGCAGCCGATGTCGACAAAGCAGCCGAACTGCTCGATATGGGTGACCCGGGCTTCGATGACTGAGCCGTTTTTTAAAAGCGAGAGACGCTCCGAGATACATTTTTCCTGCGCGCGTCTTCGGGAGAGGACGGCAACGGGCTCGCCGTTTTCCTCTTTTATTTCGTTAACGGTGAAGGAGACCGGCTTTCCGACGCGGGAGATTATCGCGATGTCCTTTGTTTTGCCCTCCTTGATGCCGACGGCGCACTCCTCGCGCGGGATATAAGCCTTGCAGGCCGGGAGGGGCACAAAAAGGTCGTGAGATTGGTTGCAGCTTTCCGCCTCGGCCTCGAGGACTGCGTTTTCCTCCATGGCTTGCTTTAGCAGCGCGATGTCCGAAATTATTTTCAGATTTTCCCCGGTATTAAATAACTCGCCCTCCGGCAAGAAAGTTTTCATTTTGAATCGTTCCTTTCGTAATGAATGATCTTTTGTAAATTCTATGTTGAGCCCGCCCGAAATAGACTCATACAGAGCCGAAATATCTCGGCGGCGCTCTTGATTTATTTTACATACTGTGATATAATGTTTTTCCGAGGAGACAACATGAACCCTTACCTTGAAAACCTCGATCGGATAGAGTTTCCGATAACATATTCCTGCACGGGAAGGTGCAGGCACTGCTCCGAGGCGGATAAGTCAAAAAAGAGGCTTGTAAGCGGCGAAATATGCGCCGAGGCGGTTAAAAGGATAGCTTCCGCATATAATATCAGGTCGGTCATGACCTTCGGGGGCGAGCCGCTTTTATATCCCGAGGACGTTTTTAAGATACACTCCGCCGCGCGAGAGGCGGGTATTCCGAAGCGGCAGATAATTACAAACGGATGCTTCACAAAGGACCGAAAAAAGTCTCTTGAAATCGCGGCGAGGCTTGTTGAGAGCAGCTGCAACGCGGTGCTTATCTCCGCAGACATTTTTCATCAGGAGTTTTTGCCGATTGATGACGTTATTGAATTTGCGTGCGAAATAAATAGGATCAGCCCCAGTTCGGTAAAGGTGAACCCCGCGTGGATAAAGGGCAGGGGAGCGGGGAACGAATATGACCGAAGGACCGCCGAGATAGTCTCGGAATTTGAGAGGCGGGGCGTTCCCTGCGGAAAGGGAAACGTTATCTTTCCCGCGGGAAACGCGCTTAAATATCTTTCGGAATATTTTGAGCCCGGGCGCGAATATATAAACCCGTACGAAGAGGACCCGAAGGATCTTAAGACCGTTTCGATCGAGCCGGACGGGAGCGTTTTGGGCGGAAACATACTCTCGCAGGACATACTCACTATTTTAGATAATTACAGAGGTTAGCTTTATGGACATAGAAAAAGGCGACGTTCTTTCGATGAAGAAAAAGCACCCTTGCGGCTCCGACAAGATGGAGGTGCTGCGCTCCGGGATGGACTTCAAGCTGAGGTGCCAGGGCTGCGGCAGAGAGTTTATGATAGTAAGATCGAAAGCCGAAAAGAACGTGAGATCAATCGACCGAACGAACAGGATAAAGCAGGTATAAACTATGTTAGACAAGCTGAAAATTTTATACGATAAATATCAGGAGCTAAGCGAGCGGCTCATGCAGCCGGACGTCGCGAGCGACCCTAAGCGATACCGCGACCTTATGAAGGAGTATTCCTCGCTGACCCCGACGGTGGAAAAGTATAAGGAGTACCTTAGCGCCGAAAAAGCGCTTAAAGAGGCGGAGGAGCTCAAAAAAGGGGAGAGCGACCGCGAGTTTTTGGAGATGATAAACGAGCAGTATCAGACGGCGAAGGCCGATATGGAGCGGCTTTCGGAGGAGCTGAAGCTGATGCTTATCCCGAAGGACCCGAACGACAACCGAAGCGTTATCATGGAGATACGAGCGGGGGCCGGAGGCGAGGAGGCGGCGCTTTTTGCTCACTCGCTGATGAGAATGTATACGATGTATGCCGACTCGAAGCACTGGAAGGTCGAGATTATAAATCTTAGCGAGACGGAGCTCGGCGGCGTTAAGGAGGCGGAGTTTTCGGTCGACGGCGACGGCGCGTATTCAAGACTTAAATACGAAAGCGGTGTTCACAGGGTACAGCGCGTGCCCGAGACAGAATCGCAGGGGAGGATACAGACCTCCACCGCCACCGTGGCAGTTCTTCCCGAGGCGGAGAGCGCGGAGGTAGACATCGACGAAAAGGACCTTAAGATAGACGTTTTTCGCTCCTCGGGCGCGGGCGGACAGCATATCAACAAGACCGAGTCAGCTGTCAGGATAACACATCTTCCGACCGGGATAGTGGTCGAGTGCCAGGACCAGAGGAGCCAGCAGCAAAACCGCGAGAGGGCGATGCTCGTTTTAAGCTCGCGGATACTTGAAAAGCGGCAGGCAGAGCTCGACAAGGCATATGCCAATCAGCGCCGCTCGCAGATAGGCACGGGGGACCGCTCGGAGAGGATCAGGACCTACAACTTCCCAGAAAGCCGCGTGTCGGATCACCGGATCGGTCTTACGCTTTATAAGCTCGATTCCATTCTCAACGGTTCGTTGGACGAAATAATCGACGCGCTTGCCTCGGCGGACCGCGCCGCCAAGCTTGCGGGTGAGGAGGAAAAATGACCACAACAGTTTTAAAGGGCATTGAAATGTATATCAAACTCGCCGCCGCCGAAATAATAGGCGGGGGAGTGGTCGCGTTTCCCACCGAGACGGTATACGGCCTCGGAGCGAACGCTTACGACGAGGCTGCGGTCGCGAAAATTTTCGAGGCAAAGGGCCGCCCCGCCGACAACCCGCTTATAGTTCATATCTGCGACAAAAGCGCCTTGAGCGAGATATGCACAGATATTCCCGAGCTTGCATATAAGCTTGCGGACAGGTTCTGGCCGGGGCCGTTCACTATGGTGCTCCCGAAGTCGGATAAAATACCCTATATCACGAGCGGAGGGCTCGACACAGTCGGCGTGAGAATGCCGTCTCACCCGGTCGCAAGGCAGCTGATCTCGCTCTGCGAGACGCCTATTGCGGCGCCATCGGCTAATCTTTCCGGCAGCCCGAGCCCCACGAGCGCCCGCCGCGTTTTTGAGGACATGAACGGGCGGATCCCGTACATAATCGACGGAGGAGAGTGCGAGGTCGGACTTGAGTCGACGGTGGTAGCCTTCGAGGACGGCGGAGTGAGGATACTTCGCCCGGGCGGAGTCACAAAGGAAATGCTTGAGCAGGTCGCGCCGAGGGTTATTATCGACGAGGGTGTTACCGGCAGGGTTTCGGACGACATAAGACCCGCTTCGCCGGGAATGAAATACAAGCACTACGCCCCAAAGGCCGAGGTGATTCTGGTCAAAGGGAGCGTTGAGGGCTACAGAAAATATGTCGAGAAAAATGTCAGCGAGGGCGATTTCTGCCTTGTTTTCGACGCCTCCGACGCGGTCATGGGCGTGCCTTACGTTGAATACGGCCACGACCCGAGGACGCAGGCGCATATGCTTTTTGAGGCTTTAAGAGAGCTCGACGGCAGGGGAGCGCACCGCGTTTTCGCGCGCTGCCCCGACAAAAACGGGATCGGTCTTGCGGTCTATAACAGGATACTTCGCGCTGCGGCGTTCAATATCGTGGAGGTCTGATATGCAAAAACCGATACTTATCGGCCTCACGGGTCAGAGCGGCGCGGGAAAGTCCACCGTCTCGGGCATTATGCGCGAGCTCGGGCTTGCGGTCATCGACTGCGACGGGATATCGCGGCTCGTCTCGACCTACCCCGAGTTTCTTTCGGAGGTCGAAAAGGCTTTTCCGGGATATACCGACGAAAACGGTCTTAAAAGGCGGGAGTTCGGCGCGCTCGTTTTTAACGATCACGAAAAGCTCGGGCGGTACGGGCAGATAATTTTCCCGCTGATAAAAAAGGAGCTTGCCGCGCAGATAGAGAGGCTCGCTTCCCAAGGGGAAAGGATAGTTGTTTTGGACGCGCCGACGCTTTTTGAGAGCGGATTGGATAAGGCATGTGCGGAGATAATAAGCGTTATCGCGCCGCTTGATATGAAGATAAAGCGCATTTTGGAGCGCGACGGCATACCTGTGGAACTGGCGCAGTCTCGGCTGTCGAGTCAGTACGCAGAAAAGTTCTTATATGACCGTTCCGACCGGGTGATAGTGAACGACGGAGACATATCGGATCTGCGAAAAAAGACCGAGGAGCTGGTCCTTGAGATAAAGGAGCGGTTCGATGCTTAAAAGATTGGGCGCTCTGCTTCTTTGCGCGCTATTTATCGTCGGGCTGATGTGGTTTTTGCTCGACTATATGCCCGGCGCGGTCTCGGAGCTTATCTATCAGACCGGGTATGAGGAGCTGGTCGAAAAATACTCCGAAAAATTCAACGTAGATCCGGCGTTGGTTTACGCGGTCATAAAGACCGAGTCGAATTTTGATCCGAACGCGAGATCGGACATCGGCGCCATAGGACTTATGCAGATGATTGAGGACAGCTTCGACTGGATTGCTTGGAAGCTTGATCTTAAGGATATTAAATATAACGACCTTTACGAGCCGGAAAACGCTATAATGTTCGGCTGCTATATGCTCGGGTATTTATACGACAAATACGGGTGCATTGAGCTGACCGCAGCCGCGTATCACGCGGGAATGGGGACGGTAGACGGGTGGATTTCATCCGGCGAGATCGACCCCGAAAACGTCACGGCGGACGACATAAAGGGCTCGAACACAGCCCACTATGTCGAGAAAATTTTACGCGCATACAAAAATTATTCGGATATACTGACTGACAGGAAAGGAAATGATCAAAATGTCTGAAAATGAAAAAACCATCGGCAAGACCTTGGAGGAAAAGCTTACCTCCAAGAGAAAAAGCGGCCTTCTTAAGCTCAGCGACGCCCAGATAGCCGAGGCGGACAGCTTCTGCGAGGGCTATATGCGCTTTCTTGACGATTCAAAGACCGAGCGCGAGGCTGTTACCAGTGCGGTGGCTTTGGCCGAGGCGAACGGCTTCACCGTCTATGACCCCAAGGCGAGCTACAGCGCGGGCGACAAGGTCTATTCGGTAAACCGCGGAAAGAGCGTTATATTCTGCGTTTTCGGCCGCGAACCGCTTGAAAACGGAACGAGAGTTCTGGCCGCGCACATCGACTCCCCGAGGCTCGATCTGAAGCAGCACCCTCTTTACGAGGCGAGCGATCTTGCGCTTTTGAAAACTCACTACTACGGCGGTATCCGCAAGTATCAGTGGGTGACTATTCCGCTGGCGCTCCACGGCGTTATCTGCAAGGCGGACGGCACCTCGGTCACCGTGAACATCGGCGAGGACGAGAACGACCCCGTTTTCATGATAACCGACCTTCTTCCCCATTTGGCGCAGGAGCAGGTGAAGCGCACCCTTGCCGACGGCATCAAGGGCGAGGAGCTCAACGTCGTAATCGGCAGCAGGCCGTTCAATGACGACGACGTTTCGGAAAAGGTGAAACTCAATATCTTAAGGATACTCAACGAGAAGTACGGCATTGTCGAGGACGATTTCCTCTCCGCAGAGCTCGAGGTCGTGCCTGCGTTCAAGGCGAAAAACGTCGGGCTTGACGGCGGCCTCATCGGAGCATACGGACAGGACGACAGGGTCTGCGCCTATACCGCCTTGGAGGCGATCTTAGACTGCGACAACCCCGAATACACCGCGATTGCGGTTCTCACCGACAAGGAGGAGATCGGCTCGACCGGAAACACCGGGCTCAAGTCGGCGTATCTTAAAAACTTCATTTCCTCCCTTGCCGACGCGGCGGACGTGCCGGATTACAGGGTCATTCAGAACTCGAAGTGCCTTTCGGCCGACGTTTCCGCGGCGTTCGACCCGACCTTCCCCGAGGTGGCGGAGCCTCGCAATTTCAGCTACTGCAACCAGGGGCTTGCGATGTGTAAATACACCGGCTCGCGCGGAAAGAGCGGCTGCAACGATGCAAACGCCGAATTTGTCGGCTATGTCCGCAGGCTGTTCGACTCTAACGGAGTTATCTGGCAGACAGCGGAGCTCGGCAGGGTAGACCTCGGCGGCGGCGGGACGGTCGCCTGCTATATCGCGGAGCTCGATATGGACGTCGTCGACGTGGGCGTTCCGGTTCTGGCGATGCACGCGCCGTATGAGCTGACCGCAAAGCTGGACGTTTTCATGGCGTACAAGGGCTTTTCGGCGTTCATTAAGTAAAAATTTACAGAAAACGGGGGAGCGAAGAACTCCCCCGTTTTTTTATTTAAAAATTTTATTGATTTACCTATTGCAAAATGCGCGCGGCTGTGGTATAATTCATTTGCGAAAATATTTACTTTACTATTAAAATCAGGAGGACGTTATGAAAAAGTTCAAGCGATTACTGTCAGCTGTGCTGGCGCTTGCCCTCGCTCTCGGGTGTATGGGCGATGTCAGCGCCGCGCCTGCTACAGCCGCAGCGGGCATAAGCTTCAGCATGACCGGAGCAACCGCGAAAAATCCGAACATGGCCTGCGAGAGCCCTACCGTCACGGTGAGCTGCGCCTCGGGGCTTAGGTCCGTCGAGGTCACGACCTCTGTGTATAAGTCAGTTGACGGAAAGACTCAATATGTTACGGAAAAGGTCGAAAAATTCTGCGAAGACGACCTTAGCGGAAAAACTTCGTATGAGTTTACCTTTGACAGCGAGCATACGGGTAGCTTCACTGTCACGGCGACCGATATGAGCGGCAAGACGGGAGTTTATAAGATCTACGTCGGGCACCTCATGGGCGGGCGCGGAAGCAAGCTCTTTGAGGCTACCTGCGAGAAGAACGGCTATATTTACACCGCATATAAATGCGCAAACTGCGGTAAGGACTATTATTCATACACTACCGAAAGGAAAAATTTGGCTGCTCTCGGGCATGAATATGACACTAAGCCCGACTGGGTAGTTGCCGACCCCTGCGAGGACATCAACGCGTCGATAGATGAGTTTGTCTGCCGTCGCTGCGGTAAGATCGAGCACGAGGGGACAAACGGACTTGAGTTCGATGAAGAAGAACATAGTTGGGTCGATGATCCCGATTCCACCCGCGTTTTGAATGCGGATAATGCCTGCACCAAGATCACCGTTACATATGAAAAATGTGAGTATTGCGGCGTTCACAGGCTTAAAACCGTTACCGAGCCGGTGGGGCACTATCCCTGCAGCGCGAACGCTCAGCGCATTGAACGCGCTACCTGCCTGAAGGCAGAGCAGCATATTTCCTACTGCACTGTCTGCAAAAAGGACCTTGAGGCCACCTCATACGGCGCTCCCGCAGGACACAGCTATGTCCCAACCTACCCGGATTATCAGGAGAAGATAGACTGCTTGCGCGGCTATGAAGGCCCTGCAAAGTGCTCCGTATGCGGCGAGACGATAGATAATTATTCTATCGCGCCGAAGACGGAACATGCGTATGAGGTTAAGGTCACCAAGCTGCCCACCTGCGACGAGGAGGGCTTGGAGCAAAAGGTGTGCAAGATCTGCGGCCACATAGATCCGGATTATAGCAGGGAATTGGAGAAGCTTTCGCACGTTCCCGCGGAGGACGACGGCGACTGCACTACGCCTATACTCTGCACTTTATGCCAAGCTGTACTGGTGGAGGCGAAAGTCCATAACTATGAAGGCGCTGATTATGAGAACGATCTGACAAGACACTGGCAAGTCTGCACTAACAAGGGCTGCTCTGTAACGAAAGTCGAGGCACATACTCACGGCGCAGATTATCAGGGCTGCGGAATTGGCTATCACTGCGGCGTTTGCGGAAGTTATGCAAGAGATTCATACCACGATTATCATGTTCAGGCTTATGAAAAAGACCCGAGCAAGGGACACGTCTTTGTATGCTCTCGCTGCGGAAAAATTGATCTTACGCAGGGCTTTGGATATGACGGACTTGTGGGACACTCCTCGTCTGTCACAGACTGCACTAAGGAGCGCAAATGCGACGTTTGCGGCTATGTTATCCGCGACGCACAGCCCGAACATAAATGGGGCGATCCGATAAATGTTGGCAACCAGTCTTATCATGAACGCGACTGCACCTATTTTTACGTGCTTTCTCACTGTAATGAGAGAATGTCGGAGCCGCATGACTTTAGCTTCAGCACCTATGAAGAAGTCATTGAGGACGCTACCTGCACAACGCCCGGTTCTCATTATGAGGTAAAGCGCTGCGTTTGCGGCTATGAGGTCAAAACGCTTGTCGAAGACCCCGCTAAAGGCCATTCGTTCGGAGATTATCAGATTTCCCAAGAATCTACCTGCGAGGCTAACGGGTTAAAATATCGCGAATGCGAGAATTGCGGTGAAATTGAGTATGAACAGGTGCTTAGCAGCGGTCACCAGTTTGACACCACTACATATGTGACCGACAAGAACCCAACCTGCACAGAAGAGGGTACCCAATCCTATCACTGCACCGTTTGCGGCATGATACAGCCGGGCAGTCAGATCACTATTCAGAAGCTTGACCATACTCCCGATACATTTGAAGAGCCTGCAACCTGCACAAATGACGGTCAGACAGTCACATTCTGCACCGTTTGCAAGGAAGTCATCGGCACCGAGCCCATTGAAAAGCTGCCTCACCAATTTGAACAGCAATGCCTTGGAAACGCGACCTGCGAAACTCCCGGCATGGCGGTATTGGTCTGCACGGTATGCGGATATCATGACCCGACGCCCGAGCCTTGTAAAGAGCATACAGAGCCCCTCGGCCATGAATGGGTGTACCATTCCGACAACAACGCCGGGATAGAGAAGGACGGAACTAAGACTCCGATATGTGAGCGCTGCGGTGCGAAGGGCGAGCCCGTGCCTGATGTAGGCAGTGCGCTTGAGGGACACTCGTTCATCAATTACGTTCGCAATAACGACGCGACCTGCACCGCAAACGGCACAGAGACAGCGATCTGCGACGTCTGCGGGATCGCGACAGACACAAAGGAAGTGCCCGACTCGGCTTTGGGTCACGTTTACACTTCCTCGTACATCTACGACGGCAACGCGACCTGCACCGAGGACGGCACCGAATCGCAATATTGCGAACGCTGCCTGGAGAAGATCGATACCAAAATCTGCGTGAATTCCGCCACCGGGCACCTCTTCACGGATTATGTAAGCCTCAATGACGCCACCTGCACCGAGGACGGCCACGTCTACGCGACCTGCGGCAACCCCGGCTGCAACGAGGAGGACATCGAGATAGATGTCGGCAGTGCGCTCGGTCACGCGTTCACAAGCTATATTTATAACGACGACGCGGGCTGCACCGACGACGGCACCGAGACAGCGGCGTGCGACCACGGCTGCGGAGCGACAGACATTCGTACCGCTGCCGGCACGGCGGGGCATATCTGGGGCGGGTTCGTGTTCACTTGGAACGACGACCTGACCGCCGCGAATGTCGAGTACTCCTGCACCCGCGACAGCTCTCACAAAAAGCAGCACGAGGCAAAGGTCGAGGTGGTAACTACCGAGCCCGACTGCGAGAACCCCGGCAAGGTGACAGCCTACGCTTATTATGAGGTCGACGGCACGACTCACGCCGATGCCAAGGACGTTAAGACCATCACTGCCCTCGGCCACAAATGGGGCGAGCCGGTGTTCAGCTGGGACGGCGGCAAGGCGAGCGCGAAGTCGACCTGCGCGAACGATCCGAGCCACACGCTTGAGCTTGAAGTCACCGTCAGTGAGAAGGTAGAGACTGCTCCTACCTGCACTAAGGACGGGGTGAGCGTACTTACCGCGGCTACCGAGCTTGAAGGAAAGTCCTACACCTCGACGAAGGAGGTTGTGATGCCGGCTCTCGGCCACAAGTGGAACGAGCCGGAGTTCACATGGGACGGCAATAAGGCAAGCGCGAAGACGACCTGCGCGAACGACCCGACCCACACGCTTGATCTTAAGACCACAGTCACCGAAACGACCACCGCTCCGACCTGCACCGAGGAGGGGACTACCGCCCTCATTGCGACGGTCGAGCTCGACGGCAAGACCTATACCTCCGCCAAGGCGCTTGAAAAGACCCCGGCCCTCGGCCACAAGTGGGGCGAGCCGGTGTTCACATGGGACGGCGGCAAGGCAAGCGCGAAGTCGACCTGCGCGAACGACCCGAGCCACACGCTCGAGCTTGAAGTCACCGTCAGCGAGAAGGTAGAGACTGCTCCTACCTGCACAGAGGACGGGGTGAGCGTTATCACAGCGACGGTCGAGCTGGAGGGGAAGACGTATACTTCGACCAAGACTGCGGCCGTATCGAAGCTCGGCCACGTCTTCAACGGCAAGGACAAGTGCGAGGTCTGCGGCGAGCCGAATCCCGATTATCGGGAAACGCACCGCCACATTCCCAACAACGTTTACTTCAGCGACCCGACGAGCCACTGGTCGCTCTGCATCACCTGCGGCGCGCGCCTCATCTACGCGCCCCATACATTCAGCGACGGCGTTTGCACCGTCTGCGGATACATCGACCTGAGCTACGTTCCCGAGCCCGAACCCGACGAGGAGACGGTCGAGGTCGAAACTCCCGTCGAGGGCCGCATGAGCCGCGTTCGCGTGGAAGCGGTCAGATAAAAGGCATAATAAAAGCAGGCCCGCGGGGGTCTGCTTTTTTGCTGTCTGATTTTATTTGAGCCCTTCTACTCCTGTTTTTAGGCGTTTCAGGCCGTCATACAAAACGCTTCTTGGGCAGGCGGCGTTGAGCCTCAAAAAGCCCTCTCCTGCGGCGCCGTACTCCGCTCCTTCGGTCACGAAAAGCCCGGTGCTCTTGCGGATTTTCTCCGAAAGCTCAATTGAACCGAGCCCGAGCTCCCTGCAATCGAGCCAGCAAAGATAAGTGGCGTCCGAATCGACCGCATGAACGCTCGGGATATTATCGCGAATAAAATCGGCGACGATGCGCTTGTTTTCAAAGAGGTATTCCCGCAGCTGATCGAGCCAATCGCCGCCCTGCGTGAACGCGGCGACGGCGGCGTCTACGGCGAAGGAGTTCGGCTCGGCGACCTCGTCGGTGTTAAGCCCGCGCCAGACCTTGTGCCGCAGCAGGGGATCGTGGACCATCACCGCGGCGGTCTGCAGCCCCGCGATGTTGAAGCACTTTGTCGGGGCAAAGCAGCTGACCGAGATGTCCCGGCAGACCTCAGAGACTGAGGCAAACGGCACATAGCCCTTGCCGGGCGGGGTTATGTCGCAGTGGATCTCGTCCGAAACGACGGTCACGCCGTGCTTTTTGCAGAGCTCGCCTATTTTTGCAAGGGTTTCGCGGTCCCATATTTTGCCGATGGGGTTGTGCGGGTTGCAGAGTATCATCAGGCTGACCTGCTTGTCGCTAAGCGCGGTCTCGAGCTCATCAAAATCGACCGAATAGGCGCCGTTCTCGTATTTCAGAGGGCTTTCGACGACGAACCGGCCGTTGCTTACTATTGAGTTGAAGAAAATGTTGTAGACCGGCGTTTGGATCAGAACCTTTTCGCCGGGGGTGGTGAGCTTTCGCACACAGCTCGATATCGCGGGGACGACGCCGGTGCAGAAAATGAGCTCGACCGGCTCAAATTCGAGCCCGTGGCGGGTCCTCCACCAATCGGCGTAGCTTGCAGCCCAGCTGTCGGGGACGATCTTGTAGCCGAAAATGCCGTGCTCGACGTTCTTTTTCAGCGCTTCGATTACGCAGGGCGCGGTCTTAAAGTCCATGTCCGCGACCCACATCGGGAGCTCGTTTTCCTTAACGTCCCATTTGAGCGAGCCGCTGCCCCGGCGGTTTGTGATCTCATCAAAATTATACTTCATTTTATCCTCGCTTTTAATTTTTGGGGGAGCAAAGCTGTAAAGAATATTTCCTTTACATTGCCCTGCTCCCCTCAATTTTACGTTATTTATGGGTGGAATTTATAATGCGCTGCAAGTTCTTCTGTAAAGCGAAAAGCTTTTACACGCCTCCGCAGCTGCATTTGCACTTGCACTCGCCGTCGGTTTTTGCCCGGCAGACGATCTTTGTCTTTGCGGGGTCGATCTTGTCTTTTTCAAGGATCAGCTCGCCTATGTAGTCGCAGCTTATACGCCCCGAGGAGGGGTTGATGACGCTGTCAATGCCGCCCTCGATGTCAGCCTCAACGCTCGAATATTCAAACGCGAGGGTGGTGTTTATAAGCTTGCAGCCGATCATTTTCAGGTTTTCGATGTAGCACATGCCCTGAAGGCTCTCGACGGTGCAGTTTATCAGAGTGAGGTCTTTCGCGTTCCAGCCGAGGTATTCGCCGGAGATGAAGCAGTTTTCGACGGTCACGTTCTCGCTGTTCCAGAAGGCGTCCTTTGAAAGAAGCTTAGAGTTTTTCACCGTCACGTTTTTCACCCCATCGAAGGAGTAGTTACCGTAAAGGGTCAGTCCGTCGACCTCCATATTTTCACAGTTCATCGCAAAATAATCGCCCTTTGCTTCGACATTCTTTAAAGAAACGTTTTTGCAGCTCCAGAGCGTTTCTTGAGCGTTCGGGAAAGAAACCTTTTCGATCTTCACGCCGTCGCACCGCCTGAACCCCTTGGGAGCGTCGTAGGCGCAGTCGTAAAGCGAAACGTTGTCGGTATACCATATCCCGGCGCGGGCCATGTCGAAGAATACGCAGTTTTCGCACTTTATGTTTTTCGAGTACCAGAGGGGATATTTCCACTTGAACATCGAGCCGGTGAGCTCGATATTTTTTGATTCCTTAAGAGGGGACTCGCCGTCGGTAAAAATCGTGTCGGTTATCTTGAGATTTTCCCCCATGAACAGAGGACGCTCGCCGGTGTAATACTGCCTGCGCACCGTCTTTATCATTTCGGCCATAGGACCAATCCTTTCAATAAAAATTTGCTTATATCATCATACTACATTTTCTTAAAAAATGCAAGACCCCACGGCGCACAATATTCAATGTTTTTGTTTGTTGACGTTGACAATATGTAAAAAATATGCTATACTTTTCTTAACGACATCGAAAGGACTGATATTATGAAAATTTATTCCGTTTACGACAAGGAATTTGCCCCTTACGGCAAGGTCTTGGAGGGCTACGACGTCTCCTGCCTTCTGAAGGCGATGAAGGCCATTCCGCTCCCCGAGGAGGCCACCGCTTATGAGCCGAGCATCACCGGTTTGGAGGCTACATGCACCTACGGAGATCTTCAGAACAGAGCCTTCGGCGGAATGCCCGTTCAACTCGGCATGTGCTGGGGTCATAACACCAAGCTCAACTGCCTTGAATATCACCGCGACAGCGAGATGAACGTCGGCACCGACGACTTTGTTCTGCTTCTTGCCAAGGCCGAGGATATTGTCGACAAAAAGCTCGATACCTCGAAGGTCAAGGCGTTCAAGGTCCCGGCGGGCGTTCTTGTCGAGGTTTATGCGACGACTCTGCACTATGCTCCCTGTCACACTAACGCCGCGGACGGGTTCAGGGTCGCGGTAGTTCTGCCGAGGGGCACGAATACCGATAAGCCGGTGTTTGAGGCGAGGAATTTTGAGGATACGCTCCTCACCGCGAGAAATAAGTGGCTCATCGCCCACGCGGAATCCTCCGAAGCGAAAAACGGCGCATATGTCGGTCTTGTAGGAGAGAATATTGATATAGCGTAAGAGAAAGCCCCGAAAATCGGGGCTTTTTATGTATGCACAGGGCGGATGAGAGATTAACTAAAAAGGTTTCGCCGGCCTTTCCTCAAAAGGCCGCGGGGTCGAGGGGCAGCGCCCCTCGTCGCGACCGCAGTCGCGAAATACCCTCTACGCGCCAGCGAGCGCAGGACAGGGAGGAGCAATCAGCCCGGTGGGCTGTTGCGACGTGGGGAGACCCTCGCCGGGGGTCTCCCCGTTTGCCGAGCGATGAGCGAGGCAAACTAAAGGTCGGAGCTACATCAAAAGTAAATGGTTGCGCTGCAAGTGAGAGTAAAAGTCGCAGCGGCGGCTTGTCCGACGCTGCACGCACAGGAAGGGGGTTGAGGGGGAAACCGCGCAGCGGTTGCCCCCATGCCGAGCGAAGCGAGGCGTGCCAACGCATAGGCGGCGCGACGGAGTGAATGAGCGACGGCATTATTCAACTTATAAAAATGCCGCCGCGAACGATACGTAGTCCGCGACGCCGGGGGTTCCTGCAAATGCCGGCATTTTTTGAGAGGAGGAGCGGCCGCCCGTAGTGCGAAGCCGTGATTTGCAATAACTTTATAAAGCAAATCGCGGCGAGCCAAAAGGGCGCGCAAACAGGGGCCCCGCAAATGCCAGCATTTGTGGGGTAAAGGCGGAGCAGCGGAATGAGTGCAGAGGCGATTTTGAGTGAGTAGCACAAAAAAGCGCCGCAAGCGATATGGAGCTTGCGACGCCTTGGTGCCGCTGGCCGGACTCGAACCGGCACGCTTTTAAGGGCGGGGGATTTTAAGTCCCATGTGTCTGCCAATTTCACCACAGCGGCATACTTGATATAATATCACATTTATTTTCGGTTGTCAACGGATATATTGAAATTTTTTGCGCAAAATAATCCAAACAAGCTTTAGGGAGGTATTATTTTGAAGCAAAACGAGGAACTCAAGATCTATAAGCCTCGCGGCAGGGTGATCCCGCTTTACGAGGAATATCCCGCGACGGACAACGTCACTAACCCCAAAAACGGCAGGGTCTATAACCGCTCTATCGAAAACGTGGTGCTCTCGAAAGAGGAGACCGACGCAAACAAAAAGTAAAAATCCCCGCGCGAGCTTTTTTCGGGCCGCGCGGGCTTTCTTTATCCGATAAACGTTATCGGCGGTTGAAAATTTTTCTTATTAAAAATATTTGGAAAAACAAAAAAGTGATTGACTTTTTTCGCCGCTTTGTGTATAATATTATCATGCAGTTTTATATGCGGAAGTAATTCAACGTTTTAAAGGAAGCGCGGTTTAATGAAAACAAGATTTCCCTTAAAATTATTATATATATGTGCGGCCGCTCTTTTTCTGACTTCCTGCGGGGTCCAGGTCTCCAAGGGCGAGATAACCGTCCCTAAGCAGACCTTTGCAGACATCGCCGCGGCGGGAGGAAGCAGCTCATCTGCAGCTACTACTCAAGCGCCCGCAACTACCGAGGCGACGACTCCGTCGGCCGTCGTCACCGAAGCGACCTCTGTTCCGACTACCGCGCCGGAACCCGCTTCCACCGAGCCTACGACCACCCCGGAGCCTACTACTACTCCCGAACCGACCACTACGCCGGAGCCGACAACGACTCCCGAACCTACAACTACCCCGGAGCCGACAACGACTCCCGAGCCTACTACCACGCCCGCTCCCACGACAACTCCCGCACCGACTACCACTGCCGCGCCTACGACTACTGCGGCGCCCACCACGACCGCTCCTCCGACAACCACGGCCGAACCGGTCACCGAGGAGGAAGAGATAATCGAGGAGGAGATTCCCGAGGAGCCGGAGACCGCTCCCGAGCCGGAACAGGCGTTCTCGTCGAATATCATCAAGGCAGATTCCGCCAATATCCCCGACTCGTCGCTTCGCGAGGTCGAGAAATACTTCAACATGATACCATCCGTCGTGAGAAACCACTTCGAGAGCGACGGCTGGGAGATAATCGTCACCAACAGCGTCGAGGGTTACTGGAACTCGATGAACCCCAAAAACCCCGCGCCGGACATGATGGCCGCGTTCGCGACGTCTGCCAAGAAAAAAATTTACATAGCGAACCGCTCCAACGCCTTTCCCTGCATAATCCACGAGACGGGGCACTATATCGACTACCGCGTATGGGGCGCGGGCGGCTACGGATTCCGCATCACGACCGACGCCGACTTCCAGAGGGTCTATAACCTCGAGGTCGACGCGTTCCAGGCCTACTTCGATTCCTGGGACCACAACGTAAGCGACCCGAAGGAGTATTTCGCCGAGGCGTTCTCGAACTTCGTCTTAGACAAAAGCGGACTGCTTTCAGTGGCGCCGAACACCTATAACTGGGTCGAGAAATACTACGACCAGTAAAAACAATTTTTACGCAATAGCTGCTGATGTGCTGGCGGCTATTGCTTTTTTCGGCGCTTTATGATATAATATTTCAGTACCGTCCGAAAAGCCTTCGGCATAATATGTCATAGGAGGCGATTCGGATGACAGACATAATTGCGGTGATAATTCTGGCCGCTTCGACGGCGGCGCTCATCGGGCTTATCCGCCTGATAATAGGCAGCGCCGCGCACGGCTGCAAAAAGCCGGAGGCGAGCCTTCGGATATATTACGACGAAAGGTGCGAGTGCCTTGAATATATCCTCGGGCAGATTTTAAGATCGCGCGCCGTTTCGGAGCTCGATCTGCGGCTCACCGTCGTCGATACCGTGAACACGCCCGAGAGCGAGGAATATCTTATCGCTTTAAGGCGAAGGCTTAATGCTGATTTTACCGTGGAAAGCGGGGGAGAGGGACATTTCGGAGGAGAAAACAACAATAAAAGGGACCGTTGA
This sequence comes from uncultured Clostridia bacterium, assembly GCA_947624745.1. Taxonomy (GTDB): domain Bacteria; phylum Bacillota; class Clostridia; order Oscillospirales; family Ruminococcaceae; genus Faeciplasma. The sequence goes on along the minus strand of CANQLR010000002.1, from coordinate 39,377 downwards.
CAGCGTGACATACCGAAACGACGACAACGGCTTCGGCGTTATCATTCTCGACTGCGAGGGCGACCCGCTGACCGTTGTCGGAGAGCTCGGAAACGTCGAGGAGGGCGAGGATCTTGAGCTCACCGGCTGTTATATGACCCACCCGAAATTCGGCAGGCAGTTTCGCGCCGAGCTATGCGTCCGCACCCTCCCAGTCGAGGTCTCGGCGATACAGCGCTACCTTGCGGGCGGCGTTGTCAAGGGGATCGGCCCGGTTCTCGCAAAAAAAATAGTAGATAAATTCAAGGGCGACACCTTTGAAATTTTGGAGCTTTACCCCGAACGCCTCTGCGAGATAGAAGGCGTTACCCCTCAGAAGGCGGCGGGCTTCGGTGAGGAGTTCCGCAAGGTCGTCGGGTTCAGGACGCTTTTGGGATATTTCACCGACGCGAAGATCCCTGCGCTCTACGGCATACGCGCCTGGAAAAAATACGGTGAGAACGCGCTTAATTTCATCGACAAAAACCCGTACATACTATGCTCTTTAGGGATAGAGCTTCCGTTTCCCAAGGCCGAGGAGATCGCCGCCGAAAAGGGGCTTTCGCCGGACAGCGATTTCCGCCTTGCCGCGGGACTTAAATATATCCTTGAGGAAAACGCGCAGGCGGGGCACACCTGTCTGCCGCAGGACAAGCTGCTTGAGACCGCGGCAAAGCTTTTGCGCGTCGGGGTCGAGTCTATTCGCGATGCACTTATGCGAGAGACCGAGGAGGAAAACCTCTTTATTTACCTGAAATCAAACCGGCCGTTTGTTATGCTTCGCGATTATTTCATGGCCGAGAGCTATATCGCAGGCCGCCTCGCAATCATGAACAGCCTTTCCTATGACACGGGGATAAACTATGACGAGGTAATAGACATCGCCGAGGAGGAAAACGGACTTAAGTACGCGGAGCTTCAGCGCGAGGCGATAAACACTGCGCTTTCAAAGGGATTTATGGTGCTGACCGGCGGCCCCGGAACGGGAAAGACCACCACGCTTAACGCCATAATCTCGCTTTTTGAGCAGCAGGGGGTAAAGCCCCTTATCTGCGCACCGACGGGGCGGGCCGCTAAGCGCGCCTCGGACCTTACCGGCCGCGAGGCTAAAACGATTCACCGCCTTCTTGGGGTAAAGGCCGGGTTAGACCACATGGCGTTTGAGCACAACGAGGAAAACCTCCTTGAGTGCGACGCGGTCATTGTCGACGAGATGTCTATGGTCGATTCGCTTCTTTTTGAGGCGCTTCTGCGCGCGCTCCCGATAGACTGCAAGCTCATTATGGTCGGCGACAGCGACCAGCTTCCTTCCGTCGGCGCGGGAAACGTGCTTCACGATATAATCGGCTCCGGCACGGTGCCGGTCATCGCCCTGACCGAAATTTTCCGCCAGGCCGAGGAGAGCGCCATTGTCACCAACGCGCATAAGATAGTCAAGGGCGAAATGCCGGTTTTAGACAATTCGCGGGATTTCTTCTTCCTGCAAAGCCTCGATTTTGCCGCCGCGGCGCAGCTCACCGTCGACCTTTTGAAGACCCGCCTGCCGAGGGCTTACGGACTCTCGCCGATAAACGACATTCAGGTCCTGACCCCGACCCGAAAGGGCCCGTTGGGCACGGTGGAGCTCAACAAGCTTTTACAGAGCGCGATCAACCCGCCGGAGCGCGGAAAGTCAGAAATAAAGACGTTTTTATACACGTTTCGCACCGGCGACAAGGTCATGCAGACAAAGAACAACTATGAGATAGAGTGGAAGAAGGGGGACGAAAAGGGCGCTGGGATCTTCAACGGAGACATCGGGGTTATCACGCGGCTCAATAAAATTTTAGGTGAGATAGTGATCGATTTCGACGGAAGGATCGCGACCTACAGCCCCGAAATGCTCGACAATTTAGAGCTTGCCTACGCCGCGACAGTCCACAAAAGCCAAGGGAGCGAGTTTGACGCCGTCGTATTGCCGATATTGGGAGGATATGACAAGCTCTACTTCCGAAATCTCCTTTACACCGCCGTCACCCGCGCCAAAAAGCTGATAGTTTTGGTAGGCTCGGTGAAGCGGCTCGAATTCATGGTGAATAACAACCGCCGAATGAACCGATATACCTGCCTTAAGCAGATGCTCTGCGAGGAGGCGTTCGGCGGCAGGGGAGTCAAAGATGAGTAGGGCTGCGGATTTTATTTTGGACTTCTTCTTCCCGAATCTCTGCCCGTTCTGCGGCCGCTTTATCCCCTACGACCGCCTTTGCTGCGACGAATGCGCCCCGAAAATTTCTTTGGGCGAGTTTTGCCGCCGCTGCGGTCAGCACGTCTGCGTGTGCGATAAGGGCTTGCCCGACTTCGACGGATGTATCGCCCTTATGCCCTACACCGGGCTTTGCCGCGACGGGGTTCTGAATCTTAAGTACGACCGCGGCTTTAACCTTGCAAAGCTCATGGTGCCGGAGGGCTTGAAGCTTTTAAAGGGCGAGGGCTGGCTCAACGAGGCCTCAATTATAACCGCCGTGCCGATGACCCCAAAGCGCCGCGAAAGGACAGGGGATAATCAGGCGGAATATATCGCAAAGCGCCTGTCGAAGCTATCGGGGCTGCCGTGCGATTTTAAGCTCATCAGGAAAAATCCCCGCGCCGCCGCCCAGCACGAGTTGACTCGCGACGAGCGCGAAAAAGAGGCGAAGCGCACATATCTTCCGCCGAAAAGAAAACGCCTTCACGGCGAGACGGTAATTTTGTGCGACGATATCATAACAACAGGCTCGACGCTTTCAAGCTGCGCCGCAGTGCTTAAATCCATAGGCGCGAAAAAGGTATACTGCCTTACGCTTGCGGGCTCGTATGCAATGGAAGAAAATAACAAGGAGTGAGTTTATGTCGGTACTTGATCTCGGAATAGACCTCGGCACCGCAAATATAATTATTTCAGCTGGAAGGAGCGGCGCGATACTAAACGAGCCGACCGTCATCGCGTTTGACAAGAACGCCGAAAGGGTGGTCGCGTTCGGCACCGAGGCGTATAAGATGATAGGCCGCGCGCCGGAGCATATCGCGGTCATAAAGCCTCTTAAGGACGGGGTTATATCGAACAACGACATGGCGCAGGAGCTTATCCGTCTCTGCATTTTAAAGGTTATCGGCAAGCGGCTCATCAACCCGCGCATAGTGATGTGCGTGCCGAGCGGCATCACCGCAGTTGAGCGCAAGGCGGTCGTTGAAAGCGCGGTCTCTGCCGGCGCGAGGACGGTGTATCTCATCGAGGAGCCGGTCGCGGCGCTTTTGGGCGCGGGGGAGGACATCATGCGCCCGTTCGGAAGAATGGTCGTAGACATCGGCGGCGGCACGTCGGATATCGCGGTGACCTCCCTCGGGGGGATAGTTGCCGCAAACTCCGTAAAAAAGGCGGGAAACGCTTTTAACGCTTCGATTCAGCGATATATCGAGGAAAACTATCGCCTTTCCATCGGTGAACGCACCGCAGAGGATGCTAAAATTACCACCGCAAACGTTTTCTGGCCCTCGGAGGAAAAGAAAATGGTCGTTTCGGGCAGAAGCCTTGTAACGGGCCTCCCGACGAAGATAGAAATAAGCGAGGCGGATATCGCCGCCGCTCTCACCGAGGACATAGATCAGATAATCGCCGCCGTGCGCACCGTCTTTGAAAAGACCCCGCCCGAGCTTGTCGGCGACATCTATGACCACGGGATACTTCTTACCGGCGGGGGAGCGCTGCTACGCGGCCTCGATATGTATATCACCCGCGAGTTCGGCGTGAAATGCCATGTGGCGGACGACCCTCTCGGCTGCGTGGCGCGTGGCACTCACCTTGCTTTTAAGGTTCGGGATAAGCTTCGCAACGGGTTTGAAAAGGCGCGTATCTGAATATTATATCCAATTTATGCCAATAATGCCTTCGACTAAAAATCGGAGGCATTTTTATGAAAAAATTCACAATTTCCCTCGCCATAGCGCTGATAATTTCGCTCTTCCTCACGACATACGAGGCCGCGTGCGAGGTCGAGACTATGACAGACAAATTCGTCAGGGTGCATATTCTGGCCGACAGCGACAGCGATACCGCACAGCGTATAAAGCTCAACGTCCGCGACCGCGTTCTTGAGGCCGCTAAGCCCTATCTGTCGGGGGTTTCGACTAAGGAGAAGGCGATGAACACGATCTATAATATCCTCCCGAAGCTTCGCGCGGTTGCCGATAAGGCCCTTTCGGATAACGGCGCCGGATATTGCGCGAGCGTCTCTCTTAAAAAGGAGTACTTTGATAAGCGGGTGTACGACGGGTTCACGCTCCCGGCGGGGATATACGACAGCCTTGTGATTAAGCTCGGCAGGGGAGCGGGGAAAAACTGGTGGTGCCTGTGCTACCCCGACGTCTGCGTTTCCGCCTCGACGAAGCTTGACGATACGGCAATTTTGACCGACGGAGAGATTAAAATTCTCAAGAGCCCGGTAAAGGTGAGGTGTAAGCTGTTTTGCTATGAGGTGTATCTTAGGATAAAGAGGATGTTTGGAAAGTGAGGGGGGAAGAACAAAACTTTAGAGGGCAAAACTAAAAAGGTTTCGCCGGCCTTTCCTCCCGACTAAAGCAAAGAAGAAATACTAAAAAGGTTTTACCCCGCTTTTCCTCAAAAAGCGGGCGAGAGTCCAGAGGCGAGGAGCCTCTGGTCGCGCTCCGCAGAGCGCGAAATCCCCTAAGCGCCAGCGAGCGCAGGACGGGGAGGAGCAATCAGCCCGGTGGGCTGTTGCGACGTGGGGAGACCACCGTAAGGGGTCTCCCCGTTTGCCGAGCGATGAGCGAGGCAAAGAGAAGCCGGAGCTAAGTAGGAATATTATTACTAAAAAGAAAGTTGCGGCTACAGCCGCAGCGGCGGCTTGTCCGACGCTGCATGAGGCGGGGGCGAAGCCCGGGTGCGCGCGGAGCGCGCACCCGCCAAGCCCGCAAGCGGGCTTGGAATGGCGGCAGCTTCGCTGGCGCCCGGGCTTCGCCGCGCTGGCACACGCACTTAGCATTGATAAAGTTGCAAAGGTTGGGCGGGAAAAGTGATCGCCCCCTCCCACCGGTGAGGGGGCAAACGCGGATTTAAAGGTCAGCTCAAAATTTGGAGGGGGAGGGTGCTTAAAATAGCATGAGCGAAGCGAATACCTTGTGCCGCCTTATGCTTATGTCAGAGCAAAATTCCGAAAATTGCAGTAGGCGATCGAACGTTGCCCGCAGCCCTCCCCTATATTGACTTTCCCCCTTATTTATGCTATATTATTCTAAAAGGGGGCGATGGTTTGCTGACCGTATTTCTCGGCGAAAACTCGTCTGAAAAGCTCCGGCTGACCGCCGAGTCTATGAGGGCGCACATAAATAACAACGAATCTGTTGCGGCGATAGTTCCCGAGCAGTTTTCCTTTGCATACGACAAAGCCCTCTACGCCTGCCTCGGCCCGCGAGACTTCAACCGCGTTAATATCTACGGCTTCAAGCGCCTTGCCAAGTCTGTTTTCGAGAGATTCGGCGCGGCTGACGGCACCCTTGCCGGTCAGAACGAGCGCACCGTTTTAATCTTCTTGGCGCTTCGCCGAGTTAAAAAGGAAAAGTCCCTGCGCCTTTTGTCCCGATTTGCCGAAAAGCCCGCGTTCATCGGCGAGATTTCCGAGATCCTTGACCTTCTGCGCCGCTCCGGCCTAAGCGCCGAGGACGTTTTTGAAGCCTCCGAAAAAATCGGCGGCACCCTCGGGGACAAGCTCCACGACGTCTCCGAAATTTACCGCCAATATCTCGATATCCTTAATGAGCGCGGCCTTCGCGACGAAAGCTCCGAGGTGCTTTCCGCATCGCTCATCGCCGCCGAAAACTCCGCGTTTGCGGGGCAGTACATATATGTCGACCGGTTCGACGGCTTTTCCCCCGACGAGCTTTCTATGCTCCGCTCGGCGCTTATGAGCGCCAAGGAGGTCTGCGTTTCGCTCTCTCTCCCGGGCGAGTACCCCCGCTCCGCCGTGTCGCCGTTCAATCACCCAGCCGCGACCTTGAACTCCCTCGTTAAGCTTTGTGAGGAGACCGGCACACCCCTCCGCTACAAATACTGCCGCACCCCGAAGACCGCAAACTCGCTTCTTTCGGGGGTCGGGGCATGCCTTTTCACACGCCCGCCGCGCACCGAAAAGGCCGACGACACGCTTAGGATCTACCGCGCCGACACCATGTACGACGAGGCCGATTTTGTCGCCGCCGAGATCCGCCGCCTTGTGACCTCGGGAGGCTATAGCCTAAATGACATCGCAGTCATGACCCACGACATCGACGGCTTCGGAATGATCTTAGAGGCCGCGTTTTCCCGCTACGGGGTCGAGGCCTTCACCGACAGGCCCCGCCCCGCCTCCTCGATGTCACTCGTTCTTTCGGTGCTTGACGCCCTCGATGCCGCCTCCGGGCGAGTTCCCGACACCGAAAAAATACTTAAATATCTTCGCTCGCCTTTTTCGCCGCTCACGGCAGAGGAAATTTCCCTTTTGTGGGATTATTCCGTTCGCTGGAACGTCGCGGGAAAAATGTGGCTCGAACCCTTTACAGCAGGCAATTTTTCGGAGGTCGAGCCGATCCGCCAAAAGGCGACCGCTCCGCTTATAAAGCTCCACGAGGCCTGCGAGAGTGCAACCGCCGCCGATATCTCCAAGGCGTTCTGTGAATTTTTGAAGGAGACCTCGCTCGCCGAGCGCGCATTCGACGTTATTGAAGACTGCGCCGACCCGGACATGAAGCTTGAGACCGCGCGCCTTTTCAAGCAGCTCTGGAACGCCGTGATGAGCGCGATAACTTCGATTTGCCTCACGGCGGGGGAGGAAAAGCTCACCCTTAAGACCTATTCCGAGCTTTTGCGCACCGTCCTGTCCCGCGCGAGTGTTTCGAGCCCGCCCCAGAAGCTTGAGTGCGTTACCGTCGCTGACGTTTCCCGCTCGGTCATCGACCGCCCGAAGGTAGTTTTTGTCATAGGTCTTGCCGAGGGGCTTTTCCCCGCCGAAATAAGGTCGAGCGGACTGTTTTCGGGGAATGATCTGAAAAAGCTCAGCGAAAACGGCGTCGGCTTCGACATGACCGACGAGGCGCGGCTTGCATCCGAACGGTTCGACTGCTACAAGGCCCTAACCGCGCCGACAGAGCGCCTTATCTTAAGCTGGTCGGATCAGGACAGGCGCGGCAAGAGCCTGAAGCCCTCCCGCTTCATTTCAAGGATCATACGCTACTGCTCCGCCGAGGTCCGCCCGATATCAAAGCTCCCGCTCACCCTTACCTGCTCGACCCCGGCCGCCGCGTATTACGGATCCGCGGTCAAAAAAATGAGCCCAGCCGAGCGCGCCTCCATCAGAGCAGCCCTCGGTGAAATTTCCGAATACCGAGAAAAGCTCCTTCGCCTCTCGAAGATCTCGGAGGGGGTTCACAGCCTTTCCCCGTCCGTCTCAAAGCGCCTTTTTGCCGAGCGCGACATAAACGTCACCGCCTCGAGGATCGACGTTTACAACCGCTGCGGCTTCGGATATTTCTGCAAATACGGCCTTAAAATCCAACCGATCACCCCGCTTCGCATCGACCCCGCGAACCGCGGCACCGTCATGCACTATCTTTTCGAGAACGTTTTAAGACACTTCGGCCCCGGCTTTTCCGACGTTTCCGACGATGATATCCGCGAGCTTGTATCAAAGCTTCTAAACGATTTTTCGGAGAGCGATCTCGGAGGCAGCTTCGGAAAATCCGCAAAATTCACCGCTGACTTCAACCGCCTCGGCGACGCCGCAGTCGAGATACTCATAAATATGCGCGAGGAGTTTAAAGTCTCAAAATTCCGCCCCGAGCGGTTTGAATACGACCTCTCACAATTAAGCGGCAAAAGCGCCTATTCCATTCCGCTGACGGGCGGGGTGAAGGTCAATCTTCGCGGCATAGTAGATCGGATCGACACCTATACCTCGCCGGACGGCAGGAGATACCTCCGCGTTATAGATTACAAGACCGGCGAAAAGCGATTTTCCTTCGACGATGTATATAACGGGCTGAATCTACAGCTGCTTCTTTACATTCTCGCCCTGACCGAGGGAAACGACCCCGATTTCAACGACTGCTCCCCGGCAGGTATACTGTATATGCGCGCAGGATTTTTGGAGTGCAAGTCGGAGGAGGACAGCGAAAAGTCCCGCGACGAAATAAGCGCCGAGCAGCTCAAGCGCAGCGGGCTGATAGTAAAAAACGACGAAGTTATCTCCGCCATGGACGAAAACATCAGCGGGCGCTTCCTGCCGGTAAAAACCACCGCCTCGGGGGCGTACACAAAAACCTCGTCGCTCATTTCGGAGGCTTCGTTTGAAAAGCTTCTCGACTTCGCCCGACTCAAGGCGATGCGCTTCGGCGAGGACCTTTTGGGCGGCAGAATACCCGCGATTCCCGTCGGGTCGGATCCCGAGCACCTGCAATGCGCCTACTGCGACTACAGCTCGGTATGCGACAGAAGAAAATACATGATGAAGCTTATCGAGCCCTCCGACGGCAAAAAGCTCGAATATCTGATAGGGGAGGAGGACGGCGCAGATGCCTGAATGGACAGAAGAACAAAAGAGAGCTATTGATCTGACCGGCCGGCCGGTAGTTGTATCTGCCGCCGCGGGAAGCGGAAAGACGGCGGTCTTGGTCGAGCGGACGGTGAATCTTTTGTGCGATGAAAAAAAGGGGATCCCCGCAGACAGCCTTCTTGCCGTGACGTTTACAAACGACGCCGCGCTGCAGATGCGGGAAAAGCTCACCGCCGAGATAGACTCCCGCGCCGAGCTTGACCCGGAAAATATGTGGATACAGCGGCAGCAGGCCCTTTTGCGCCTCGCCGAGATCACGACGATAAATTCGTTCTGCTTCGGGCTTCTGAAGGACAACCTCTCCGAGACCGATTTTCAGAGCGGCGTTCGCATTATCGAGGAAAACGAGGCGATGATGCTCTGCGAACGAGCCCTGACCGACATTTTAGAGGACGAATACCGAGAGCGTCCCGCCGAAACGGAGGATCTGATCTCAAAATTCTGCCGCGAGAACGATACCGCACTGCGAAAGCTGATACTAAGGCTTCACCGCTTTTTGCGCTCGCTGCCTTTTTCCGATATCTGGATAAAGAACACCCTTTCGGGCCTTCGCTCCGGCGCCTCGTCGGAGGAGGTCCTTGGGGACCGCGACCGCGCGGCAAAGGACATGATCTCGCTTCTTTGCACCTCCGCCGAGCGCCTCGGGGACATCTCCGATACGCTTAAGTATCATGCCTCCTCTGCCGCAGCTTTAAAGGAAAACTCCCTCATAGCAAAGGAAATTCTTGACACTTTGCCCTCGCGCGATCGTGCTTCCGCCGCCGAGAAGCTCCTTTCCGCTCCGTGGAAAGGCCTTACCGGCAGGCAGACCAAGGCCGAAAAGGAAGCCTGCCCGCAGTCGGAAATCTCCGCCTACGAAAGCGCCAAGGAGCTAAACGCCAAGATCAAGGAGCAGTTCAAGGAGCTTGCCGAGCTGCTTTCCGTCTCGCGCGAGCAGATTGACGCCGACGCGAGACTTTGCGCCGACTATTTCGAAAAGCTCTGCGACCTCGCAAAAAGGCTCGACGAGCGGCTTTACGAGATGAAGACCGAGCGAAACGCCGTCGATTTTTCCGACACCGAGCTTTTGTGCGTTAGACTGCTCCTTAACTGCGACGAAAACGGAAGTATCACCCGCACGCCGCTTTGCGACGAAATAGTCCGCTCCAAGCGCTATAAGGTGATACTCATCGACGAATTTCAGGACGTCAACAACCTGCAGGAGGTCATCTTCAAGGCGATATCAGACACCGACGACCTCTCGCGGATCGGCGAAAACGTCTTTTTGGTCGGCGACGTAAAGCAGGCGATATATCGCTTTCGGCTCGCGAACCCGATGATCTTCATGCGCGCCCGAGAGCAGGGGAGGGACCCCGAAAGCCCGGTCGCGGGGCTGTTTCTTCGTAAAAACTTCCGCAGCCGAAGAAGCATAATAGACTTTTGCAACTACGTTTTCGGCGCGATAATGTCGTCCCGCGTCGGCGAGACCGATTATACCGACGACGAAAAGCTTTTCTGCGGCGCTTCGTACCCCGGCGAGGACAGCCCGGTCGAGATAATTGCCGTCGACAGCGACTGCGGCATTGACCGTTTGGAGCTTGAATTTATCGCCGCCGCACGCAGAATACGGGAGATGCTTTCCCAAGGCGTTGAAGTTTTTGACGGCGGAGTTTCCCGCCCCTGCCGTCCCTCCGACTTTTGCGTTTTATGCCGAAAGAATATCTCGGGCGACAGCCTCCGCGACATATTCGACGCAGAAGGGCTGAAAGTACTCTCGACCGAATCCTCCGGCTATCTTCGCTCGCGGGAGATCTCGCTTCTTCTAAATATTCTCGCGATAACGGTCGACCCGATGCAGGATATCCCGCTCGCCTCGGTTATGCTGAGCCCCATTATGGGATTTTCTGACGACGACCTTGCAGAGCTTCGGCTTTTGGACCGCGACAGCAAGCTCTATAAGACCGTACTTTCGGTCTCCTCCGGCGAGCTTTTCGCCACCGAGGAGCTAAAAAGCAAGTGCGAAGCCTTGGTTTCGACGGTAAAGCGGCTTGCCGTGACAGCCTCGGGGCTCGACCTAAGCCGCCTCATAAGAAAAATTTACGACGACACCGATATCTTCGCCCTTGCAGCCTCATACGAGGACTCGGAGCAAAAGTGTGCGAACCTATATCTTCTTTTGGAGTATGCCGAGGCTTATGAGCGCTCCTCGAACGACGGCGCCGCGGGCTTTCTCCGCTATATCGAATACATATCCTCCACCGGCGGCGATTTCGAGCAGGCTCTTACGGTCACCGAGACCTCAGACGCCGTGAACGTCAAGACGATACACCGCTCAAAGGGTCTTGAATTTCCCTTTGTGATACTCCTCGGAACCGAGACCGCCTTCAACAAGACGGACCTCAACGGCGCGCTGCAGCTCTCGTATGAACACGGCGCGGGGCTCAAATTCCTCGACTACTCCACCCTCACAAAGCGCTCCACCGCCTTTTGGGACTATGTCCGCGAGAAAAACCGCACCGAGCTTCTTTCCGAGGAGCTTCGCCTTATGTACGTCGCCCTCACCCGCGCTAAGGAGCGGCTTATCCTGATAATGGACTTTTGCGAGGCATCTTTAAAGCGCGCCGAGAGCTTCTCGGTCGGGATATCCTCATACAGCGTTCCGCCTTCCGTGACCGAAAAGGCCGACTGCGCCTCCGACTGGCTTTTGATGTCCCTTCTTAAGCACCCGGCTCTCGGTATCATTCGCTCGCACCTTCCCGCCGGCGTTTATGCAGATACGGGCGACCTCCCGCCGATAACAGTCCTGCCGACGCCTCCCGCAGCCGAAAAGGCGGAGGCTCCCGAGACGGAGCAGGCCGTATGCGACGAGGCATTGGTCAAAGCCTTAACTGAGGAGTTTAAAAAGGGTCCCGACCCGCGCCTCACCAAAAACGAGGCCAAGCTTACCGTCTCCGAGATAGTCAAGGACGACGCATTGAGCTTCTTCCCGCGAGTTCCGAGCCTTGACGGAGAGCTCGAGGAGTTCACCGCCGCCCAGAAGGGGACACTTACCCACCGATTCATGCAATTCTGCGACTTTTCCGCCGCCGAAGCGGATCTCGAGGGCGAGATCTTACGCCTCACGAAAAAGGGGATATTCACCACGCGCGAGGCCGAGGCGATAGACCGCCGCACCGTGTCTGATTTCTTCTCCGGTGAGATATATATGCGCCTCAAAAAAAGCCGGAACGTCTTAAGGGAGCAGCGCTTTATAATCCGCTTTGACGACATATCCCCCGACCCCGCCTTTGCAGAGATTTACAAGGGCACAGAAGGAATGCTCCAGGGCGTTGCGGACTGTCTTTTTGAAGAGGAGGACGGCTATGTTCTTATAGATTATAAAACCGACCGAGTTACCGATATTTATGATCTAAGGGACCGCTACGCCCCGCAGCTCGCGCTATATAAGGCCGCGTTCGACGTGCTTTTGGACAAGCCCGTAAAGGCGGGATATATCTATTCGTTCAAGCTTAGGCGGGCGGTTTTGGTTTAGCTGAAAATTTTTTTAAAAAACTATTGACAAATTCACTCACGAGGTGTATAATATCCGTCGTAAAGAAAGCAGACGCTTATGCGCTCACCTCAAGCCAAGGCGAAGAGGTCAACAGTTCTCTCCCCGCGTTGCGGGCCTTTTGGGCAACTATGAGCGCTTATGTCTGTAAGCGCTCTTTAAATTTTTATTTTCGGAGGTGTTGCGCCATAGCCAGCATGGAGCATCAGATCAATGAAGAAATTCGCGACCCGCAGGTAAGAGTCATCGACAGCGACGGAAGTCAGCTCGGCATAATCTCCTCAAAAGACGCGCTCAAAATAGCCGCCGACAAGGAGCTTGACCTTGTAAAGATAGCGCCGAACGCCGCGCCGCCCGTCTGCAAGATAATGGACTACGCAAAGTATTGCTTCGAGCAGTCGAAGCGCGAAAAAGAGGCAAGAAAGAACCAGAAGACCGTCGATATCAAGGAAGTCAGGATCTCCACCACCATCGACAAGAACGATTTCAACACCAAGGTGAACCAGGCGATAAAGTTCCTTAAAAACGGCGACAAGGTAAAGGCTTCTATCCGTTTGCAGTTCAGAAAGGGCATGGCCCTCCACAGCGAGCTGTCAAACGACCTGCTCAACGATTTCAAGGATGCCGTTGCTGAATACGGCGTATTCGACAAGCCGAGTAAGATCGAGGGCAGAAACATCGTTCTGTTCGTTTCGCCCAAAAAGCAGTAAATTAAATTTAGGAGGATACAAAAATGGCAAAGATCAAGGTCAAGACCCACTCGGGTTCGAAAAAGCGTTTTTCGTTCACGGGCACGGGCAAGGTAAAATTCCAGCACGCCAACAAAAGACACCGTCTTGTCTCTAAGGACCACAAGGCCAAGAGGCTCGCAAGAGGCACCGCCTACGCTTCAAGCGCAAACATCGAAGCGCTGAAAAAGACCATCCCTTACAAATAAACCGCGGGTTGTAAGGAAAAACATCTAAAAATTAACGGAGGTAATAAGTTATGGCTCGTGTTAAGGGAGCAATGATGACTCGCAAGAGAAGAAACAAGACCTTAAAGCTCGCCAAGGGCTACTGGGGTTCAAAATCCAAGCATTTCAAGATGGCGAAACAGGCCGTCATGAAATCCGGCAACTACGCATACATCGGCAGAAAGCAGAAGAAGCGTGAATTCAGACAGCTTTGGATAGCGCGTATTTCCGCCGCCGCAAAGATGAACGGAATGAACTATTCCACTCTGATGAACGGCCTTAAGAAGGCGGGAGTGACCCTGAACAGGAAGATGCTTTCCGAGATCGCCATCAACGACCCTGCCGGGTTCACCGCGATCGTCGAAAAGGCAAAGTCGGCGCTTTAAAAAATATAAAACACGCTCAAGCGGGCGTGTTTTTAAATTATCGGTACTAAACCGGAGGACAGTCTATGCTCATCACAAGCCGCGACAATCAAAGGATACAGGGCTTTTGCCGACTGCGCGACAGCTCCCGTGAGAGAGCCGAAAAAGGGCTTTTCGTTATCGAGGGAGCGCGCATCTGCGCCGACGCCGTCCGCGAATCCGCCGATATCCGCGCGGCCTTTTACACCCCCTCCGCCCTCGAAAAATACCCCGAGGCAGTCTCGGGTCTGATAGCCGCGGCAGGGGAGTCGGCGTTTGAAATTTCCGAGGAGGTCTCAAAAAAGCTCGGCGGCACGGTCGTCCCGCAGGGCGTTTTCGCGGAGGTGAAAATGCCTCCCGCAGACGAGACAGCCCCCACAGGCAAGGTTTTGATTCTTGACGGCTTGCAGGACCCCGGAAACATCGGCACAATGCTTCGCGCGGCCGACGCCACGGGCGTTAGCAGAGTGTATCTCTGCAGCGGGTGCGACCTGTATAATCCGAAGCTGATCCGCTCGACGATGGGCTCGGTCTTTCGCGTTTCGGTCTGTTCGAGCTTAAGCTTTCCCGAAGTGATAAGCTATCTTCACTCGGTAGGCTATACCACCTTTGCCGCCGTCGTTGACGGCTCCGCCGAGGACCTTAGTAGCATATCCTTCCCTGAGCTTTCCGCCGCCGTCATCGGAAACGAGGGGAGCGGTTTAAGCAGTGAGGACGTATCCCTGTGCTCCCACAAAATGACGATAAAAATGAGCGGCACGATAGAATCCCTGAACGCGGCTTCGGCAGCGTCGATAATCCTTTGGGAGCTCACAAAGCCCCAATAGCCGGAAAGGAGCCCGAATGTATACCGAACTTGAAAACTGGCTGTGGTTCACACTGGCTTTCGGCCCCGCGAATCCCCGAAAATGGAATGTCTTAGGATATTACGGCAGCGTAGAAAAATGCCGCGAGGCTCTTTCGGGCGGCGACCTTTCAAAGGTCCTTCCGAACGACGCACGCCTTGTCAAGGCTGCTACCGAAAAGAGAGTAAACCAGCTTATTGAGCAGTGCGAAAAAAGCGGTATCAGCGTCTGCACCTATGACAGCGAAGAATACCCCGAGCGATTGCGCGAGATCTATAACCCACCGTCGGTGCTGTTTTACACCGGAGATATAGGCTCTCTGAACCGCGGCGCGGTCATAAGCTCGGTCGGCACGCGAAACCCGAGCGAATATTCCGTCCGCACAGGTGAAAGACTTATTACCGACCTTGTAAAAGGCGGCTTCATGATAGCCTCCGGCTTCGCGGTCGGGCTCGACAGCCTTTCCTTGCGCTCGGCGCTTTTGGCGGGAGGCAGAGCCTTTGCCGTCCTTCCCTGCGGCCATCTTTACGACTATCCGCCCGAGAACGCCTCCGCCAAGGAGATAGTTTCAAAGCGCGGCGCCGTTATAACCGAGTATTTTCCGACCGATAAGCCGAACTCCTTAAGCTTTCGCGCCAGAAACAGAATTCTTGCGGGGCTTTCCCTCGGGACATTGGTGCTTCAGGCGGGCTCGAAAAGCGGCGCGCTGTCGACGGCTTCATTTGCGCTATCGCAGGGCAGGGACATCTTCTGCGTTCCGCCGCACGATATCTACGACGACAGCTACGCGGGCGCTGCGGAGCTTCTGCGCGTAGGGGCAGAGCCCGTTTTTGACGCCTCAGACGTCATTAATTCATACAGCCGCTCCTATCCGCATATTCTCACGGTAAGAAGCGACGCTCCCGCCGCGCCGGAGCGCGAGCCGAAAAAGCAGGTATCCCGCAAAAAGCCGGCCAAGAAATCTCCCGAGCGCCTGCCCGAGCCGGGAGCGCTTATCCCGGTCCCGCTCGTTCCGCCCGAAGCTTTGGGAGGCGTTAAGAAACAGATATATGATCTTATCAGGGAAAAGGGCGAGGCTCATTTTGACGAGCTCTCGGTCGGAATAGGCGACGTCTTCGAGCTTGAAGCGTACCTGACCGAGCTTGAGCTTGACGGCCTTGTCGCGTCGCTTCCGGGCAACAGATTCAGCGCAACATAATTTTAAATGAGGTTATAAAATGTCGGATTTAATTATTCTGGAGTCTCCGTCGAAGATCCACACCGTTCAGCACACCCTCGGATCTCACTACAAGGTCGTGGCGTGCAAGGGTCATGTCCGCGACCTTCCTAAATCAAAGCTTGCGGTCGATATAGAGAACGGCTTCGCGCCGACCTATGTCGAGATAGAGGGCAAGCAAAAGGTCATCGACGATATACGTTCTCTGGCGAAAAAGTCAGAGCACGTCTATTTCGCGACCGACCCCGACCGCGAGGGCGAGGCCATCTCATGGCACCTTGCGACCATTTTGGGCTTTGATCTTAACGATAAAAACCGCGTGACCTTCAACGAGATAACCAAAACAGGCGTTGAGGCTGGAATGAAAAATCCCCGCTCCATCGACATGAATATAGTGAACGCACAGCAGGCTCGCCGCATACTCGATCGGATAGTCGGCTACAAGCTGTCTCCATTTTTGTGGAAAAAGGTTCGCCGCGGCCTTTCCGCCGGAAGGGTGCAGTCCGCCGCCGTCCGCCTGATAGTAGACCGCGAGGAGGAGATCCGCTCCTTCGTACCGGTCGAATACTGGTCGATAGAGGCAAAGCTCAACGCCGCGGGCTCAAAAAAGACCTTCACGGCGAAGCTTTCGACCGTCGACGGCAAGAAGGCCGAGCTTAAGACCAAGGAGGAGACCGACGCGATACTTGATCGCGTAAAGGGCGCAGAATTTACTGTCAGCTCGGTCAAAAAGGGCACCCGCTCCCGCTCTCCGGCGGCGCCTTTTTCTACTCCTACGCTTCTTTCAGACGCCGCTCAGCGCCTCGGCTGGCAGTCAAGGCGCACCATGAGCGTCGCGCAGGAGCTCTACGAGGGCGTAGAGATAGAGGGCGTAGGCGCGATGGGGCTTATCACCTATATGCGTACCGACTCGCTTCGCATTTCCGATGAAGCCAAGGCCATGGCCAAGGATTTCATCTTAAAGAGCTACGGCCCGGAATATCTCCCCAAGACCGAGCGCAGCTACCGCGCGGGCGGAAACAACGTTCAGGACGCCCACGAGGCGATACGCCCGACCATGCCCGAGCTGACCCCCGAGCGCGTAAGGGGCTCCCTTACCCCCGAGCAGTATAAGCTCTACCGGCTAATCTGGTCGCGTTTTCTGGCGAGCCAGATGTCCGACTGCCTTTTGAACACCACCGCCGCCTCGATCGAAGCTAACGGCTGCATTTTCCGCACCTCCGGCTTTTCGGTCAAATTTGACGGCTTCACCGTTTTATACGAGGAGCCTACCGACGACGGCGAGGAGCAAAGCGTTCTGCCCGAGCTAAAGGCAGGAGACGTTCTTAAGGTCCGCTCGGTTGACGGCTCGCAGCACTTCACACAGCCCCCGGCGCGCTACACCGAGGCCACGCTGATTAAAGCATTCAAGGAATACGGCATCGCCAGGCCTTCGACCTATGCCACCACCATCACGACGATAATCTCACGCTCATATGTCGAGCGCGAGGGCAGACAGCTTAAGCCCACCCCATTGGGAGAGGTCACTACAGCCCTCATGAAGGATCACTTCAAGGACATAGTGGATCTCGGCTTCACAGCCGAAATGGAGGACGAACTCGACAAAATTGAGCTCGGCAAGATGGACTGGCAGGACGTTCTTTCCGGCTTCTACAACGGCTTTGAAAAGACTCTTGAACAGGCCGAGACGGATATGCAGGGCAAGAGGGTGAAGATACCAGACGAGGCCACGAACGAGGTCTGCGAGATCTGCGGCAAGCCGATGGTGATAAAAATAGGCCGCTACGGCAAGTTTTTGGCCTGCACCGGCTTCCCCGAATGTAAAAACACCCGCCGCATTATTCAGGAGACCCCCGGAAAATGCCCGGTCTGCGGCAAGCGCATAATCCAGAAAAAGACCCTTAAGGGCAAGAAATATTTCGGCTGCGAAAACAACCCGCAGTGCAAATTCATGACATGGGATACCCCCACCGCCGAGCTTTGCCCGACCTGCGGCTCGACCCTCTTCAATAAGGGAGGCGCGCACGGCAAGCTTCTCTGCCACAAGGAGGGCTGCGGCTACGAAAGGGAGCTCAAATGAGCGCGGTCAGGGTGATAGGCGCGGGTCTTGCGGGCTGCGAGGCCGCGCACCAGCTCTCGCTTTATGGGATCAAAGTCGAGCTCATCGACATGAAGCCGAAAAAATTCACTCCCGCCCACAAATACCCCGGCTTCTGCGAGCTTGTCTGCTCGAACTCTCTTAAGGCCGAGCGGCTTGCCTCCGCGGCGGGGCTTTTGAAGGAGGAAATGCGCCGCCTCGGCTCGCTTACCGTCGAGGCCGCGTATAAGACGAAGGTCCCGGCCGGAGGGTCGCTTTCCGTAAACCGCGAGGATTTTTCCGACCTTATCACAAAAGCCGTAAAGGATGATACGAACATAACGGTAGTTTGTGACGAGGTGACCGATATCCCCGACGGAAACGTCATCATAGCGACGGGGCCGCTGACCTCCGAGCCTCTGTCAAGGGCAATTTCGGCGCTTATCGGCAAGGATTATCTATATTTCCACGACGCCGCCGCGCCGATAGTCACGGCAGAAAGCGTCGATATGAGCGTCGCTTTCGCGGCCTCCCGCTACGGACGGGGAGGGGAGGATTACCTCAACTGCCCCTTCACCGAGGAGGAGTATTCCGACTTCTACGGGGCGCTTATTTCCGCAGAGACTGCGCCGCTTCACGATTTCGATACTCCCGGAGGCGATTACACCGTCTACGAGGGCTGTATGCCGATAGAAGCCCTTGCCAAGCGCGGAAAGGACTGCCCCCGATTCGGCCCGATGAAGCCAGTGGGGCTGACCGATCCAAGAACCGGCAGGCGCCCGTATGCGGTAGTTCAGCTGAGAAAGGAAAACGTTTCGGGGAGCCTGTATAATCTCGTCGGCTTTCAGACGAACCTTAAATTCGGCGAGCAGAAACGGGTCTTTTCGATGATCCCCGGCCTTAAAAACGCCGAGTTCATGCGATATGGGGTCATGCACCGAAACACCTATCTTAACTCACCGGGGATTCTGAACTCGCGGTTCGAGCTTATATCCGACCCCCGCATATCCTTCGCAGGGCAGATAACCGGCGTAGAGGGGTATATGGAATCCGCCGCGAGCGGAATTTACGCGGGGCTTTCCTTCGCGAGAAAGCTGAAAGGTCTTCCGCCGCTTATCCTTCCCCGCGATACCATGCTCGGCTCACTCTTTGATTATGTTGAAAACGGCTCGCCCTCGGGTTTTCAGCCCATGGGCGCGAATATGGGGATCCTGCCGGATCTCCCGGAAAAAATAAAAGGCAAACAGGAAAAATACGAAGCGCTCGCAGCGCGTTCGCTAAGGGCGCTCGATGAGGCGTTAAAGGAGGCAACATGAGGATAATAGTAGACGGCTTCGGCGGCGACAACGCGCCGTCAGAGGCGCTTAAAGGCTCCGTTTCGGCCGCAAAGGAATTGGGAGTGGATATCACCGTCGTCGGCGATACCGAAAAGCTCAAAGCCTGCGCCAAAGAAAACGGCATAGACATATCCGGGCTGGATCTTAGACACGCCGACGGCATTATGGAGGTCGAATACGAGCCCAACAAAATACTTAAGGAATACTCCGGCACGTCGATGGCGGTAGGGCTCAAAATGCTTGCCGACGGCGAGGGAGACGCGTTTTTGTCCGCAGGCTCCACCGGCGCTTTGGTCGTCGGCGCGACGTTCATCGTCAAGCGAATCAGAGGCATTAAGCGCGCCGCCCTCGGCACCGTACTTCCGACCCGGAAATCGAATGTCCTTCTTTTGGACTGCGGCGCGAACGCCGAGTGCCGCCCCGAGATGCTCGCACAGTTCGGGGTCATGGGCTCGGCCTACGCTTCAAAATTCCTTGGGATAAAAAGCCCCCGTACCGCCATTGCAAACGTCGGTGCAGAGCCCACCAAGGGCCGCGACCTTGAGCTTGAAAGCTATAAGCTACTAAGCTCTGCGCCGATAAACTTCATCGGTAACATCGAGGGGAGAGATATCCCCCTCGGCGGCGCTGATGTGGTTGTCACCGACGGCTTCAGCGGAAACCTTATCCTTAAGACTGTCGAGGGCATGGGGAAATTCTTCTCGATCACCCTAAAGGATATGTTTGGCGGCGGGCTCGGTTCGAAATTGGGCGGACTTTTGCTTCTTAAAAAAATCAACGCCTTCAAGAAAAAAATGGACTATTCGGAGTACGGCGGAACGCCGCTTTTGGGGCTTTGTAAGCCGGTCATAAAGGCTCACGGCTCCTCCGACGCAAAAGCGTTCTACAACGCCGTCAGACAGGCCAAGATCTGCGTAGAAAACGACCTTGTCGGCGAGATTACAAAGGGCGTCGCCGAGCTTAAGCAGACCGAAAAGGAGCAAAGCGATGGACAGGCTTGACGAATTTGAGGACATTATCGGCTATCACTTCCAAAACCGCGACCTGCTTTTCGAGGCGCTCTCACACTCGTCTTTCGCTAACGAGTTGAAGCATCGCCGCCGCTCAAACGAGCGCCTTGAATTTTTGGGCGACTCGGTTCTGTCGATAGTCGTTTCGGACTTTATCTTCGAGAATTACACCGATATTCCCGAGGGCGAGCTGACGAAGATACGAGCCACCCTCGTCTGCGAGAACGCGCTTTTCCGCTTCGGCAGCAAAATAAACCTCGGCGATTACATCATGCTCGGCCACGGCGAGGAGCTTGCCGGCGGCAGGACCCGCCCTTCGATCATCGCCGACGCGTTCGAGGCGGTCATCGCAGCCATTTACCTTGACGGCGGTATGGAACCCGCAAAGGCTCATATACTGCGGTTCATGCCGGACGACGTTATGAGCGAGGTCACCAAAGAATATTCGGACTATAAGACCGTGCTGCAGGAGATCGTCCAGAAAAACCCCGAGGAGCGCATCGAATACCGCCTTGTCGGAGAGTCGGGGCCAGATCACAACAAGGTCTTCACCGTCGAGGTGCTTCTGAACTCCAACGTGATCGGAAATGGGAGCGGCCACTCGAAAAAATCTGCCGAGCAGCTTGCCGCCCGCGAGGCTTTGAGGCTTATGGGATGGAAAAAGTAAAGCGCGGCTCGGTGGCGGTCTTCGTCCCGCACATCGGCTGCCCGCACCGCTGCAGCTTTTGCGACCAAAACGCCATCTCCGGCGAGACGAAGGCTCCCGGCCCGGACGACGTCAGAGCCGCCTGCGAGCTTGCCATTTCAAGCGGAAACGACCCCAGAAACACCGAAATCGCCTTTTTCGGGGGAAGCTTCACCGCCATTCCCCGCGAATATATGCTTTCCCTTCTCTCGGCCTGCAAGCCCTATTTGGAGCTCGGCTTTCGGGGCATCCGTCTCTCCACCCGCCCAGACGCGATCTCGCCCGAAATTCTTGATATTCTAAAGCAAAGCGGAGTGACCTCAATCGAGCTCGGCGCGCAATCGATGGACGACTATGTTCTTGCCATGAACGGCCGCGGGCATACCTCCGCAGACACGGTAAGAGCCTCCGAGCTTGTAAAGTCATACGGCTTTACACTTGGCTTACAGATGATGGTCGGCCTCTACGGGTCAACGCCCGAGACGGACCGCCTCACCGCAGAAAAATTGATCTCGCTCTCACCTGAGGAGGCGAGGATATATCCCACGGTGATTCTGAAAAACACCGAGCTCGGAAACCTCTATCTCTCGGGAAAGTACCGTCCCTACGGCTTTGACGAGGCGGTGGACCTTTGCTCCGATCTCCTTGAACGCTTCACCGCCGCCGGGATATCGGTGATAAAATTAGGGCTGCACTCGTCTTTGGACGTCGAAAAAAACATGCTCGGAGGACTTTACCACCCCGCTTTTCGCGAGCTCTGCGAGTCGAGGCTCTACCGAAACCGGCTTGAAGCTCTCATCGGCGCTGACAAGTCCGCAAGCTTTACAGTGCCCCCGCGCGAGCTTTCAAAGGCATTGGGGCAGAAAAAACAGAACATAGACTACTTCCGCGCAAAGGGCGTCGAGGTGAAGATCACCCCCGACCCCTCGCAGCGCGAAAAAATAAAAAGAATCAACTGACGGAGGTGCAAAGTGTATTTACGTTCGCTTGAACTTCACGGCTTCAAATCATTCCCGGACAAAGTGACCCTTGAATTCGGCAAGGGTCTTACGGCAGTTGTCGGCCCGAACGGCAGCGGCAAATCGAATATAGGCGACGCCGTTCGCTGGGTATTGGGCGAGCAGTCCACAAAGACCCTTCGCGGCGGCAAAATGGAGGACGTTATCTTTGGCGGCACGCAGCAGCGAAAGGCCGTGGGCTTTGCCTCCGTGACCTTAAACATCTCGAACGAGGACCGCACCTTAAGCGTCGACAGCGACCTTGTCAGCGTGACCCGAAAGCTCTACCGCAACGGCGACAGCGAATATCTTTTGAACGGCTCGCAGGTTAGGCTGAAGGACATCGTCGAGCTTTTCATGGACACCGGCCTCGGCCGCGACGGCTACTCGATAATCGGTCAAGGGCGCGTTGCCGATATCGTCGGCAGCAAATCGAACGAGCGCCGCGAGATTTTTGAAGAGGCCGCCGGGATATCGAAATTCCGCTATAAAAAGGCCGAATCGGAGCGCAGGCTCGCCTCCGCCGAGGAAAATATCCTCCGCTTAAAGGACATTCTCTCCGAGCTTGAGGGCAGGGTGGAACCGCTTCGCATTCAGTCCGAAAAGGCGAAAAAATTCCTCGTTTTGGCAGACTCCCGCCGCTCTCTTGAAATATCCGTCTGGACGAAAAAGCTCGGCGAGATAACAGGGGCGCTTGACGAGCTCGAGGACAAGCTTTTGGCCGCAAGCGCAGAATACGAGCACCTTGGGAACGAGATAGAGCGCTTCGACAGCGAGATAGCGGAGCTCGCCCAAAAGCGTAACCAGTGCACCGCCGCCGCCGAGGACTACCGCACACAGAAGACCGAGCTCGAAAACGAAAGCTCGGGTGCGGCCGCCGACATCGCGGTCATAAAAAACAATATTTCCCATTTTGAGGAGAATATCCGCGAGAACGAGCAGCGCAAGGCCGAGCTGAGCTTAGGCGAGCAGGAGCTTCAAAAGAAGATAGCCGACATCGCCGCCCAAAAGCAGTCGGTCTTGGAGGCCAAAAAAGCCCTTTCCGAGGAAATATCCGCGCTTGAATCGCAGCTTAAGGACCTCAACTCACGCGAGAGCGAGTTTGAAAAGTCGCTGTCCGAGTCGAACGAGCGCCTCAACTCGCTCTATATCCGAAAGTCAGAGCTCACCTTCACCGCCCAGAGCAGCGAGACCCAGAAAACCGAGCTTTTAAAGTCCGTCGCCGACCACAAAGAGGCCGTCGAGCAGGGGAGGGCGGAGGTATCCGCAGCCGAAAGCGAGCTTGAAAAGCTGACCAAGGAGCTTGAGGAGATAAAGTCCGAGTCGCTGGAGCACCAAAACCGCCTCAACGGGTTTTCGATGCTCTACCGAAAAAAATCGGAGCAGCTCAAAGAGCTGAAGGAAAAAAGCGACGAAGCGGAGCTCAAAATACGTAATCTCACCCAGCGCAAACAGATGCTCGAGGAGCTCGAGATCTCGATGGAGGGCTTTGCGGGCAGCGTCCGCCAGATAGTTAAGGCCGGGCGCTCGGGTCAGCTTCGAGGCGTTCGGGGGACAGTCGCGAGCCTCATTTCTACCGATAAAAAATACAGCCTCGCAATCGAGACCGCCCTCGGGGGAGCGCTCCAAAACATCGTCGTCGACAACGAGGAGGTCGCGAAGCGCGGCATACGCATTTTAAAGGAGACCAACGGCGGCCGCGCCACGTTCCTGCCTCTTACGTCTGTAAAGGGGAACACCCTTACAGAAAAAAGCCTCGATATGCAGGAGGGCTACGTCGCGCTTGCGAGCGAGCTTGTAAGCTTCGACCCGGAATATCAGGGCGTAGTCAACTCGCTTTTGGGACGCATCGCCGTCGCCGAGGATATAGACCTTGCGACCGTCATCGCGAAAAAATACGGCTACCGTTTCCGCATAATAACCCTCGACGGCCAGGTGATAAACGCGGGCGGCTCATTCACCGGGGGAAGCTCGCAGCGCACCACCGGCGTTCTGTCCCGCAAAAACGAGATCACTTCTATAACTTCCGAACTTGAAAAGCTCACGGCTTCTCGTGATGGCGACCGCAAGCGACTTTCGACTCTCACCGCAGAGACAGACAAGTTGGGCTACGACGTCGAGGGCGAGCGGGACATGATCTCACGCCTCACGGCCGAGACCGCCCGCCTCGAATCGGAGCAGAAGCGCGTAGATCAGCTCATTAGGCAGTATAAACTCCGCATTTCCGAGATTGAAAACCTTGCGGAAGAAAGCCTCCGCAAGATTTCCGACTGCGAAAAGCAAAAGGCCGACAGCGAGGCAGAAGCCGAAACCGTTGCGAATGAGATATCCGAGCTTGAAAGAAAGCAGTCCGCCGCCGAGGAAAGGTCCGGCGAGACGAAAAAGATCCGCGAGACCTATTCGGAGGAGCTCTCCCAAAAGCGCTTGAAGGAGGTCGAGCTCACAAAGGACGCCGAATCCGCCGACGCGGAGATAGAGCGGGTGAGATCGAGCATAGAAAACTCCGCCGCCGAGGCTAAGCGCTACGACGAAAGGATAGCGGAGCTTCGGGCTAAGATTTCGGAGGAGGAGACTCGCGCTTCGGAGAGAGCCAAGGACGCAGAAAGCTCGAAGCAGCGGGCCGAGGCTCTCAGTGAAAGGATAAAGGCCGAGCTTTCAAAGAGCATGGAATACGATCGCCTTTCCCAGACCGCGATCTCCCGCCAGCGCGCGAAATCGGAGGAGAAGGAAGGCGTTTCGGCGGAGATATCCCGTATCACCGAGCGCCGCGACAATTTAAAGCGGGACAGCGACGGCATGATAACCCGCCTTTGGGAGAGCTACTCGCTTTCCCCCGCCGAGGCCAAGGAACAGGCCGAGGAGGTCGAGGATATGCAGGACGCCCAGAACCGCCTGAACGAGATAAAAAACAAGATACGCGCCCTCGGCTCGGTGAACACCGAGGCGATTGACGAGTACGAGGAGGTCAGGACCCGCTACGAATTTTTAAGCACCCAGCTCGGCGACGTCACCCGCTCGAAGGAGGAGCTTGAAAAGCTCATCGCGAGCCTCACCAAGAACATGAAGGAGATCTTCACCGAGAATTTCAAAAAGATAAACGAAAACTTCAAGACCACCTTTGTCGAGCTGTTCGGCGGAGGTCAGGGCGAGCTCACTCTTACAGACCCCGAGAACGTCTTGGAGTCGGGAATCGAGATAAACGTCGCGCCTCCGGGCAAGGTAATAAACAACCTCTCGCTTCTCTCGGGAGGAGAACAAGCGTTCGTTGCCATCGCGATATACTTCGCGATTCTGAAGCTGCACCCCTCGCCGTTCTGCATTCTTGACGAGATAGAGGCTGCGCTCGACGACGTGAACGTCACACGCTACGCGCAGTATCTGCGCAACTTCACCGACACCACCCAGTTTATACTCATCACCCACCGCCGCGGCACGATGGAGGAGGCCGATATACTCTATGGCGTTACCATGCAGGAAAAGGGCGTATCGAAGCTTTTGCGCATGGACGTCAGCGAGGTCTCCGCCGACATGAGTGAGTAATTCAAGGAGAAAAGCTATGGGATTATTTGAAAAACTTAAGCAGGGTCTGAAAAAGACCAAGGACAGCCTTTTCGGAGGACTAAACGGCCTTTTCTCGGGCTCCGAGATAACCGACGATTTTTACGACGAGCTTGAGGAAACTCTTATCCTTTCCGACCTCGGCACCAAGACCTCCGAGGACATCGTCGAAGGCCTAAAGGCGAGAGTAAAGGAGAAAAAGCTTTCCACTACAGATGAAGTCCGCGAGGAGATCAAGGAGATGATCCGCGATATGCTCGGCGAGGATATCCCGCTCGACCTTTCCACGTCTCCCTCGGTGGTTTTGGTCATCGGCGTGAACGGCGTCGGAAAGACAACCGCGATAGGAAAGCTCTCCCACATCTTAAAGGAGCAGGGCAAGAACGTCCTCGTCGCCGCAGCCGACACCTTCCGCGCTGCAGCGATAGACCAGCTCAACGTCTGGACCGACCGCGCCGGGGTCGAGATCGTCAAGAGGGGAGAGGGGAGCGACCCCGCCTCCGTCGTCTATGACGCCATGGACATGGCGCGCTCCAAAAAAGCCGACGTCGTCATCATCGACACCGCAGGGCGGCTCCACAACAAGTCTAATCTTATGCAGGAGCTCGCAAAGATCTCCCGCATCGTCCACCAAAAGGCAGAGGGCTGCTCACTCGAGGTGCTTATAGCCCTTGACGCCACCACCGGTCAGAACGCCATGAATCAGGCGCGAGCCTTTAACGAGGCATGCGACATCACCGGCATAATCCTCACAAAGCTTGACAGCTCGGCCAAGGGCGGTATAGTCATTTCCATCGCCAACGAGCTTAAAGTACCGGTCAAGCTTATCTCGGTCGGCGAGAAAATAGACGACCTTCAGCCCTTTAACGCCCACGATTTTGTAGAAGCGCTGTTCGATGCCGACGGCGCAAGTGAGGAATAGCCATGCAAAAAGTCATACTTGCAAGCTCGAACCCGAATAAGCTCCGCGAGTTCCGCGAGATCCTTTCTCCCCTCGGCTGGGAGGTCGTCTCCCAAAAGGAGGCCGGGATAGACGTCGACCCCGAGGAGACCGGCACGACATTCGAGGAAAACTCCGCGATAAAGGCAAGGGCTGTCTATAATATCGCACACTCCGCCGTCATCGCCGACGACAGCGGCCTTTCGGTCGACGCGCTGGGAGGCGAGCCGGGGGTCTATTCCGCCCGTTACGGCGGCACACGCGACGACAAGGCGCATAATGCCATCGTCCTTGAAAAGCTGAAAAACGTCCCCGATGAAGCCCGCACCGCCCGCTTCGTCGCCGCGATAACATATATTTCGGATAACGGCGAAGAAAAGCAGTTCGTCGGCACCTTCGAGGGCAGAATAGGCTATGAGGAGAGAGGCAAAAACGGCTTCGGCTACGACCCGATATTCATGGTGGGGGAGATAAGCTCCGCCGAAATGAGCCCCGAGGAGAAAAACGCCGTCAGCCACCGCGGAAAGGCTCTTCGGGCGCTTGCGGAATATCTCGGAAATTTATGAAAACCCTCTATATTTCCGATCTTGACGGCACGCTCCTAAGAAGTGACGAGCGCACGTCCGAATACACAAATTCCGTGATAAACGAGCTGAAATCCAAGGGCATGCTGTTTTCCTATGCCACCGCAAGATCGTCAAACACCGCCCGAAAAGTGACTGCCGGGATAACCGTAGAAATCCCCATTATAACATATAACGGCGCCTCTATTGTAGAGAGCGTTTCCGGAAAAATCCTCTGTAAAACCGCCTTCGCGCCTTCTGAAGCAAAAGAAATTCTTTCTGCTTTTTTGGCATGCGGCATAACCCCGCAGGTCTACAGCTATATAAACGGCGCCGAGAAGTTTTTATATTTGCATGACAGACTGAGCCCAGAGCATAAATCTTTCATCTCGACCCGAAAAGGCGACCCGAGGGACAACCCGGTGCAAAATGAAAAAGAATTGTTTAGCGGCGAAGTATTTTATTTTCTTGCAATAGACTGCCCCGAAATTTTATGCGAAATAAAAGAAAAATTCAGGGAAAAATATAAATGCCTCTACACCGAAAACGACTACTCCGGCGACATGTGGCTTGAAATAATGCCGAAAGGAGTTTCAAAGGCAAACGCCGCCCTGAGCCTTAAAGAGCTTTTAGGGGCGGACAAAATAGTCAGCTTCGGCAACGGCATGAACGACAGCGAACTTTTTAAAGTCTCGGACGAATGTTATGCGGTCGAAAATGCCGAAAATGAACTTAAAAAGCTTGCGACGGGCGTTATAGGCTCAAACGATGAGGACGGCGTGGCAAAATTTTTACTTGAACATTTTAAGGAGGACAAATAATGCTCACATCAAAGCAGCGCGCGTATTTAAAATCCGCGGCGCAGAAAATCGACCCGGTCTATCAGGTCGGAAAGAGCGGGATAAGTCGTGAACAGGCCGATGGGATAGCAAAATATCTTAAGGCTCACGAGCTTATAAAGATAAAAATTTTAGACAACAACCTTCTCTCCGCCTCGGAGGCAGCAAACGAGCTTGCTTCCCTCGTCGGGGCAGAGGTGGTCATAGTCATGGGCTCAAAGGCGGTCTTATACAAGCCGAACCCCGAAAAGCCCGTCATCAGCGGCACGCTATGAAGACGGTGATCTTCGGAGGGACATTCAACCCCTTCCACAACGGACATCTTCTTTTGAGCCGCGAGGCGATAAAGGCCGTGCGGCCCGACAGATTCATCATCATGCCCTCCCACATACCCCCGCACAAGGTCGCGGAGGAGCTTATGAGCGATGAGCACCGCCTCAATATGTGCCGCCTCGCAGCAAAGGAACTCGGGGATATTGCCGAGGTCAGCGATTTCGAGCTAATATCCGGCGGAAAAAGCTACACCGTGATAACGCTCGAACACTTCAAAGAGCTTTACCCCGATGACGAGCTATACTTCGCAATGGGCAGCGATATGCTGATAACCTTTCTTCGCTGGTACCGCCCGGACAGGATCTTGGAGCTCGCGACACTCATCTGCAACTGCCGCGACAGCCGCGATTACGAGGCCGTAAAAGCTGCGAAAGCTGATATCGAAGCCGTCGGTGGGCGGGTGATACTCACCGAGTGCGAGCCTTTGGTCTGCTCTTCGACAGATATCCGCAAAAAGCTCGACAAAAACGAGCCGATTGATGATTTGGTCCCGCCTTCCGTGGCAGAATATATAAAAAGAAAGGGGCTTTACCGTGACTGACCCGAGAATACCCGAAATGCTCGATTACCTTAAGACTCATCTTTCCGAAAAGCGATACATTCACTCCCTTAATGTTGCAAGCGCGGCCAAAAAGCTTGCCGAGATAAACGGCGCAGACCCCGACAAATGCTACCTTGCGGGGCTTTTGCACGACATCTGCAAAGAAGTCGACCCTGCCGTGCAGGTTGAGCTGATGAAGCGCTCCGGCTATGAAATATCCGAGGTCGAGTGGGGAGCGCCGAAAACTCATCACGCTGTTGCCGGAGCCCAGTTCGTCAGGGAATTCTATAAGATTACCGACCCCGAGATATGCGACCCGATACGCTGGCACACCGTCGGAAAGGGCGGCATGAACATATACGAGGAGATACTCTATATGGCGGATCTCATATCCGACGAGCGAAGCTATCCCGACGCCGAGCGCATACGAGAGATTACATACCGCGATCTGAAGCGGGGATTATATGAGGCATTCAAGTTCATGATGTACGACAAGGTGGGACAGCGGCTAATTCCTGTATCGACGCTCGACGCATATAATCAGTATACCAAGCTTGAGCTTGAAAGGCTTGCGGACAAAATTTAGGAGATAAAGGATCCAGCGCCCTTTTCGGAGGACTATGCTACTACACGAAAAAAAGGCAAGATACGCCCTTTTCATCTCCTGCCTGATATCCGCTGCGTTCACCCTTTTGGTATTGAACCTTACGCAAATCGCCGCCCGCCGAGTCGTCTCGGAGCGTTACTTCTCGGACGACCTGACCCGCTATCTCGCGCAGGGCTACGACCGCGAGAGCGTCTCAAATAAGATGAGCTGCATTGTCACGGTCACCGACGGCGAGGCGCCCGTCCGGGTGCATATCGTTTGCATCGACACCGACAGGCACACCCTCGACGTTCTGGACCTTCCGCCCTACAGCTATATCTCCGCCGACGGCTTCAGCGGCACTTTAATTGAAGCCTGCTCAAAAGCCCCGTTTAAGGAGCTTATCTCCCGCGCGCTCTCGATAAAGTTAGACATTTCCATGAGCTTTGACGCCTACACTGCGGGCGGCATAGCCTCTCTCCTTCGACTTCGAGAAGACGGCGAGACGGTCACATACGCCACGGGCGAGACTGCTGCGCTCGACTGCGGGGCATACCTCGCCGGCGATGCGGATTCTCTTTCCCGTTATCACCGTCTTCTCGCCGGCGTTTTCGGTGAGATTTCCTCCCGAGGGGCGGCAGAGACGTTTTTCAAGCTCATGAACCTTTACACCAACCGCGTTACTTGCGATTCCGACCTTCCCGACGCAATTTCCTTTTTGGAGGAGCTCGCCGCCGTCCCCGAGGAGGCAATGACCCTTCATATAGCTTCCGGCGCGCCAGCAAAATTCCGGGATACCCCGGTCTGGTGCCTCGACAGAAAGGCGCTTTCCAAGCAGCTCAACAAATACTTCCGCGTAAAGGACTCGGACGTTTCGGAGCAGCAGCTCGGCGTTCCGGACATAACGGCAGGGGAGTACCCGTTTGAAAAAACCGACATAAAATTTTCCGACATATAAAAGGAGGAACCCGTATGACAACACAGGAAAAACTTAAGCTTGCAGTCAAGGCTCTCGACTCCAAGAAGGCGCAGGACATCAGGGTGATAAAAATAAGCGATTTGACCGTCATCGCCGACTATTTCGTCATCGCGAACGGCACGTCCACCACCCACACCCGAGGCCTTGCCGACGAGGTCGAATATCTTCTCTCCGAAAACGGCGAGAACCCTCACCACATCGAGGGGGTCGACGGCTCGAGCTGGATAGCCATGGACTACGGCGACGTCATCGTACATGTCTTCTATAAGGATCTAAGAGCGCAGTACAACCTCGAAAAGCTCTGGAGCGACGGCGAAACGGTTGACATTTCCACGCTTCTGTGATATAATTATTCGCGAATTTATTCCGAAGGACTGATCAACATGAAATATGATTTTAATTCCGTTGAGGCAAAATGGCAAAAATTCTGGGACGATAACCATACCTTCGAGGTCAAGACCGACCCCTCTAAGCCGAAGTATTACGCCCTTATCGAATTTCCCTATCCCTCCGGCTCGGGAATGCACGTCGGGCATATAAAGGCATATTCCGGCCTTGAAGCGCTCTCGCGCAAAAAGCGGCTCGAGGGCTATAACGTCCTCTTCCCGATGGGATTTGACGCTTTCGGCCTTCCCGCCGAAAACTACGCCATCAAGACCGGCGTTCACCCCCGCGTTTCCACCGACAGAAATATCGCGCATTTCACCGAGCAGATGAAAAAGGTCGGCTACAGCTTCGACTGGTCGCGCGTGGTCGACACCTCCGACGAAAACTACTACAAGTGGACCCAGTGGATCTTTCTTAAGATGTTTGAAAACGGCCTCGCTTTCCGCGACACGGCTCTTGTAAACTACTGCCCGAGCTGCAAGGTCGTCCTCTCGAACGAGGACTCGCAGGGCGGCAAGTGCGACGTCTGCCACTCAGACATCGTCCAGAAGTCCAAGGAGGTCTGGTACTTAAGGATAACCGAATACTGCGAAAAGCTCCTTGAGGGTCTTAACGAGGTCGACTATCTTCCACACGTCAAGGCGCAGCAGGAAAACTGGATCGGTAAATCCACCGGCGCGTTCGTCAATTTCGAGCTCAAGGGCTCCGACGAGAAGCTTCGCATATACACCACCCGCCCCGACACACTTTACGGCGTGACCTTCATGGTAATGGCCCCCGAGCACCCGATTATCGATCGCTCGGCCGCAGTCATCACGAACATGGACGAGGTAAGAGCCTATCGCGAAGAATGTGCAAAAAAGACCGAATTTGAGCGCACACAGCTCGTCAAGGAAAAGACCGGTGTAAAGCTTTCCGGCCTTTCGGCGATAAACCCCGTCAACGGCAAGGAGATACCGATTTACATCTCCGACTACGTCATGATGGGCTACGGCACCGGCGCCATCATGGCCGTTCCGGCGCACGATCAGCGCGACTGGGAGTTCGCGAAGAAATTCGGTATCGACATAATCGAGGTCATCAAGGGCGGAGACATCTCCAAGGAAGCCTACACCGGCGACGGCGAGATGATAAACTCCGGCGTTTTGAACGGCATGACCAACAAAAAGGACTCCATCGCAAAAATGCTTGAATTTTTGGAGGAAAAGGGGATCGGCGAAAAGGGCGTTCAGTACAAGATGAAGGACTGGGCGTTCAACCGCCAGAGATATTGGGGCGAGCCTATCCCGATAATCCACTGCCCGCATTGCGGACTCGTAGGAGTGCCGTATGACGAGCTGCCGCTTAAGCTCCCCGAGGTAAAGAATTTTGAACCCGGCACCGACGGCGAAAGCCCGCTTGCCAAGGTCGAAAGCTTTGTGAACTGCAAATGCCCGAAGTGCGGCGGAGACGCCAAGCGCGAGACCGACACCATGCCCCAGTGGGCAGGCTCGTCGTGGTATTATCTGCGCTACGTCGACCCCCACAACGACAAAGCCCTTGCCTCAGAGGAGGACATGAAATACTGGCTCCCGGTAGACTGGTACAACGGCGGCAACGAGCACGTCACCCGCCATATGATCTACTCCCGCTTCTGGCACCGCTTCCTCTACGACATCGGTGCAGTTCCCACCAAGGAGCCCTACATGAAGCGCACCTGCGTGGGCCTCGTCCTCGGCCCCGACGGTGAAAAGATGTCCAAATCCAAGGGCAACGTCGTCGATCCGCTCGACGTCATAAAGGCCTACGGAGCGGACGTTTTAAGGGTATATATCCTCTTCATGGGCGACTATGAGAAGGCCGCCCCGTGGAGCGATTCGAGCGTAGTCGGCTGCAAGAGATTTTTGGAGCGCGTCTGGGGACTCACCGACATTATGACCCCCGACAAGGCGTACCGCCCTGAATTTACCGCAAAAATGCACCGCGCTATAAAAAAGGTCACCGAGGATATCGACTCGATGAAGTATAACACCGCGATAGCCTCGCTCATGAGCCTTCTGAACGACTTTTACGCCGCCGGTTCGGTAACGTTTGCGGAACTTAGGGACTTCGTGATACTTCTCTACCCGTTCGCCCCGCATATCGCCGAGGAAATATACGAGCAAAAGGGCTTCGGCGGCTATCTTCACGATACCAAATGGCCGAGCTTCGACGAGGCGCTCTGCAAGGAGGACGAAGTCGAAGTCGCCGTACAGGTAAACGGCAAGATCAAGGATAAGCTGACCGTGTCTGCCGAGGCCTCGCAGGACGAGGTCATCAAGGCCGCCGAGGAGCTTGAAAAGGTAAAGGCCGAGCTCTCGGGAAAGACGGTCGTGAAGGCAATATATGTAAAAGGAAGGCTTGTCAACATCGTAGTCAAGTAAAATTGCCAAAAATTAAGAATATAAAATTATGCAAGTTTTTTCTGCAAAGGTATTGACTTATCGGTCGCAATGGTTTATAATGATTAGAGTACATTGCGGTGAAATGTAAAATACCTTCGCCCCATGGCGGCAAGGGAGGGAACAGTAAATGGCAGAAGTTCGTGTCGGCAAAAACGAGTCTTTGGATACAGCTCTCAAGCGTTTTAAGAGATCCTGCGCCAGAGACGGCGTCATCGCCGAAGTTCGCAAACGCGAGCACTACGAAAAGCCCTCGGTAAAGCGCAAAAAGAAATCCGAGGCCGCTCGCAAGCGCAAATATTAAACACATATAAAAGCGAGCGAGCAGCTTTCTGCTCGCTTGTCTTTTTAAAAGGTGATAATATGCTCCACACGCCCGACTATGTCTTTTCTTCGATTGCCGATATCCCCCTCGACTTTTTCTCTAAAGAGGGGATAGACGCCCTGATTTTGGACCTCGACAACACCCTCACCACCCACAACAACCCGGTTCCCGACCCCGTTCGCTTAAGGTGGTTCGAGGAGGCAAAGACCTCGGGGCTTAAAATGATGATCGTCTCGAACAATCACCCAGAGAGGGTGAAGCCGTTTGCCGAATTTTTGGGGCTCGACTATGTCCCAGACGGAAAAAAGCCCCGCCCCAAGGGCTATAACGAGGCTTGCCAAAGGCTCGGTATACCCAAGTCCCGCATCGCTGCAGTGGGGGATCAGATCTTCACCGACGTCATGGGCTGCAAGACCGCCGGGATACGTTCGATCTTTGTCTTCCCGATACTCCCCGAGACAGGATTCTGGTTTCGGGTAAAACGATTTTTAGAGAGGCCGCTTCTTCCAAAGCGCCCCGAAAAGGAGTGATAATATGAGCGCAAAATTCGGTCCTGCGGGCAGCTCCGAGGCTTTTTCAAAGGTACATAAGTCCTCCTCCGAGATGCCCCGCTATCTTAAGGAAATGGGCCTCGACTGCTTTGAATACCAGTGCGGCCAGGGAGTTCGGATAACCTCCGCCTCCGCTGCGAAATTAAAGGAAGAGGCCGAAAAGCAGGGGATATCCCTCTCCCTTCATGCCCCCTATTTCATCAGCCTTTCGAGCGTAGAGCCCGAAAAGCGGGACAAATCAATCGACTACATACTCCAGTCCGCCTCTGCCGCAAAGCAGATAGGCGCCGAGCGAATAGTTATCCACTCCGGCTCCTGCGCCAAGATCTCCCGCGAGGAGGCTCTTTCGCTTGCCAAGGACACCCTGACAAGGGCTCGCAAGGCCGCAATAGAAGCCGGCTATGAGGATATAATCTTCTGCCCCGAGACCATGGGAAAATTCAACCAGCTCGGCGACCTTGACGAGGTGCTCGAGCTCTGCCGCCTCGACGACAGCTTTCTCCCGACAATTGATTTCGGGCATCTGAACGCCCGCACCCTCGGCGGCTACAACTCGAAGGAGGCCTTTTCCGCGCTTCTTGACAAGGTCGAGAACGCCCTCGGAAAAGACCGTCTCAAGGTCTTTCACGCCCACTTTTCCAAGATCGAATACACCCAAAACGGCGGCGAAAAGCGCCACCTGACTTTTGATGATACCCTCTACGGCCCGAATTACGAGCCTTTGATGGAGCTGGTCGCGAAAAAGGGGCTTTCCCCGACGTTTATATGCGAGAGCGCCGGCACCCAGGACGCCGACGCGCTCTCAATGAAAAACAGTTATCTTAGTTATCTTTAAGGAGGAATTTTCATGACAAAATTTGAAAAGCTCATGGCGGCGCTTTCCGCAGATATCGACGCCGCTCTCATCACCGAGGACGTCAACCGACGCTACTTCACCGGCATGAAGTCCTCTGCGGGCGTTGTTTTGGTGACCCGCGAGAAGGCCTACCTCATAATCGACTTCCGCTACATCGAAAAGGCCCGCAAGACGGTAAAAGAGGCCGAGGTCATCATGCAGGATAAGCTCTATGACCAACTCAACGAGCTTCTTTCCCGCCACGGCTGCCGCAACATCGCCATCGAGAGCGACTATATGACCGTCTCACGCCTTAACGCGCTTCGCGAAAAGCTCGCGGTCGAGATAGTCGACACAAACGCCCTAAGCACCGCCGTCGACAGCCTTCGCATCATCAAATCGCAGGACGAGATCGACAAGATAATCAAGGCCCAGCGCATCGCCGAGGCCGCCTTCGAGGACGTACTTAATTTCATCAAGCCGGGCGTTACCGAGCGCGAGGTCGGCCTTCATATGGACTTCTATATGCTCTCACACGGGGCCGAGGGTTTAAGCTTCGACACCATCGCCGTCTCGGGGCCAAACACCTCACTCTGCCACGGAGTTCCGACCGACCGTCAGGTCAGGGCGGGGGAGTTCTTCCTCATGGACTTCGGCGCGACCTATGAGGGCTATCACAGCGACATGACACGCACCGTCTGCGTGGGAAAGCCCACCGAAAAGATGGAGCAGGTCTATGCCATAGTCTTAGAGGCGCAGCTTAGGGCTCTTGCCGCCGCCAAGGATGGCATTACCGGCAAGGAGCTCGATATGATCGCCCGCGACGTCATAACCGAAGCAGGATACGGCGACGCATTCGGCCACTCCTTAGGACACGGCGTGGGCATGAATATCCACGAGACCCCGAACGCCTCGCCATCGTCGCCCCATACCTTAAAGGAAAACATGATAGTCACGGTCGAGCCGGGGATATATCTTCCCGACGAATTCGGCGTAAGAATAGAAGATTTTGTAATAATCAAGAAAAACGGCTGCGAAAATATGACTTTGGCGCCAAAAAATCTTATTTCTTTGTAAAAAACACTTGCAATTCTCTGCAAAATAGGTTACAATAGAGTGTAACCCAAAATAATGACAAAAAAGAAAGCGAGGACCACCTATGATCACAGCAGGTGATTTCAGAAACGGAGTAACATTTGAGGAAGACGGCAACGTAATGCAGGTCATCGAATTCCAGCACGTCAAGCCCGGCAAGGGTGCCGCGTTCGTAAGGACCAAGACCAAGAATGTTCTCACCGGCGCTGTCGTTGAAAAATCCTACAACCCCACCGCCAAGTTCCCGACCGCATATATCGAGAGAAAGGACATGGAATATTCCTATTCCGACGGCGAGCTTTACTACTTCATGGATCAGGAGACCTACGAGCAGATCCCCGTCAGCCCGAACGACGTCGGCGACAACTTCAAGTTCGTCAAGGAGAACATGGTCTGCACAATCCTTTCCTATAAAGGCAAGGTATTCGGCGTAGAGCCCCCGTTCTTTGTCGATCTCGTCGTGACCCAGACCGAGCCCGGCGTAAAGGGCGATACCGCCACCAACACCTTGAAGCCCGCTACTTTGGAGACCGGCGCGGAGATCCGCGTACCTCTCTTTATCAACGAGGGCGACAAGGTAAGGATCGACACGAGAACAGGCGAGTATATGCAGAGGGCATAAACCTATACTTTATTTCAGAAAGGAAGATCATTATGCTTACTGAAAAGGCTGCTTATCTCAAGGGTCTGATGGAAGGTCTTGAGATCGACGGTTCAACCAAGGAGGGCAAAGTCCTTTTGGCGCTTCGCGACGTTATCGACGAGATCTGCGAGACCGTCGACGCTATTGATTCCGACGTTGACGACGTCGTCGATTTCTGCGAGAGAATGGACGAGGACCTTTGCGACGTTGAAGAGGCTGTTTTCGGCGACGATGACGACGAGGACGGCTGCTGCTGCGGCGACGAGGATTGCTGCTGCCGCCACGGCGATGACGACGACTGCGAGTATGAAGTCGTCTGCCCCACCTGCGGCGACACGATAGAGCTGACCGAGCCCATGCTTGAGGACGGTTCCGTCGAATGTCCCAACTGCGGCGAGCTTTTGGAATTCGATCTTGAAGACGACGAGGAAAACTCGGAAGACGAGGAATAATACCTCAAAAAATTTAATAATATCTTCGGGGCGGGGTGCAAATCCCCACCGGCAGTAAAAGTCTGCGAGCGAAAGCATGAATCGGTGAAATTCCGATACCGACGGTAAGAAGCAAAGCTTCAAGTCCGGATGAGAGAAGAAAAACGCATTTTAGCCCGTGGATATTTTTCCGCGGGCATTTTTTATAAGGAGACGATCTTATGCAAAAATCCAAAAAAACCACGGTCACTCTTACACTTGCGGCGATGTTCTCGGCGTTAGCCTTTTTGAGCTCGCTGATATTCCATATCCCGCTTATCCCGGCGGTAAACTTTTTGAAGTACGACCCCATGGACGCGATACTGACTATTGAGGCGCTCGTCTTGGGCCCCGTTCCAGCCGTTCTGAGCACCCTCGCCGTCACTGTCATACGCATACCGTTCGGCTCCTCCGGCCTCATAGGCGCTTTGATGAACTTTCTTTCGAGCATATCCTTCGTTCTTCCCATCGGCATTATCTATAAATACCGCCGCCGCCTTGCCGGCGCGCTTATAGGCCTCGGCTGCTCGATAGTATCCGAAACGGTGATAATGCTCCTTTGGAATTATCTTATCAGCCCGCTTTATATGGGCGTCTCCCGCGAGGCGATAGTCAGCCTGATGCTGCCCGGATTTTTGCCGTTTAATCTCATCAAGGCCACGGTAAACACCGCGCTCACATATCTTCTTTATAAGCCCGTAATGACCGGCCTTCGCAAGGCGGGGACCCTCCCCAAGTCGGAGAACAAGGTCAAAAACCGCACTCTCCCGATAATTTTAAACATCGTCTGCATACTTATCCTTGCGGCAGGAATAATCTGCCTATTTGCTTTCAAGGTTGTCTGATAAAAAGGGGAGCGGGGCCGTAAAAAAGCTCCGCTCCCGAAAAAAATTTAAAAAAGCCCTTGACTTTTTAACTCGGTTATGCTAAAATAATATGCGTTATGCGGGTGTAGTTCAATGGTAGAACTCCAGCCTTCCAAGCTGGTCGCGTGGGTTCGATTCCCATCACCCGCTCCACTGCGTCTTTAGCTCAGTTGGATAGAGCAACTGCCTTCTAAGCAGTAGGCCACTGGTTCGAGTCCAGTAAGACGCGCCAACCCCTCATGAGGGGTTTTATTTTTTTAAGCCCATGCCGTCGCGGACTCCGTATCGTTCGCGGCGGGATTTTTTTAACATTATTATCCCGCCTCTCGCTCGCTCCGTACGCTCCTGCATTTTCATAGGCGCTCTAATCTGCCCTAACCTCTTATTTTTCCTCCTCCACGTTTTTCTTATCGGCCTTGAAATCAGCAAGAGGGGAGTTCTCCGCCGCGGCTTTTCTGTCCGCGTCCGAAAGGTGAGTGTATATCTGAGTGGTCGCAACGCTTTTGTGCCCCAAAACGTCCTTTAAGACCATAGGATCCACACCGCCGTATTCATACATAAGCGTCGCTGCCGTGTGCCTGAGCTTGTGAGTGGAAAGCCCAAGGTTCCCGAGCCCTGCGCGTTTAAGCTGATCCTCAACTATCCTCTGCACCCGCCGATTCGACAGCCTTTTCTGACCGTAGGAATTTCCGCCGATGAAAAGGGCGTCCGGCTCGGCAGGGGAGTCGGGCCTCACCTTAAGGTAGTCGTTAAGTGCAGAAATGCAGGCGTCGTTTATGTAGATGATCCGCTCCTTCTGACCCTTGCCGAAGACCCTTAGCGTCCTTGCGGTCTCGCTGTAGTCGTTTATGTTGAGCCCGACGAGCTCCGAAAGCCTCATTCCGCAGTTCAGGAACAGTGTGATGATGCAAAAATCGCGCTCGCGGTTCTTGCTGTCGATGCTGTTTAAAAGCTGCTTCGACTGTTCAAGCTCCATAAATTTCGGAAGAGCCTGAGTCTGCCTCGGGTGTTCGAGCTGCTCGATGGGGTTTTTGGAGATCAGACCCGCCTTTGAGTGAAGATACTCGTAAAACTGCCGAAGCGACGACGTCCGCCTCGAACGCGAGGAGTTGGTGTTGCCTCTTTCTTCCATCAGAAACTGCATATATTCGTATGCGTCCATAAGCGAAAAATGCTCGACATATTCAAGGGGGCAGTCCTTGATCTTGATTTCCTCAAACGGCGTGTCCTTCGGCACGTCGCCGTTGATCATCAGAAGATACCGAAGAAATATCCGAAGATCAATGTAGTAATCCTCCTCGGTACGCTCCGTGTGGTTTCTAACGACTCTGACGTAGGTCAGATAATCCTTGAGGTAGTAAGGGCAATCCTGCCTGTATTCCGGTTTCATAGTTCCTCCGTTCCGCTTCCTGCGGCAAAGCAGGGGAGCCGACGATGTTTTTATCGTGGTGCGATTTAACTTCATTTTCTGCGGGTCGATACTGCGCGGGGGCGGGTGCAGTGCTTTGATGCCTCGAACACGCAAGGTACAGGTAGCCGCAGGCGAAGCCCCGGGTCCGCACGGAGTGCGAACCAAGCCGTCCCGCAAGCGGGACGGCTACGGCGGCAGCTCCGCTGCCGCCCCGGGGCTTCGCCCCAACCCCGTGCCACGCAAAAGCCCACCATACACGCACTCCGCTTCCATATCCCGTTCCGAACGCACCTCGGCGGCGGGGGAGTCACAAAAACACGCAGGCTGATGTTCGCATAATAAA
>CANQLR010000001.1 GCA_947624745.1 uncultured Clostridia bacterium | reverse complement strand
CTTTTAACTGCTTTGCCGAACTTTTTCTTCATACTTTGTCACTTTTGACGATTGACTTTTTACCATAGGACTTTCCGGCTTCACCTGTATACTACGATTTTGGCGGCGAATACTACAGCAAATCCAAAATTTTTTCAAAAAGATTATACTACATTTTGCTTGAGATTGCATGCGGAAGCTTTAGCCGCCTCGATGTCCGAGACAAGCCGCTTCCACGCAGGTCGCTCGAAGTTGCCACCCGAATAGCCGTCATCGGTGTAGTGAACGACATTTTCATAGCCTTGCTGAGCGGCGTAACCCTCAAGGTATTTCTTTTGATTGATGATCGAATTGCTGTCGCCTGCAAGGTCGTCATCGCGCGAAAGTCGCTCATAAAGGGCTGTAATCTTATTTTCCGTTTGCCTGATGTTCATAACTGAACTCCTTTCAGGCTGAACGGCTCATTTGCGGTAATCTCATTATACCATTTTCCGAGCCGTTTTCAAGTGTTTCTCTGCGAATAATTCTTAAAATTTTGTCCTCCAGCGTTTCTTTTTCGGTTTCGCTGAAAAAGACGTTCACCTTAAAATTCGTTCTGCCGATTCTTTTAATAAAATATTGCTGATTGTTTTCGTTCAAATGATCCTCCGTTTCTTGACTTTTCCTGTCAAATGTATTCTTCTGCAAGCCGATCAACGACTTCGCTCATAGTCAACCCCTCACGGACAATGTAAGACTTAATTTCATTTCTGATGTTCATATTACCTCTTAATTTTTGTATTCGCTTGATTGTAAATGCTCTTCGCTTCCTCACGAATCGGCAATGTCATCAAGTATAATTTTCTGATTTTTGTTATCTTTTCAGTTTTCCTTGGTGCGTATACCTGTTCAATCTTGGCATGGTCGATTTCACCGTTTAGCGCGATTCTTCGCCGAATTGAAAAAGTTCACACTGCATAACAAACTTCTTTCGCTATACAACGTTACGCGGTTTGATTCG
This sequence comes from uncultured Clostridia bacterium, assembly GCA_947624745.1. Taxonomy (GTDB): domain Bacteria; phylum Bacillota; class Clostridia; order Oscillospirales; family Ruminococcaceae; genus Faeciplasma. The sequence goes on along the minus strand of CANQLR010000001.1, from coordinate 158,700 downwards.
GTTATCCATACTGGGTAGATAACAAATTCACTGTTTCGCGATTGCCATGTTTTTGCCGCTTTGTGAAAGCCGTTCCTGCCATGTTTTCGCTGCTATGGCGTTCTCGCCCGCCTTGGTTCGCTCATCGTCGTATCCCTCGCCGCTCCTGTTCGCCGCGGTTCGCTCATTACGCTGCTCCGCCTCTCCCTACAAAGCTTCGCTTTGCGGGGACCCCTGAATTTATTTTACAACATTTTCGTGCTCACGTTGAGTGGCGATGTTATTATGTATGCAAAACTTACGATTCCCGAAAGATTAAAAGATTTAAGAGTAATGCAGAAGCACTTGACTTTGGAGGAGCTTGCAGAGCAGACAGGACTTTCAAAATCTGCTCTCGGCAAATACGAAACGGACAACTATAAGGATATAAGTCCTTTTGCAATCGTCACGCTCGCCGAGTTCTATGGAGTATCTACCGACTATCTTCTTGGACTTACAGAAACAAAAAATCACCCAAACACAACTCTTAGTGAGTTGCATTTGAGTGACGCGGCGATAGATATATTGAAAAGCGGAAAGCTGAATAATAGGCTAATTTGCGAAATCCTTTGTCACGAAAACTTTAGGCGACTGCTCGTTGATTCTGAAGTGTTTGTCGATAGAATAGCAGAAATGCATGCTGAGGAAATTACCTCAATCATGAATGTCGGCAGGCTTAGGGTTTTAGAGAAAAACGGCGATGTAAACAATTTAGACGCACGGACTTTGGAGATTGCAGAAGAGGTAGACAAGCATCATTATATTGAGGGCGTTTTGATACAGGATTTGCTTTCGATTCTTAACGATATTAGGGAAAAGCATCTGACAGACAGTACAACTGCCGATGCTCCGTACACGGCAGATGAAGCGCAGAAAAAGATCGACGAAGTTATGAATTTTAAGGGAAGCGAGCGAGAAAAACAACTGTTTTTAGTCTGTAATCAACTGCAAATTCCATACAATACTCTGAAGCCAGACGAGAAAGCTGCGCTTTTGAGCGCAATATCCAAATCAAAGATTTTGGGGAAATTAGGAAAACATGGCAGAGGTAAAAGAAAGCATAAAAAATAGGACAAGGATTATCCTTGCCCTATTTTCGCCCTAAATTCCGCTTGACGGGAGCCATAGATTAAAATTTTTGATTGAAAACTTCTTTATGGACACCTGCTTACCGGGAGGGGCTGCTGCATAATTACAAGTCTGCTCAAGGGGTGGAGGGGGTGGGGCTTAAAATAGCATGAGCGTAGCGAATACCTTATGCCGCCCCGCCCGGGGGCTGCTCAAGCGCATGGGGGTTGCAGAAAGTTCGGCGCACGGTTTGTACCGCGAAGGTGCGGCTGACCCGCATGGGCGAAGCCCTAAGCACGCTACCGCGTGCTTCCCGCCGCTTCGTCGTCGCAAGCTCCATATCCCTCGCCCCTCCGCAGAAGCGGAGGGGCTCACTCATTTCGCGCACAGAAGCGATTGCTTTTCCGCAAGACAACCGAACCAATACTTTATGGTGAGGGCAGTCGAGCGGCAAAAAGCAACGCTTACTGTTACCTCCTCTCCCCTCAAATTCCACGGACTTTGTGGGGCCCCTGTTTTTCGAGCGGCGGACAAAGCCCATTTCATGGGCTTTGGGGCTTCGCCCCGGTCAGTGCCTCTACACCCCTTTTGCAGCATTGCCCGCTTTCCTGCCCCTACTTCCACTTGCAGGCCCTCACTTTACTGCGTTAGAGGCGCAAAGTGCAGAATCCGCGCGGCGAAGCCCGTGTGCGCCTGCTTTGCAGGCGCACCGCCCTCCGAGCTTGCTCGGAGGGCATGGCGGCAGCTCCGCTGCCGCCCGGGCTTCGCCCCCACCCTGCAGCAAACCCCAAAAAAGACAGCCCCTCCCGGAGCTGCCTTTCTTGTTTTTATCGTTTTCGTTTTTCCGCGCAGCTTCCGCCTTCCGGCAACAGCCTTCGCTTCTAAACCTACACTTTGCCTTTGCTTCCGCTTTTTCAGCTTCCGCCCGGCTTTTCGGCAGCAGCCTTACGCCACGCCGTCCTCCATCATCTTATTGAGCTCCTCTATGTAATACTCGAAGCTCTCCTTATTATTCTCCTTGAGCTGCGCCCAGGAGCTCGGCTCGGAGCCGCCGTGAGCGATAGAGTCGCCGAGGCGGGCGTGGACCTGCTGGAGGTTGTCGGGGAGGTTGCCGGATGCGTCAAATACGACGTGCGCGTCGGCTATTCTCTTGCACTCGTCGGACATTTCGAGCATCTCGTCGGTCCAGAGATAGGTGTCCTTGAGCATTCTCTTGTTGATCTGGATAACGGTCGGGTCGATGACCTTGAAGCGGACGCAGGCGGCAAGAAGCGCAGCAGCCTCGGGGTTGCGGGCGTCCTTGATGATGACCATCGAGCCCTTTACGTCCTCGAAGCTCGAGGAGCAGTAGTAGTTGCCGTCACCGTTTTCGTCTCTCGGAAGAGGAGCGAACATGATCTCGTGAGCGTGCATATCGCCCCAGATAGCCTCGACCTCTTCAACGGGGTGCTCGAAGAAGCTCTCGCCGATGACATAGAACAGGCACTTGCCTTCCTTCATGCCCTCGCCGAACGCGCCCGAGCCGCGAAGCGCCCAGCCGCCGCGCTGATAGGTGCAGCGGTTCTTCGAGAGGTCGTAGAGATAGCTCATGCCGCGCTCGATCTCGGGCGAGTCGAGGTTGGAATAATATTTATAGTTGTCGTTGGGGTCGCGCATCAGGAACATCTGGCCGGTGGATTCGGTGAACATGCCGGCATAGGCGTATCCGTCGAGCGCGAAGCGGTCGTCCTCCTCGTCGGAGAACTCGACGCACATATCATAGAACTTTTCCCAGGTCCATTCGTCGTTTGCGTAGAGGTCGGCGGGATCGTCGAAGCCCCATTCGCTTATGACTCTGCGGTTGTAGACGACGACGTTGGACGGCTTGGTCTGCATGCAGATCTGGTAGTGCTGGCCGTTCAGGACGAAGTTGTCAGCGGTCTCCTTCATGGGAGCCCAAAGCGGGTCGTCATAGTCGATCCACGGGTCGACGGCCTGGGTGATGCCCTTTATCGCCTTCATCGGGAAGGAGGCGGTTGAGTTGGTGCCTCCGGTCATGCAATCCGGCGGGGTGCCGGCCATGATGAGGTTGGCGAGGTCGTCGTTCGCGGAGAAGTAGTCGGTAGCCTCGACATATTCAAATCCGCAGCCGTATTTTTCCTGGAAGGTCCAGAAACCGGTGTTGACTATGGTTGTTTCGGTATACGCCTGGTAAGGGTCGCTCCAACCGAACCACTGAACGGTGGTGCCTGCGCCGGGAGCGGTCTCCGCGTCGGGCAGGGTAACGCCCGCGGCACGAAGGATCGCCTCGGAGTCCTCGGTCGAGAGGGTCAGCTGGATAGGCTGGCGCTTCCTCGAGCCGCAGCCCGTGATCGCGGCGACCATCAGCAGAGCCAGACAGATGGCTAAGATTCTTTTCATTAGGTTTACCCCCAAATTTGATAATTTATAAGGCCGCACATTGTGTGCATGATAAATTATACCACAGCATTTTCAAAAACGCAAGAGGAATTATTGACATATTTTCATTGATTTTTTATATACTATGCTGTAATTTGGGGTTTTCTAAGAAAATCATTGACTTATTGTGAGATGAGAGAGGGCGTGGGGCGAAGGACGGGGCGGACACGGAGAGGGGCGCACCGCCCGCCGAGCTTGCTTGGAGGGCTTGGCGGCAGCGGAGCTGCCGCCCGGGCTTCGCCTGCACGCGCATACAAAGCGCCCCTTCCCGCCGGGAGGGGGCAAACGCAAGGCTGCGGGTCTGCTCAAAGGTTGGAGGGGGTGGGGCTTATAATAGCATGAGCGAAGCGAATACCTTATCGCAACTCAGGCGGGGTTATCGCGAAATTCTGCAAGGAGCAGGGGGCAGGGGCGAAGCCCTAATTGCGCCTTTCGGCGCAATTCCCGCCGTAGCAGAGTTTACAAGTCTTTACAAAATGCCGAATTCCCTGCCTTTTATAAAGACCGCGCTGACCTGTCCGACGGCGGAGACATGAGTTAGAATCTCCAATGGTTCACCACGCCGTCTCGGTTTTGCCGGGGCGGCTTGTTTTTGGCCTTTATAAAGGCTTTTCCCCAAAAAATTTTCCCAAACCCCTTGCATTTTTGAAAAAGTGTGGTATAATAGTGTCAATAGGTTAAAAAGGCTGGATCGTGATTCCTGCCTTTTTTGTTAAAATAAGGAGGGAGACGCTTTGGCGGATTCAAAGGCGGCTGCGGCCGTCAGAAAGCTTGCGGAGCCGCTCTGCGAGGAGCTCGGCCTGTTTCTGTGGGACGTTAAGCTCGAAAAAGAGGGCGCGAACCGCTATCTTCGGGTGTATATCGACCGCGACGGAGGGATCTCGATCGACGACTGCGAGGCGCTTCACCGCCCGCTCGACAAGCTTCTGGACGAATACGACCCCATAGACGGCAGCTATATTTTCGAGGTCTGCTCGCCGGGGCTCGCAAGAAGGCTCGAACGTCCCGAGCATTTCGAGGTCTGTATCGGCGACGAGGTTAGGGTCCGCTACATTCGCCCGAAGGACGGCGAAAAGGAGTTCATCGGGACCCTTAAAAGCTTCTCTCCGGGGGAGATAACCGTTTTGCGGGACGGCGAGGAGGTAAACGTGAAGCTTTCCGAGACGGCTTTCGTGAAGCTTTACGACGACGCCGACTGGCAGGCGGAACTTCAATAGAAAACGAATACTATAATAATAGAAGCGAGGTAATCAGGAAAAATGAGCAAGGAAATTTTTGAGGCGCTGAAAATGCTTGAGCAGCAAAACGGCATATCCGGCGAGCAGCTTATCGAGAAGATCAAGGCGGGCATGGCGCGCGCGATTCGGCACGACTTCCCGAACACGGAGAATATCCGCATCGAGATCGACCCCGAGACCGAGACCTTCGCCATCGGGCTTATAAAGAACGTGACCGAGGGCGAGCCGGAGGATCCCGACAACGAGATCATGATCGACGCGGCGCTGACCTATGACACGACCGCGCACGTCGGCGGGGTAGTCGAGATACCTATAGATCCGCTGCAGCTGCACAGAGTTGCGGCAAGCTCGGCGAAGCAGTCGATACGCTCGGACATCAAGCAGTACGAGCGCGAAAGGCTCATCGAGCAGTACCGCGACAAGGAGCACGAGATAGTCACCGCGACGGTACAGAAGGTCGAGCCTGCGACCGGCAACGCCGTCATCATGATAGACCGGGACGAAATTTACTTCCCGAAGGCAGAGCACATTCCCGGCGAGGTCTTCCGCGCGGGCGAGCACATAAAGGTCTACGTCGTGAACATCCGCCCCGACAAAAAGCCCTACGTTCGGGTGTCGAGGAGCCATCAGGACTTCGTGAAAAGGCTGTTTGAGCTCGAGGTGCCGGAGATCTACGAGGGCTCGGTCGAGATAAAGGCCATCTCCCGCGAGGCGGGCTCGCGCAGCAAGGTCGCGGTCGCCGCGAAGGAGCCGAACGTCGACCCGATAGGCGCCTGCATAGGCCCGAAGCAGTCAAGGATAGCCGCTATCCGCCACGAGCTTCACGGCGAGAAGATAGACCTTATCCCTTATAACGAAGACGACGCCGCGTTCATCGCTTCGTCTTTGGCTCCCGCCGAGGTGCTTTCGGTCGATATCCACGACACCGACCCCAAGAGCTGCACCGTCACCGTGCCCGACAACCAGCTCTCGCTCGCCATCGGCAACAAGGGCCAGAACGCAAAGCTTGCGGCAAGGCTCACGAAATATAAAATAGACATAGTTTCCAAGTCCGCGGCGGAGGAGGCCAAAAAGAACGCCCCCGCCCCTGATCCCGAGCCCGAGGATTCAGGCGAGCCGAAAGATACCGCCGCCGGGCAGGCCGAGGTGATATCGCCCGAGGCGGAGGAAGCTGCCGGGGAGGCTTTGAGCGAATGATAAAGCCGCGAAAGGTACCCCTAAGAAGCTGCGTCGGCTGCTTTGCGCAGAGGCCGAAAAAGGAGCTTTTGAGGATAGTACGCTCCCCCGAGGGGGAGATAAGCGTCGACGTCGGCGGGAAAAAGTCGGGCAGGGGGGCATACATATGTCCCGACCCCGAGTGCCTTAAAAAGGCGATAAAGGCCCGGCGGCTCGAAAAAAGCCTCGAGTGCGGGATAGACCCCGAAATTTACGGCCGTTTGGAGGCCGAGATAAAAGAGGCGATGGGAAAATGAGCGACGTAAAGGGCACCCTTTCGATGGCGCGGCGAGCGGGAATGCTCGTCGGCGGAAGCGACGAGGTCAAAAGCCTCGTGCGAAGAAAGGAAGCAAAGCTGGTCCTTATGGCGAGCGACGTTTCGCCCAAGACCCTCAAGGAATTCGAGTGGGAATGCTCCCGCGAAAAGGTCCCGCTGATAATTCTTCCCGACGCCATGGACGATATCTCGGAGGCCGTCGGCAAAAGGTTCGGGGTCATGGCGCTTTCCGACGCGGGGTTCGCCCGCTCGGTGATGAAAAAGACGGAAAAATGAAAACCGAAATTTTTTGGAGGACAAATTGCCTATGATAAAAAAATACAAACTAACAGACTTAGCCAAAGACCTTAAAATCCCTTCGGCGGAGATCGTGAACGCCCTCGCCGAGCCCTTCGGGCAGAAAAAGCCGAGCGCTTCTCTTACCCCGGAGGAGGCAAATTACATCTTCGAGCTTTACACCCGGAAAAATCAGGCGGAGAGCTTCGACGAGTATTTTGCCGACCGCACCGCCACCCCGAAGCCGGAGCCGAAGCCCAAGCCGCAGCCTAAGCCGGCGGAAAAAGCTCCCGAGCCGGAGAAAAAGCCGGAGCCGGAGGCAGTTAAAGCTCCCGAGCCGCAAAAGCCCGCCGAAAAGCCTGCCGAGAAGGCTCCCGAGCCGGAGAAAAAACCCGAGCCTAAGCCCGAGCCGAAGCCCGATCAAAATCAGGAAAAGAAGCCGGAGCCGAAGCCCGAGCCGAAGCCACAGCCCAAGCCGGAGGAGCGCCCCCAGAAGAAGCAGGAGAAAAAGCCCGCCAAGAAGCAGGAGCACGGCGAGCGTCAGAAGCTCGTCTCCTCGGGGAACGGGTCTGCCTCGGCGGCGGAAAAGCAGCAGAGGGTCGTCGACACCCGCGGAAGCTATGTCAACATCGACAAGTACAACGAGCGGTATGACAACATGGCCGACAGCGGCAGGAAAAACAACGAAAATTACCAGAAGAAGCAGAAGCTCGTCCAGAAATCGAAGCAGCAGAAGAAGCAGCAGCTCTCCTCGAAGCGGGAGACCGAGGCCGAAAAGCTCCGCCGCTTAGAGCTCGAACGCGCAAGAAAGCAGCAGCTTCGGGTCATGATACCCGACGAGATAGTCGTTTCCGAGCTTGCGGCGCGCCTTAAGGTCACAGCCTCGGAGGTCGTCAAGAAGCTTATGGGTCTCGGAGTTTTCGCGACCCTCAACGAAACGGTGGACTTCGACACCGCGGCGCTCGTGGCCGAGGAGCTCGGCGCGAAGGTCGAAAAAGAGGTCGTCGTCACCATCGAGGAGCGGCTTATCGTCGATGAGGAGGACAAGGCGGAGGATCTCGTCGAGAGAAGCCCGGTCGTCGTCGTCATGGGACACGTCGATCACGGAAAGACCTCGCTTCTTGATAAAATCCGCCACGCGAACGTCACCGCGACCGAGGCGGGCGGCATCACCCAGCACATTGGCGCGTACAGGGTAAAGGTAAACGGCCGCGACATCACCTTCCTCGACACCCCGGGACATGAGGCCTTCACTGCGATGAGGCTTCGCGGCGCCATGGTCACCGATATAGCGATACTTGTCGTCGCGGCGGACGACGGAATAATGCCCCAGACCATCGAGGCGATAAATCACGCCAAGGCGGCGGGCGTCTCGATAATCGTCGCGATAAATAAAATGGATAAAGAGGGTGCGAACCCCGACAGGATCATGCAGCAGCTCACCGAGCACGACCTTGTGGTCGAGGCGTGGGGCGGCGACGTGGTTTGCGTGCCCGTTTCGGCCAAGACCGGCGAGGGGATAGACGAGCTCCTCGAAAACGTCCTTCTTGTCGCCGACGTTTTGGAGCTTAAAGCCAACCCGAACCGCCTTGCAAAGGGCTCGGTCATCGAAGCGAGACTCGATCGGGGCAGAGGACCGGTCGCCACCGTTTTGGTTCAGAACGGAACGCTCCGGATGGGCGATATAATCATCGCGGGGACCTCGGTCGGCCGCGTGAGAACGATGACCGACGACAAGGGCAGAGCCGTCAGCGAGGCGGGGCCCGCAGTTCCTGTCGAGATAACCGGCCTCGACGAAGCGCCCTCCGCGGGAGACGTTTTCAACGCCGTGGCGGACGAAAAGCTGGCGAGAGAGCTCGTCGAGCAGCGCAAGCAGGAGCAGAAGGAGGAGGTATTCAAGCAGTATAAGAAGGTCACCCTCGACAACCTGTTCAGCCAGATCTCGGAGGGCGAGATGAAGGAGCTGCCGATAGTCGTAAAGGCCGACGTTCAGGGCTCGGTCGAGGCGGTGAAGCAGTCTCTCGAAAAAATTTCCAACGACGAGGTGCGCGTGCGCGTTATCCACGGCGGCGTGGGCGCGGTATCGGAGAGCGACGTCATGCTCGCCTCCGCCTCGAACGCGATAATCGTCGGATTCAACGTAAGACCCGACCCCGTCGCGAAGGCAAACGCCGAGCGGGACGGCGTGGATATGCGGCTCTACCGCGTTATCTACGACGCCATTGAGGAGATCGAGACCGCCATGAAGGGTATGCTCGCACCGAAGTTCAAAGAGGTCGACACCGCCCGGGTCGAGGTCAGACAGGTATACAAGATCACCGGCGTCGGCTCGGTCGCGGGGTGCTACGTCCTCGACGGCAAAATTTCGAGAAACGACCAGGTACGGGTGGTCCGCGACGGCATTATCATCGCCGACGACAAGATGTCGAGCCTTAAGCGCTTCAAGGACAACGTCCGCGACGTCGCCGCCGGGTTCGAGTGCGGAATTACCCTCGAAAAGTTCAACGACTTCAAGGAGGGCGACATCTTCGAGGGCTATGTGATGCAGGAAGAGGAACGATAAGCTCATTTGCGGATATATAAGGAGATAAATTTATGGCAGACTACAAGGCCGCAAGGCTCGCGTCGGATATCCAGAGGATAATCGGCGGGAAAATGAGGGACCTCAAGGACCCGCGCGTCGACGCCGAAAGGCTCACCGTCGTTCGGGCGGAGGTCTCGCGCGACCGCTCCGTCGCGAGGATATATGTTTCGAGCCTTGACGGAATAAACGCCGCCAAGGAGGCCGTCAAGGGGCTCGAGAGCGCCTCTGGGCTCCTGCGGCACGAGATAGTCTCGGTTCTGGGGATAAGAAAAGCCCCCGAGCTGAGATTTACGGCAGACGATTCGGCGGAGTATTCCGCGCACATATCAAAGCTCCTTCGCGAGCTCGATCTGCCGAAGGACAACGACGACGAAGCAAAGGAGACGGACAATGACAGCTGACGCGCTTAAAAGGCTGGCCGAAAGGCTTGAAAAAGCCGACAACGTGACGATACTCACCCACGCAAGACCCGACGGCGACACCACCGGCTCGGGGCTCGGGCTGTGCTACTTCCTGCGCTCGCGGGGGATAAAGGCGAACGTGAAAAACTCGGACGGCTTCCCCGCAATGTTCGGCTATATCGCCGGGGAGTATAAGGATCTCGACTTCGGGGAAAAAACGGTCATCTCGGTCGACGTCGCCGACCCGAAGCTTTTAGGGAGCCCTCTTGAGGAGGAGTACGCCGAGAGGGTGGACATCTGCATAGATCACCACAAATCGAACAAGCTCTTTGCGAAGGAAAACTTCGTCGACGGCGACTGCTGCGCCACCTGCCTCATCATTTTCGAGCTTATAAAGCTCATGGGCGGGAAGATAACGCCGCTCATCGCGGACTGCCTTTACACCGGCATCGCGACCGACACGGGCTGCTTCATGTACGAGGGCACAAGCCCCGCCGCCCACCGCGCCGCCGCCGAGCTTAAGGAGGCCGGCTGCCACGCGGCGGCGATAAACCGGGATATGTTCCAGACGAAGTCCCGGGGGAGGCTTTTGGCCGAGCAAAGAGCCATCGGCACCATGAGATTTTCGGAGGACGGAAAAATCGCGATGATCGCGATAACTAACGCCATCATAGACGAGTTTTCGATTGATAGGGCCGAGCTTGACGCCTTCGCGGCGATACCATTAAACGTCGAGGGCGTGAAGATCGGCATAACCCTAAAGCAGCAGGCCGACGACCCGGGGCTCTTCAAGGCGTCGGTGCGGACCGTTTCGGCGGACGCGTCGAAGCTTGCGGCGCGCTTCGGAGGAGGGGGGCACGTCCGCGCCGCGGGCTGCACCGTTAAAGGCACCCTCGAAGAAGCGGCGGAGCAGCTTATGAGCGCCGCGAAGGACTTTGTATGAACGGCGTTCTGCCGGTAAACAAGCCCGCAGGGTTCACCTCGTTCGACGTCATCGCGAAGCTTCGGGGGATACTTAAGACCCGAAGGATAGGCCATTCCGGTACTCTCGACCCGATAGCTACCGGGGTTCTCCCGGTGTTCGTCGGAAAAGCCACCGCCGCCGCGGATCTCGTGAGCGACAGAAAAAAGCGCTACACCGCGGGGTTCCGGCTCGGCCTGACCACCGACACGCAGGACGTGACCGGAAAAGTCCTTGCCGAGAGCGGCAATATCCCCGGTCGGGAGGCCGTTTCGGAGGCGCTTTCGGGCTTTATCGGAAAGCAGAGCCAGCTGCCGCCGATGTTTTCGGCGGTGAAGGTCGGCGGGAAAAGGCTTTACGACCTTGCGCGGCAGGGGGTCGAGGTCGAAAGAACCCCCCGCGAGATCGAAATTTTTTCGGCGGAGCTCTTAGAGCTTGACCCCGAAAAGGGCGAGGGAACGCTCGACATTTTATGCTCGAAGGGAACGTATATACGGACGCTGATACACGACCTCGGCGGGCGGCTCGGCTGCGGGGGGATAATGACAAGCCTTGTAAGGACCTACTCGCAAGGGTTTGAGATAAATGACTGCTATAGCCTTGATGAGATCGAGACCGCCGCGAAAAACGGCGGGGCGGAAGGGCTTTTTATCCCGGTGGACAGGCTTTTTGCGGAGCTGCCGGAGGCGAGGCTGGATCCGCGTCAGGAGCGGCTCTATAAAAACGGGGTGAAGCTTGATCCCGCGCGGCTCGGGCTTTCGGAGGGGATAAGGTATCGCCTCTACGGCTCGGAATTTTTGGGGATCGGAGAGGCGCGGGGCGGCGAGCTTCGGACGGTAAAGAATTTTTTCGGAGATGATAGAAATAAGCAGAGCGGTGCTTTTGGGGCTGTTTGACGGCCTGCACAGGGGCCACATGGCCGCCGTCGGAGAGCTTTTGCGCTTTAAGGGCGAAAAGCTGGTCTACACCTTCGACAGCGCCGGGGTCTTCACAAAGGGCGAGCGCGGGCTTTTGATGAGCGACAGAATGAAGCGTGAGCGGCTTCTTGACCTCGGGGTCGACAGGGTCGTATCGGTCGGGTTTTCGGCGATAAAGGACATGACCGCAGAGGAATTTTCGGAAAACGTCCTCTTCGGGGAGCTTTCGGCGGACAAGATCATCTGTGGCGAGAATTTTCGCTTCGGCGCAAACGCCTCGGCGGGAATCAAGGAGCTTGAAGCGATCTGTAAGCGGCGCGGCGCGGAGTTTGAGGCAGTGCCGATACTTCGCGACGGCGGCGAGCCGGTGTCCACGACCAGAATAAGACGGCTCATCGAAGCGGGGGATTTGGAGGAAGCCGAGCGGCTCATCGGCCGGCCGTATGTGATCGAGGGGGAGCTTTCGGGCGGCGGGTTTATCCCCGGGCGGGGCTTGGCGCTTCCTCCGGAGGGCGAGTACGCGCTCGTACTGGGCGGCAGGGAAGCGGTCTGCCGGCTTTTTGAGGGGAGATTTATCGGGACTGATATTCTCGGCGAAGGCTTTGCCGAGATCGCTATAAAGAACAAAAATAAAGGCGTTCGCGCCGAGGAGGTTTAATTTATGGAAGTAAGAACAAGGTTCGCGCCGAGCCCGACGGGGTATCTGCACGTCGGCGGGTTAAGGACGGCGCTTTTTACCTACTGCGTCGCTAAAAAGGCGGGAGGAAAGTTTATCCTCCGCATCGAGGACACCGACCAGGAGCGCTATGTAGAGGGCGCGAACGAGGTCATCTACAACTCTCTTCGGGCCGTGGGGCTCAACTGGGACGAGGGCCCCGACGTCGGCGGAGACTACGGCCCGTATATCCAGACCGAGCGCCGGGAAATTTATAAGGAATACGCAAAAAAGCTGGTCGAGATGGGCGGGGCATACTACTGCTTCTGCGACAAGGACAGGCTCACCGAGCTCAAGGCCGTTCAGGAGGCCGCCGGCGTGAACCCGATGTACGACAGGCACTGCCGAAACCTCTCCCCCGAGGAGATAAAGGCGAAGCTGGACGCCGGGGTGCCCTACGTTATCCGGCAAAAAATCCCGCTCGAGGGGACGACCACCTTCCACGACGTTTTATACGGCGACATCACCGTCGACAACTCTACCCTCGACGACCAGATACTTTTAAAGACCGACGGGCTTCCGACCTATAACTTCGCGAACGTCATCGACGACCACCTCATGGCGATAACCCACGTCGTTCGGGGGAACGAATACCTCGCCTCGGCGCCGAAATACACCCTTTTATATAACGCGTTCGGCTGGGAGGAGCCGGTCTATATCCACGTCGAGCATATCATGCGGGACAAGCAGCACAAGCTCTCGAAGCGGGACGGCGACGCGTCATATGAAGACCTCATCAACAAGGGCTATTTAAGCGACGCCATAGTCAATTACATCGCGCTTTTGGGCTGGTCGCCGAAGGGCGAGCGGGAGATATTCACCCTCCCCGAGCTGGTGCAGGAATTCGACATCTCGGGGCTGTCTAAGTCCCCGGCGATATTCGACCCGCTTAAGCTTCGGGCGATAAACGGCGAGTATATCAGGGCGATGAGCCCCGAGGAGTTCGCTAAGGTCGCCGAGCCGTATATCAGAAAGACCTGCAAGGGCGATTTCGATATCCTGAAGATCGCAAGCCTTTTGCAGCCGAGGACAGAGGTTTTGACCGAGATACCCGATCAGGTCGACTTCTTCGACGAGATGCCCGAGTACGATTTAGAGCTTTACTCGAACAAGAAGATGAAGACGAGCCCCGAGACCGCGAAGGTCGCTCTTGAAAAGGCTCTGCCGGCGCTTGAAAATATTACGGACTGGAATATTGATACGCTTCATGACGCTCTGTTTAATCTGATCGCCGAAATGGAGGTCAAAAACGGCTATATTCTCTGGCCGGTAAGGGTCGCGATAAGCGGCAAGCAGTTCACCCCGGGGGGCGCGCTCGAAATAGCGGACCTTCTCGGGCGGGAGGAAACACTTAAAAGGATCCGCAGATCCCTTGAAATGCTCGGCTAAGGAGGCGTTTTTAAGGTGATAGAAGTCAAAAACCTGGTCAAGACCTATGGCGACAAGCACGCCGTCGCGGGGATAAGCTTCAAGGCCAACGACGGCGAGATACTCGGCTTTTTGGGGCCGAACGGCGCGGGAAAGTCGACGACGATGAATATCCTCACGGGGTATCTGAGCTCGACCTCCGGCGAGGCGTATATAAACGGCCACGACATTTTAGAGGACCCCATCGCCGCGAAGAAGGAGATAGGGTATCTCCCCGAATTTCCGCCGCTTTACATGGACATGACGGTAAAGGAGTACCTCTGCTTCGTGTACGAGCTCCGGGGCTGCAAGCTCCCGCGGAACACCCACTTAAAGGAGATCTGCGACCTCGTAAAGATAGACAACGTCTACGAGCGGCGGATAGCCAACCTCTCAAAAGGCTATAAGCAGCGCGTGGGGCTGGCGCAGGCGCTCGTGGGGAACCCGAACGTACTGATTCTTGACGAGCCGACCGTCGGGCTCGATCCGAAGCAGATAATCGAGATAAGAACGCTCATCAAAAAGCTCGGCAAGAACCACACGGTAATTCTTTCCTCGCACATCTTATCGGAAGTGCAGGCCGTCTGCGACCGCATCGTCGTCATAAATCAGGGAAAGATCGTGGCGGACGACACCGCCGACAACCTCTCCCGCGAGCTGACGGCGGACCACAAGCTCATCGCCCGAATAGACGGCCCGAAGGACGAGGTCATAAAGCTCGTCCAGACGATACCGGGGGTCGTCTCGGTGGTGGCGGATATGCAGCGCGAGCGCGGCGTGTGGGAGTATAACATCGAGGCCGTCGAGGGCACCGATATTCGCAGGGAGCTCAACCGAAGGCTCATGTCGCGAAACTGGTATATAATGGGGCTCCGTTCGAGCGAGCTTTCGCTGGAGGACATCTTCTTAAAGCTCACCATGGGCGAGAGCGTTACGGAATTTCTTTCCGACAAGGCCGACGACCTTGAGGAGCATTACGGGGAGGCTGAACAATGAACGCAATACTTAAGCGCGAGACCCGCGCATACTTCGATTCGCTGATCGGCTATATCTTTCTGACCGCGTTCTTCGCGGCCTCGGGCATTCTCTTCGGGCTGTCGAGCTTGCAGTTCGGCTCGACCGATATGTCGGGAATGTACGGCGGGCTGTTCTTCATTCTTTTGGTGCTGATACCGATACTCACGATGAGAACGCTTTCGGAGGAAAAGCGCCAGAAGACCGACCAGCTGCTTCTTACCGCACCGGTGAGCCTTTCGGGGCTCGTGATGGGGAAATTCTTCGCCGCGATGATAATCTACTCGATCGGCGTCTGCATGACCCTTGTCTACGCGGTGGTGGTGTCCTTCTTCGGGAGCGTTTCGTGGCTGACGGTGCTCGGAAACGTCGTCGGATTAGAGCTTCTGGGCGCGTCCTTCATCGCGGTCGGAATGCTCGTTTCGAGCCTGACCGAAAACCAGGTCATAGCCGCCATCGGGGGCTTCGCCGCGATGCTGGCGCTGTACCTCATCGGCTCGATCTCGGCGCTGATACCGGTTCGGTTCATCGCGGATATCCTTGGCGGGCTGTCATTCTCGGCGCGCTACAACCCCTTCACCTACGGCGTGTTCGACTTCTCGAACGTCCTGTTCTTCGTGAGCGCGGCGGGGATATTCCTGTTTCTGACTGTGCGCGTTTTAGAGCGCCGCAGATGGTCGTAAGGAGGCGCCGGAATGAATATCAAGGAATTTTTCAAGGAGCACATGAACAAGCGGCGGCTCAAATACGGCTCGTTCGCGACTGCGCTGACGGTGTTCGTCATCGCCGCGGTGGTGCTCGTAAACGTGATAGTAACGGTGCTCTTCGACCGCTTCCCGATAAGGCTTGACCTGACCTCGGGGAGCATATACACCGTGAGCGAAGAGACCGCGGAGTATATCGAAGGGGTCGAGACCCCGGTCATCATCACCGTTATGTCGACCGAGGAGGAGTACCGCGCGATCTCGAGCTATACCTCACAGACGGTCGAGCTTTTAAAGAACTACACCCAGCACAACCCGCTGATCACGGTCAGATATATCGACCTGCTCTCGAACCCCGATTTTGTCGCCAACTACACCCAGACCCTTGAGGAGGGCGACATCGTCGTCGAGCCGGACGACGGCACCCACGCGAGGGTGAAGATAGTCTCGCTGACAGATCTTCTGAACGTCCCCGACGACTATTCCTATCTTTTGAGCTATGCCCAGAGCTACGGCTCGGAATACGTCCACACGGCGCTTGTCGCGGGGGAGTCCTCGCGGCAGATAAAGCTGACCTCGAACGCCGAGCAGGCTATAACCTCGGCCATTATGACCGTCACCGACGCGAACCCCGTGACCGTCGCGGTGCTCAAATACCCCGGCGCGAACGAGGCGGACATCACCGGCCTCACCGACCTTTTGGACGTGAACGGCTATCTTCTTACCGAGGTCGACATCCAGTCGGGCGAGCTGTCATATGACGTCGATCTTGCGATAATTCCCGCGCCGAAGGTCGATTACACCACGCAGGAGATCAACAAGATCGAAAAGTGGCTCGAGGGCCCGACCGGAAGGCTCGAAAAGGACCTTATCTACATCGCCTCGGCGCAGCAGCCGGCGACCCCGAACCTCGACGGGCTTCTTTACAAGTACGGCATAACCGTCGAGCAGAAGATGATCTATGAGACCGATTCGGCCCGCTGGATAGGCCAGGACACCCCGACCTATACCCTTCAGGACATCGTGACCGAAAACTATCTCGGCGACATGACGAACCTCTCCCGCTCCTTCTTCGTGCCCGATTCAAGGGCGCTGAGCCTTCGCTTCGACAACGTCGACTCGGTCAACTCCTGCGAGCCGGTCATCGCTTCGAGCGCGTCGTCCGAGCTTCGGGATATGTACGCTCTCGACGTCAGCGGCACCGAGAGGGGAAGCTTCAACTCGGTCGCCATCGGCAAGCAGAAAAAGGTGAACCAGGACGACCACATTTCGACCTATACAAACGTCGTGGTCTTCGGCTCGGAGCTTATTTTAGACAGCACGGTCATCAGAAACGCGGGCTTTGCAAACGGCGACTTCATCATCTCGATGCTCAACGACATAACCGGCAAGTCGGGCGGGATAACCATTACCCCGAAGTCGGTCGCGTCCGACACCTTCGAGATAACCACCGCGCAGACAAGGGCGCTGACCCTTACCTTCGCGCTCGCGATACCCGCGGCGGTGCTCATCGTCGGCACGGCGGTCTGGATACGAAGGAGGCATAAATAATGGCGCAGCGAAAAAAGACCCTCCTTATAATCGGGCTGTTCGTCGTCTCGATGGCGATAGTTTTGGCTGTTCTTATGCTCACCCTGCCGAAGCCAGAGACCGAGGAGGATACGGCGACTACCTCTGACGGCTTGCAGCTTTTGGGATACACCCGCGACGACGTCATGAGCGTGACCGTCACCAACGAAAACGGCAGCTTTACCGTGAAAAACGGCGTTTCGGGATTCTCAATAGAGGATAACGCGGAATTTCGGCAGAATTCGACCACCCTCGGCGCGATGGCGCGCTGCGTGGCCGAGCTGAACGCCAAGGAGCTTGTCGAGGAAAACGCAAAGGACCTCGACAAGTACGGCCTCTCGGACGAAAACCCCAAGGCGCGCGCGGACGTTGTCTTAAAGGACGGGACGGAGTATTCCGTATACTTCGGCATCGACGCGCCGGACGGCAGCACGAGGTATTTAAGAAAAGCCGACTCGCGCGACGTTTACACCGCTCCCTTAAGCAGCACGGGCTACTTCTATAACCGCTCGGCCGACTTTATAAGCCTTGTCGTGACGGAGGAGCTCTCAAACAACAACACCGCCCCGACGATAGACTGGATGACGGTGACAAGAAAGGACCTCGACTATGACGTCAGGTTTGAGGACGACACCAAGAACTACGCCACCGACGAGGTCTCGATGGCATCGGCTCAGGTCATGATCGAGCCGGTGTACGCATATCTTGATATAACGAACTCGAACGCGATAATCTACGGGATATGGGGCCTCACGGCGGTGGACGTTGCCTGCGTTCACCCTTCGGAGGACGATCTTAAGGAGTACGGCCTTGACGACCCGTTTTGCACCGTGAACATCGACGCCGAGCTTCAGAACTATCACCTCGACATCGGAAACGTCTGCGAGTTTGAACTCGACGAGACCGGCGCCGAAACGTCCGTCCCCGCGAGCTACTACTGCTACTACCGCGGGATAGACCTTGTGTACGTCTTTGAGACGTCCGAGATCCCGTGGGTGAGCTTCATGCCGATAGACATTCTCTCGTCGATGATGACCTCGAACTACATCTACACGCTCGACCACATCGACATTGAATACTACGGCGAGCCCGCCGAGAGCCACCATTTCGACGTGGGCGGCGATTCCGAGACTGCGGAGGTCTGGGGAAGCGTCGACGGCGAGGAATTTGAGGGCGACAACTTCAAGGAGCTCTATAAATTCATTCTCAAGTGCCCCATCGACGACCTTTGCTTCACCGAGCCGGAGGAAGGCTCGCTCATCGCGGTGATGGATATCCGCCGAACCGACGGCGCCGGCGACACGGTGGAGTTTTACGACGGCGGCGCGAACCGCGTCATCATAAAGCTTAACGGAGTTACGAGCTTTTCGCAGCCGAGAAACTACCTCACGGTGCTTTTGAAGAACATCGCGCTGTTCAAAGAGGGCGCGACCGGCGACGAGCTCCAGCAGGTATGGTAATTTAAGGAGGTTAATATGGCAAAGTTTTTTGAGTACAAGGGTCTGCCGCTCGTAAGGCACGGCAACGAGATCTACTTCGGCCGCATGGGCGACCCCGAGGTCGTTTATATGCAGCTCAGCGGGAAAAACACCGTCGGCGGGACCGACTGCGCGACGAAGGTGCGGCTTTACCGAATGATCACCGACGAGACGGTGCCGCCGATGGACAGGATCAAAAAAAGCGCCGAAAAGCCGAACCTGTTCGAGGCGCTCGATCTGGCCTGCGACTGGATAGCCCCGAGAGGAAATTGATAAATTATCATCCCGCCCGACAAAGCTGCCGAGCGGGATATTTTCAACAATTACAGGGGGTATATTGCGGCTTTTGGTTGAAAAAGCGGTTGAAAATGTTAAGAAGTACGCTTGTACGGGGGGCGAAATTATTTCCCGGGGCGGATTTTTCAACGGATTTTCAACCGCGTTTTTTCATGATTACGCGCTGAAATAAAGTTAATGCGCGGCGGGATTGATATATCCTACTCTCAGCCGAGGGTCACCGTGACCTCGTGAACGCCGCCGTCAAAGACGGGTAGCACCCCGCCCGAGATCCTCACCCCGTCGCAGACGATGGACTTCACGCCCTTGCAGACGTGCGCGGGGTTTTCGACGGTTATGTCGTACCTTGCGCCGCGGTAGGCTCTTGATACCTTGAAGCCGTCCCAATCGGCGGGTATCGACGGGTCGACCCGAAGGCCGTCATAGTCAGGGATAATGCCCAAAATGTACTGCGATATCGCGACGAAGTTCCACGCCGCGGTGCCGGTGAGCCAGGAGTTTTTCGCCTCGCCCATCTTGCCGGCGGGGGCGTCCTTTCCGGCGACCATCTGCGCATAGACGTAGGGCTCGGTCTTGTGGAGCTCCGAGATGTCCTCGCAGAACGCCGGGGCAATCTTCGAGTAATACTCAAACGCGCGGTCGCCGTGCCCGACGAACGCCTCGGCGCAGATTATCCACGCGTTGTTGTGGCAGAACACGCCGGCGTTTTCCTTGAAGCCCTGCGGATAGGTCGAGATCTCGCCGTATTCGACGTAATACTTGGTGTAGGCGGGGTTGAGGAGCACCAGCCCTCTCTCGCAGTCGAGATATTTCTTGACGCTCTCAAGCGCTCTTAAGTCCTTTCCCGAATCGCTCCCGAGGCCGGAAAGCACCGCAAAGCCCTGCGGCTCGATGAAGATCTTTCCCTCCTCGCACTCTTTCGAGCCGATCTTTCTTCCGAAGTCGTCGTAAGCCCTTAAGAACCACTCGCCGTCCCAGCCGTCGCGCATGACCGTCTCCGCCATCTTTTTGACCGCGGCGGCGGCCTCGTCGGCCTCCCGTTCCAGGCCCTCGTGGCGGCAGATCTTTATGTATTCCGGCACGACAAAGGTGAAGAGCGCGGCGACGAACACCGATTCGGCGACCCTGCCGTCCTTGGAGGTGGTGGTCTGGAAGCTCTCGCCCGAAGCGGTAGAGAAGCAGTTGAGGTTTAAGCAGTCGTTCCAGTCTGCTCGCATGATGAGCGGCAGGCCGTGGGGGCCGAGGTTGTCGGTGATGCGCTTGCAGCTCATCGTGAGGTGGTGGAGCATCGACTGCGCCTTCGCGGGGTCGTTGTCGTAGGGGACGTTTTCTTTGAGTATCGACCAGTCGCCGGTCTCCTTGATGTACTGCGCGACGGCAAGTATCATCCAAAGCGGGTCGTCCGAGAAGTTTCCGCCGATCTCGCCGTTGCCCTTTTTGGTGAGCGGCTGGTACTGGTGATAGCAGGAGCCGTTCGGCATCTGCGTGGCGGCAAGATCTATAAGGCGCTCGCGGGCGCGGTCGGGTATCTGGTGCATGAAGCCCAAAAGGTCCTGGTTAGAGTCTCTGAAGCCCATTCCCCTGCCGATACCGCTCTCGAAATAGGACGCCGAGCGGGACATATTGAAGGTGACCATGCACTGGTACTGGTTCCAGATGTTGACCATGCGGTCGACCTTTTCGTCGGGCGAGCTGACGGTGAACCGCGAAAGCAGCCCGTCCCAGTATTTTTTAAGCTCCGAAAGGGCCTTGTCCGCCTTTTCGGGGGTGTTCATCCTCTCAATCATGGCGTGCGCTTTTTCCTTGCGTATACTGCCGTCGGGGTTGAACTTCTGATCGACGGGGTTTTCGACGTAGCCGAGGATAAAGACGAGCTCCTTGCTCTCGCCGGGCTTGAGGGTAACGCTCACCCGGTGGGAGGCTATGGGCGACCAGCCGTGGGCGACCGAGTTCCGGGGCTTGTCCTCAAAGACGGCGTCGGGCCTCTCGAAGCCGTTATACAGGCCGATGAAGGTCTCGCGGTCGGTGTCGAAGCCGGAGATCGGCTCGCTGCAATGGAAGAAGGCGTAGTGGTCGCGCCGCTCGCGGTATTCGGTCTTGTGATAGATGGTGGAGCCTTCGATCTCGACCTCGCCGGTGGAGAAGTTGCGCTGGAAGTTGGTGGAGTCGTCGTTGGCATCCCAGAGGCACCACTCGACGAAGCTGAACAGCGAGAAGCTCTTTTCCTCACCCGAGGTATTTTTGAGGGATACCTTATGCACCTCGCCGTCGTAGCCGACCGGGACGAAGTAGGTCACCTCGGCGGCGATACCGCCGTTCTCCCCCGAAATCACGGTATAGCCCATGCCGTGGCGGCAGGAGTACTTTTCGAGATCGCGCTTGACCGGCGACCATGACGGGCACCAGACCGAGCCGCCGTCGTTGATGTAGTAGTATCTTCCGCCCATGTCGACGGGGACGTTGTTGTAGCGGTAGCGGGTGATCCTTCTGAGCCTCGCGTCGCGGTAGAAGCAGTATCCGCCCGCGGTGTTGGAGATGAGGCCGAAAAAGCCGTCGGTTCCGAGGTAATTTATCCACGGGTAGGGCGTTTTCGGGCCGGTTATGACATATTCTCTGTTCTTGTCGTCAAAATAGCCGAATTTCATGGTTATTCCTCCTTGCTTGCCTGTCAGCCTTCAAGCTGCTTTGGATATATTATACTACGTCCGGAGGGGTTTGTAAATAAGGTTTGAAAAATTTTTGGGGGAGGGGTGGCGAAGAGGGGGAGAGGACGGGGTGGGGCTTCGCCTGCATGCGTAGGCAAAGCGCCCCCTCCCACTGGGAGGGGCAAACGCGAGGTTGCGGATTTGCTCAAGAGGCAGAGAGGGTGAGACTGAAAATAGAATGAGCGAGCGTGCGAGCGAATACCTTGTGCCACCTCGCGTGGGGGCTGCTCAAGCTCATGGTGATTGCACAAAGTGCGGTGCAGGATTTGTACCGCAAAGCTGCGGCTGACCCGCATGGCGAAGCCCTAAGCACGCCTTCGGCGTGCTTCCCGCCGTCGCAGCGTTTATAAGGCTTTGCAAATTGTCGAATTTTATGCCTTTTAATAAGTCTGTGCTAACCTTTCCAACGGCGGACAAAGCCCATTTCATGGGCTTTGGGGCTTCGCCCCGAGGTGCCTCTCCCCACCCTTTTGTAGTCTCGCACCACCTTCGTACCCCTACTTGCTCGCCCCTACTTGCTCCCTCTCACGCTCACTTCGCCGGTGAAGATGGCGGAGCGGCCGTCGGGGGTCTCGCAGAGAAGGCGGCAATCATCGTCGATTTCGACCGCTCTGGCCTCGATCGGCGGCGCGCCGGGAGAGGGGTAGACCGTGACGTTTCGCCCCAAAGCCACCGAGCGCGAGCGGTACTCCCCCAAAAAATCGCGGGAAGAAACGCGCACGGAAATATTGCTAAGGCGTTTAAGTATTTCTTCGGCGAGGCGGAACCGCATTTCGTCGGGAGCGCTCTCAAAAACGGCGCCCGCGCGGTCGCGAATATCGGCGGGAAAACCGCCCGGCGGAGGCGTTATATTCACCCCGATGCCGATGATCGCGTGATCAAGAAGATCGCCCGAAGCGGAGGTCTCAGTGAGGATCCCGCAGACCTTTTTTTCGCCGATATAGACGTCGTTGACCCATTTTATTCCGGCGGGGGGCGAGCCACAGCTCTCGAGCGACTGCGCGACCGCGACCGCCGCTGCGGGGGTCAGAAGGTGGGCGAGGCTTGTTCTAACGCCGCGGATCAGCGCCGACATATAGAGGCCGGTGCCGGGGCTGTAGAAGCTTCTGCCGAGCCTGCCGCGGCCCTTTGTCTGGGTGAGGGCGATGGCGGCGAGCCTGTCTGCTCCCTGCGCGGCGCGGGTCTTGAGGTAGGTGTTCGTCGAGCCGAGGGTCTCGTGGACCTCGACGGTGAAGCCGGAGCAGGTGTAAATGCGGAGAGGGGTGGGAGTTGGCATGGTGAGGTCCTTTCTTGGGGGTGGGGCGAAGCCCGGGCGGCAGCGGAGCTGCCGCCATGCCCGCCGCACACTTTCCCACAAAAAACCGCCGCCGCAAGTTTACTTGCGACGGCGTGGTGACCCGTACGAGAATCGAACTCATGTCTCCGCCGTGAAAGGGCGGTGTCTTAGCCGCTTGACCAACGGGCCGATGGTGGCTGTAACTGGATTTGAACCGGTGACATTCCGGGTATGAACCGGATGCTCTAGCCAACTGAGCTATACAGCCATTCGACAGCTTGATTATTATACACGAAAAATCAGCGGTTGTCAAGCCTTTTAAGGGAATTTTTTAAATTTTTTTGGAACCCTCGCCCGGGTTTTCCGAAAAGTAAAGGTCGTACCCGTTTTTGTCAAGAAGCTTCAGCGCTTTATCAAATCTCACCGACTGTATACGGTGGCAGGTCTTGGCGTCCGAGGTCGTATAGACCAAAACCGTGCAGCCCCCGCCTATCCTCTGGAACGGCGAGCGGCGCAGCACTATCTTCACGATCTTCTCCTTCGGGGCGATGACCGTGTGAAACGTGTAGAGCTTCGAGTAGCGCAGCGTCATGTAATCCCCCGAAAAGCCGAAGCCGGTCGTGAGCATCGCAAGGGTCTTGCACATCGCGAGCCAGACCGCCGGTATCAGGGTGATGGCGAACGCGGGGTATGCGACGGCGTACCAGCTCGGCAGAAAGCGGTAGAACACCTCGAACGCGACCACCGGCAGAAGCGCCAGCATTATCGGCCAGAAGTAGAACGCCCCGAACCCGCGAAGGTCGGATTTAAGCTCTATTTTCGGCAGGGGATATTCGGGGAAGACCTCGCCTATCGCGCCGTTTACCTCCTTGCGGGTGGTTATCGGCAGGACGACCGAAAGCTCGCTGCGGCTTTTCGAGCCGTAGCCCGAGCAGCCGATGTGGAGCGAGCTCACCCGGAACACCTTCGAGGAAAAGCTCTGCTTTATGTCGATGAAATTGACCTTGTCGCGGCGGATTATATGCCGGTTTTTCGCGTAAAGCCCGCTCTTGACGTAAATGCTGTCCGAGCACTTGGTCAGAACGAAGTTCCAGAAAACGGTCAGGTTAGAAATAAAGCTTATCGCCCACGCCGATATCGTCACGATGATGATGACAGTGATTATCGGCGGGACATAGATGGAGACCCGCCTCGCCGCCTCGGTGAGGGTGTCCAAGATGAGCCGCGCCTCGACCTCTCGGTCCAGCACCTTTCCGGTCTCCAAAAGCAGGGCGACGATGATGATGACCCCCGAGAGCGCCGAGCTGAAAAGGGTCGAGAAGAGTATCAGCCGAAGCTTGTTCGGCAGTATCGTGTAGTTCAGAGACTTCCCCCGCGAGGCTTTCACCTCGGCGTAGAGCTTGTCGGCGTCGCTTTGGCGCATTAAAACGGTGAGGTCCGCGCGGTCGGATTTTCCCGCGTTGGTGCCTATCCTTACCGTAGAAGCCCCCAACAGTCTGTATAAAACATTCTGATTTATACTGAAAGTAGAAATTTTAGAGTAGTATACCTTGTCCTCCGCCGTTATGTATATCCCCCGGCGGAGGGTTATTTTTTCCTCGTCGAACCAAAACCCCACCGACATCCACCGAAGCCACGCAAACGCCAGAATCGCGAACAGCACCAAAAGGTCGAGCCACGCGCCGCGCAGCCAGACCTTAAAGGCGTTGAATTCAAATGTCAGCGAGTAGAGCGAGCGCGCCAGCGGGATTATGAGCAGCCAGAAGTAGCGCGTCGTATAGGACAAAAGCCGCAGCGGGTGTTGACGGAGCATTTTAGAGCCTTCCTTGCTTGGGTTTAGTGGAAATGGTGCGGGGAGAGGGGTTCGGGGGTGACGGACGTTGGGCGGTATAGAAGATAGAGGGTTAGAGGATAGAAGTCAGAGCTGCCTTTCGATCTCGTCGCAATCCTTTGCGCTCAGAAACGGGAGCACCATGCTTCCGCCGAGGCCGTGGATCACTAAAAAATTGAAGCCGAAGAAGTTGCCGAGAGGCAGGCTCACCCGGGTGATATACTGCGCGGCGGAAAGCTTCATCTGCTCGCGGCGTAAAAAAATTATCCCGGTGTGAAAGGTTATGTCCTCCGCCGAAAGATATATCACCGAGCGGCGGAAGTATATCGGAAGAAGTATCGCCCCGAAAATGACCGCCAGCCCGAAGAATAAAGCGATCAGGACGAACATAAGAATTTTCATGGAGCCAAGGTATCTGACCGTCAAAAAGGTCAGCACGCCCGCCAGCGCAAATATCAAAACTGCCATGACGTAAAGCGCCGCGGGCTTTAAGGTGTATTTTCTCATTTCGCGCTCCTTTCGGGTGAATTATGGATATTCTTGCTAAAATTTCGGATATTGTATGGGGCCTGCCGACCGTTTTTGTGATACTATCGGTCGGGGCGGTGCTGAGCTTTCGGCTCGGCTTTCCGCAGATAACGCGGCTTCGGGAGATACTTAAAAGCTCGCGCGGGCGGCAGGGAGCGGTCTCGACCGCCTTGGCCGCGACCGTCGGCACAGGCTCGATAACCGGCGTCGCTGCGGCGATAGCTTTGGGCGGCCCCGGGGCGGTGTTCTGGCTGTGGGTATCGGCGTTTTTCGGAATGGCGGTCGCCTACGCCGAGGGGGTCCTGTCGATAAAATACCGCCGCAGCTGCCCCCGCGAGGGCGGGATATGGTTCGCGCTGCGCGACGGGCTGGGGCTTCGCCGGCTCGCGGCAATATACGCGGGGCTGACAGTCTTAAGCTCGCTCGGTATGGGCTGCATGAGCCAGACCTCCGCCGCCGCGGAAGCCCTCGAAACGCTCGGGGTGCCGCCGCTTTTCTGCGGGCTTGCGATGTTTTTCGCGCTGATATTCTGCCTCTGCCTGCGCGGCTTTACGGAAAAGCTCTGCGGGGCGGTGGTGCCGGTTTTGGCGGGGCTTTATGTTCTCGGCGCGGTCTGGGTGATCCTTAAAAACGCCTCCGCGCTCGGGCCGGTCATGCGGGAGATATTCTCCTCGGCGCTCGATTTTAAGGGCTTTTTGGGAGGCACGGCAGGCGCGGCGATAAGCGTGGGCTGCCGACGGGGGATATTTTCAAACGAGGCGGGGCTCGGCACCACCGCTCCCGTTCACGGAGCTTCGGCCGAGGACGACCCCGACCGCCAGGGGCTGATGAACATGTTCGAGGTGTTTGTCGACACCTTCGTCATCTGCACCCTCACCGCGCTGGCGATACTCTGCTCGCGTGCCGACAAAAGCGGCATCGGCGGGGCTTCGACGGTAGTTCTGGCGGCAAGGAGCGTTTTCGGGGACGCCGCCCCGGCGCTGGTGTCGCTCTCTCTCGCGGCGTTTGCTGCGGCAACGGCCGTCGGCTGGTCGGAAATAGGGCTTTCGGGGGCGAGGTTTTTGTCCCCCTCCCTCGCGCCCGCATATAAGGCGGTATTCGTTCTGGCGGCGCTTTTCGGCTCGCTGACCGCCCCCGCCGCGGTGTTAAGTATCAGCGACATCACAAACGGACTGATGGCGCTGCCCTGCCTTTTAGCGATAGTTTTACTGATTAAAGATGTCTGCGGGAGGAGATAGCTACTTCCCCGACGAGCCGAAGCCCGCCTCTCCCCGCTCGGAATCGGAAAGGGAATCCGCCTCGACGGCTTCGGCAAATATCACCGGCACCGTGACCATCTGGGCGATGCGGTCGCCCGGCATGACGGTGTAGGGCTCGCTGCCGTGGTTTATGAGCGGCACCTGTATCTCGCCGCGGTAGTCGCTGTCGACCACGCCGACCGAGTTCGGAAGGGTTATCCCGAATTTTCTCCCCATGCCGGAGCGCCCGAAGATGAGAAGCACCACGTCCTCGCGCTGCGGCTCGACGGCAATGCCTATCGGGAAGTTTTTTATCTCGCCGACGGCGATGGTGATCGGCTCGGGAATGCAGGCCGAGAGGTCGAGCCCTGCCGAAAGGCTTGTTGCGCGGCTCGGGATAATGGCCTCGGGGCGAAGTTTTTTAATTTTCAGCTCCATTTTTGTCTCCTGAAATTTTAATTCCTCTTGTGAACGCCGCGGGGGCCGAAGCGTCGCGGGTACGGTATTTTTTGAGTATTTCGGCGCACTCCTCGGGCGACTCGACGGTGAACATCATGTCGGCGAAGTCGAGGTTGAAGCCCTCCCAGCGGTCGGAAAGCCATATCGGGCGGGAGTTCAGAAGCTCATAGACCCCCATCTCGCGGCGGCATATGAGCGGAAATTCCGCGCCGGTGCGATCAACAAGGCGGTTTTTGCAGCCCTTGCAGCCGACCTGCGCCCTTATCGGGCAGTTTCTTGTGATCATCAGCGGCAGGCGGCCGTAGACTATCGCGCCGGTTTTCGCGGGGACGGCTATCCGCCCGGCGGCGCGGGGTTCGAGCTCGGGCGAAAGAAGGAGCGTTTTCAGCCCCTCGGCGAAGAAATAGTGCCTCGCCGCGAGGGAGTTCGTCACGTTCAGGCCGAAGCCGCCGACCGGCTCAATCCCGAGCTTTTTTGCGAGGGCGATATCCCCCGCCGAGGAACATTCTATCACCTTAAAGCCGAGATTTTTGGCAGATTTTAGCCGCTTGGTCATCTCCTCCTCCGAAACGGTGAACCGCGGTAGGGAAAGGACGGCTTTTTCGGGGTCGTACCCGGAATTTATATAGCTCTCGGCCTCTGAAAGAGGAATGACGAAAGCCGAGATCTCGCCCTGCAAAAGGCTTAACTGCGCGGTTTTTTCGACCCTCACCCGAAGCGCGGGGTGCTTTAAAATAAGCGGCATCGGGAAGTCGAAGGTCAGCCTGCCGCCGTCGAAGCTCTTTGGGGGGAAGCTTTTTTCGCGCCTAAGGTCGAGCTCGGACAGCGCCTCGCGGCGAAGGGCGTTGAGGTGTGACTTCGGGATCATCAGCCCCGGGGAGATCTCGGCGGAGACCTTTCCGGCCTCGTACTGCGTGCCGCCGCATTTTCTGAGCTGCTCGACCGCCTCCCAAGGCTCGCTCGGGCGGGTCAGCGCGGGCTCGGGGACGGGACCCGAAACGGTTATGGAAACGCCGCCGCAGGCCGCTTCAAGCCTCATCGGCTCGCCGCTTTTCGCGGTAAGCGCAAGGTCGGCGGTGAACCGCTTGCGGGGCTTTTCGTAGAGCTTTTTAAGCTTCGGAAGAACGTCCGCCGCCATGAGCACGTCGTCGTATCCTCGGCGGCCGAACATCTCGGCTCCCGGGGAGGAATTTATATAACTGTCCGTAAAACCGGAACGTGAAAATACTGCGCGTAATAGGGTTTTATCGTAAGGCTCGCGGTCTACCGCCTTTCTGATAGCGTCGGTCGCGGCGGCGACATACTCGGGGCGCTTCATGCGGCCCTCTATCTTGAGCGAGCAGACCCCCGCCTCCCGCAATTCGTCAACATGGTCGGTGTAGGAGAGGTCCTTAAGCGAGAGGGCGTAGTCGTCGCGGGGCTTTCCCGCCGCGGAAAACGGAAGCCGACAGGCGCCCGCGCAAAGGCCGCGGTTGGCGCTTCTTCCGCCGATGGCTGCAGAGAGGTAACACTCCCCCGAAACGCACATGCAGAGCGCGCCGTGGACGAACGCCTCGATCTCGACGCCGGTGTCGGCCATTTTTTTGAGCACCGAAAGGCTGCACTCGCGCGAGGCGACGACCCGGGAAAAGCCCAAATCTCCGGCAAGCCTTGCGCCCGAGGCGGTGTGGATATTCATCTGGGTCGAGGCGTGGGCGGGCATATCGGGGCAGGCGGCTTTTATCATCTCAAAAACCGCCATATCCTGGATTATAACGCCGTCGGCGCCGGCCTCGCAGGCAAGGCGAAGGGCGGAGGCGGCGGGGCGGAGCTCATCCTCAAAAAGAACGGTGTTGAGCGTCAGATAAACCAAAACGCCGCTTCGGTGACACTCCGAAACTGCGGCTTTAAACTCATCGTCCGAAAAATTCTGCGCGTTATGCCTCGCGGAAAAGCTTTTCAGCCCGAGATAAACGGCGTCGGCGCCTGTCCGCAGAGCGGCCTCAACACACTCGGGCGAGCCGCAGGGGGACAGGACTTCGGGCTTTTTGCTCATATTTTTTGGTTGAGCCGGTCCTCGAGCTCCTCGATGCGCTTCTTGAGGACGGCGATCTCCTTTTTAGAGCTTTCTACGCTCGAATGGGCGCGGTCGGCGGAGTTCATGTACTCGCCGAGCTGCGAGCGGATATTATCGGCGTTCTCGGCGGCCTTTTTCGCGTCGTCCATGGCGTCCAAGGCGCAAAGAATGGCGACGTCGATGCCGCTCAACGTCTGGCTCTCGGATAGCATGCGGTTCATCTTCCCGTCGAGCTCCTCGGCGAGCTTCAGGGTGTAATCGCGGGTGTTTTCGGTTCCGAGGAGATATTCCCTCCCGATGATTTTAACTTTGACCTTGGGCATATTCAGGCTCCTTTCGGGGTTGTAGACTGTCGTTAGTTATAGTGTAGCACATCTTGTCGGAAAATGCAAGAGGGGAGCGACAAGAAGACAGAAGGCAGAAGGCGGAAGGAGGAATTATTGTGGGAGCCTTTGGTGACGAAAATAATTGCTGTAATAAATTTTGGAGGGATGGGCACTTACGGGGGCAATAAGGAGGAAGGCGGGGGATGGGGCGGGGCGAAGCCACGGGGCGCGCGGAACGCGCGCCTGTTCGGCCGCGCTTGCGCGGCAGAATGTGAGCCGAAGGCTCACACGGGGCTGGTCTGCTCGCGCCCATGGCGAAGCCCGTGTGCGCCTGCGAAGCAGGCGCACCGCCCTCCGAACTTGCTCGGAGGGCATGGCGGCAGTGAAACTGCCGCCCGGGCTTCGCCCGAACGCGTACACAAAGCGCCCCCTCCCGGCGGGAGGGGATAAACGCGGGGCTGAGCCCTAATCAATGGACGGAAGGGGTGGGGCTTAAAATAGCATGAGCAGAGCGAATACCTTATGTCGCCCCGTTTAGGGTCTGCTCAAGCTCATAGTGATTGCACAAAGTGCGGCGCAAGGTTTGTTACGCAAAGGTGCGTCCGACCCGCATGGCGAAGCCCTTAGCGCGTCGGAGACGCGCTACCCGCCGTCGCAGCATTTTCAGCGTGTTGCAAATTGTCGAATTTCCTGCAATTTATAAGGACAGTACAAATCTTTCCCACGGCGGACAAAGCCCATTTCATGGGCTTTGGGGCTTCGCCCCCCAATATATCCCAAAAGCCTCCCCCCTTCACCTATTCACCACCAGCCTCTTAAACCCCCTTGCGATCTGGTACGCCTGCCTTGTCCTGCCGATATGCTCAAGGTACCTGTCCTCTCCCCAGACGGTATCGCCCAGGATATCCACCGCCCGACCCTCGACCGTCGGGAGGGACTTGAGCGCAAGCTCCATCTCGCGGATATTCGCCCGCTCCGGCATCTTAACCCCGGCGGCCCTGAGCACCGCGTGGGTGAACTCGGCGCAGGTATAGGCGCTGCTTGAGCGGAAGCTCTTGCCGAACGGATACGCCGCCGCCGAGAAGAAATTATACACCAGCTCGTCGCCGCGCTCGGCCATGCTGGCGATGAACCTCTCCGCCTCGGCGTAGCCCTCGTCGGTGACGCTCACCGTGACTATCTTTACCCCGGTGCGGCTGCTTAAGGTATAGCGCAGCGGTGACTCCACCACGAACCCGCCGATGAGGGGGTTGTGGCGGTAGACCCTTGAAAACGAGTAGAACCGCGAAAGATCGGGCCTTAGGCAGACCGAGCAGTGGTTATAGCCGTTTTTTGTGACAAAGCGTATCAGCCGGCCGATATGCAGGTCGGTCGCCGAAAAAATTATGTAAATATTTTTCATTTATCTTATGCGCCTTGCCTCTAAATAGTATCTCTTATCCTGCGCGGCGCCCATCGAAAACGTTTTTCTCGGCAGCTCGCCCATCTTTATGACCGCGTCGAAAAGCTCCGTTTTCTTCATCGGCAAAAACTCGAAGCCGATGACCCCGTCCTGCATCGAGAGCCGCCTTATAACGTCCGAGCCGTGGATATAATCCACCTCGCCGCCGTTTTCCTTAATATATTTGTCGATGAACATCTGCACCGAGCCGACCGCAAGATCGCTTAAGGGGTTTCTTATATAAAGGTCCCTCACGGTGTAGTTTCGGTGGATCCTCACCGGCTCCGCGGTCTGAAGCCCCGAAAGCTCAAGATCCATCGACATCTCAAGTATGAATTTATACGGATCCGCGACCCGAACGAGCCGGTGTATCGCCTCGAACTTTATCGCGTCGGATTGCAAATTCGTCAGCTCGCAGAGGGCGTATCTCGCGGGGTGGCTTGACATATCCTTCCCGGGGTTTGCGGCCTTTAAAGCCTCATAGTGCGCCTTCGCGGTCGCGAGGGAGTGGTTCCCGTCGCCCATCGCAAAAGGCATTTCCCGCCCCTCGGCATATTCCGAGAGCGAAGCCTCAAAGAGCGCCTTCTCCTCCTCGCCTAAAAGATAGCCCGAGATGTGCCCGCCGCCGAGCATCAGGTCGAAGTCGTAGAGCCGCTTCATCTTCCCCCTGCGCTCCGAGAGCTGCTCGATTACCGTTTTCTTCCGATCGTCGATGAGTATCATGATATGCGGGAGCTCTATCTCCGCGTCGCGGCGGATCTCCAGCCTTGCGGGGATCCTCTCCTTGACGGTGGCCTCGGTCGCGCGAACAGGCGCTTTCGAGCCCTTTTCGTAGTCGTAGCAGTCAAGGTCGACCGCGCCCACTACCCCCTGGCGAATGCTCCCGTCCGACTGCGTTCTTTCAACATAGACGTAGGCGTCCTTATACTCCGCGAAAATGCCTTCCGAAAGATATTCCGAGATATTTTCGTTCACCTTTTTTATCCTCGCCTCGGTCTCGGGCTTGTTGAGATAGATCTCGGGCAGGATAAGCCTTAAAGCGGACGGCGCGCCCGCCACAATGTTCGACGCCTTTTCCCAATATTCCGGCTGCGAGGTGTACTGGTCGCACGCCACGCAGGACCAAAGCCCCATGTCGCACCCCTTCGGAATTAAAATGTCGGCCGATCTAAAAACCTTTTGCACTTCGTTCCCTCTTTTCTTTGTGATATTTTTTATTTTTTTGCCCCTCGGGCGTTTATTCGTTTCTGCCGCAGCACTTTTTGTACTTAAGCCCCGAGCCGCAGGGGCAGGGGTCGTTTCTTCCCGGCTTTTTCTTCGAGACGACTCTCTGCTGCGACACCGAGCCGTCCGAGCCGGTGGGAAGGGGCTTTAACACCTCTTTCCTCTCTATCCTCTGCTCTTTTCTTAAGTGCAGGTTGTAAAGTATCCTCACGGTGTCCTCGCGAATGGCGGCGACCATCCGATCGAACATGTCAAAGCCTTCCATCCGGTACGCGACCACCGGGTCGTGCGAGCCGTAGGAGCGAAGCGATATGCCCTTTTTCAGCTCGTCCATGTCGTCGATGTGCTGCTGCCACTTTTCGTCTACGCACCGTAAAAGCACCGCTCTTTCCGCCTCGCGCATGATCTCGGGCGTGAGCTCCTGCTCCTTGAGCTTATATTTTTCCTCCGCGTCGGCGGTAAGCTCGGAAATAAGGTCCTTTTTATCTAAGATGTCGAGCTCGGCGGGGGTATAGGCGAAGTTCTTCTTGTCGGTAAAGAGCCCCGCGAAGAACTCCTTAAGGCCGAACATATTCCAGTGCTCCGGCTCATCGCCCGTCAGATACGCCTCCACGCTCTCGGAGATAAAATCGGTTATCATCTTCTTGATATAGTCGTGTATATCCTCGTCCTCCAGCACCTTTGAGCGCTGGGCGTAGATTATCTCGCGCTGGGCGTTCATTACGTCGTCATAGTTTAGGACGTTCTTTCTTATGTTGAAGTTGCGCCCCTCGACCCGCTTCTGCGCCGATTCTATCATCGTGGTTATCATCTTCGCCTGAATGGGGGTGTCCTCGGGAATGTTCATCGTCGTCATGAGGGCGTTTACGCGGTCTCCGCCGAAAAGCCTCATCAGGTCGTCCTCGAGCGAGAGATAGAACCTCGATTCGCCCTCGTCGCCCTGACGGCCGGAACGTCCGCGGAGCTGGTTGTCGATACGCCTCGATTCGTGCCGTTCGGTGCCGATTATAAAGAGCCCTCCCACCGCCTTTACCTTCTCGGCCTTTTCCTTTATCTCGGAGGAATATTTCTCCATGAGCGCGGCGTATTCCTCGCGGCCTTTAAGGATCTCCGGGTCGCTCGTTTCGTTAAATCCTGTGATGTCGTATATCTGCTCGTCGTCATAGCCGGCTTTCACAAGATCGGCCTTCGCCAAAAACTCCGCGTTTCCGCCGAGCATGATGTCGGTGCCTCGTCCGGCCATGTTGGTGGCTATCGTCACCGCGCCGAGCTGGCCCGCCTGGGCGACTATCTGCGCCTCGCGCTCGTGATATTTGGCGTTTAAGACCTCGTGCTTTATGCCGCGCTTTGCGAGCATCTTCGAGAGCCGCTCGGATTTTTCGATGGACACCGTGCCGACCAAAACGGGCTGACCCTTTTCATGGCAGCGGACTATCTCGTCGACAACGGCGTTGAACTTCGCGTTCTCGGTCTTATAGACGACGTCCTCGTGGTCTATCCTTATCATCGGCTTGTTGGTCGGCACGACCACGACGTCGAGCTTATATATCTCGCGGAACTCGTTTTCCTCGGTGGCGGCGGTGCCGGTCATGCCGGAGAGCTTTTTATAGAGCCTGAAATAGTTCTGGAAGGATATCGTCGCGATGGTCTTCGACTCTCTCGCGACCTTGACCCCCTCCTTGGCCTCGATCGCCTGGTGGAGGCCGTCGTTATAGCGCCGCCCGTACATGAGCCGCCCGGTGAATTCGTCGACGATGATGACCTCGCCGTCCTTGACGACATAGTCGATGTCCCGCTTGAAAACGCCGTTCGCCCTTATCGCCTGATTTATATGGTGCATGAGAGTCATGTTCTCGGGGTCGGAGAGGTTCTCGACGCCGAAGTGCCGCTCTGCCTTTTCAACGCCCGAGCGGGTGAGGGTTGCCGTCCTCGCCTTTTCGTCGACGATATAATCGCCGTCATAGAGGGTGTCGGTGTCCTGCTTGCTCTCGGTCTCGGCGATGACGGTTTTTGTGAGGCTGCGGGCGAACCTGTCCGCCTTTTGGTAGAGCTCGGAGGAATCGTCCCCCTGGCCGGAGATGATGAGCGGCGTTCTCGCCTCGTCGATGAGGATAGAGTCGACCTCGTCGACGATGGCAAATGCGTGCCCGCGCTGCACCCTGTCCTTCTTATAAATAACGCGGTTGTCGCGGAGATAGTCGAACCCGAACTCGTTGTTGGTGCCGTAGGTGATGTCGCAGGCGTAAGCTTTTCGGCGCTCCTCCGAATCAAGGCCGCCCTTCGAGGAGAGTATCACCCCGATGGTGAGCCCCAAGAAGCGGTAGACCCTGCCCATCTCCTCGGCCTGGAATTTCGCGAGGTAGTCGTTTACCGTGACGACGTGAACGCCCTCGCCGGTGAGCGCGTTGAGATACGAGGCGAGGCAGGCGGTGAGCGTTTTGCCCTCGCCGGTCTTCATTTCGGCGATGCGGCCCTGGTGAAGGACGATAGCGCCGATTATCTGCACCGGGAAGGCTCTCTTTCCGAGGACCCTTGCGGCGGCCTCCCGCGCGACGGCCAGCGCCTCGGGCATGATGTCGTCGAGGGTCTCGCCGGCTGCGAGCCTCCGTTTGAATTCGGGGGTCATCGCGGCGAGGTCCGCGTCCGAAAACGCCTTGTATTTTTCCTCAAGGTCCAAGACCTTCTGCTTTATAGGCTCGATCCGCTTAAGCTCGCGGTCGCTGTATGTTCCGAAAATTTTGTCCAAAAGCCCCATTTAGAGATTTCCTTTCGTAAAAATTCTATAGTTATTATAAGTATACCCTATTTTCGGGAAAATGTCAAGCAAAGAAAGAAAACAGAGGGGAGAGGGCAGAAATCAGATTCGCAAAATATTTCTTTTGATAATAAAGATTAAATTTTATATCCGTATTGCTTTTTTTCGCAAAGTGTGTTATACTATTTTGGGACGTGCCGACAAAATTTTTCCGGCGCGTGTGAGAGAGAAGAAAATATGCTTGAAAGGAAATTCCGAAGTGGCTAAGTTACTTTCCGTCAGAAAGGACGGGGCGACGTTTTTGGTGAACAGGGAAAAGGTCAGCGTATCCTTTAAGGAGTGCGCCGAGAATTTTAAGATCGACTGCGGAGGCTCGGGGCACAGCGTTTGCTCGCGGGACATAAGAAGATATCGGTTCGTGTTTTATTCCGAGCCGAGGATCGAGGTGCGGCTGCACGGGCTCTTCAAGGGGCTTCGGTTCAGGATCATCCAGAGCCGCATCGAAAGGACGGGCTACCGTACCTACGACATAAGCTGATGGAGAGCGTTTTCATCGGCGGGGTGAAAATCGAAAAAAGCTGCGGGCTCTCGCCGATGGCTTCCGTCGCGGACAGGGCCTTTCGGGAGACCGCAAAGGCCTTCGGCGCGTCATATCTCGTGAGCGAGATGGTCTCGGCAAAGGGGCTTTGCTACGGCGGGGCGGGATCCTTGGAGCTTTGCGAGATAACCGAGCCCGAGCGCCCTTTCGCCATTCAGCTTTTCGGCGAGGAGCCGGAGTTTTTCGCCCGCGCGGTGAGGCTTTTAAAGCCCTTTAGGCCGGATATCATCGACATAAACATGGGCTGCCCGGTCGCGAAGGTCGTGAACCCCGGGGGCGGCAGCGCTCTCATGAAGACCCCCGAGCTCGCGGCGGAGATAGTTAAGGCGACGGTCGCGGAGGCAGACTGCCCCGTTACGGTGAAGATCCGCGCGGGGTGGGACAGTGAACATATAAACGCCGTGGAATTCGCGGGGCTGATGGAAAGAGCCGGCGCGGCGGCAATAGCCGTCCACCCGAGGACGAGAACGCAAATGTATTCGGGCGCCGCGGACTGGAGCATAATTAAAAAGGTAAAGGAAGCGGTCTCGGTCCCGGTCATAGGAAACGGCGACGTGCGCTCGGCATATGACGCCGAGAGAATGTATCGCGAGACGGGGTGCGACCTCGTGACGCTTGCAAGAGCTGCCTGCGGGAGGCCGTGGATATTTAAAGAGATAAACGAATATTTCCGGACGGGGGAGGTAATACCCGAGCCGGGGCTGTACAAAAAAACGCGGATAATGCTTGAGCACATCGACCGGCTCATCGAGTATAAGGGCGAGGAGCAGGGCATTCGTGAGGCCAGAAAGCAGGTCGCGTGGTATTTTAAGGGAGCAAGGGGCGCGGCGGCCCTTCGATCTGCCGCAGGAAAAATAACCTCGCGGGAGGACGTTTTGCGGCTTATCGACAGGGCGCTCTCGGGCGAGGAGAGCGGAGGGTGACATGGTCGGGGAAGTAAGCTTCGAGCGGCTGTCTGAAAGCATTTACGCCGCCGTTTCGGGCGAGCACCGCTTCGGGACGGACGCTTTTTTGCTTGCCGATTTTTCCTCGCCGAGGCGAAAGGACTTTGTAATTGATCTCTGCTCCGGCTGCGGGATAGTCGGGCTTTTGATGATCCGCGACTTCGCGCCGAAGCGGGTTATAGGGGTCGAGCTTCAAAAAAGCGCGCATGAACTGGCGATAATGTCGAAGGAGCGCTCGGGGCTTAGCGATTTCGAGCCGATAAACGCGGATCTTCGGGAGTTTACTTTGGAGGAAAAGGCGGATCTCATCACCTGCAACCCGCCGTACAAAAGCCTCGGCACCGGGGCGAAAAGCAGAAGCGAGGCGGAGGCCATCGCGCGGCACGAGCAGGAATGCAGCATTTTCGACGTCTGCGAGGCGGCAAGGAGGAACCTGCGCTATGGCGGGAGGCTCTGCGTATGCAACCGGCCGGAGCGCCTCGGGGACTGCGTGAGCGCGATGCGCCGGGCGGGGATAGAGCCGAAGCGCCTTCGGAGCGTTCATAAGACTTTCCGCGACCCCGCGTGGCTGATACTTTTGGAGGGCAGGCTCGGCGGGGCGCCGTTTTTGAAGATCGAGCCGCCGCTTGCCGTCACCGACGGGAGCGGGGGATATTCGGAGGAAATGAAGCGTATTTACAGACTGTGAGGGTAAAATGGCAAAGCTTTATGTTGTCGGAACGCCGATAGGAAACCTGTCGGACATGACGTACCGGGCGGTAGAGGCGCTTAAATCGGCCGATTTCATCGCCGCCGAGGACACAAGGGTCACCGGGAAGCTTTTGAAGCACTTCGGGATTGAAAAGCCGTTGATGAGCTATCACGAGCACAACCGAAAATACGCCGGGGACGCGATAATAAGACGTATTCTTTCGGGGGAGAGCTGCGCCGTCGTCACCGACGCGGGTATGCCCTGCATTTCCGACCCGGGGGAGGACCTTGTCAGGCTCTGCGCCGAGCACGGGGTGCCGGTAATTCCCGTTCCCGGACCGAGCGCGGGGGTTACGGCGCTGTCGGTCAGCGGGCTCGACACCTCGAAGTTTACCTTCGTGGGGTTTTTGTCGACCTCGCCGAGCTCGCGAAAAGTTACTCTTGAAGAGGTCGAAAAGCGGCCGGAAACGCTTATATTCTACGAGGCGCCGCACAAGCTCTGCGCCACGCTTAAAGACCTTTTAAGGGCACTGGGAGACCGAAAAATTACAATATGCCGCGAGCTGACAAAGCTGCACGAGGAGATCATACGGACAAGCCTCGCCGATGCGGTGAACATATATAACGACAGCGACAGAAAGCCGAAGGGCGAGTTTGTTCTTATC
The DNA here is from genome assembly GCA_947624745.1 of uncultured Clostridia bacterium. Taxonomy (GTDB): domain Bacteria; phylum Bacillota; class Clostridia; order Oscillospirales; family Ruminococcaceae; genus Faeciplasma. The sequence goes on along the minus strand of CANQLR010000001.1, from coordinate 121,386 downwards.
GTGGAGGGGTATAAGGCTCCCCCGAGGGCGGAGATGAGCGTTCGCGAGGCGGCGCTGATCGCCCAAAAAAAGGCGGACGGCGGAATGAAGCCGACGGATGCCTGCCGCGAGGCCGCGAAGGAGACCGGGTTTTCCAAGAGCGAGATATATAACGAGCTCGCGGCGATGAAGGAGGAGCGGGATGGAGCTTGAGATCCGCCCGCTTCGCGAGGAGGACGTCGACGCGGTTGCGGGGATAGAAATGGAGTGCTTCACCTCGGAGGCGTGGCCCAAGGACGATTTTTTGAGCCTTTCCCGGGAAAAGGAGGGGCCGATAACCGCGCTGGTTGGGGTCTATGACGGGGAGGTCGCGGGGTATGTCTGCGGGAGCTGCGTTTTCGGGGAGGCGGAGATATATTCCGTCGCGGTGAAAAAGGAGTTTCGGCGGCGGGGGACAGCCGCGGCGCTGATATCGGAGCTTGAGAGGATATATGAGCCCGAGCGGGCTTTTTTGGAGGTAAGAAGATCGAACGAGGCGGCAAAGGCGCTTTACCGCTCGCTCGGGTTTGAATGTATGGGCGTTCGGCGGGGGTATTACAGCAACCCCGAGGAGGACGCGATCACGATGATAAAGACGTATAAAAAGGAGGAGCGGGGATGAAAATACTGGGGATAGAGTCCTCCTGCGACGAAACGGCGGCGGCGGTCGTCGAGGACGGCAGGAGGGTGCTTTCAAATATCGTCGCCTCGCAGATAGACGAGCACAGGCTTTACGGAGGCGTGGTGCCGGAGATCGCCTCGCGGAGGCATATCGAGAGCATTTCGCAGGTCGTGAAAGAAGCGATGGACGGCGCGGGGCTCGGGTTTTCCGACATCGACGCGGTCGCGGTGACATATGCTCCGGGGCTTATAGGGGCGCTTTTGGTGGGCCTTAGCTATGCCAAGGGGCTTTCGCTGTCGGCGGGGCTGCCGCTCGTCGGGGTGCACCATGTCGCAGGGCATATCGCGGCGAACTACATCACCCACCCCGACCTTGAACCGCCGTTTTTGTGCCTTGTGATAAGCGGAGGGAACAGCCACATCGTTTCGGTGGAGAGCTATACCTCTTATATGGTGATAGGAAGAACGCGGGACGACGCTGCGGGGGAGTGCTTCGACAAGGTCGCAAGGACGATAGGGTTCCCGTACCCCGGGGGGAAGTATATCGACGGCGCGGCCGAAAACGGGGACAGAACTGCGTTTCGGTTCACCCACCCGAAAATTTCGGGGGAGGGGTATGACATGAGCTTTTCGGGGCTCAAGACCGCAGTGATAAACCTTGTTCGCAACGCCGAGCAGCGGGGTGAGGAGCTATCGCGCGAGGACGTTGCGGCTTCGTTCCAAAAGACCGTCGCGGACATTTTGGGGGAGACGTTCGGGAGGGCTGCCAAGGACCTCAGGAGCAAAAAGCTGGTCGTCGCGGGAGGGGTGAGCGCGAACACCGAGATCAGGCGGAAGATGAAGGCGCTCGCGGACAGCTTGGGGGCGAAGCTCTGGCTGCCGGAGCTCAGATACTGCGGGGACAACGCCGCGATGATCGCGGCGCAGGGCTATTACGACTTTTTGGCGGGCAGGCGGGCGGATATGTCGCTGAATGCCGCCGCGACCATGAGCCTTGAGGAGATAAGCATTTAAAGAAGGAGTTTACATGAAAAGAAAAAGGTTTATACTTTTGGCGCTCGGGCTGGCGATGATGTTATCGGCCTGCGCCGACGCGATACCCGAGCCGCTCGTGAGCGAAAATACCCCCGCGCCTATTGAGGATCTGCCGCCGGTCATGCCGGAATACCCGGTGAGCTTTGACGGGGAGACGTTTGAGACATCCCCCGCGAGCGTGGCTTCGCTGTCGCCCGCGATCACGAAAATACTGAACGATCTGGGGCTGGGGGACAGGATATGCGCGGTGAGCGACTATTGCGACGCGCCGGAGGATATGAAAAGGATAGGCTCGGCGGCGCTTCCCGACGTTGAGGCGATAAAAGAGGCCGCGCCGGAGCTTTTGATCACGCAGTCTCCGATCGCGGCGACGGACCGGCTGAAGCTGAAGGAGGCCGGGGTGAGGGTGCTGGAGATGGCGGCGCCGAAGAGTTATGCCGAGCTGTGCGACGAGTATATGAAGCTTGGACTTGCGTTTTACGGGGCGGTGAGCGGCCGCGAGAGGCCGAACGAGATCATCTCGGAGATGAACGAGGTGTTCATGGCGCTGAGTTCGGCCGCGCCGGACAGGACGTGGATAGTTATTGAGGACTATGCGCCCGAGGGGATGATGCTGACCCCGCAGGGGAGCTTTGCCGCCGAGCTTTTCGGGCTTTTGGGGAAGCCGGCATGGACGGAGGAAAAATACACCGCGACGGAGGAGGAGCTGTATGAGCTCGCCCCGGACGTGGTCTACTACTCGGATAAGGTGGATAGGGACGACGTGGAGAGGGAGTTTCCGCACTCGGAGCTTGTGGAGATAGACTTTGCGCGGGTGGAGCAGGCGTGCGCCGACAGCGTGAGGGCTGTGGGGGAGGTTGCTGGGAGTTAGGTGCAGGGGGATGGGGGTGGGGCGAAGCCCCGTGGGCGGACGCGGAGCGTCCGCCCACGGCCCCGCCGCGCCCCGCGCGGCGGGGCGCGCGAGCCGAAGGCTCGCGCGGGGCTTCGCCGACAAGGCGGGAGGGGTGCGGGGAACCCCGCAGGGGTTCCCCGCCGCTTTGCCCGCGGCCTGCGCGCGCCCCGGGTAAGAGGCGCTTTGTCCCGCGTGAGGCTGTATGTCTGCACTCGGCTGCTGCAACGCACGGGCGAAGCCCGGGAGCGCCCTAAAGGGCGCTCCCGCCCTGCCGGCTGCGGACTATTTCGCTTTTTCGCGTAAAACGCCCCCGGCAAGCCCCTAACGAGCTCCGCGCAGACCCCTGCCCGGCAGGGCGTGCCGCCCGCTTCGCGGGCGGCCGGGCTTCGCCCCATCCTCCCCGCGCTTTGATCGCGCCGCAGGCGCCACCTTGTAAATCTGACCTCTGATTTCTGTTTTCTGTTGCCTTTCACTGAATTTTCCTCTTGACAAACTGCCGATTTGCGGTTATTATTAAGAAGTAATAATATGGCCTCGCAGCGGGAAAACCAAAATTCCCCGGATACGGGGCCGATAAGAAGCAAGTTTATCAATAACGAAAGGATCTTTTTATGAAACGTTTTCTGTCTCTTTTTCTCGCGATATGCGTGAGCGCGTGCCTGCTCGTTTCCTGCGGCAATACCATTGAAGACGGCCCCGCGGCCTCTACCGAGCCCGCGCAGACCACCGCCGACCAGAACACCGTCCTCCCGATGACCGATGAGCCTGTCACCCTTGCCGTGCCCGAGGCCGAGATGTGGAACGGCTATGACACGAGCTTCGTCTATGACAACGGTATCGAATACGTCTGGGATCACCTCTCGAACGAGACCAAGGCCAACCTTGCCGCCGCGCTGACCTCCATCAAAAACGTCACGCAGTTCATCTCGCTCGAATATCCCATCACCAAGGAGGAAAACTCCGAATACTTCATGCACCTCATCACCGACTGCTGCATGGGTTATCCCTACCTCGGCAGGTCCTTCCGCATAATCTATGACGAGAACGACCCCAACATGGTCACTGCGCTGATATGCTCCTTCAACCTCGACATCATCAACACCGCCGAGGACGCGCAGGGCATTACCGCCGCGCTCAACCAAAAGATCGCCGAGATCGTTTCCGCAATGCCGGACGGCAGCGAGTATGAGCAGATAAAATATCTCCACGACGCCCTCGTCCTGAACTGCCGCTATTCCGAGGACAACCCGACCTACTACACCGCATACGGTGCCCTTTGCGACGGCACCGCGACCTGCCAGGGGTATGCCGACGCCATGAACCTGCTTCTTTCGAGAGCCGGCTTCGAGACCGTCTACTGCATCGGCGTGGGAAACAACGAAAGCGTCACCCACAAGTGGAACTATGTCAAGCTCTCGGACGGGCAGTGGTATATCGTCGACCCGACATGGGCCGACCCCGCCGACCAGACCGACCCCGAATACGTCAACTATGACTACTTCCTCGTTTCGGACGAGGAGCTCCTTAAGGACCACAAGGCCAAGAACGAAAACTACTACTTCGACGAGCCCGTCGCGACCTCGATGGAGCACAACTTCCACGCCACCGAGGGCTTCGTCTGCGATTCCTACGACTCGGCGAGGCAGTCGGTCATCAAGCAGCTCGAAAACTGCAACGCAAACAACAAGCACTATATCTACCTCCGCTTCCCGAACGAGGAGGTATACACCGAGGTCCGCGACAAGATGCTCAAGGCGAACCGCGACGACGGCAGCCACGGCGAGATAATGCAGCTCATCGAGGACTACGGGCCCAACTTCAACAACCGTAAATGGGGCGTTTACAACGGATTCGAGGACGGCGAGGGACAGTACACCTTTATAGTCACCCTCAACGACAAGGAACAGTAAACGCTTTAGGATAAAATCGCATTGGAGGAATTTGTATGAACTTGAAACGCTTAGCCGCCCTTCTTCTTGCGGCGGTAATGGCGGTCACGATGCTCGCGGGCTGCGGACAGGTCGAGGACGAGCCTTTGCCCATGCCTTCGGGAAGCATTGACCCTTCCGTGACCGAGCCGCCGATCACCACCCCCGAGCCGACCACCACCCTTCCCGAAACAACTCCCGCTCCCGAGACGACCCCCGAGCCCGTGACCACCCCCGCTCCCGAAACAACCGTCACCACGGCCGAGACCAAGCCCGAGACCAAGAGCGAAACGTCCTCCAAGGACGATTACACCGTCGAGCCGATGAGCGCCACCATGTACGCGACGATGTCCCTTAACGTGAGAAAGGGCCCGTCGACCGATTTCGGCAAGCTGGGCGCTCTGGCCGAGGGAGACGAGGTAAACGTCACCGGTCGCGCCTCTACCGGCTGGTATGAAATTGATTTCAAGGGCGGAAAGGGCTTTGTATCGAATCTTTATATAAGCGCGGACAAGCCCGCCGCGGCCGCAGTCACGACCAAGAAAGAGGACAACGAGACCGAGAACGTCGACGAGGGCAGGACCGAGACCGAAAACGTCAGCGAGGGCTCGAAGACCCCGGCTACAACCGCCTCGACCGGGACCTCCGACACCACTCCGTCGACCACCGCTACCGCCATCGGAGGGGACTGGGTGAAGGCGAACGAGTGCGAGTATATGTACGGCCTGTTTAAAGAGGACCGCTTCAAGTCGGCCCTCAATAAGATCGCCCTTGCCGTCGAGCAGCTTCTGCCGGTAGTCAATATCGGCGAGTATGTTTCGGACGACGAGGCCGGCGAGATTGCGAGCAAGATCGCGCACATCGTCGGGACAGGCTACTGCTACTTCGAGGGCGTGGGCTCGCGCAGAGGCTCGACCCTTTATCTCGACTACTACGTCGACAACCTTGACGCCGCGAAAAAGATGATGAACGACTTAAGCTCCAAGGCAGATTCGATACTTGCGGGCTGCTCGGGTATGTCCGACTACAATAAGGTCAAGTATATTTACGAGTATCTCTGCCAGCACGTCAGATACGGCGGAAGCTATGAGGGCTCGACCTACGGCCCGATAGTCGACGGCGGCGCGACCTGCCTCGGCTATGCGAAGGGCACCTTCTATCTCCTCTCCCGCGCGGGATTTGACGTTGTCTACGACGTCGGCGTGGGAATGGAGGCCATGCACGCGTGGGTGAAGGTCAAGATCAACGGAAACTGGTACAACATCGACACCACATGGGGCGACCCGGACGGCGACGTGTTCGAACAGGACCTGAGCTACCTAAACTATGACTTCCTCTGCGTGACCGACCAGTACATGAAAAACACGAGGAGCACCGTTTACGACCTGTCGAAGTACTACACCATGCCGTCGGCGACCTCGAACGACCTCAACTGGTATAAGCTGAACGGCTACTACGCCGATACATACGACGAGGGCGTCGCTATCCTCAAGAAGCAGCTTGAGAGCGCGGCCGCCGACACCAAGACAGCCTACCGCTATCTGCGGGTTCAGTTCTCGAACGAGGAGGAGTTCATGAAGTTCTCGAACCACTTCACGCTCAAGACCTTCCAGAGCGAGATAGTCAAGCCCTATACCTCGAAGAGAGTCACGAACCAGAAGTTCAGCGACACCAACAACGAGCTCAAGAGAACGCTGTCGGTGACGTTCAGAATGAGGCAGGGCTGACGACAGAGGGCAGAGGTTAGATAATCAGAAATCAGATGTGTACCCCCGGGCGGAAAGTGCTCCTCCCGGGGGAAAATATTCGTGGGGGAGCGCGTTAAAGCGGCGAATTTCGGCGGTTTTTTAGCGCTTAAACTGTCTATTTATTGCACGGCGCATGGTTATTTTTGTATGGTTCGACGAAAACTGTTAAAAAATACATTTTTCACTTGACAAACGTGCAAGAAAATGCTATTATTATATAGCGGTTATAAAGGCATAGGGTCCCGAAGCGAAGAAGCGGCGGGATTTTTGGGCAGAGGTGGCAAAAATGCGTACCGATGAAAGATTTGACGGGCGAAGCGACGACGAGCTTCTGGCGGCAGCCGAGCAGGACGTCGCGGCCTGTGAGGAGCTTATTTCCCGCTATCTGCCGTCCTTAAGGCGAATGGCCGCCATCTATCGGGTGAGCGGCGCCGACAGGGACGATCTGGTGTCCGAGGGGATACTGGGCCTTTGGAACGCAATCAGGACATACTCCGCCGGAGCGGGAGCGAGCTTTTCGACATATGCGGGGCACTGCGCCGCGAACAGAATGAAAAACGCCCTCAAAAAAGCCGCAAGGATAAAGGGCAGAGAGGATCCCATCGAGGACCTTGACGAGCCGGAGGCGGCGGGCGTATCTCCCGAAAAAATCGCGATAGATCGGGAGTTTATACGGGAGATTTTTGAGGAGACCTCGGCGTCGATGACCGAGCTTGAGAGAAATACGCTGTCGCTTTACATCGACGGGGCGAGCTATCAGGACATCGCGAAAATCTTGGGCACCGACAGAAAGTCGGTCGACAACGCGCTCGCGAGGGTGCGGAAAAAGCTGCGGAAGAAGTTTTTGCAGCAATGATCTCGGTAAAAACCTGCGGGTTTTTATATAAACTATACCAAACAACCTTTACCGATAGGTTTAACAAGGCTTCAACCGCCAGTTCACCGAAACGAAGCCCGCGGCCGCAGAAATATCGGCGGCGATTCAAGTCGGTCGGTGAAAGCACACTTGGTAAATAAATTAAGTGAGGGACAGACAATGTTTGAAGACAAGGTATTGGTATGCCGCAATTGCGGGAATGAATTTGTTTTCACCGCGGGTGAACAGGAATTCTACGCAGAAAAGGGCTTCGAGAACGAGCCCAAGATGTGCCGCGACTGCCGCAAGAAGAAGAAAGAGGAAGGCAAGCAGTTCTACACAGCGACCTGCGCGGCCTGCGGCAAAGAGGCGAGAGTTCCCTTCCAGCCGCACGACGACAGACCCGTTTACTGCAGCGAGTGCTTCGCCAAGATGAAGGAAGAAAAGTAAAAACGTGGCGTCCCGACGAGGGGCGCCGCAGCTTTTTAGAGGGTAGAGGATAGAGGATAGAAGATAGAGATTTAGCTTGGTTTACAAAGAGATAAACCGAAAAGGTTTTACCCCGCTTTTCCTCAAAAAGCGGGCAGGATCCAAGGGCAGCGCCCTTGGTCGCGACCGCAGTCGCGAAATACCCCTTGGCGTAAGTCAGCGCAGGACAGGGAGGAGCAATCAGCCCGGTGGGCTGTTGCGACGTGGGGAGACCCTCGCCGGGGGTCTCCCCGTTTGCCGAGCGACGAGCGAGGCAAAGAGAAGGTCGGGGCTACATCTTAGCTTATTGCTGCACTGCAAGTGGGAGTTCAGCAGGCGCAGCGCGGCTTGCCCGACGCTGCGCGGCACAAAAAGGGGGTTTAGGGGGAAACCGCGCAGCGGTGTCCCCCCCCCCCCCCCCCCCCCCGCCGAGCGAAGCGAGGCGGCGGGGTCGAGCGAAGCAAGACCCAACTTGTCGCCGCACAAGCCCCAAACAAAGCCGCCCTCCCCGAAGTCCGCACGGCACGGAAGGGGTGCGGGGAAACCGCGCAGCGGTGTCCCCGCCTGCGGGGGCGCTTTTTTAAAGCCTGCCGTCTTGACAACTCGCGCAATTTGCTGTATAATATACAGGCCGGGGTGTAGCGCAGTTGGCAGCGCGCCTGCTTTGGGAGCAGGATGTCGGGGGTTCAAATCCCTTCACTCCGACCACGGCGTCGCAAGCTCCATATCGCTTGCGGCGCTTTCTTCGTGCTACGCACTCGAAATCGCCGCTTCACTCATTCCGCTGCTCCGCCTTCTCCCCAAAATGCGGGCATTTTGGGGACCCCAATCGCAAGCTCCATATCGCTTGCGGCGCTTTCTTCGTGCTACGCACTCGAAATCGCCGCTTAACTCATTCCGCTGCTCCGCCTTCTCCCCAAAATGCGGGCATTTTGGGGGCCCCAATCACAAGCTCTTTATCGCTTACGACGCTTTTTCGCCCAAAAGAAATCAGGGAGCCTTACGGCGCCCTGATCTTTTCATTATTCAGGCCTTCCCTACCCCGTATACCCCTCCGTATACGCGTAGTCGTCTATCATCTTATTCAGCTCGTCGAGGTAATACTCGAGCGTGTCGGCGTTTTGCTCGCGGAGCTGGGTGTATGTATTCGCGCCGCCGGTGCGCATTACGCCCCAGTCAAACTGGTTGTAAAGCTGCTCCACGCGGTCGGTCAGGTTGCCGTTATAGTAGAGCCTTACGTTCGCGCGGGTGATCGCCATGCACTCGTCCCATGCGCTCAGCATCTCCTCGCTCCAGTAATATTTTTCCTTCAGCTGCTTGCGGTCGATGTCGACGACCGTCGGGTCCATGATCTTGAACCGGGTGCACATCGCCAGAAGCACCGCGCCCTCGGGGTTCGGCGCGCCGTTTATAAGGTTGAAGGCGTCGGGCATCGCGTTGAGATAGTATATGCCGTCGCCCTTCGGGTTCCTCGGCAGAGGGCAGATCATAAACTCGCCGTCGGTGACGTCGCCGAAGGTGTTTTTAAGCTCCTCGACGGGACGGATAAAGCCCTCGTCGTCGCAGGGCCAGAACAGCGTGAGGCCGTCCTTTACGCGGTAGCCGTAGTTCGAGGCCGAGCCGCCGTAGGAGTTTATCCCCCAGTAGTCGTTGCCGACCCTGAACATGCAGTCGTTCTTGGCGAGATTATAAACAAGGTCGTGACCCTGCTCGATGACGGGGTCGTAGAGGTTCGAGATATAATGCCCCTCGTCGTCGCGCTCGATAAGATAGTGGCCGGTCGACTCCTCGACCAAGCTGCAGGTCACATACCACCCGTCGACGGCAAAGCGGTTGTCGTCGGGAGAGTTGAAGTCGAGGCACATCTCATAGAAAACGTCCCACGTCCACTCGTCGTTAAGGTAGAGCTCCCACGGGTCGTCGAAGCCCCATTCGGTGATGACACGGCGGTTGTAGGGTATGACGTCCTTGAAGGTCAGGTCGTAAACTATCGCGAAATGCTTTCCGCCGAGCTCGTAATACTCGCCCGCGTCCTTCATTTCCTTCCACAGCGGGTCGTTGTCATAGTCGACCCACGCGTCCACCGGCTGATACATTCCCTTGGTGACGTTCAGGGGGAAGGTCGCGTGCATCGCGGTGCCGGCGTTGGTCATGTCCGGCGGGGTCCCCGCGACCAAAAGGTTCGCAAGGTCGGTGTTTCTGGTGTCATAGGTCGTCTCGACCCACTTTATCGACCCGCCGTATTTGTTCTGGAAGGTCCAATAACCGGTCTGAATGATCTCCTCGTCGCTGTAGTTCTGGAAAAGGTCTATCCAGCTGTACCACTGGACGACCGAGTTTGCCCCCGCGGCGGTCTCGGCGTCGGGCAGAACGATGCCCGCGGCCCTCATTATGGCCTCCGAATCCTCCGTCGAAAGGGTAAGCTGAATGGGCTTGCGCTTCTGTTTTCCGCAGCCTACGGCGCCGAAAACGGTCAGGAGCACAAGCGCGATGGCGATGATCCTTTTCATTTTAATGTCTCCAAGTAATTAAATTTGCAGAATTTGCGGGTTTTTCTGCAACTTCTGCTATATACATCATAACACAATAAAGAAATATTTTCAACAGACGGATTAGACAACTAGTTCAGGGAAATTTTGTTTATAATGCACATTTTTAAAGAAATTTCGGGGAGTATTGCCCCGCGCGCCCGCTGGACAAACGCCTCGCCGTGTGGTATAATAGGAAAAAACGAAGGGGGCGGCGGCGTGAAAAAGCTTTCCGGCGCGATAAAGGGCCTGCTCGGGCGGCAGGCGGTGAGATATTTTCTGTCCTCCTGCGCGGCGTTCGCCGTCGACTACGCGATAACACTGATTTTGAGCGCTGCGCTCGGGGGGCTGGTTCCGATGGCTATGGAGCTCGCGGCGACGGTCGCGTTTGCGTGCAGCTCGCAGGTAAATTTTCACATTAACCGGGCGTGGGTGTTCCGCTCTCACAAAAAAATTTGGCCCGAGCTTGTCGGATACTATTCCCTCGCGCTCGTGAGCTTTTCGGTGAAAACCTTTGTCCTTTTGGAGGCGCTGGTCCGGCTCGTCGGGTTGCCGCTTGCCCTCGCAAAGCCCCTTGCAGAGGCAGTTATGTTCGTTTTCAACTTTTTTGTGCAGAAGCTTCTGATCTTTCGCCGGCGGGACAAAAATAAATAATCGGGCTAAGCTTTTTCGGGAGGAGGCGCTCAAGACGGATAACTATGATAACTTTTTCCGGCCGGGGTATTTCGACCGGTTTCGCTGCGCCGCGGGGGCCTGCCCCGAGAGCTGCTGCGAGGCGGGCTGGGAAATTCCCATCGACGGGGAGGCGCTCCGGGCGTTTGAAAGCAAGCTCGAAAATTTTGCAGAAAACGTCATAACCGACCCGGACGGGGACGTAATTTTTAAGATGAACGGGCGAAAATGCGTGTTTTTCGACGGGGATCGGCTCTGCGGGCTCTACCGAACGACTGGGGAGATGTGTGAAATCTGCCGAAAATACCCCCGATTTTTTGAGGAATATGACGGTTTTTCGGAGGCCGGGCTGTCGGTCTCCTGCCCCGTCGCGGCGGAGATGATCCTCAAAAGCGACGAGCGCGACTATGAAAAAATCGGCTCCCGCCCCGCCGAGGAGAGGCTGCTGGCGTTTCTGGTCAGGGCTCGCGAGCAGGCGTTTTCGACGGTTTTCGACAGGCGTTTCGGCGCCGATGAGGCGGCGGAGAGGCTTGTCGGGCTCGCGTGCAGCTGGCAGGAGATGATCGACTTCGACGAGCTCGAATACGTTGCGGATGCCGATGACAGGCCGGTTTGCGCGTTTTCGGACGGCGAGTTTGAGAGGGCGGTCGACTTCATCATAAGCGAGACCGAGCCGCTCTGCGACCGGCGGGAGGAGAGGCTGCGGACCGCACGGAGCGGCGGGATCACCTCGGGCAGCGAGACCGAGCGGCGGGGGTGTCTCGGCTACCTCGTCTACCGGTATTTTCTCAAGGCGGTCGGCAGCGAGGACCTGCTGACGCAGTGCCGCTTTATCGTGCTGATGTATAGGCTCGCTAAAACCTGCGGCGAAAATTTTGCAGAAAATGCAATGTTTCTGTCCCGAGAGATAGAGCACTGCCCCGAATCGGTCGAAAAGCTGGCGGAGATACTGGCGGGGTAGGGACAGCGCATAATTTTGAGCCTTCGGCGGGGGCGGGGGTTGCGTGGGGCGAAGCCCGCGGGCGGCAGTGAAACTGCCGCCGAGCCCGCCGCGCGGAGCGCGGCGGGCGGGTGCGCGCTCCGCGCGCACCCCGGGCTTCGCCCGGTCGGGAGGAGCAGAAAGCGGAGGGCGGGGACAAAGTTGCGGGGTACCACTTTGGTGCAAGCTTCGGGCCCCCTCCCACCGGGAGGGGGCTGCTGCATAATTACAGGTCCGCTCAAGGGGCAAAGGGGGTGGGGCTTGAGATAGCATGAGCGAGCTCGCGAGCGAATACCTTATGCGCAAGGTTGGGCTATATCGAGGTTGGGTAGGTGCAGGGAGTAGGGGCGAAGCCCTAAGCATGCTACCGCATGCTTCCCGTCGTAGCAGAGTTTACAAGCCTTTGCAAAATGTCGAATTTTCTGCAATTTATAAGGATAGCACAAACCCGACTGACGGCGGGACAAAGCCCATTTCATGGGCTTTGGGGCTTCGCCCCGGTCAGTGCCTCTCCATCGCCTTTGCAAAACGCCTCGCTTTCCTGCCTCTACTTGCATGTGCAGACCCGCGCTTTACTGAGTTAGAGGTACAAAGCGCAGACCTGGCGCGGGCGAAGCCCGTGTGCGCCTGCTTCGCAGGCGCACCGCCCGACCCGCAAGCGGGTCGGGCATGGCGGCAGCTCCGCTGCCGCCCGGGCTTCGCCCCATACCCCCCGCCTTTCCCGCCCTAAGCATTTTTCCCCCTCCCTCCTCATATACTTGAAAAAAGGAGGATGAAAAATGCTGTCTGCACTGAAAAAACAACGCCGCGCGGCGGAGATCGAGGAGGAGTTGCGGAAAATTTCCGCGCTGATCGAGGCCGCCGAGCGCGATTTTAACGAGGTAAGCGACTCGGACCTCATCGAGGCCGCGATATACGACCGTTCCGCTCTCCTCGCTCGCTATTCCTACCTCTTGAGGCTTCTGCGCAGGCTCGGGGAGGGGGATTGACGGGGCGGACAACCCTCACCCCACCCACCTTTTATTCCTGAACTCCCTCGGCGTTTGGCCGGTGGCCTTTTTGAACGCGCGGATAAAGTGGCTCTGCGAGCTGAACGCGAGGGTGGCGGCGATGTCGGCGCAGGAATAATCCGTAAAGCGAAGCATGTTCTGCGCCGCCTCCATTCGCTTCGACAGAATATAACCCGAGACCGTCTGCCCGGTCTCTTTTTTAAACAGCGTCGAGAGGTAGCTCGGATTGAGCCCGGCGGTCTCGGCGAGAATTTTCACGGTGATGACCTCGTGCAGGTGGTTGTAGATATAGTCAAGGCAGATAACTATCGGCTTCGAGAACACGCTGCCCTTGTCGATCGCGGCCATCTCGCGGGTATAAAACGCGAACATTTCGGCGTGGAGCGCCTTTACCTCGTCGACGGTCGAAAGCGTATCCATTTTAAGGATATACAGGTCGCTGATGTTGTAGGCGCGCTCGGCGTCCATTCCCCCGGCGATGGCGCTTCGGCTCGCGAGCGTCACCGACGCGACGAACAGGTACTTGTAGTTTCGCAAGGGGTCGTCCGAGATATGTCCCGGGAGGTTCGAGGAAAACATTTTTATCCCCTCGTCTACCGCCCGCGGATCGCCCATTCGCAGCAGGTCGTACTGATACATCTCCTCGGTCGTCGTGTGATGCCTGACCGCCGTCTCGCGGTGGATAAATTCAATGTATCGCAGCTTCTTTTCGTTTACGGCGTTTTCCATGAGATCACCTCTTTGCCAATGATTATATCATAAGTCCAATAAATATGCAATAATTTCGCGCCGCTTCGTGATATTATTTTTTTCGCTGACTAAATCATTTGAAGCAGGAGGAAATTATATGCAAAAACTCAAGGAAAACCCGTCCGCTTCCCGCGTGACCGACATGACCGAGGGCTCGCCCGCAAGGCTGATTTTGGCCTTCGCCCTGCCGCTTTTTATCGGAAACATCTTCCAGCAGGTCTACAGCCTCGTTGACACGATGATCGCCGGGCATTTTCTCGGCGACGGGGCGATCGCCGCGATAGGCGCGACGGCGGTGCTCTACTCGCTCCTCATGAACCTTGCGTGGGGGCTGAACAACGGCTGCTGCGTCGTGCTGTCGAGGCTTTTCGGCGGCGGGGATCGGGGCGAATTCCGTTGCGGCGCGGCGGCGATGATAAAGCTCGATCTCGGCATAGGGCTGCTCCTGACGGCGGGCTCGGTGGCGTTTTTAAGGCCGATGATGAGGCTGCTGCTCACGCCCGACGAGGTCTTCGAGCAGTCGTATCTCTACATCGTCATAATCTTAGGCGGAATGCTCACGACGATCGCCTACAACGGCTGCGCGGGGTTTTTGCGGGCGATCGGAAACAGTAAAACACCGCTTTATTTTCTGATACTTTCGAGCCTGCTGAATATTCTGCTTGACACCGTTTTCGTGATCTGGCTGAAGGCGGGGATCGCGGGGACGGCGCTCGCCACGGTAATCGCACAGGCGGTCTCTGCGGCGCTCTGCATGGGGTATATCTTCAAAAATTACCGCGACTACCTGCCGAGGAGGTCCGATTGGAAGCCCGACCGCACGCTCTCCGCAGAAATGTTCACGACCGGTTTTTCGATGGCGATGATGCAGTGCGTGTTCTCGCTCGGCTCGGTCATCATGCAGCGCTCGATAAACGCCCTGAGCACCGACATCATCACCGCGCACACCGCCTCGCGACGCGTCTATGAGATGCTGATGATACCGATGTCCACCGTTTCGAGCGCGACCAGCACCTTCGTCGGGCAGAATTACGGGGCGAAAAAATTCCGCCGCATCCGCGAGGCAAACCGCAAAATGCTTTGGGTCGAGCTTTTGTGGTCGGTGTTTTCGGTGATCGTCTGTTGGACGCTCGGCAGGCCGCTTATCCTGCTCCTGACCGGCACAGACAACCGGGAGATCGTCTCAAACGCGCTTTTGAACCTGCGGCTCAGCACGGCGTGCTTCTTCCCGCTCGGGGCGCTGTTTATCCTGCGCTACACCATGCAGGCGATGGGGCACAAGGTGCTGCCGGTGCTGTCGAGCACAATTGAACTGACGGTGAAGGTGCTCTCCGCGGCGTTTTTGGTGCCGAAGGCGGGGTATTTGGGGGTCGCGGTGACCGAACCGGTGATATGGTGCCTCTGCGCGGGGTTCTTGGCGGTGTTTTATGTTACGGCGGGGAATCAGAATCAGGACAGGAAAACAGTTAAGCTGATAAAGGAAGTGTGCTGAAATGACGGAGGAAGAAAAGCTTGACGCGGGGATGTACTATGATTTTGGGGACCCCGGGGTCAACCGTAGAAAGCTTAATGCGATAAAGTTTTGCCGGGAGCTGAGAAAAATGCAGGACGCGGACGCGACCGAGGAGGAGCAGGCGGTGCTGATCAAAAAATACTTCGGCTCGGCGGGGCGTGACGTCTGCCTCTGCCCCGGGTTCATGTGCGACAACGGGAAGAATATCCATGTGGGGGATCAGTTTCTCGCCAACTACAACGTGACGATTCTTGATATCATGCCGGTGCGCATCGGGGATTATGTGATGATCGGCCCGAACACGCTGATCACCACCGTCAACCACCCGATCACCCCAAAGGGCAGGCGCGAGCACCTCGGGATCGGCAAGCCGGTTACCATCGGAAATGATGTATGGATCGGTGGTAATGTAACCATTCTCCCCGGCGTGACGGTCGGCAGCAACGTGGTCATCGCCGCGGGGGCCGTGGTGACGAAGGACGTGCCGGATAACTGTGTCGTGGGTGGAGTGCCGGCGAGGAAGATGAGGGATATTGAAAACGACATAGGGGAGTAAGGGGGTGGGAGAAGGCACAAAGCCTATGAAATGGGATTTGGCAGCTGCTCGACTGCCCTCGGTAAACAAAGCGTTAAAACTATCTTTTCGCCTTCCCTCAGCGGCAACGATTGCCTCGGTCGGCTCAAAGAGTTTTATCGCGTTGTTAAACGACAGCCTTGGTTGTCTTGCGGAAAAGCAATCGCTTCTGTCGGCGGAGTGAATGAGCGGCGCATACTTCAGCTTTTAAAATGCCGCCGCAAACGATACGTAGTACGCGACGACGAGCTGCCGCAGTAAAGACCGCGCGGGGTCAGAGCTTTGTGCCCTTAACGCAGTAAATGCAGGTCTACCCAGGCAAGTAGAGGCAGGAAAGCGGGAGTTATTGCCAAGCCTTAGGAGAGGCACTGACCGGGGCGAAGCCCCAAAGCCCATAAAATGGGCTTTGTCCGCCGTTGGAGAGGTTAGTGCAGTCTTTTTAAATGGCAGGAATTCGACAATTTGCAAAGCCTTGTAATTACTGCTGCGGCGGGAATCGCGCCGAGGGCGCGATTAGGGCTTCGCCCCTGCTCCCTGCGCCTTGCTGAATTTCGCTTTTGCCCCACCTTGCCGGCAAAAGGTATTCGCTCGCGCTCATGCTATCTTAAGCCCCCACCCCTGCCCCTCCCCGGTGGGGAGGGGGAAGCTCGTCGGACTTTAAGGGAACGCCGTAAAGGTGAGCAGACCCCGGGCAAGGCGCTATAAGGTATTCGCTCGCAAGCTCGCTCATACTATCTTCAGCCCCACCCCCTCCGCCCTTTGAGCAGATCTCAACCCCGCGTTTGCCCCCTCCCGACGGGAGGGCACTTTGTATGCGCGCACACGCGAAGCCCCGTGTGCGCACTCCGTGCACACACGCCCGACCCGCTTGCGGGTCGGGCACGGCGGCAGCTCCACTGCCGCCTCGGGGCTTCGCCCGGGGACACCCCCTCCTGCGCCAGCTTTCGCTTATGGACTTTCACCCGTTTCGACGGGCGACCAAAGGCTCTGCCCTCTGCACGCGGGATTTTGCCTGCAAGACAAACGAGGCGATCGTTTAACAACGCGATTAAAACTCTTTGAGCCGACCGAGGCGGTCGTTTTTGCCGAGGAAAGGCGAAAAGGAAGTTTTAACGCTTTGTTTGCCGAGGGCAGTCGAGCAGAAACAAACCCGGCTTGCATTTGACCCCTCCACCTTTTTCGGAAATCCCAACGACCCTTTTTCGCTTTCTTTCACGCCGGCGTACAGGTTCATCTTCTATCCTCTATTTTCTATTCTCTAACCGCTTGCCCTCCTCGCAACTTTGTGCTATAATATCCCCAAAGGAGGGCTTACTATGCTCAACATCTCCCTTTGCGACGACAGTGCGCAGGAGCGTGCGTTTCTCGGGCAGCTCGTTTCGGAATGGTCGGCGCTGCCGGGGGCGGGGGCGCCGGACGGCGTGCGCGTTCGGGAATATCCGTCGGCCGAGGCGCTTTTGTTTTCATATGCCGAGGAGCCGCCCGACATACTGCTTCTTGACATCGAAATGCCGGGGCTTTCGGGGGTAGATCTCGCGAAAAGGCTGCGGCAGGACGGCAACCGGCTTCTGCAAATAATCTTCATCACCGCCTACTCCGACTACATCGCCGAGGGCTACGACGTCGCGGCGCTTCACTACCTTTTAAAGCCGGTCGAGCGCGAAAAGCTCTTTTCGGTGCTGTCGCGCGCAGTCGAGAGGATCGCCGACGACGGCAAAAAGCTCGTTTTGGAGACTCCCGACGAGACCGCCCTCGTGCCGATCTGCGACATAAAATTCATTGAGGTGATCAAAAATTACGTCACCGTCCACGCCGAGAGGGACTATACCCTCAAAATGCCGCTTAAGGACATCGAGCGTGACCTTGACGGCAGATTTCTGCGGGTCGGGCGTTCGTATATAGTCAATCTTCGGTATATCGTTCGGGTGACCCGCTCCGAAATTTTTCTCAAGGGCGGAGGAACCGTCCCCCTGCCGAGGGGCGGCTATGAAAAGGTCAACCGCGCGATAATCGCGATGAAAGGATAGAAAAATATGCTCGGAAAACGCGCAAACAGGCGGATAGAAGCCTATCAGCAGGAGCTTCTGAAGACGCACTTTTTGGAGGTCGACAACATGTACCGCAAGATGCGGGGCTGGCGGCACGACTACCGAAACCACATTCAGGTCCTGAAATCCTACGCCGACAGGGGCGACCTTGAGGCCATCGCCAAGTACCTTGACGAGCTCGAGACCGACCTTTACACCGTCGACACGGTGATAAAGACCGGGAACCCCATGACCGACGCCATCATCAATTCCAAGATCGCGCTCGCGAACGACCGAAAAATCAGGGTCGACATCGACGCGCACATACCGGTGCTGCTCGCGGTCTCGGCGGTGGATTTCTGCACGATACTCGGGAACCTCTTTGACAACGCGATAGAGGCGAGCGAGAGCCTGCCCGAGGAGCGCCGGGTGATACGCGTTTACATCGACCTCAAGGGGAATCAGCTCTACATCTCGTTTTTGAATTTCACCTCCGGCGGGAAGCTCAAAAAGGTCGGGAACCTGTTTAAGAGCACCAAGGGCGGCGAGCACGGCCTCGGCCTCGGGCGGATAGACGACGTGGTAAAGCGCCTCGGGGGATATATCTCCCGAAATTCGGAGGAGGGCGCGTTTACTACCGAGGTTCTCCTTCCGCTGGCGGAGAGCGGTCAGGAGAAAATCGGAAAAACAGAGTAGCTTTATGCAATTCATCACCTGTAGAATACATTTCGTCCCCGGAATTACATTTTCGGGGGCTTTTGTGATATGCTTAAGCTATCGCAAAAAGGAGTGATAAATATATGTCAAAGGAAAAAAAGGAACGCGAAAAGCCGCAGTACGGTATGCTCAAATGCCTGAGATATTTCTTCTCGCGGGCGGCTAAATACCGGCCCGAGACCATAGTCCTGCTGTTTTTCCAGATACTTCTAAACGTTTCAAGCGCGATTTTCGGGTTCTATATGTCCCCGATGATACTCTCTCGTCTTGAAAATCACAGCCCCGCGCAGGAGCTTATCCTGACCGCGCTGTTTCTGATCGGCGGGTGCTTTATCTCCGACGCGCTCATAAGCTATATCGGAAACGGCGTGGGCGGATCGGGCGCAAAATCCGCCTATCAGATCGAGCTGCGCTCGCGGATAATGGACGAGATCGCGGGCAAGACCGCCGAGACCTCCTACTGCCACTGCCTCGACAACAAATTTTTGCGGGCGGGCGAGCGCGCGGGCTACGCTTGCAACAGCAACAGCGCCTCGGCCGAGGGGACGTGGAACACGCTCCAGAACCTCGGCGTGAACATAGTCATGTTCGGCTTCTTCACCTCGATGCTCACCTATATCCACCCGCTCGTTTTCGGGATAACGGCCGTTCTGAGCGTCGCCGATTTTGCCATTTCGAGCTATGTTTACAAGTATAACTATCGCCACCGCGAGGAGCTTTCACACATCGACCGGCAGGCGTGGTATCTTGCGGGGCTGCCGGGGAACCTCTCGGTCGCGAAGGATATACGGCTTTTCGGCCTCGCGAGCTGGATAAACCGGCTTACCGACAAGGCGCTCGCCGCAAAGGAGGCATACGCCAGACGGGAGCACCGCTTCTATCTCATCGGGACGTTTTCGAGCGCCGCGATAGAGCTTCTTAGGGGCGGGGCGGCGATCTTCATTCTCCTTAAAATGTGCATAGACGGCGGAATGAGCGCGGCGGAGTTTATGCTCTATTTCTCGGCGGTAAATTCCTTCAACGCGCAGTTCAGCGGCATTTTAAACAACCTTTTGGACCTTAAAAACAAGTGCGTCGACTTCTCCTCGATGCTTGAATACCTTAACTACCCCGAGCCGTATAACTTCGGGGAGGGCGAGGATATCCCCGAGGACTTTACCTATGAAATAAAGCTCGAAAACGTGAGCTATACATACCCCGAGTCGGACAGGAAGATAATCGACGGCATGGATCTTACGATAAAGCGGGGCGAGAAGGTCGCGATAGTCGGCCTTAACGGAGCGGGAAAGACCACGCTCATAAAGCTTGTGACCGGGCTTTTGGACCCCGACGAGGGCAGGGTGCTCTTAAACGGGGTCGACATCAGAAAATTCGACAGGACGGAGTATTATAAGCTCTTTTCCGCGGTTTTCCAGCACTTTAATATGTACGACATAACCGTCGCCGAGACGGTCGCGCAGTCGGCAACGGATATCGACCTGCCGCGGGTTCGGGACTGCATCGAAAAAGCCGGGCTGACTAAGGCGGTAAATGATCTTCCGAACGGGATAAACACCCACCTTGGGAGGGAGGTATACCTTGACGGCGTGGTGCTCTCGGGCGGACAGACCCAGAGGCTCATGCTTGCGAGGGCGCTCTATAAAAACGGCGCGGTGCTTGTTTTGGACGAGCCGACGGCGGCCTTGGACCCTTTGGCCGAGCGGGATATGTATGAAAAATACAACTCGATGGCCGAGGGGAAGACATCGCTCTTTATATCGCACAGGCTGGCCTCGACCCAGTTCTGCGACAGGATACTCTATCTTAAGGACGGAAAAATCGCCGAGGAGGGCACCCACGAGACGCTTCTGAAACGCGGCGGAGAGTATGCGGAGCTTTTCAGGATACAGGCTCGGTATTATCAGAAGGACTTTAACAAGGAGGAGGCGGTTTAAATGGCGAATAAATCGGACAAGATGCCTTGGAAAGAGGCGTTTCGGATAAACGTTCGGGCGGTGAAGCTCTTAAGCTCGAAAAACAGGCTGATGTTCCCCTACGTCACGATTAAGGCGCTTCTGGGGACGGTGTTTTCCTACGCCTCGCTTTTCGTGACGGCAAGGCTCATAGGAGAACTCGCGGGGGAGAGACGGCCGGAGGCCCTCATATTCTGGGCGGCGTTTCAGATAATCTCGACGGCGGTGTTCGCGATCATAAACGGGGTGATGTATCACGCCTACGAGGTCAAGACCGCGAACTTCTGGCACAACCTGAGCCGGATCGAGGACGAAAAGCTCATGTCGATGGACTACAGCGACGTCGAGGACCAGCGGGTGAGAGACCTTCGGGATCAGATATCGCAGAACCGAAACTGGCAGGGCTGGGGGTTTTCGATATTACAGGCGAACTTTGAGGCCCTTTTGTCGAACGTTTTCAACGTTGTCGGCGCGGTCGCGATGACGGCGGGGCTGATAATAAACAAGGTCCCCGAGGGAAGCCCCTACGCGTTTCTGAACAGCCCGCTCGCAGCGTTTGGTTCGGTGGCACTGATGTTTGCCTGCGCGTCGATATCCCCGGCGCTTCAAAGCAAAAAACATGACATGAACGCGTCGCTTGCCGACAAGGCGAGGCTCGGGAACAGGCTTTTCGGGCACTTCGGATTTATAAACAGCGACCCCGATTCGATGGTCGATTACAGAATGTATAACCAAAGCGAGGGATTTTTAAAGCACTACCGCTGGCTCAAGGACTCGGGCCCGTGGTTCACGGGCGGAGTCTTCGACAGACACAACAAGGGCCTCGGCGGGCTTATGAGCGTCGGTGCGGAGTTGGGCGAAAAGCTTCTGATGTGCGTGATATACATGTTTGTGTGCCTGAAGGCGCTCGGCGGGGCGTTCGGCCTCGGCGAGGTCACGCAGTACGTCGGCGCGGTCACGAAATTCGTCACGGGGGTCATGAACGTGATCCTCGTGCTTGAGGTCTTCCGCGTAAACGCGAAGTTTTTGAAGGACATCTTTGAATTTTTAGACATCCCGAACAAGATGTATCGGGGCACCCTCACGACCGAAAAGCGAAGCGACAGAAACTACAACGTCGAATTCCGCGACGTGAGCTTTAAATACCCGAACTCGGACAGATGGGCGCTGCGGCACGTTTCGGTGAGCTTTAACGTCGGGACGAAGCTTGCGGTCGTCGGCGAGAACGGCTCGGGAAAATCGACATTCATAAAGCTTCTCTGCCGCCTTTACGACCCGCAGGAGGGGGAGATCCTCCTCAACGGCGTGAACATAAAAAAGTACCGCTACGACGAGTATATGGCGATCTTCTCGGTGGTCTTTCAGGACTATTGGCTGATGGCGCACAAGCTCGGGCAGAACGTCGCGGGCTCCTGCGACGTCGACGGGGAGCGGGCGGAGAAGTGCCTTGTCGACGCGGGCTTCGGCGAGAGGCTCGGCGAGCTCCCGGACGGGCTTGAAACATGGCTCGGCAAGGATTTCGACGAGGACGGCATAGTTCTTTCGGGAGGCGAGAAGCAGAAGGTCGCGATCGCGCGCTCTCTCTATAAAAACTCGCCGTTCATCGTTTTAGACGAGCCGACGGCGTCCTTGGACCCCCTCGCGGAGGCAGATATTTACAGGGAATTCGACGAGATAGTCGGCGACCGCACGGCGATATATATAAGCCACCGGCTTTCGAGCTGCCGCTTTTGCAAGGAGATACTCGTCTTTGAGGACGGCGGAATTATCGAGCGCGGCACCCACGCCGGCCTCATAGCGGCGGAGGGAAGGTATAAAGAGCTTTGGGACGCGCAGGCGAGGTATTATGAGGGGGAGGGGGACTCTGACGATATGCTCCCGTAATTCGTCCTTGCCCCTCCTGCATATAATTTCCTATCTTAACTTCGGGAGGGATCTTCATGAAAACATTAAAAGACTTAAAGATCACCGACGTGCGCTACTGCACTCACCTCGGGAGGAACGTCATCGTCGTTTCGGTGCCGGCCTCGGAGGAGCGGCGGATAGAATGCCTCAACAAGGGCGAATGCGGCTTCGAGAGGGACGGGTGCAGGAACCGGCTTCCGCCGTTTAGATGTTAGAAGATAGAAGATAGAGGATAGAACGCTCTCGACCGGCTCGCTGGAGGCATTTCTCCCCCCTGCATTGACCCGCTTTGATCCGTCGCCGAAAGGCGACACCGCTTAACTCTGACCTCTGACGGTCTGACATCTGCATTCTACTCGCGGCTATTGCATTTTGCGGGCAAATATGCTAAAATAGGGTATCACCTTAAAAGGAGCTTAAAATGATAACCTATCGCATACATTTCATCCGCCACGGGCTCACCGAGGCCAACGAGGAGGGGCGGTACTGCGGCATTTCCGAGACGAGGGTCTCGGCGAAGGGCCGGCGCGAGCTCGTCAAAAAGGCCGCCGAGTTCGTCTACCCGCCCGCCGACAAGGTCTACGTCAGCCCGATGAGGCAGTGCGTCGAGACCGCGGCGTTTTTGTACCCCGAGGGGTACGCCCGGGTGGTGCCGGAATTTCGCGAGATGAGCTTCGGCGAGTTCGAGGGCAGGCTTCTCACCGAGCTTTCGCCCGACCCGCGCTACAAGCAGTTTCTCAAGGGCGGGCTCGACAACCCCGCGCCGGGCGGCGAGAGCCTTCGCTCGGTCGTGAAGCGCTGTTACGAGGGGGTCGACTTCATCATCGGCGACATGATGAAAAACGGCTTCGGGAGCGCGGCGGTGGTCACCCACGGGGGGATAATCATGAACATCATGGGCTGTTTCGGGCTGCCGAAGTATTCGCCGAACGAGTACGCCTGCGACTTCGGCGAGGGGTTCACCGTCCTTGCGACCGCGCAGATGTGGCAGCAGTCCGGGGCGTTTGAGGTGGCCGGTATGCTTCCGTATAATAAAGAATAACGGAAGCATACAGAGGACAGAGGTCAGATAGTCAGAAGTCAGATTTTTAAGGTGTCTCCTTTGGAGACATTTTAATTTTCGCCCCGCTCCATAAGATTCGACATTTTCGGCGGCCGCGCTCTGTTCGCGCTTTGATAACGTCGCACCCTCCATAAATTTCGACATTTTTCGACCCCGCGCTCTGTTCGCACTCTGATCCCGTCGCCGAAGGCGACACCTCGCAACTCTAACTTTCTATCCTCTAATCTCTATCTTCTAAGCTGGGAACGTCCCCCGGACATTTTCCAGCTTTTGGGGGTTGATTTTTTATGCAGTATGTGTTATAATGGTTACAAATTGTAACCGTTTTGTAACTTTTCGCGGAAGGAGGTGTGACCTTGAACCTGACAGCGGCGCCCGAGGAGGCGCAGACAAAGGAAGAAATCGCCGAGGGGCCCGGCGCGGCTCTGCCCGAGGAGTCCGAGGAGCCTAAGGCTCCCGAAACGCCCACCGAAAGCGCCAAGAAAGGGGCTTTTTGGGGGCTGTTTGGGCGCAGACGGAAAAAGGGAAAGGGCGAAAAGGCCGCGCCCGTCGATGATATAAAGGAAGAAAATGCCGCTCCCGAGGCTGTAGCGCCGGGGGAGGGCGAGAGCATGCCCGAAGCCGCCGAAATTGCGGCTGTGGAAGCCGAAGAAAAAACCGCTCCCGAGGCTATAGCGCCGGAGGAGGGCGAAAGCGCGTCCGAAGCCGTTGAAATTGCGGCAGTGGAGGCACAAGAAAAAACCGCTCCCGAGGCAGTAGTGCCGGAGGAGGGCGAGAGCGCGGCAGACCTCGCCGAAAGCGCGGCGGGGGAGGGGACGCCTCCCGAAAAGGACAAGCCGAAGGAGCCGAAAAAGAGCTTCGCGGAGAGCTTTGTCGCGGCCGTTTCTGTTGGCGCGGCGGCGGCAGGGAAGTGCTCGAAGGCGGTGCTTCGGGGCTTGGCGGCGTTTCTGAGCGATCTGGGCGAGGGGGTCTGCGGCGTTATCGCCGGCATGGCGAAGGGGGTCGCAGGCGGCGTTAAACGCGGGGCTATAGCCTCGAAAAACGCGGTCAAGACCACCGGAAAAAACACCGCAAAGGGCGCGGCGGGCCTCCTTGGGGGGATAGGCGCCTGCGGGTGGGAGGTCTTAAGCAGGGCGATGGGGCTTGTTTTTCGCGCCGTCGGGGGAGTGCTGAAAAAAGTCTTCGGCGCGGTGTTCGGCTGGCTCAAGCGAAAATTCAACCAGCCTCTGTGGGACTTAAAAGCGTTTTTGCTCACCCCGATAGCCTACGCGTGGGGAGGAATCGAAAACGCCGCGATACGCTTTACAAAGGCGAAGGAAAAGGGATTTTTCAGCGCGGTCGGATCAATTATCGGCACTATCTGGCGATTCTTCGGCGCGATAATCGAAATTATCCGCTTCGGGTTCAACTATATCGCCCCGGCGGTCTGCATACTGTTTCTGGTCGCGCTGATAAGATACGCCTCGACGCTACAGTACGCGATTTCGGTGACCTATAACGGCAGCGACATCGGCGCCATCGAAAACGAGGCGACATACAACGAGGCGATGAGCCTTGTTCAGGACAAGGTGACCTTCACCGAAAACGACAAGCCGATCCTTGTCACCCCGAAATTCTCGGTCACGGTGATGAATATGCCGGAGTCGGAGAAACAGACGGTCGACGACATCGACAGCCTCTCCGAGACGATGATTGAGCAGGGGGACGTGCAGATAGTTTACGCCTATGGGCTCTACATAAACGACGAGCTCTTCGGGGTTTATTCCGAGGAGGATATGCAGAAGATACGCGAGGCGCTCGACGAAAAGCTGAACGCCTATTCCACGGTCAACGCGGTGGACGTTTTCTTCGAGGACGACATCTATTTCAGCGAGGGCAGATACATCGGCGACGTGCTTGTGCCGCCCGACGAGGCTTTAGATCTCATCACCGGCGGTACGGAGGTCGAGGCATATTACACCGTCGTCCGGGGGGATACTATCTCGGAAATTTGCGAGAGCCTCGGCATCACCCGCGAGGAATTTGAGCGGGACAACCCCGAGCTTGCGGAGGGCGTCCACAGGGGCGACATCGTTACATATCACTACACCGAGCCGTATCTGAACGTCCTCACGACCTATTACGAGGCGTATGAGCAGGTCATCGAGCGCACCACCGAATACGAGGAGACATCGCGGAGAGAGCAGTACTGCGAGATACTTTTGCAACAGGGCTCGGACGGATACGAAAACGTCACGGCGCTGGTCACCCTCACGAACGGAAAAGAAACCGGGCGGGAGATAGTCTCGCGGACGATCCTAGAGGAAATGGTACCGCGCAAGTTCAGGGTCGGCACTAAGCCGAACACATTCCTTGACGGCGACACGGAGATCATCGACACCCTCGGCACATTCTGCTGGCCGGTCGCGAGGGACAGCTCCTGCTACATTTCGACCCTGCCCGGCTGGCGAAGCTGGGATCACTCTAACCACATGGCGCTCGACATCGCGGGGATACCGCGCGGAACGCCTATCTACGCCGCCTGCGACGGAAAGGTCACCTTTGCCGGCGAGTACGCGGCATACGGAAAGCTCGTCATCGTCGACTGCGGCCACGGGTACGAGTGCTACTACGGGCACTGCTCGAAGCTTCTCGTCACCGAGGGAGACCGGGTCGAAAAGGGCGATACCATTGCGGAGGTCGGCATGACCGGCTCGGCCTCGGGCAACCACCTGCACTTCGAGATGAGGCATTACGGGGATAGGATAAACCCGCTGTACGCCCTCGGGGGAGTGGGGGGACATGAGATAAGGCAGTAGGGCGAAGGCCCCCTCCCACCGGGAGGGGGCAAATTTTATGGCTGTAGGTCTGCTCAAGGGTCGGAGGGGGTGGGGCTTGAAATAGAATGAGCGAGTGTGCGAGCGAATACCTTTTACGATATGCCCGGGGTCTGCTCACCTTTACGGCGTTTCCTCAAGGTCCGACAAGCTACCCCCTCCCCGGTGGGGAGGGGCAGGGGTGGGGGCTTAAGATAGTATGAGCGTAGCGAATACCTTTTTCCGGCAAGGTGGGGCAAAAGTGAAATTCAGCAAGGCGCAGGGGGCAGGGGCGAAGCCCTAATTGCGCCATTCGGCGCAATTCCCGCCGTAGCAAAATTTCCAAGACTTTGTAAATTATCAAATTTCCTGCCATTTAAAAAGACCGCACTAACCTCTCCCACGGCGGACAAAGCCCATTCCATGGGCTTTGGGGCTTCGCCCCGGTCAGTGCCTCTCCACCACCCTTGCAATATTCCCGCTTTCCTGCCTCTACTTGCCTGTGCAGGCCTACACTTTACTGCATTAAGGGCACAAAGCGCTGACCCCGCGCGGCGAAGCCCGTGTGCGCGTCTTACGCGCACCGCCCGCCGCGCAAGCGCGGCGGGCACGGCGGCAGCTCCGCTGCCGCCCGGCCTTCGCCCCCATGCGCATACAAAGAGCGCCCCCTCCCACCGGGAGGGGGTGATGCATATCTATAGGTTTGCTCAAAGCCTTGGCGGGGGAGGGCGCTTAAAATAGCATTCGCTCGCCTGCGAGCGAATACCTTTTCCAACTTGCTCGAGTCCTGCTCACCCTCACAGATTTCCCCCAAAGTCCGTCGAGCCACCCCTCCCCACTGGGGAGGGGCAGGGGTGGGGGCTTAAGATAGCATGAGCGAAGCGAATACCTTTTGCCGGCAAGGTGGGGCAAAAGCGAAATTCAGCAAGGCGCAGGGGGGTAAGGGCGAAGCCCTAATCGCGCCCTCGGCGCGATTCCCGCCGTAACAGAGATTGCACGGCTTTGCAAATTGTCGAATCCTCTGCTATTTATAAGGATAGCACAAACCTCTCCGACGGCGGACAAAGCCCATTCCATGGGCTTTGGGGCTTCGCCCCGCACTCGCATACAAATCGCCCCCTCCCACACCCGGGAGGGGGCCCATTATTTTACCTCATCTGTCTTCCCCTTTTACTCCCCCTCCTCTTCCCCCTCATCATTAACCTCCTCCTCTACCTCTTCCCCCTCTTCCTTTGCTTCTGCCTCGGCGATTGCCCGAAGCTCCTCGGCGGAGAGCTGCTCGACCTCCTCGGTCTCGGCCTCGTCGTCGTGCTCAGCGCTCGTGAATGCCGCGACCCGCCTATCGTCATACCCCTTGGTGCGCATGATCGTCACGCCGCCCGAATATCTCCCCATCACCGAGATATCGCCCGAACGCACCCTTATGATGATCCCGTCGTTCGAGATGAGTATGACGTCCTCATCGCCGTCAAGCACCTTTATGCCGCAGACGTCGCCCTTCGCACCGCCTGTTTTATAGTTGAGGATCCCGTATCCGCCGCGGTTCTGTACGCGGTAGCTTTCGATCGGAACGCGCCGCCCGTAGCCCTTGTCGGTCACGGTGAGGACATACGCGCCCTCGCGGCCCGCCTCCATCGAGACGACCTCGTCCCCCTCGCGGAGCTTTATCGCCCGAACGCCGTGAGCAGCCCTGCCCATGACGCGAAGCTTATCCTCGCCGAAGCGGATTATCTGCCCGGCTCTCGTAGCGACCAAAAGCTCGTCCTCGCCGCCCGACATCAGCGCCCCGCGGATCTCGTCCCCTTCGTCGAGGCCGATCGCGATAAGCCCGTTTTTGCGGACGTTCTTGTACTGGTCGAGCTTTGTGCGCTTGATCTTGCCGTTTTTCGTCACCATGGTGACATATTTTTCCTCGTCAAAGTCGCGGCAGTAGAGTATCGCGGCGATCTTTTCGCCCTGCTGCAGCGGCAGGAGGTTGATTACATTCGTCCCTCGCGACGCCTTTCCGCCCTCGGGGATCTCGAAGCATTTCAGCTTATACATGACCCCGCGGTCGGTGACAAAGAGCACGTTGTCGTGGGTCGAGCAGACGTGCATCGAGCTGACAAAGTCCTCGTCGCGCTGCTTCATGCCCGAAACGCCCTTGCCGCCGCGCTTCTGAACGCTGTACTCCGACGAGCTGGTGCGCTTTATGTAGCCGTTGTTAGTCAGCGCGATGACGTTCATGTCCTCGGGAATGAGGTCCTCGATGTCGACCTCGCCCGAGATCGACTGTATCTCCGTCCGCCTTTCGTCCGAGAATTTGCGGGCGATTTCCTCGCTTTCGGAAATAACTATGTCGACGACCCGCTGCTCGTTCGCAAGAATGTCCTCGAGGTCGGCAATTTTTTCCTCCAATTGTTTCAGCTCGTCATAGATCTTCTGCCGCTCGAGGCCGGAGAGCTGGATAAGCCGCATGTTCGCGATGTATTCCGCCTGGATCTCGGTTATCCCGAACCTCTCGATAAGCGCCTGCTTGGCCTCTGCGGGCCCCGCCGAGGCGCGGATTATCTTAATTACCTCGTCGATGTAGTCGAGCGCGATTACAAGGCCCTGCAGGATATGCTCGCGCTCTCTCGCCTTTTTAAGGTCGAACCTTGTGCGGCGGGTGATGACCTCAATTTGGAACTTAAGGTATTCTTCCAGTATCTCCTTAAGGCTTAAAACCTTCGGAACGCCGTTCACAAGCGCCAACATGATAACGCCGACGGTGTCCTGCAATTGCGTGAAGCTGAAAAGCTTGTTTAAAATTATCTGCGGGTTGGCGTCCTTTTTGAGCTCGATCACCATTCTCATGCCCGAGCGGTCCGATTCGTCCCGAAGCTCGTGTATGCCGTCGATCCGCTTGTCCTTTACGAGCTGGGCGATGGATTCCAAAAGCCTCGCCTTGTTCACCATATACGGTATCTCGGTGACGATGATGGCGTTTCTGCCCTTGACCTCCTCGATGCTCGTGCGGGAGCGAAGGGTTATCTTCGCCCGGCCGGTCGCGTATGCCGCCCTGATGCCGGATCTGCCCATGATTATGCCTCCGGTCGGGAAATCGGGGCCCTTCACGCACTCCATGAGCTCCTCAAGGGTACAGTCGGGGTTGCGGGCGACCAGCTTGAGCCCTTCTATGACCTCGCCCAAATTATGCGGCGGGATATTCGTCGCCATGCCGACCGCGATACCGACCGAGCCGTTCACCAGAATGTTCGGATACCTCGACGGCAGCACCACCGGCTCCTGAAGCCTGTCGTCATAGTTCGGCATCCAGTCGACCGTGTCCTTGTCGATGTCGGTGAG
The DNA here is from genome assembly GCA_947624745.1 of uncultured Clostridia bacterium. Taxonomy (GTDB): domain Bacteria; phylum Bacillota; class Clostridia; order Oscillospirales; family Ruminococcaceae; genus Faeciplasma. Next base: position 92,008 of record CANQLR010000001.1, on the reverse strand, counting down.
CATATTCATCGCCATCTTCGCCATCTTCGACTCGGTATACCTATAGGCGGCCGGCGGGTCGCCGTCGATCGAGCCGAAGTTTCCGTGGCCGTCGACGAGGGGATATCTCATCGAGAATTTCTGCGCCAGTCTTACCATCGCGTCATAGACCGAGGCGTCGCCGTGCGGGTGATAACGTCCCAGAGTATCGCCGACGGTGGTCGCGCACTTAAGATACTTCTTGTCGGGGGTCAGCCCGTCCTCGTACATGGTGTAAAGAATACGGCGGTGAACAGGCTTTAAGCCGTCGCGGACGTCGGGCAGCGCGCGCTGGATTATGACCGACATCGAGTAGGCAAGAAAGCTCGATCTCATCTCGTCGTTTATCTCTGTTACCGTAACCTTTTTATCCTCTGCAAACAAAGTCTTTTCGCTCCTTGTTTATTATAATTTTCATTTCTTCAAAACGATCTGGGCCGGCTTTAACGCGTCCCGTAAAGTCTCGATCTCGTATTTTGACAGCGCCGACTTCGGCACCGTGAAAAACGCCGTTCTGTCCGAGGCGGTGATAACATTTTCGCTCTCGAACGACTTAAAGTCCTTGGCCGTGAGATCTATTACCGTCGGCTTTATCTCCGGTTGGGGGATCGGCTCGCCGTCCTTTCCGATATCAAGGTATTCTCCGTCGCTGTCTGGGAGCACGGTCGAGACGGTCAGAGTTTTTCCGTCAGTTTCGAGCCGGTATGCGTCGTCCTTCAAGGCCTCGTTGGCGCGCTCAAAATTCTTGCGCTCCATCTTCGGGGTCGCGAAAATGCAGGCTATGGCCCCGGCGCAGATGATAATACATATCCACCCGAGAGTATAATACGGGTCCATTATTACTTGCTGTATAAAAAGTATCAGCACAATAGCGAAGAGCGCCGCCTTTATAAAGGTAAATTTCCTCTTTTTAACGCGGTAGTAGATGTCGTAGCCCTCGAGCCGCTCCTCGGAGGAAAGCTTATAGCAAAGCATGAGTTTTTCCATTTTTCCTCCTGATCAGAAGTCCAGATTCTTGACAAACTGCGCGTTTTTCTCGATAAATTCGCGGCGCGGGTTGACCTTGTCGCCCATCAGGATTGTGAAGGTCTCGTCCGCCTTGACGGCGTCGTCGAGTGATATTTTTATGATCGAGCGGGTCTCGGGGTCCATGGTGGTCTCCCAGAGCTGCTCGGGGTCCATCTCGCCGAGGCCCTTATAACGCTGTACGTCGCACTTTCCGCCGAGCTCGGCTATCTCGCGGTCGCGCTCCTCATCGGAAAAGGCGTAGCGCACCTGCTTCCCCTTCATGACCTTGAAAAGCGGCGGCTGGGCGATGTAGATGTGCCCCTGCTCAATGAGCGGCCGCATGAAGCGGAAGAAGAAGGTGAGAAGCAGCGTTCTTATGTGGCAGCCGTCGACATCGGCATCGGCCATGATGATCACCTTGCCGTAGCGGAGCTTTGAGATGTCGAAGTCCTCGCCGATAGAGGTGCCGAGAGCCGTCACGACGGGGGTGAGCTTGTCGTTGCCGTAAACGCGGTCAATACGCGCTTTTTCGACGTTGAGCATCTTCCCCCAGAGCGGGAGTATCGCCTGGTATTTTCTCTCGCGGCCTTCCTTGGCGGAGCCGCCGGCCGAGTCTCCCTCGACGATGAAAATTTCGGTCTGCATGGGGTCTCTCTCGGAGCAGTCGGCAAGCTTGCCCGGCAGCGAGCCTGTCTCGAGGGCGGATTTTCGCCTTGTGAGCTCGCGCGCGCGTTTTGCGGCCTCGCGGGCGTTCTGCGCCTGCACCGATTTATCGAAAATCGTCCTTGCGACGACGGGGTTCTCCTCCAAATAATTCATCAGCTTCTCGTAGACGAGCGCCTCGACGAACGGCCGCACCTCGGGGTTTCCGAGCCTGCCCTTGGTCTGCCCCTCAAACTCGCAGTTTGTAAGTTTCACCGAGACTATCGCGGTAAGGCCCTCGCGAACGTCCTCGCCCAGAAGCTTGGTGCCGTCCTTAAGAAGGTTAAACTTTTTGCCGTAGTCGTTGATGACTTTCGTCAGCGCGTTTTTGAAGCCGGTCTCGTGGGTGCCGCCGTCGGGGGTGTGGACGTTGTTGGCAAATGATAAAACCAGCTCGTTGTAGCTGTCGTTATACTGCATCGCGACCTCGGCGGTGTAATCGTCCTTCACGCCGCTGACGTAGATGACGTCGGGTGAGAGCACGTCGAGCCCGCGGGTGTTGTGAATGTGGGTGACGAACTCGCGGATACCGCCGTTGTACTTAAGATCTACCGTGTTGTCCTCGCCGAACCTGCGGTCGGTGAAGACTATGCGCACTCCGGCGTTTAAAAACGCCTGCTCGCGGAGCATTTTAAGAAGGGTCTCATAGTCGTACTCGGTCGACTGCTCGAAGATCTCGGGGTCGGCCTTGAATTCTATGGTGGTGCCGGTCTCCTTGGTGTCGCCGACGACGCCTAACTCCTTTTCGTAATGACCGCGCTCGAATTTCTGATAATAGATGTGCTCACCGTCGCGGACTGTTAATTCCAGCCACTCGGACAGGGCGTTTACGACCGAAGCGCCGACGCCGTGGAGGCCTCCCGCGACCTTATATCCGCCTCCGCCGAACTTGCCGCCGGCGTGAAGCACGGTAAAAACGACCGTCGCAGCGGAAATGCCCTCCTTCGGGTGAATGCCGACGGGGATACCGCGGCCGTTATCGGTCACCCGAACGATATCGCCGGGCAGAAGCTCGACGTCGATTCTATCGCAATAGCCGGCCAGAGCCTCGTCGATGGAGTTTGTGACTATCTCGTAGACGAGGTGGTGAAGGCCCTTGGGGCCTGTCGAACCGATATACATACCCGGGCGTTTCCGAACGGCCTCGAGCCCTTCGAGCACCTGAATCTCGCTCGCGTCGTAGTTATTCGACTTATCGACGGCCGTAGCTCCCTCGGTTATCTCGCCGAAGTCCTTTATTTCGGGGATCTCGCTGATCTCCATATCCTGCGGTTCCTGGATCAATTTAAACTCTCCTTTATTACGTTCTGTATAATAACTATAAATTATTAGCTTTAGTAGAGGAATTTCATCCTCTTTCGCAGCGTTTCGGCGGCGATCCCCGAGATATAGACCGTCTCGGTGAGGTCCCTGTCCAGCCCCACGACGAAGCTTTTCGGGAGATCATCGGTCGCGCTCACGACCCTTTTCTGCCGTCCCGCGAGCGAGAGGTACTCCCTCGTGATACGCGAGGTGGAGGACTTTTCGATATCGAATATTCCTATAATTTCCTTTTTGGGGACGGTATATCCCCCGCCGACGTGCAAAAACATTTTTTGCTCCTTTATGCTGCGGAAAAGCTCCTGCGGCGGAAAATTGACGTATCGTCACATTTTGGGTGATTTCACCCGGCGAAAGCGCGCCGCCAACCCTCGCGAAAAAAGAGGGGAAAAAGTGTAAAAATTATGAGATATTTTGTCATTTGCTGTCAATAAAGAGCTTAACCTTTGACATATCCTTAAATTTATGTTGAAAACTCTGTTGATTTGTTGATAATTTTGGGGTTTAAGCTTTGCCGGAGGAGGGGGCGGGGAACAGCTGAATTTGACGGAAGGAGCGCAACCGTCTATCTTAAATGAAGTAGCCGGCCTTAGTTTGCCTCGCTCATCGCTCGGCAAAAGGGGAGACCCCCGTCGAGAACGCAACGCCTTGTCGACTGCTGAATCGTACCTTTGTGCCCGTTGCGTAGCGAACCCGCCGGAGCGGCGGCTTCGCCCAAGGGCGAGTCCCCTCCTGCGCTGGCTTACGCCAAGGGGAATTTCGCCCGTTGCGACGGGCGACCAGAGGCTGCTCGCCTCTGGACTCTCACCCGCTTTTTGAGGAAAAGCGGGGTAAAACCTTTTTGGTATGTCTCACCGAAAGTCTGATAGTGACTTCGTCGTGTTTATCCGAAAGTCTGATAGTGACTTAGGTCTGTCTCCCCGAAATCCCGGCAGGCTACTTCACCCTCCCGTCTCTTACCGTTACCCTCTTTCCCGCTATCTTCGGCACGCGGTCGCAGCAGGTCAGGAACACCTGCATATCCTCAAGCTTCGAGATGATGAACTCCCGCCGGCTCCTGTCAAGCTCCGAAAGCACGTCGTCCAAAAGTATCACCGGCATCTCCCCGGTCTCCTCTTTTAAAATGTACGCCTCCGCAAGCTTCATCGCAAGCACCGCCGAGCGGTTCTGCCCCTGCGAGCCGAACTCCCGCGCGCTTATCCCGCTTATCATGACCGAAAGGTCGTCCCGGTGGACCCCCACCGTCGAAAACCCCGCGCGGATATCGTCCCCCCGCGCTTCGGTAAGTCTTTCCAGATACCGCCTGCAAAGGTCCACTTGCCAGTCGTCGCGGGTGGATATCTTGTCGAAAACCGTCGAAACATAGCCGAGCTCCAACCGCTCCTTTCCGCCCGAGATCTCGTCGTACAGGCGGGAGGCAAACTGCCAGAGCTTTTTCGAGTACTGCGTTCTGATGAGGCTGATATACGCGCCGAGCCGTGCGAGCTGGCCGTCCCAGATCTCAAGGTCGCTCTCTTTTGACCGGCCGAGCTGGATATTTTTGAGAGTTGCGTTTCGCTGCGCTAAAATGTCGGCGTAGTTCTGCGCGGTTTTTCGGTATCTCGGCTTGATCTGCGACACGCAAAGGTCCAAAAAATCGCGGCGGACGTCCGGCGAGCCCTTTGTCAGCTCCAGATCCTCGGGGGTGAATATCACGCACTTCAAGACCCCGAAAAGCCCGCTCAGATAGCGCTGTTTAACGCCGTTTAGGGTGATTTTCCGCTCCTTCGGGTTTTTCGAGAGAACGGCTTCTATCTTCTGCTCCCGCTCCGAATCCTTCAGGGTGAGGCCGAGTCGCGCGTACTCGCGATCGAACCCCACAAGGTCCTTTTCTTTGGTGCCGCGAAAGCTTTTCGAGCCGCTTAAGACCCATATCGCCTCGCAAAGATTAGTCTTTCCCTGCGCGTTTTCGCCCTTTATGATGTTTGTCTGCGGCGACGGGGTCAAATCGACCTCTTTAAGATTTTTAAAGCCGTCCGCCGAAAAATGAGTTATTATCATTTAACTAAGATATCTGTTTCCTCCTCGGGGATCGTGACCCTGTCCCCCCGGCGTATCTTTTTCCCGCGCTCTAAGCACACTTCGCCGTTAAGTCTGACTTTTCCGGCCTGAATGACCTCCTTCGCGATACCTCCGGTTTCGGTCACTCCGGCGAATTTAAGCAGGCTGTCAAGCTTTATGAACTCGCCCGAGATGCTTATTTCCTCCATCACTTCATCCTCACCGGCAGGACGAGGTAGGTGTACTCCTCGCCCGAAACGGGGACTATCTTCATCGGCAGGTTGCCGCCGTTCATCATGAGCTTTATCTTATCGTCCTTGATGACCTTCAACGGGTCTAAAAGATAGCGGCAGTTGAAGCCTATTTCGATCTTCGGGCCGGTCAGGTCCGCCGGGGTCTCGTCCTCGAATTTTCCAAGCGAGGTCTGGCAGGTGAGCTTCACCGAGCCCCCGTCAAACATACATTTTACCGGGCTTTTGACCCTCTCGTTTATCATGAGCGACGCGCGCTCGAGGCAGTCGGTCAGATCCTTCTTACTGATAATGACCTCGGTGACGCTCGTTTTCGGGATAGAGCCGCGGTAGTTGTGGAACTCGCCCTCCAAAAGCCTTGAAAAGACGGTGTAGCCGGAAAAGTCAAATACCACCTGTTTTTTGGTGACTCTGACCGCGCACTCCTTGCCGTCCTCGTCCTTTAAAAGCCGCGAGACCTCGTTAAGGGTCTTTGACGGCACGACAAAGCTTAATTTCCCGGGGTATTTTACCGCTTCCGTTCTGACCGCAAGGCGGAACGAATCGAGAGCTACTATATTCAGCCGATTATCCTCGAGCTCAAAAAGCTCCCCCTTGAAAATAGGCTTTGTGTCGTTTGTCGCGACGGCGAATACCGTCTCGGTGATGAGGCTCTTTAAAACGCTCTGCGGAAGGACAATTTCCTCGCCCTCGTGGGTGTCGGGGACCTGGGGGTATTCGTCGGCCGAGAGCGCGTTGATGTTAAAGCTCGCGGTGCCGCCGCTGATGTGTATCCCTAAAGAATCGTCGAACTCGATCTCTATTTCGTCGGTCGGCATGCTTCTTATCATGGAGGAAAAGCCCTTGACGTCCATGATGACCGCCTCGCCCTTATCAGCCGACTCGACGGGAACGTTGGTGATTATCCCGAGCTCAAGATCGTAGCCGATGACCGAGAGGGTCCCGTTAAAGAGCTTTATTTTTACGCCCTCCAAAGCGGGAATGGTGGACTTATCGGCGGACGCCTTGGAAACGTTTGTAAGCGCTTCATAAAGGCTCTGCTTCGAGCAAATTATTTTCATATTTCTTCCTCCTTGCCTGACGTTGAAAGATATTCGCACGAAAGACGTTTTTTCGCGTGAATGAATGAAATATATAATATATATTTTTAGTATTAGTATTAGAGGCTGCCGAAAAGTTGAAAGGCGTTTCAGACCCGCGTTCCGAAGCGGTTTTCGGCTCAACCGGCTTTCAACCGAAAAACGGGAACCTGTCGAAAAAAATTTTTCCGGTTAAAATGTCGAAAAGCGCGGTGTTTTAAAGTTGAGAACTCTTTGAAAAAACGACCCTTGTTGAAAACCCATCGTTGAAATCAGAATCAAAACCCATGCGGAACGCCGAACGCTCATAGAAGATAGAGTTTCAACATTGTTGAGAACAATGTTGAATTAGAGGATAGAAGATAGAGTTTCGATGTGTCGCTTCGCGACGGGATCAGAGATGATATCGGAGGGGGTGCTTCTGACCGAGCCGAGCCCAAAACGCTGCCCGTTTCTTTGCCTCACTCCCGGCAGAACTCCCAAAGATGCGCCTTGCTGCTACCACTCATATCCAGCCAAAACTGCTCAAACCCGTTTTCAGCTCTCCCTAATGATAGAACGCCCAAACCCCCGCCCTCGGCAGTCACACCACCTTCAGGTTGTTGATAATATCGTCAATAGTATCCTTCAGGTCGCTGTTTCGCTTCATCATTTCCTTGACGTCGCTGTAGGATATAGTCATGGTCGAGTGGTTGCGCTTGAACTCGTCGCCGATGGCGGTAAAGCTCATGCCTTTTACCTCTCTTATAATGTATACCGCGGCCTTTCTTGCCATCGAGACCTGCGAGCTGCGGGTCGCGCTTCTGATGTCGTCCGCCGAAACGCCGAATGCCGCCGCGACGTCGCCGATTATCCTCTCGACGGTGATCTCGGCCGGCTGGGCGTCGATGAGGGTCTCCTTGATGACCCGCTGGGCCATCGAGATGGACGGGCTCTCGTTCGAGAACATTGTGAGCCCCTTGATCTTGTTGACCGCGCCCTCAAGCTGGCGGATGTTGTTCTTTATTTTCTCGGAAATTATCCTCGCGACCGGGTCGGGGAGGTTGAGGTCCAAAAGCTCCGCCTTGCGCTGAACGATAGCCATTCTCGTCTCGAAATCCGGCGGCTGAACGTCGGCCTGAACGCCTAAGGCAAAGCGGGATTTGATCCGCTCCTCTAATTTTTTTATACGGTTAGGCGAAATGTCCGAAGTTATTACTATCTGTTTACCCGCGTTGTATAGCTCGTTGAAGGTGTGGAAGAACTCCTCCTGGGTCATCTCCTTGCCGGCGATGAACTGAATGTCATCAAGCAAAAGATAGTCCGCCTTGCGGTACTTTTCGTGGAAGGAATAGGTGTCCTTGTCGGAGACGGATTTGACCAGCTCGTTCGTGAAGCTCTCGCCGGTGGTGTATATGACGTTGTACTCGGGGTGATTCTTTCTCACCTCGTGCTCAATTGCTTTTAAAAGGTGGGTTTTTCCGAGGCCGGAGTCGCCGTAGATAAACAGCGGGTTAAATACCGTTCTTCCCGAGCCCGCGGCGGCGGCGTTTCTGCCCGAGACCGCTATGCAGTAGGCGTAGGCCAGTTCGTTCGACTTGCCCTTGATGAAGTTTTCAAAGGTCAGCTCATAGTCGCTCCTCTGATGGCTCGACAGAAGGTCCGCCATTCTCTTTTCGATTTCGGAAAAACCGTCTGCCTGGGCGGCGGCCTTTTCGTCGGTCTTGCCGCTGACGGTGAATTCGATCTCGACCGGGAAGCCGAGTACCTGCTCGAAGGCGCGCTTTAACGTTTCGCCGTAGGCTTCGGCGGTGGTGCGGCGCATAAAATCGTTCGCGGCGGCAAGCGTCGCCACGCCGTTTTCAAATTTCACGGCCTCGAGGTTTCTTATCCACTTGTTGTAGCCGACCTCGGATACCTTCGGATCTGCCTGGCAGACCCTTTTTACAGTTTCAAACAGCTCATAAAATGAGTCCAAAATAATTCCATCCTTTGTTTTAAAAATAGATTTTTTCGATCACTTTTAAGTGATAAAGCAAATTGCGGGCAGTGCCGCCTTCATAAAAAAAGACAGTATCCGCCCATAATTAGTGGTGTGTGTTACCGATGGAAAACCAAAAAAATTATCGGATAAGCTTTCCCGAAAAAGCCGACGGGGCCCTGGTGGGTGCAATTTTAGGGAAAACAAAAGGGAAGCCGGGAGGAGCGAAAAAGCAGGGTGACTCCCCCCTAAGAAGCTTCCCGAGTATTATTATAGCATATCCTTTTCAAAAAATCAAGTCCATATTATATAATAATAGTATAAGAATTTTCGGCAGTTTTTTGTTACTTTCGCCGAAAGCTTGCCCCGAGGCGGGAAAAAGACAGGAAATTTCGGAAAAATAAAAAGAAAACTATTGACAAAAGCCTTTGTTTTGTTATATAATACTACACTGTAAGGGAATGACCTCAAAATAATGTAAGGAGGGTTGGAAAATGGCCCAGATCAAAAGAACATATCAGCCCAAGAAGATCCATCGCAAGAAGGAGCACGGCTTCTTTAAGAGAATGGCGACCAAAAACGGCCGCAAGGTGCTCGCGCGCAGACGCGCCAAGGGCAGAGCAAGGCTCACCTACTGATCGAGTTTTACGGCGGCCTGACAAAGCAGCGCTTATACCGGGTTAGCGGGTCGTCGGCTTATCCTCTGACCACTTTATAAAGGTGGTCTTTGTTTTTCATCGGAAACGGGGTATGCTTTTGCTCTTCACTTCTTCTTTAAAGGATGAAAAGGCGTTTACGGCCGCATTTAAAAAAGGTAAAAGGTTCGGCGGAAAATGTATGGCCGCCTTTTACCGGAAAAACCGTCTCCCGCTTACGAGGCTCGGTATATCTATCGGGAAGAAGGCGGGGGGCGCGGTCACGCGGAACCGCATAAAAAGGGTGATCCGCGAGGGCTACCGCCAGAGCGAGCTGAAAATGCCGATAGGTTACGACATCGTTATTACCCCGAGGGCGGAGGCGGCAACGCTTAAGCCGCAGGATCTCGCCGGATTTTTCGCGAGGCTTTCAAGGGAGATGAGGGCGTCTGAAAAGGATACTGATCACCGCAATAAGGCTCTACCAAAAAACCCTGAGCAAGGCTAAGCCCCCCTGCTGCAAATACTATCCGACCTGCTCGCAGTACGCGATCGAGGCTATCGAAAAGCACGGGGCAATAAAGGGCTGCGTCTTAGCCGCCTGGAGGGTCCTGCGCTGCAACCCGTGGAGCATGGGCGGAGTGGACAAGGTGCCCGAAAAATTTCATCTTTACACGCTTAAAACAAGAACCGATAATGACAAGAGAGTTTAAAAAATTAAGGAGTCGGCCTTTATGATGAAGATACTGGCGATACCGTTTGGGTGGATACTCAAGCTCGCCTATATGCTCGTTAAGAACTACGGGCTCGCGCTGTTTCTTTTCACGATCGTGATTAACCTTCTTATGCTCCCCTCGAGGATAAAGCAGCAGAAGGAAAGCGCCAAGACCGCTCGGCTTCGCCCGAAGCTCGAGCAGCTGCAAAAAAAGTACGCAAACAACCGCGAAAAGCTCAACGAGGCGACGATGGAGCTTTACTCCGAAAACGGGGTCAGCCCGATGGGCTCCTGCCTGCCGATGATAGTCACTTATGTGATACTTTTCGCGATAATCGAGGTCGTCTACGCCCCGATGAGCTATATCTCAAATATAGACAAGGCGAAGATAACCGAAGCCGAGCAGACCGTGACGGACTTCTACTATATGTCCCAGGCGGTGAAGCTTGATCTGCCGGAGGGGTATGAAAACTCCCCCACCGTTTCGGAAAGGCTCGCGCAGGGCACCAACATTGAGGAACTCTTTAAGGGCTATAACGAAGATTTGGCGACGGCCGCGGGAGTAAAGAGGATATCGAACCTGACCGACGAGCGCTTAAACGCCGTTATAGCGGGCTTCGAGGCTCATAACGATCTTGATGAATACTTCAACGACACCAAGAAGGTATCGAACCGGCTGATACTTCGGCCGCAGCTTCTGGTGCTCTCGGTGGTCGACGACTATCCCGACCTCTTTGATCAGGAGATAGTCGATTTCTGCGACAGCTTCGATTACACCATCTTCGGGCTCTATCTCGGAAGATACCCGAGCTGGTCGTCGATATACGTCATTATCCCGATAATCTCGCTTCTGTCGCAGGTCATAATGCTTATTGTAAATAACTATTTCATGAAGCGGAACGGCGCGGATATGAGCTCGGCCAAGGGCATGATGACCATGTTCTATATAATGCCGCTCATCTCCTTCTGGATAGCGTTCAGCTTCCCCGCCGGTATCGGTATCTACTGGATATTCAGCTCGCTCGTAGGGCTCGGGGTGACGGTGTTCGTGAACCTTTACTTCACCCCCGCGCGGCTCGATAAGATGATCGCCAAGGAGCAGAAGAAAAAATCCGGCAGACCCACGCTTTATCAGATGGCCGTCGAGCAGCAGAAGCTCGCAAACGGCGGCAGCGCGCTCTCGGAGGACGACGACGGCGCCGAGATAAAGCTTTCAAAGAACGAACGCAAGGAGATCGAAAGACAGAAGATAAACGAGGCCCGCAAAAAGCTCGTCGCGGACGATGAGGAGGAGGACCCCCGCCTTGCGGAGGCAAGAAAACGCATGGCCGAAAAGTACGGCGACGATATCTGATCGCGCCGATAAGGCAGTCAAGGAGGAAACAGCATGAAGCAGGTATTTACCGCAAAAACGGTAGACGAGGCAAAGGCGCTCGCCGCGAAGGAGTTCGGCGCGCCGGAGGAAAAAATTACATTCACCATTTTGGAGGAGCCCAAGAAGGGACTTTTCGGCATGAAGGGCGAGGCTAAGCTTGAGGCGGAATATGAACCCTCGAAGCCCGAGATAGCGGCGGATTATATCGTGACCGTGATGGAGTCTATGGGCTTCGCCACCCCGACGGTGGAAATCAGAGACATCGAGGGCGGCTCGCTTCTTGAAATAAAGGGCGAGGGAGTCGAGGGCATAATCGGCCGCAGGGGCGAGACGTTGGACGCGCTTCAGTATCTCGCGTCTTTGGTAGCTAACCGGAGCGATAGAAACTACTACCGCATCGCGACCGACTGCTGCGGATTCAGAGAAAAGAGAAAGGCACAGCTCGAGGAGCTCGCCGGAAAGATGGTCGCAAAGGCCAAGAGAACCGGCCGCACCGTCGCCCTCGAGCCGATGAACCCCTACGAGAGAAGGATAATCCACGCTGCGGTCTCGCAGATCGAAAACGCGAGCTCGCGCTCGGTCGGCGAGGAGCCCTACAGAAAGGTGCTCATCACCTCTACCGACCCGGACAGGCCGTACCGCAAACGCGACGACCGCAAGGGCGGAAGGCCGAACGGCAGAAAGGGCGGCCGCCGCAGGGAAGATTTCAAGGCGAGAAGCCTCGACATATCCTCGAGCTTTGAAAAGGATTACAAAAAGCCCAAGCCCGAGGACGAAATGGGCACCGGGCTCTACTCGAAGATCGAATTTTAAATCAAAAGGGCGGCAGCTTTTTCGGCGTCGCCCTTTTTTGGGAGATGAAGCTATGACCGTTGCGGCAATAAGCACCCCGGCCGCCGTCGGGGGGATCGCCATGATAAGGATCTCGGGCGAGAGCGCATTGAAAATAGCCGACGAAATTTTCGTGAGCCCTTCCGGCAAAAAGCCCTCGCAGATGGCGGGATACACCTGCGCCTACGGCGAGATAGCCCCCGGGGGAAACCGCCTCGACGACGGGATCCTGACCGTTTTCCGATCGCCAAAAAGCTATACCGGCGAGGACGTCGTCGAAATAAGCTGCCACGGGGGGATATACGTCTCGCGGAAAATTCTTCGGGAAATTTTGCGCTTGGGCGCCGAGCCCGCCGGCCCCGGCGAGTTCACGAAGCGGGCGTTTTTGAACGGCAAGCTCTCCCTCACGCAGGCCGAGGCGGTCATGGACATCGTTTCCGCCGAGGGGGACGCGGCCCTTTCGAGCGCGAATCTCATGCGCGAGGGTGCGATCTATAAAAAGGCAAGGGAGATCAGTAAAAAACTGGTGGAGGTTCTCTCCTCCCTCGCCGCGTGGACCGACTATCCCGACGAAGACCTTCCGGAGGCCGAGCCGGAAAAGATAACCGGAAAGCTCGCCGAGTGCCGCGAGGCTCTTAAGAAGCTCATCTCCGGCTACGACGAGGGGCTTATTTTCAAGGAGGGCGTGCCCTGCGCCATCGTCGGGCGGCCGAACGTCGGGAAATCCACCCTCATGAACGCGCTTTTGGGGTATGAGCGCTCCATCGTCACCGACGAAGCCGGCACCACCCGCGACGTCATCGAGGAGCGGCTTAGACTGGGCGATCTGATACTTAAGCTCAGCGACACCGCAGGGTTACGCGAGGCAAAAAGCGAGGCCGAGCGGCAGGGGGTCAGGCTCTCGGAAAAAAGCGCCGAGAGGGCAAGCCTTGTTTTGGCGGTCTTTGACGGCAGCCGTGAGCTGTCCCCAGAGGACATGGAGGTCCTGAAAATTTGCGAAAACAAGCGGCGGATAATCGTCATAAACAAGGTGGATCTGCCGCAGAAAATAGACAAAGAGTATTTTAAGGATGAGATTATACTTGAAGTAGAGGCAAAAACCGGCCGCGGGGTAGAAAAAATCAAGGCGGCGGCGTATGAAGCGCTGGGTCTTGAGCAGGGCGGCGCGCCGGAGGTCTATGCGAACGAGCGGCAGAAGCTTTGCTGCGAGCGGGCGCTGAAATTCGTGTCCGAGGCGGAGGAGGCGGCTCTACGGGGCGAGACGCTTGACGCGGTGACGGTCCTTGCGGACGAGGCCGCGGGGGCGCTTTTGGAGCTTTCGGGCGAGCGTGTCACCGAGGCGGTGGTCGAGGACGTTTTCTCCCGCTTCTGCGTCGGAAAATAATTAAGGAGTTTTACTATGGCTCAAAAAGCTTTGGCCGCCTTCGACGCGGCGATAATCGGAGCGGGGCACGCCGGGGTCGAGGCTGCCCTCGCCTGCGCGCGGTTGGGGCTGAAAACGGCGCTTTTCACCATCTCGCTCGACTCGATCGCGAACATGCCCTGCAACCCCTCGATCGGCGGGACCGCGAAGGGGCACCTCGTCCGCGAAATAGACGCGCTCGGCGGGGAGATGGGCAAGGCCGCGGACGCGACGTTTCTTCAAAGCCGCGTTTTGAACCGCGGAAAGGGGCCTGCAGTGCACTCTCACCGCGTCCAGGCCGACCGGGTGAGGTACCACGCGCACGTCAAGAAAATTTTGGAGAGCGAGCCGAACTTAGAGATCCATCAGGGCGAGGTGGTCGAGATCCTTCTTGAAGACGGCGCGGTCTCGGGCGTGAAAACGAAGCTTGGGAGCGTTTATTCCTGCCGCGCGGCGATAGTTTGCACCGGGACGTATCTTAAGGGAGTTGTCCACGTGGGGGAGACATCTTACGAGTCGGGGCCCGACCACTCTCTCCCCTCGACCGGGCTTTCGGAGAGCTTAAAAAGCCTCGGGATAACTCTCAGGCGATTCAAGACCGGCACCCCCGCGAGGGTGCATAAGCGCTCGATAGATTTTTCTAAGCTCGAAAAACAGGACGGAGACCCCGAAATTTCGCCCTTTTCCTTTGAAACGGGGGGAGAGCTGAAAAACACGGTCAGCTGCTACATCGGCTATACCAACAAAAAAACCCACGAGGTGATACTTAAAAACCTCGACCGCTCGCCGCTTTATTCGGGGAGGATCGAGGGGGTCGGGCCGAGATACTGTCCGTCCATCGAGGACAAAATCGTGCGGTTTTCTGACAAGCCGCGCCACCAGCTCTTCATCGAGCCGATGGGACTCGACACCGACGAGTACTACCTTCAGGGCATGTCGAGCTCGCTCCCCGAGGATGTCCAGCTCGAATTTCTGCACACCATCGAGGGGTTAGAGCGGGTCGAGATTATGCGGAACGCCTACGCCATCGAGTACGACTGCTGCGACAGCCGCGAGCTCAAACCGACGCTCGAATTCAAGGCGGTCCCGGGGCTTTACGGCGCGGGGCAGTTCAACGGCACCTCGGGCTATGAGGAGGCCGCCGCGCAGGGGCTTTTGGCGGGGATAAACGCCGCGATGAAGCTTTTGGGGCGCGAGGAGGTCGTGCTGCCGCGCTCGTCGTCCTACATCGGCACGCTTATAGACGATCTCGTGACGAAGGGCGTGTCCGACCCGTACAGAATGATGACCTCACGGAGCGAGTACCGGCTTCTTTTACGCGAGGATAACGCGGACGAGCGCCTCACCCCGATAGGCCGAAAAATAGGGCTTATAAGCGAGGAGAGGTATCAAAAATTTCTTAAAAAGCTTAACGATATCGAGGAGGAGACGAAGCGCCTGCAAAAAACGAAGCTCCCCCCGACAACGGAGCTGAACGCGCTTTTGGTTTCACGTGAAACATCGCCGATAACCGAGGCGACCGCGATCGAGCGGCTTTTGAAGCGCCCGCAGATCGGCTGGGCGGACCTCGCGCCGTTCGATGCTACCCGCCCCGAGCTTCCGCGGGAGGTCTGGGAGGAGGCGGAGATCCGCATAAAATACGAGGGGTACATTAAGCTCCAGCAGGAGCAGGTCGAGAAGATGGCAAGGCTCGAAAACAGGCTTCTGCCGGAGGATATCGACTATTCGGCGATACGGGGGCTGCGGCTCGAGGCGGCGGAAAAGCTGGGGAAGATCCGCCCGCGAAGCTTGGGTCAGGCCTCGCGCATTTCGGGGGTGAACCCCGCCGACATTTCGGTGCTTTTGATTTGGCTCGAGCAGAACAGGCAGGTATAAAATGCTTTTAGAGTTTAACGAAATGAGGTGGCTTTTCGCCTCTCGGGGGATAGAACTGGACGAAAAAATCTACGGTATGCTCAAAAAGTATGCCGAAATTTTGGTGGAAACCAACAAAAAATTCAACCTCACAGCGATAACCGACCCGCGCGGCATCGCGGAAAAGCACTTTTTGGACAGCGTTCTGCCCCTCACGATGGTGGACATTCCGCAGGGCGCGAGCCTTTGCGACGTCGGCAGCGGCGCGGGGTTCCCGGGGGTGCCGATGAAGATCTTCCGGCCGGACATTTCGCTCACGCTGCTCGACAGTTTAAATAAGCGGGTAAACTTTTTGCGGGAGCTGACTGCGGAGCTCGGGCTCGAGGCGGCCTGCATTCACGCCCGCGCGGAGGACATGGGCCGGGGGGAGCTTCGCGCGAGGTTTGACTTTGTGACGGCGCGGGCGGTGTCGCGGCTCGAGCGGCTCGCGGGGTGGTGCCTGCCGCTTCTGAGGCCGGGCGGGGTGCTTTTGGCGCTCAAGGGCGGCGACTGCGCGGAGGAGATAGCCGCGGCGGAAAATGCGCTGAAACGGTACGGGGGCCGGGTCGTTTTTGCAAAAAAGTACACCCTCCCGAACGGCGACGGAAGGACCGTGGTGGGGGTGGAGAGGGGGTAGCCCGTCGGACCTTGAGGAAAAGCTGTAAGGGGGAGCAAGGTAAGGGCGAGGCGCTGTAAGGTATTCGCTCTCGCTCATACTATTTAAGCGCCCACCCCCTCCAAGGCTTTGAGTAAACCTATAGATATGCAGCAGCCCCCTCCCGGTGGGAGGGGGCGATTTGTATGCGAGTGCGGGGCGAAGCCCCGAGGCGGCAGTGGAACTGCCGCCTGTTCTGCCGCGCTTGCGCGGCAGAACGTGAGCCGAAGGCTCACACGGGGCTTCGCGGTGGGGGCTGCTTGCGGACTGGGGCAAAGTCCCGGGGTGCGCACGGTGTGCGCACCCGCCAGCCGAGCAAGCTCGGCGGGCACGGCGGCAGCGGAGCTGCCGCCTCGGGGCTTCGCCGCGCGGGGTCAGAGATTTGAGACATTAACGCAGTAAAGTGCGGGTCTGCACATGAAAGTAGAGGCCTGAAAACGGGTGGTTTAGCAAGGGTGTTGGAGCGGCACGAAACGGGGGCGAAGCCCCAAAGCCCATGAAATGGGCTTTGGGGCTTCGCCCCCGCCTTGAGCCAGCCCCGTTGCGACCCCCCGTGTTCGCCTTCGGCTCACGTTCTGCCACATAGGGGTCCCGCAAAGTCGTAAGACTTTGTGGGGAAGAGGAGGTAACAGTAAGCGTTGCTTTTTGCCGCTCGACTGCCCTTACTAAACAAAGCGTTAAAACTATCTTTTCGCCTTCCCTCGGCGACAACGATTGCCTCGGTCGGCTCAAAGAGTTTTAATCGCGTTGTTAAATTACCGGTTCGGTTGTCTTGCGGAAAAGCAATCGCTTCTGTCGACGGAGTGAATGAGCGACGGCATATTTCGGTTTATAGAATGCCGTCGCGAACGATACGTAGTCCGCGACGACGAGCGCGGCAGAACAGGCGCCCTCCGGGGCGCCTCGGGGCTTCGCCCGCCCCCTATCCTACCATATCAATTGCCCTCCCCCTCCCCCTTCTCGAGCGGGATCATGATATGATAATCGAGCACGCCGTCGCGCTCCTTTTTGTCGACGTTGACCGCCACGCCGGCGATCTGCATGGTCTCGACGGCCTTGTTGACGGTGTTCATGAACAGCCGCAGATCCCGAAAAATGGCGCTTCCCTTGCGGATCCGCTCGCGGTAGTGTTCGCGTTCGATCATCGTGTCGATGAGCCTTTCGGTGGATTCGACGTTGAGCCTCCCCCGAGAAATTTTCCGTATCGCCTCGACGCGTTTTTCGCCCTCGGGGAGCCGTAAAAGCGCCCTTGCGTGGCGTTCGGTGAGCCCCGCTTCGGTGATCATCGCGCGCTCCTCGGCCGTAAGCTTGCGAAGCCGAAGCTTGTTCGCGAGGGTAGACTGCGCATAGCCGAGCCGCAGCGCCGCGTCCTCCTGAGTCATGCCGTAGAAGTCGATGAGCCGGGCGATTGCGTCCGCCTCCTCAAAAAAACCGAGGTCCTTTCTCTGGATATTTTCGACGAGCGAAAGAAGCGCCGAGGTGCGGTCTGAAACGTCGCAGACGATGCAGGGGACGGATTTCAGGCCCGCGAGGATCGCCGCCCGCAGCCGCCTTTCCCCGGCGATGAGCTCGAACCTCTCGCCCTTTTGGCGGACCGAGAGGGGCTGAAGTATCCCGTCGGCCTTTATGCTTGCGGCGAGGCTCAGAAGCTCGGTCTCGACGAATTCGGCGCGGGGCTGGTAGGGGTTCGCGGCGATCTGCTCGACCGGCACGTCGATGACCTTTGCGACCGTTTTTTCGCGTTTTTGGGTGAAGATTGCCGGCATAATTAACCTCCTTATTTTTCGTGACAGTAGACTTATCCAAAGCTAATTATACCATATTCTACCGAAATTTCCACAAGAATTTTTCGCCCAAAACCCCGAAAAAGCGGGAATCTCCGCCTCCTCCCGCCCTCCCGCGTCAGGAAGCGATAAATTTTTTTCGGGAATTTTGCGGGAGAAGCAGGAAAGGGGAGG
The DNA here is from genome assembly GCA_947624745.1 of uncultured Clostridia bacterium. GTDB lineage: Bacteria > Bacillota > Clostridia > Oscillospirales > Ruminococcaceae > Faeciplasma. The sequence goes on along the minus strand of CANQLR010000001.1, from coordinate 74,166 downwards.
GGACGGGTCGAGAAAGGAAACGCGTTTTGCAATGCAGCGATTTAGCAAGGCGGGGCGGTTGCGGGGGAGCAGAAAGCCACTAACAGAGGGCAGAAATCAGAGGTCAGAGAACGGAGGTGCGGGAACCGGCGGTGGAGCGAGCTCTGTTCCCTCCTGCAATCCTCCGAGCTCCGTCGAGCCACCCCTCCCCAAACGGGGAGGGGCAGGGGTGGGGGCTGAAGATAGCATGAGCGAAGCGAATACCTTCCGGGGGCCAGCCCAAACTATGGGTTTAGCAAAAGGTTCGGCACGGTTTTGTACCGCAAAGCTGCGGCTGACCCGCATGGCGAAGCCCTAAGCACGCTACCGCGTGCTTCCCGCCGTCGCAGCATTTCCAAGGCTATGTAAAATGCCAAATTTCCTGCTTTTAGAAAGACTGTGCTGACCTCTCCGACGGCGGACAACGCTCGTTCCACGAGCGTTGGGGCTTCTCCCCCGAGATGCCTCTTCACAACCCTTGTAAATGAACGCTGCTTTCCTGCCTCTACTTACATTGCAGACCCGCACTTTACCGTGTTAAGCTCACAAAGCACTGCCCCTGCGCGGCGAAGTCCCGAGGCGGCAGCTCAGCTGCCGCCGTGCCCGCCGAGCTTGCTCGGCGGGCGGGTGCGCACTCCGTGCGCACCCCGGGCCTTCGCCCCAATTCGCGAGCACCCCCACCGCGAACCCTCGTGTTCGCCTTCGGCTCACGTTCTGCCGCGCTTGCGCGGCAGAACAGGCGAACGCTTCGCGTCCGCCCTGGGCTTCGCTCCCACGCGCATACAAAGAGCGCCACCTCCCACCGGGAGGGGGTTGCTTAATAGCTGCAAGTCTGCTCAAATCCCTACGGGGGAGGGCGCTTCAAATAGCATTCGCGTAGCGAATACCTTTTTCTGCTTGCCCTCGCCCTGCTCTCCCTTACAACTTTCCCCCAAAGTCCGTCGAGCTCCCCTCCCCATCGGGGAGGGGCAGGGGAGGGGGCTTTAAATAGCATGAGCGAAGCGAATACCTTTTAGCAACCCATGGGCTTATCGCGAAATTCTGCAAGGCGCAGGGAGTGAGGGCGAAGCCCTAATTGCGCCATTCGGCGCAATTCCCGCCGTTGCAGCATTTTCAAGTCCTTCCAATTTGCCGAATTGTCTGCTATTTATAAGGTCAACGCAAGCCTTTCCAACGGCGGACAAAGCCCATTTCATGGGCTTTGGGGCTTCGCCCCAAGGTGCCTCTCCACAACTCTTTCAAATGAACGCAGCTTTCCTGCCTCCACTTGCCTGTGCAGACCTGCACTTTACTGCGTTAGAGGCACAAAGCGCTATTCCCGCATGGGCGAAGCCCTAATTGCGCCATTCGGCGCAATTCCCGCCGTCGCAGCATTTTCAAGTCCTTCCAATTTGTCGAAACTTCTGCTATTTATAAGGTCAACGCAAACCTTTCCCACGGCGGACAAAGCCCATTTCATAGGCTTTGGGGCTTCGCCCCACGCGCATACAAAGCGTCCCCTCTCGTCTTTTCCAAATTACCCCTCCCCGCACGCAACATAAACATCCATACTCTCCCCCTCCGTCTCGAAGCACGGGATCACGCCCTTATCCACCCGCTTTAAACCGTTAATACGCATAAATTCACCCAGCGTCTTATACGCGTTCGGAATGACCGCAAACGGCTTGTTGAAGGGCTCGGGAATGTGAATCGCGGCATATTTGTGAGCCCTCTGCTCCATGATCTCGACCCCGTTCGGCGTTACGTCCTCGGGCAGGATCCACGCCGCCTCATAGCCGTGCATGCGGTAAACATTTATCTGTTCTAAGGAAACATATGGAAAATCCCACCCGATGATCCGGGGGCTTTCCACGCCGTTTTCTCGGGCGATCCCGATCACCCGGCCGATCGCGTCCTCCTCGGGAGCCCTGCTGATCACCGCGTGCGTTACATACCGAAACCCCGGGATGGTCTCCACGCGAAGGTCGGTGTACGCGTCGTCGCAAACGCCCATCTCCTCGCGAAACAGGTTGTCTAAAGAGCAGTTGAACAGCCCCAAAGCTCGATTGCCTTGTCCATTTCGGGGGTCGATTCGTCAAGCTCCCATTTTGAAACGGTCTGCCTCGTGACCCTAAGCTTCTCCGCCAAAGCCTCTTGGGTGATCCCTCCGCTGATCCTCCTCAGGTGCTGCAAATTTTTGCCAAAGCTCATATAACTTCCTCCTTTTTATTCTGCACGGCCGTGCTAAGGATATTATATCCCCGTCCGGCAGAAAAGTCTACCACCCGGCAAATGCTTTTTTCTCTTTTTCCGCAATCGTCGGTTGCGCTCTCAAAATTGTTTCACGTGAAACATTCAAAAAAATTTCAAAAACCCCTTGCAATATGCAACGAAAATTGCTATACTAAGAGATAGATTTGGCCCGCGCGGAGCCTTTCCGCACGCGCCGCAGGAAAACCTGACCAAAGGGGGAGATGAAAATGGGAAAAATAATCGCCGTGTCGAACCAGAAGGGCGGCGTCGGCAAGTCGACGACGGTCGTGAACCTCGCCGCGGCGCTCGGCGGAAAGGGCAAAAAGGTGCTCGTGGTCGACATCGACGCGCAGGGGAACACCACCACCGGCCTCGGGGTGCGCAAGCGCGGCATCACCGAGACGGTCTACGAGGTTCTGATCGGCAGCTGCCGGGCCTCCGACGCCGTGATCCCGACCGCGTTCAAGGGCGTGTCGCTGATATCCTCGGCGAAAAAGCTCGCGGGCGCCGAAATAGAGCTCGCGAACCTTGAAAACCGCCTTGTGAGGCTCAAAATGCAGCTTCTGACGGTGAAGGAGCGCTACGATTTCATGCTGATCGACTGCCCGCCGTCGCTGAGCCTGATCACCCTTAACGCGCTGACCGCCTGCGATTCGGTTCTGATCCCGATCCAGTGCGAGTTCTACAGCCTCGAGGGTCTGGTCCAGCTGATGGACACGATCAAGCGGATCAAGGACGGCTACAACTCGAAAATGTATATCGAAGGGATACTATTTACGATGTACGTCGGGCGCTACAACCTCACTGCGCAGGTCGTCGCCGAGGTCAAAAAGTACTTCCCGAAGGAGGTCTACGAGACCGTGATACCGCGAAACGTCGCGCTTTCCGAGGCCCCGAGCCACGGCAAGCCGATCATGTACTACGACCGTTCGTCGCGGGGGAGCGAGGCCTACGAGAGCTTCTGCGTTGAATTTTTGCAGCGCATAAAATCCCGAAAATCCTGACTCTATCTTCTAACATTCTAACATTCTATCTTCTAATTGGGGGGAAATTTAATGCCCAACCGCAAAAAAGACCTTGGAATGGGGCTCGACGCCCTGTTTTCCGAAAACGGGGGAGACCCGGTGCAGTCGCGGCTTCTGCGCATCACCGAGATCTCGCCGAACAAAAACCAGCCCCGCCGCGATTTCGACGACAAGGCCCTCGAGGAGCTGGCGCAGTCGATACGCACGCACGGCGTTTTGCAGCCCATTTTGGTGAGGCCGCTGCCCGCCGGGGGGTATCAGATAGTCGCCGGCGAGAGGCGTTGGCGCGCCTCGCGGATGGCCGGGCTCGACGAAATGCCGGTCTATATCCGCGAGCTGACCGATCGGGAGACGCAGCAGCTCGCCCTTGTCGAAAACCTGCAGCGCGAGGACCTGAACCCCGTCGAGGAGGCCGAGGCATACCGCAGCCTTATGGAGGAGGGCGGCCTCACGCAGGACGAGCTCTCGAAGATAATCGGGCGGTCGCGCTCGGCGATAGCTAACTCGCTTAGGCTTTTGAGCTTAGATCAAAAGTCGTTAGATCAGTTAAAGAAGGGCGACATATCGCCCGGCCACGCGAGGGCTCTACTGTCTGTAGAGGACGACGCTGCCCGCGCGGCCCTGCTTGAGAGAATAAAAAGAGAGGGTCTTTCGGTTCGCCAGGCGGAAAACCTCGCGAAAAACGCCGCCGCAAAGCCCGCCGAGGAGACGCCGAAGCCCCGCGACAGCACTGCCCGCGAGGTCGAGATATCCCTCAAAAACACCACCGGCAGGGTTTGCCGGGTGCACCGAAACCCCGACGGCGGGGGAACCGTCACGGTCGAATTTTATGACCGCGACGACCTTATCGACATTGCTAACGCAATATGCTCGGTGTCGATCTGAAAGTAATTGTTTCACGTGAAACATTTTTAAAAGGAGAAAAACCATGCTTGATCTAAGATTTGTACGCGAAAACCCCGAAAAGGTCAAAGAAAACATCAAAAAGAAGTTCCAGGACGAGAAGCTGCCGCTGGTCGACGAGGTGATCGACCTCGACCAAAAGAACCGCGCCGCGATTACCGAGGCGGACGGGCTTCGGGCGGACAGAAACCGCCTCTCAAAGCAGATCGGAGCGCTGATGGGGCAGGGCAAAAAGGAGGAGGCCGAGGCGGTAAAAAAGCAGGTCTCGGACAACGCAAAGCGCCTGGCGGAGCTTGAAAAGCTCGAGGAGGAGCTTCAGGAAAAAATAACATCTATAATGATGAGGATCCCGAACATCGTCGACGACGACGTGCCGGTGGGCCGCGACGACAGCGAAAACGTCGAGCTGAAGCGGTTCGGCGAGCCCAAAGTGCCGGATTTCGAGATCCCGTATCACACCGAAATTATGGAAAATTTGGCCGGGGTAGACATGGACTCGGCAAGAAGGGTCGCAGGAAACGGGTTCTACTACCTTATGGGCGACATCGCGAGGCTTCACTCGTCGATATTAAGCTACGCACGAGATTTCATGATAGGGCGCGGGTTTACCTACTGCGTGCCGCCGTTTATGATCCGCTCGGCGGTCGCCCAGGGGGTCATGAGCTTCGCCGAAATGGACGCGATGATGTATAAGATCGAGGGGGAGGACCTCTACCTCATTGGGACTTCGGAGCACTCGATGATAGGCAGATTTATCGACCAGATCATCGACGAAAAGGACCTGCCGCTGACCCTGACGAGCTATTCGCCATGCTTCCGCAAGGAAAAGGGCGCCCACGGCATCGAGGAGCGCGGCGTCTACCGCATTCACCAGTTCGAGAAGCAGGAGATGATCGTCGTCTGCAAGCCGGAGGAGAGCCACGAGTGGTTCTGGAAGCTTCTGCAAAATACGGTAGACTTCTTCCGCACGTTGGACATTCCCGTCCGTACGCTCGAGTGCTGCACCGGCGATCTTGCGGACCTCAAGGTCAAGTCGGTCGACGTCGAGGCATGGAGCCCGAGGCAGCAGAAATACTTCGAGGTCGGGTCCTGCTCGAACCTTTCGGACGCGCAGGCGAGAAGGCTCAAGATCCGCGTCAACGGCGAGAAGGGGAAATATTTCGCGCACACTCTGAACAACACGGTGGTCGCGCCGCCGAGGATGCTGATCGCGTTTTTGGAGAACAACCTGCGGGCCGACGGGTCTGTAGCGATCCCCGAGGCGCTGAGGCCGTACATGGGCGGAATGGAAGAAATTAGGAAGAATTAGGGCGGCAGGGGGGCGAAGCCCCGGCGGCAGCTCCGCTGCCGCCGCGAGGCTTCGCCCGCGGCACCCACCCAACTTCCCTCAACGCACCAAAGTCCGTCGCCCGCCGGACAGAGCCGCAAAGGCCGGCCTAAAAACCGGGGCGGGGGAGAGGCACTACACGTGGCGAAGCCCTACGCGCGCCTCCGGCGCGCGTCCCGCCGCCTGCACAAAGTTAAAAACTTCGCTCAAACTCTACCCAAAAAGCTTTAAATTCGCACTCCCGTATACTCCCACGCGGCGGACAATACTCGCTTCGCGAGCGTTGGGGCTTCGCCCCCGTCAGACCCGCAGAATTCAGAAATCAGAAGTCAGCCCCATTATTACCCGGCTTGCGCACCACACTCAACCACATACATATCCACTCAAACCGTCACGTCCACCACCCAAAATCTATCCTCTAACACTCTAACCCTCTATCATCTAAAAGGAAGTGAGCAGCCATGCAAACACTTAAGGAAGCCTACAAAAACTATTTCACCGTCGGCGCGGCAGTCTCTGCCCACTGGCTCGACGAGGCCGCAAGCACCGTCGCAGAACACTTCAACACTGTGACATGCGAAAACGAAATGAAGTACAATTCGATCCACCCGCACGACTACCCCCGCCCGGATTTCCGCAAAATGCGCCGTGGCGAGAAGCCCGATCCGCCGGTCATCACCCGCCGCGAAAGGTTCGTCGACCCGTCGCTCGAGACCGATTTCGCGCCCGCCGACAAGATCTACCGCTTCGCGAAGGAGCACGGAATCGCCGTCCGCGGACACAATTTGATGTGGCACGCGAGCTATCCGTGGGGGATCTTCGAGCAGCTCACCGCCGAGGAGATCAGGAAAAACACGCTTTCGCACTTTAATTTGGTGTCGCAGCACTTCCCCGATTGCTACTGCTGGGACGTCGTGAACGAGGCGGTCGACGACCACGGCGGATACCTGCGCCAGACCGTCTTTAAGGAGAAGCTGGGCGACGACTATCTGCTCGACATCTACGCGCTCGCGAGGCAGTATTTCCCCGACGCCGAGCTCTGCTGCAACGATTACAATGAGTATAATCCGCAGAAGCGCGAGAGCATTTTAAAGCTCGTCGGGAGGCTCAAGGAGCGCAATTTGGTGGACGTCATCGGCTGCCAATGCCACATTAACGCGTTAATGGGCGATAAGGATTTTGAGGAGATCAAACGCTCCCTCGGGATGTACGCCGACACCGGTTTAAAGCTTCACATCACCGAACTCGACGTCAACTGTATCGACTGGAAGAACCCGACAGCGTTGCCTCCCGAGGATCTTCAGAACAAGGTCACAGAGACATATCGCCGTATTTTCGGCATTTTCCGCGAGTTCAAGGGGGTCATCGAGAACGTCACGGTCTGGGGAGTCTCGGACCGCCACAGCTGGCTGAACGGCTTCAAGAACGAGGAGCACCGCCGCAACTACCCCCTCCTCTTTGACGAAAATTACCGGCCCAAGGACGCGCTGAAGGCGATCATTGAGTTCTGACGGCGACGCGCAAGGCGAAAAAAGGGAAAATTAGACAAATTGGCCGAAGCGGAGTAAGCAAAAAGCAGAACGTAAAATTTATACTTATAGTATAATCCCTCGCCTGATTGGGCGGGGGATTTTGCGTTGCGATTAGGGGGAGGGAGTTATGTGGCCGAAAACGGCGGGGCTTGGGGGAGGGTTGTTTAAGCGGGGGAGGGGCGCTTTGCTGCGGTAACGAAAAAAAGTGCGAGTCTGCACGTGCAAGCAGAGTCAGGAAAGCGGGCGTTTTCGCGAAACTTTGCGAAAGGTGATGATTGGAGGGGCAAAGCCCCTGACGGACACGGAGTGTCCGTCAGGCCGGGAGGCGCAGCCTCCCGGCCGCGCGGGACAGGGTCCCGCGCAAGGGCTTCGCAACGGGGGGTCTGCTCGCGGCCGGTGGCGAAGTCCCGGGGTGCACACGGAGTGCGCACCCGCCCGCAGAGCTTGCTCGGCGGGCACGGCGGCAGCGGAGCCGCCTCGGGACTTCGCCTACCCGCGCATGCATTACAAAGTGCCCCCTCCCACCGGGAGGGGATTTCTCATAGTCATAATTCGGCACAAGCTTAGAGGGGGTGGGGCTGAAAATAGCATGAGAGAGCGTGCGAGTGAATACGTTTTACAGTTTGCCCATGTTCTGCTCACCCCTTACAATTTTTGCTCCAAAGTGCGATGGACTACCCCCTCCCCATCGGGGAGGGGAAGGGGGAGGGGGCTAAAGATAGCATGAGCGAAGCGAATACCTTATGGCAACCCATGTGGGTTTATCGCGAAATTTTGCAAGGCGCAGGAGGCGGGGGCGAAGCCCTAAGCACGTCTCCGACGTGCTTCCCGCCGTTCGTCAAATTTGTGAATTTGCAAAATGTCGAAATTACTACCTTTTAACAGGTCTCTGAAGAACTTAGGAGCGGCGGACAAAGCCCATTTCATGGGCTTTGGGGCTTCGCCCCGTTCAGCGCCTCTCCACAACCTTTGCAGATGAACACAGCTTTCCTGCCCCTACTTACTCTCGCCGCCATTCCTGGCTCCACGCTCCAAAAGTGCTGATCCTGCGTGGCGAAGCCCGGGCGGCAGCTTCGCTGCCGCCGCACCCGCCGCGCTCGCGCGGCGGGCAGTGCGCACTCGGGTTTCGCCCTTCGTCGCAACTCCCATCCCTCTCCCCTCCGTGAAATAGCCCCTTAAACTCCTCGCCCGAAGCCTACTTATACGCACACCTCTTCACTATCCACCCCCACACAAAAAGCAGCTTCACTCAAAAACAAAACCGCCGCAAGCTTACTTGCGGCGGCGTGGTGAACCATTGGAGATTCGAACTCCAGACCCTTTGATTAAAAGTCAAATGCTCTGCCAACTGAGCTAATGGTTCGATAGCCTAAATATTATAACAAAGCAAGCGCCGTTTGTCAAGGGGTTTTTCAAACTTTTTTGACCCGGCTGCGCGCCTTACGCCTCCTCACGAAAAAAGACAGCCGCCTTGCGGGACTGCCTTTGTTTTTTGTCTGCCTGCTTTTGATCCGCTCTGTCGTCCGCACGCGCTTCGGTTTGGTCAGCTCTGCTTTCGCACCGAAAGGACGGTCCGCGCTTTGCTCACTATGCTCTTGTCGTTTTCGTAGGTCAGCACCGTGCCTGCCCGGCCGATCTCGATCCACCGGATCTCGGCGATCTCGTCCTCCTGAGCCACATAATCGGAATTTTTCGCCTTCGCCAAAAAGTATACGACGACCTTTTGGGTGCCGCGTTTGGGCGAATACGAGACGGTCTCGCGGAAGCTCGGGTCGATGATGACGTCGATGCCGGTTTCCTCCATGATCTCCCGTTTTGCGGTCTCGACCTCGGTCTCACCGGGCTCGACGTGGCCCTTGGGGAAGGACCAGTGACCGCTGTTTATGTGTTTTATGAGAAGGATCTCGGTGTTGCCGTGAAACTTGCGGTAGACGATCGCGCCGCAGGATTTTTCATGCAACATGATTTTTACCTTTCCCGCAAAAGAAGCCCGCCGCCTCCTAACTACGGCGAATTTCCCGCGATTTTCAATATTCCCTTGTATTATACCACAAATGCTCAAAAATTGCAAGTGTTTTTTGGGGGAGGGGTTATTTGGCGGGGGGGGACCGGGGCGAAGCCCCAACATTCGCGAAGCGAATGTTGTCCGCCGTAGAAAAGATTTGTGCAGACCTTTTAAAGGGTGGAAAATTCGACATGCAGCAAAATTCTGAAAACTGTGCAACGGCGGGTAGCGCGTTGAAAACGCGCTAAGGGCTTCGCCCATGCGGGTCAGCAGTACCTTAGCGGTTCAAGCCGTGCGCTGAACTTTCTGTAACCCCCATACGCTTGAGCAGACCCCGCATGGGCTGCTATAAGGTATTCGCTCGCGAGCTCGCTCATGCTATTTTAAGCGCCCTCCCCCAGCAAGGTTTGAGCAGACCTCCAAATTAGCGTTAGCCCCCTCCCGGTGGGAGGGGGAACTTTGTATGCGCGTGCGGGCGAAGCCCGGGCGGCAGCGGGGCTGCCGCCATGCCCTCCGAGCAAGCTCGGAGGGCGGTGCGCCTGCTACGCAGGCGCACACGGGCTTCGCCCACTGCCTCACCGCACCAAAAGTGCAGCCCCCGCGTAGCGAAGTCCCTGCCGCCCACTCCGCGCATGGGGCTTCGCCCCGAGGTGCCTCTCCACACCCTTTCAAATGAACGCAGCATCCCCGCCCCTACTTTCACGTACAGCTCTTCACTTTACTGCGCCATAGTCACAAATCATAGAGCCCGCGTGGCGAAGCCCCGTCGGCAGTTCCACTGCCGCCCTGCTCACTTCGTGCGCAGTCGGCGCCCACTCCGTGGGCGCCTCGGGGCTTCGCCCCACCCGAGCATCAGCCTCACCCCCACCCATTACCACTCCTCCCCATGTATATTTATTCATTCTATTGCATAAACCCCTATAAAAACCACACAAACCCTCCCACGCTTTGTTGAAAAATTGTGTATGGCTACGAAATTGCCGAAGGGGGCTTGAAACTTTCGCTGTATTGTATTATAATCATTTTCCGACGGCTGATAGCGCGGGGCCCGCGGACCTTTTGCCGGGATTCGCTCACTCTTTTTTCGGCAAAATTATTATGCGAAAAAATGTATAAACCTGTCCGCCCCCGCCGTCGATACCATGCCGCACTGGAGGAGAAACTATGTCAAACTCACACGAAAAAATCACGACAATGACCATGATGGGCATCCTGACTGCGATAGTCATCGTTTTGCAGTCGATGGCGATAGGCATCCGCCTCGGCCCGTTCAGCATTACCCTCGTTCTGGTCCCGATAGTCGTCGGCGCGGCGCTCTACGGCTGGAAGGCCGGCGCGTGGCTCGGCTTCGTCTTCGGCGTTGTCGTTCTCATCACCGACGCGGCGACGTTCCTGGCGATAAATATCCCCGGGACCGTCATAACCGTAATGCTCAAGGGCATGCTCGCGGGCGTCGCGGCAGCCGGCGTCTATAAGCTTTTGGAGAAGAAAAACGTCTGGGTCGCGACCGTTTTGGCCGCCCTCGCATGCCAGCTCGTCAACAAGGCGATATTCATTCTCGGCTGCGCGGTGTTCTTCCTTGACACCGTAAAGACCTGGGCCGCGGGCGCGGGGGCCGAAAACCTCGCCGTCTACATGATGTTCGGCATGACCGGCCTCAACTTCGTCGTCGAGACCCCGATAAACCTCATCTTCAGCACGGTTATCGTCCGGGTGATAGACTACGCCAAAAAGCGCAAAGCCAAAGTCTGAAAAAATTTTTTACAGGGCCTTGACAAGTGAAGAAAATTGTGATATAATGCAACTTGCAGAATAAATTTATGACTTCTTCACTCTCATTTCCACCCTTCCGCCGCAGGTTCCCGCCTGCGGCGGGCTTTTTTTCGGAAAAAATTTTTTCTGCCCCTTTTCAAGAGCGGCGGAATGTGTTATACTACTTATAGCAACGAAAGGAGAATTTTGAGATGAGAATACTGATCGTCGACGGCAACTCGATACTCAACCGCGCGTTTTACGGGATAAAGGTGCTTAACAGCTCGAAGGGCTTCCCGACGAACGCAATCACCGGCTTCATGAACATCTACCTCCGCGAGACCGAGCTTTTGTCCCCCGATTTCGCCGCCGTGGCCTTTGACATGAAGGAAAAGACCTTCCGCCATTTAAAGTGCGACTACTATAAGGCCACCCGCCACGGAATGCCCGACGAGCTCGCACAGCAGCTCCCGAAGGTCAAGGAGATTCTTTCCGCCCTCGGCGTAAGGGTGATCGGGCTCCCCGGCTTCGAGGCCGACGACATTCTGGGCTCTGTCTCAAAGCTCTTTAAAGATGCGGGCGGCGAGGCTTACCTCCTCTCGGGCGACCGCGATATATTGCAGCTCATCTCGGACGGCGTTACGGTAAGGTTTTCCTCGATGCGCGAGACGGTAAACTACGACCGCGCCCTGTTTTTGGAAAATTACGGGGTCGAGCCTCCCCGCCTCACCGACATAAAGGCGCTTATGGGCGACAGCTCGGACAACATAAAGGGCGTTCCCGGCATAGGCGAAAAGACCGCGCTGTCTCTTATCCGCGAGTACGGCTCTCTCGATAACATTTACGGCGACCTTTCGGCGCTCAAGGTCTCGCCGGGGGTGAGGTCGAAGCTCGAAAACGGCCGAGACTCCGCCTACGAGTCGAAATGGCTGGCGACCATCGTCCGCGACGCCCCCGTGCCGCAGGACATTAACGAATATAAGATCGGCGAGCCCGACCGCGAGGCGCTCTCGAAAATGCTCACCGAGCTCGAGTGCTTCAAGCTCCTCGACCGATTGGGGCTCGATCGCGCCGCCGACCTTCCCTCCGAGGCCGCCGCCCCCGCGGTCGATCTGGAGGAAGCCCCCCTCACCGACGAGGCTCTTTCCGAAATAAAGCGCGCCCCCTCCTTCTTTATTTTGGAGGACGGCGGGCTGCAGATCGCCTCGGGCGGGAAGGCCTACAGGACCTCCGACGCCGAGCTGATTTTAGACTATCTTTGCGCCGACTGCGAAAAGACCGCCTTTTCTGCCAAGGGCGCATACAAGCTCTGCTTTGAGAACGGCCGCGAGCTTAAGGGGCTGAAATTTATCTGCGACCTCGCGGGGTATCTCCTGAATTCTCAGGCCACAGACTATACTGTAAGTAATTTATGCGCGTTTAATAACGTTTCGTATAACAAAGACGGCGCAAATCCCGACATCAGCGCCCTGCCCCGCCTTGCCGAGGCGCTTTCGGACGGCGTCGAAAAAACCGGCATGAGCTCACTTTTATACGACATCGAGCAGCCTCTCTGCGAGGTCCTTGCCTCGATGGAGGTCTTGGGCGTAAAGGTCGATTCGGACGGCATACGCTCCTTCGGCGAGGGATTAAAAGCGGACATTCGCGAGCTGGAGCAGAAAATCTACGCACAGGCGGGGCACGAGTTCAACATAAGCTCCCCGAAGCAGCTCGGTAAGGTGCTCTTCGACGAAATGGGCCTGCCGAGGGGCAAAAAGAACCACCGGGGCTATTCGACCTCGGCGGAGGTGATGGATGAGCTCGTGAACATTCACCCCATCGCGCAGGATATCCTCGATTACCGCACTCTCACGAAGCTTCTTTCGACCTATGTCGACGGGCTTCTGTCCGAGGTCTGCCCCGACGGCCGCGTGCGCTCGGAATTCCGCCAGACCGAGACGAGGACGGGGCGGATATCCTCCTCGAACCCGAATATGCAGAATATCCCGGTGAGAAAGGAGCTCGGCCGCAACATGAGAAAATTCTTCGTTGCGGAAGAGGGGAAGATCCTCCTCGACGCCGACTACAGCCAGATAGAGCTGCGCGTTTTGAGCTCGATGAGCGGCGACAAAAATATGCAGGAGGCGTTTCTGTCCGGCGCGGATATCCACACCCGCACCGCCTCACAGGTTTTCGGCCTTCCCGAGGAGTTCGTCGACCCGAATATGCGCCGCGCGGCAAAGGCGGTAAACTTCGGGATAATCTACGGCATCGGGGCGTTCAGCCTCTCGAAGGACATCAACTGCTCGGTCGCCGAGGCGGACCGATACATCAAAAACTACCTCGGGACATACCCCGGCATTGACGAGTTCATGCAAAAAACTGTCGAAGGCGCCGAGCGGGACGGCTACGTCACCACCCTTTTCGGCCGAAGGAGATATATCCCCGAGCTCAAGGCGTCGAACCGCAATTTAAAGGCCTTCGGCAGGCGCGCCGCGATGAACGCCCCCATTCAGGGCACCGCAGCCGACATCATAAAGATCGCGATGATAAGGGTCTACCGCCGCCTTAAGGAGGAAAACCTCGACGCGAAGCTGATTTTGCAGGTGCACGACGAGCTCATAGTCGAGGCATCGCAGGAGTGCCGCGAAGCCGCCGCCAAGGCCCTTTCGGAGGAGATGCAGAGCGCCGTGAAGATGGCGGTCCCCCTCACGGCCGAGGTGAACGCCGGCGAGAGCTGGTACGACGCCAAAAGCTAAGATTTCAGAGGTCAGAAGTCAGAAATCAGAGGTGAAGACGCAGGCTATGTATAAATTCGTACTTTTTGATCTCGACGGAACGCTCACCGAGAGCGCGCCGGGAATACTTAACTCGGTAAAATACACCTACCGCCGCTACGGGCTGAAGATCCCTCCCGACGGCGAGCTTCGCCGCTTTGTCGGCCCGCCGCTCATCGAATCCTTCATGAAATACGCCGGCTTTTCGGAGGATAAGGCTCGGGAGGCGGTCGACGTCTACCGCGAATATTTCACCGAGCGGGGAATGTTTGAAAACGCGGTCTATCCCGGGGTCGAGGAGTGCCTTAAGCGCCTTCGGAGCGCGGGAAAGCGCCTTGCCGTCGCGACCTCGAAGCCTGAGGTTTTCTCGAAAAAAATTCTTGAGCATTTCGGCCTCGACGGCTTTTTCGAGGTGATAAAGGGCATTCCCCTCGACGGCGAGGACATGACCAAGGCAGAGGTCGTCGCCGCGACCCTCGAAGCTCTCGGGGTCGGGGATCCCGAAGAGGCGGTCATGGTCGGCGACCGCGACTATGACGTTTTCGGGGCCAAGCAAAACGGCCTTGTCTGCCTCGGCGTGACCTACGGCTACGGCAGCAGGGAGGAGCTCGAACAAGCCGGCGCGGCGGGGATAGCAAGGAGCGCGGGGGAGATATGCTCCTTTATATTATAATAGTGTATGCAGCCCGCACAATTTAAGATCCGTCGCCGCAGGCGACGCCTTGAAATTCTGTTTTCTGACTTCTGTCCTTTGTTTTCTACTTGATTTTTTATTCCGTTTGTGGTATTATATCCATTATCCAAAGCATAATAGAAAGGGGGAATAAAAATGCTGTTCGGAAAAAGGAAAAACGCGTCTGCCGAGCCGCCCGAAGTCCCCGCGGGGCTGTGCAACCTGCACTGCCACATCCTTTTCGGCGTCGACGACGGCGCCAAGACCGAGGAGCAGATGTACGAGCTCATCAAGACCGAATACTCCTTCGGCGTGCGCTATCTTTGCTTCACGCCGCACTATAACCCCGCGCTTTTCGAGCCCGACCCCGAAGGCATACGCAGCGCCTTTGAGCTTGCAAAGAGCTACGTGGCGACGAATTACGCCGATATGCGACTGTTTTTGGGAAACGAGGTCTTCATGCGCCCCGACACCTTGGACCGCCTTCGCGACGGCTCCTGCAAGCCTCTGGGCGATTCTCGGACGGTTTTGACCGAGTTTCACCCGTCGACGAGCTACGACGAGATGCGCCGCTATACCGTCGGCCTGATAGGCCAGGGCTACACGCCTCTCTTCGCGCATATCGAAAGATACGACAAGCTTGACGATATCGACGACATCTACGAGCTCAAAAGCCTCGGCGTAAAGCTCCAGATAAACACCGCCGCGTTCGAGTCGAGCCGCAGAAAGCTGATCTCCCGCCTCGTCGAGCAGGGCGCGATCGACGTCATCTCGGACGACCGCCACAACCGCACCCGCGGCGACCCGCCGATCTCCGAGTGCTACGCCTATGTATGCGAGCATTTCGGCGAGCACGCGGCCCACGCCCTATTCATACACAGGCCGATGGGCATTTTGAACATTTCACCTTAAAATGCCGCTTATATTTTGGCAAGTATGACGAATTTCGCGAAAATTTGCTTCAAAGGCTTGACAATCGCAGGGGGTTTGGTGTATTATAAGCGTGGATTCACTTCGGGGCATGGTTTGGCCGTGCGAAATGAATTAACGGTACGGAACGCCGTAAAATGTTCCGAAGAATTTCAAAAACGTAAATGAAAGTGGGGAATTACTCATGAAGAAAATTCTTTCAGTCGTTCTGGCAGTTTGCCTGGTCCTTTCTCTTAGCGTGACTGCGTTCGCTTCGAGCCCGTCGGTTCCTAAGTCTCCGACTATCAACCCCGGTGCAGGTGCACCTTCCGCTTCCGGCGGAAGCCTCAACTCGGCTTACACTCACTCCGCTAAGACCGCTTCCGGTGCTCCGCTGACCGCTTCCGTCGACGCCGTTTCTTCCGGTGCCGTTTATGACGAAGTAAAGTCCGCCGGTGTTATTGCTATGTACTACATCAATATCACCTCCGCCGTCAGCGCTGACGAGATCGTCAACATCGACGTATACGCTCCCGGTGCGACTGCTGACAGCATCGTTATCGTTCGCGACGAGTGGGAAGTCCTCCCGGATGTCACCCTCACCGTCAACGGCAACCGCGCTATCATCTCCGCTCCTGCCGGCGTTCTTAACTCCTACCACTATGTAGCCATCGTCTCCAGCTGGGATTCCGCTACCGTCAATACTCCTGCCGAGGGCGGCTCCAACGAGACCGAGGGCGAGGAAGTAGACGCTCCTGCCGACGAGACCGAGACTGCTGCTCCCGCTCCTGCCGAGGACAACAACCCGACCACCGGTATCGCCCTTGCGGTCGTTCCGATGCTCGTTGCTGCGGCTGCTGCCGTTGTCTCCAAGAAGAGATAATAACTGAACTAAAACAAAACAAACCAATGAAATCAGCAAGCCTATGGTTTGCTGATTTCAATAAGTGCTAATTTTGAGGTATTTATGAACGAAAATCTTAACCAGCAGGACGGCGTTTTAATGAAGAACACCGTCGCGGCGGGAGCCCAGGAGGAGACCCAGGAAATAGACCTTCTTCTGCTCTTTAACGCACTCCGCAGACATATCCTGGTTATAGCCGCGTCAGCGCTTCTGTTCGCTCTTATCGCGGGTATCGTCTGCCAGTTCTTTCTCACTCCGCTCTACGAGTCGACGACCTCAATTTATCTGGTCTCGACCGACAGCTCCCTCATCGGCGATATGTCGAGCCTTTTGAACGTCTCGAAATCCATCGCGCCCGACTATGTCGACATCATCAAGTCCCGCTCTATCTTGGAGCACATGATTGAGTCGATGCAGCTCGAGTACCGTTATGAGGAGCTCTACGAGAACGTCGAGGTCGTGAACCCGACCGACACCCACATCATAAAGATCACCGTCACCGACCCCGACCCCGTCCTCGCGAGAGATATCGCAAATAACCTCGCGACCTACGCCGTCGATCAGCTGTCCATAATCATGGACGTTTCGGTGCCGAACATCTACGATACCGCCATCGCCGCCGAGAAGCCGAGCTTCCCGAGCCTCACGAAGACCGTTGTCATCGCCTTTGTTCTGGGCGCTGTCCTCGCGGCGGGCGTAATAATCTTCATCGCCGTCATGGATACCACCGTCAAGACCGCCGAGGATATCGAGCAGCGCTGCGGCATGGTTACCCTTACCAAGGTCTACTACGAGGGCGGCAAGAAGCGCAAGGGCTACGGCTACGGTTACGGCTACGGCTATGGCTACGGCTCCAAGTCCGCTTCGGAGGTAAAGGCCAAAAACGCGAAGAAATCCGACGGAGGTGAGCGCAAATGAGAAGCATAACCATTAAGGATATCAAGGACCCCAGCTATGAAATGAGCGAGGCGATGAACGTTTTAAGGACGAACGTCTCCTACTCGGGCGAGGGCGTAAAGCTCATCGCGATCACCTCGGTCGACGAAAACGCCGGTAAGTCGCTCATCTCCTTCGAGATGATGAGAAACTACGCCAACGCCGGCATGAAGACCCTTCTTATCGACGCGGACCTCCGTAAATCGGTATTCGCGGCGAGATACGGCGCGACCTCGGACGACGGACTTGCTCTTGTCGGTCTCGCGGACGTGCTCTCCGGCAAGGGCGAGATCAACGACGCCGTGTATAAGACAAATATACCCAACGCCTACGTCCTCCCGGTCGGAAACTATGTTCTGAACCCCACCCCGCTCTTCTCGGGGAAGATCTTCACCGCCATGCTCGACGTGCTCAAGAAGGCGTTCGACTTCATCATCATTGATACCCCGCCTCTCGGACGGGTCATCGACGCCGCCATCATCTCCAAAAACTGCAACGGCGCGATAATCGTCGTTTCGGCAAACGAGGTCGACTACCGCCAGGTCAACGAGGCCAAGAACCAGCTCCTTCGCGTCGGCGCGAACGTTTTAGGGTGCGTACTGAACAAGGTCGGCAGCGAGAGCTCCCGCTACGGCGGAAAGTACAAATATTCCAAGTACTACAAGTACAACTCGGAATACCGCTACTAAGCGCATAAGGCAGGTGTTTTGAATGTCCAAAACTCCACAGATGTTCCGTAAGCGCGATATTTTGGTGGTCGCGGCGGTTTTGGCGGCGGTGCTCGTCGGCGTGCTGGTGATCTCTGCCCTCGTCGACCGTTCGCCGAAGAAAAACGCCAACGACCGCGACGACACGCCGAAATATACCACCGCGCCCGTCGTAACGGACGAGCCTGCGCTCACCGAAGATACCGAAGCGACCGAGCCGGAGACGCTCCCCGAGGAGACTACTCCCGATCAAGCGCCCGAGACCGCTCCCGCTTCGACAGAGCCTTTGCCGGAGGGTTCCGAGACCCCCGCGCCCGAGGCTACCGAGCCGTCCGAGCCCGAGCCCGTTCCCGAGACCGAGCCGGATCCCGTATTCGTCGACCCCGAAGCGGTCACGATGAAGGAGGACACCGGCGCTCCCCCCGAGACGTTAAGCTATGACATCGAGGAGGTCAAGGAGATCCTTGAAGAGGTCAAGGGCAACTACTCGGCGACCGGATACAACAACAACATCAAGAACATAGTGCTTCTCGGCATCGACAAGACGTCCCTCGGCACCCACACCGACTACCGCACCGGCGGTCAGTGCGATGTCATGATGGTCCTTTCGATGGACCTCGCCAAGAAGGAATACTGGTTCATAACCGTCAACCGCGACCTTTGCTCGATGGTCGAGAACTTCTCCAAGTCGGGCGAGAGCTACGGCTTTGTCGAGGAGCAGATCTGCTTAAGCTACGCCTACGGCGACGGTTCGAGGGTGAGCGGACGGCTCGCGATGCAGTCTCTCGACTTCATCTTCGCCGAAACGCTGCCGTTTTTGGGCTACATTGCCGCGCCCACGACCATCATCACGAAGCTTGCCGACGCCGTCGGAGGAGTGCCGGTCCTTATCGAGGACGACTTCACCGGGGTCGACAGCACCCTCGTCAAGGGTACGACGGTGACCCTTAAGGGCAAGCACGCCGAGACCTTCGTCCGCGCGAGAATGGCGATGCACGACGGCAACACCAACGAGTACAGAATGTCCCGTCAGATGGCCTTCTGCAACGCGTTCATCGAAAAGTGCAAGACCCTCTCGGCAAGAGAGCTGGTCGACGTGTACGACAACACGATGTCGACCCTCCGCACCGACATGGGCCGCGCAGACGTCACAAAGTGGATAACCGCGCTTTACGACTATGACTTCAAGGGCTTCTACCGCCTCGACGGCGAGTGGGGACCCGACAAGAACGGCACCAAGGCGCGCTACATCGGCACAAACGAGGTCATGGACCTTGTGGTCGACCTCTACTACAAAAAGGCGCAGTAAAAATTAACCCCCGATCAATGACCGGGGGTATTTTTATGCCTGTTTGCCGATTTACAGCACCTTTTCGGGATACATTCCCTTTTTGTGAAGCGACAGGAGCTCCTTCTCGGTGTCCGGCTTATCCTCCTTATAGGTGATGCCGAACCACCGGTCGGGCGAGGGCTTCGCCAAAACCTTGTACCCCTCGCGGAGCATGTCGTTTACCATAGAGGGCAGCAGGCACTCGCCCTTGATATTCTGGTTGACCTTCAGGAAATCCTCGAAATAGGTCTCCATGGCGGGCAGGGTCTCGTGAGAGAATCCCCAGAAGTTCATCGAGACTTCAGCCTCGGGGTCGACCTCACCCTGGTCGCTCACGATCTTTCCGTCGCGGGGGATAATGCCGCCGGTCTCGTTGACGCTTAAGAGCTCGCCGTCACGGATCTTGCAGACGCCGCGGGTGACTCCGCCGTTTTCGGAAACGGTGTTTTTGAGGATATAGGGGACCATCGCGCCGGTCATGCGGTCGAGCTTCGGGAGCATCTCGCGCATGAGCTTAAAGCACTCGGCGCCGTAGTAGTCGTCGGCGTTGACGGTCACGAACGGCTCGGTGAGAAACTCCTTCGCGCATAAAACGGCGTGGGTGGTGCCGAAGGGCTTTGTCCGCTCGGGCGGGACGTTGTACCACGCGGGGACCTTCGAGAAGTCCTGAACGGCGTAGCAGACCTCTGCGCGGCCGTTTATTTTGTCGCCGACCTCGCGCCTGACGGTGTCGACCATCTCCTCCTTAAGGACGAAGACGACCTTGTCGAAGCCGGCCTTGAGGGCGTCGTGAATGGAATATTCCATCAGAAATTCACCGTTCGGCCCGACGTGGGAGATCTGCTTGTCTCCGCCGAACCGCGAGCCCAGCCCCGCGGCAAGAATTAAAAGTGTGGATCTCATAATTAGCGCTCCTTTCGGAAGTTATTGAAGATATTTTAGCACGATTGAGGGGAAAAGTCAAGCCGGAAGACAGAAGTCAGACAGGCAGAGGTCAGAGGCGGGCAACAGCGAGCGTTGCGGGGAGACAAACTAAAAAGGTTTCGCCGGCCTTTCCTCAAAAGGCCGCGAGGTCGAGGGCGAGAAGCCCTCGTCGCGCTCCGCAGAGCGCGAAATCCCCTTTTCCAAAATATCGCAGGAGGGTAGGCCAAACAGTCCGGTGGACTGTTTTCGCGTAGGGGACCCTCGCCGGGGGTCCCCTATTTGCCGAGCGATGAGCGAGGCAAAGAGAAGGCAGGGTTACATCAGAAATAAACGGTTGGGCTCAGGGGTGGGGATACGATCCTAATTTGCCGAGCGGGGAGAGAGGCAAAGAAAAGCCGGGGCTACAGCAGAAGTAAACGGTGGCGCACAAGGGTGGGGGTGCAATCCGAATTTGGCGAGCGATGAGCGAGGCAAACGCTGCAGCAGGGTGAGTGCAAGGAGAAAGGAGGGGGCGTGTGCAAGGGTGGGGCGAAGCCCCGAGGCGGCAGCGGAGCTGCCGCCGTAAAGGCCGCGCGAAGCGCGGCCTTTGGCACCCACGGAGTGGGCGCCCGGGGCTTCGCCACGCTGAGTCTGCACTTTGTACCTCTAACGCAGAAAAGTGCGGGCTTGCACATGTAAGTAGGGGCACAAGGCGAGCGATTTTGCGAAACTTTGGGAGAGGCACTGACCGGGGCGAAGCCCCAAAGCCCATGAAATGGGCTTTGTCCGCCGTCGGAGAGGTTAGAACGGTCTATTTAAAAGGCAGGAAATTCGACATTTTGCAAAGCCTTGGAAATTCTGCTACGGCGGGAAGCACGCGGCAGCGTGCTTAGGGCTTCGCCCTCACCCCCTGCGCCTTGCTGAATTTCGTTTTTGCCCCACCTTGCTGGCAAAAGGTATTCGCTCGCGAGCTCACTTATGCTATTACGAGCCCCCACCCCTGCCCCTCCCCGATGGGGAGGGGACTCGTCGGACTTTGAGGGGAAACCGAAAAATCAAGCAGCTCTCTCGGGGAGCACCATAAGGTATTCGCTTCGCTCATTCTATTTTAAGCCCCACCCTCAGCGAGCTTTGAGCAAAATCATAGCCCTACGGCAGCCCCCTCCCGCCGGGAGGGGGCTCTTGCCTAAGCGGTGGGCGAAGCCCCTGCGCGGGACCCTGTCCCGCGCGGCCGGGAGGCGGAGCCTCCCGGTCTGGCGCCCACTCCGTGGGCGCCTCGGGCCTTCGCCCTCCCCAACCTGCTCCGTCCCACCCTCCCCGCCTTCCCCCCTCAAGCGTGTCTCCCCCCTGCATTCCCCCACATAAATCCTGCAAATTCCCTCCCCGTTTCTCCCACTTTTTTGCCGTTCCCGACAAAAAATGAATAATCGCCCTTCAATTTATGCAAATTGCTTGACAAAACCCCCGCGCTGTGTTAAAATAGTCTTTACTACCCCGAAAGGATGAACGCGCATGAAGCTGAAGCTTGAAGAGAACACGAAACGGATACTCATCGAAAAGATCGAACAGCACAACGTCATCGACCCTAAATATTACTCCCGGTACGACGTAAAGCGCGGCCTTCGGAACGCCGACGGCACCGGCGTCGTGGCGGGTATCACGAACATCTGCAACGTCCACGGCTACGTCATGAACGAGGGCGAGAAGCAAAACATCGACGGCGAGCTTTACTACCGCGGTTACAACATCGCCGACATCGTCTCAGCCATCGAGACCGAGGACCGCTTCGGCTTCGAGGAGGTCGTCTACCTCCTTCTGATGGGCAATCTGCCGACCAAAAACGCCCTTCGCGCGTTCGATTATGCCCTTGCCACCAACCGCGAGCTTCCCGACGGCTTTTTCGAGGATATGATCCTCAAGGCCCCGTCGAGAAATATAATGAACAAAATTTCCCGCTCCATTCTGGCGCTTTATTCCTACGACGACGCCCCCGAGGCCAAAAGCCCCGAGGAAGAGCTTATGACCGCGATCTCGATAATCGCGAAGCTCCCGGTGATAGTCGCCTCGGCGTATCAGGCAAAACGCCGTTTTTACGACTCCCAGACCCTCTATATGCACCAGGTCCGCCCCGAGGAATCCACCGCCGAAACCCTTCTTTCGCTTCTTCGGTTCGACCGTAAATATACCTTCGAGGAGGCAAAGCTGCTCGATCTGATGCTCATGCTCCACGCCGAGCACGGCGGCGGCAACAACTCCGCCTTCGCCTGCCGGGTGCTTACTTCTTCGGGAACAGACCCCTACTCCGCCTACTCCGCTGCGGTCGGCGCGTTAAAGGGCCCCCTGCACGGCGGCGCGAACCAGAAAATCTTGGAGCAGCTCGACTACCTCAAGGCCAATATCCGCAACTGGCACGACGAGGGCGAGGTCCGCGACATGCTCAAAAAGATACTTCTTAAAGAGGCGGGCGACCGCTCCGGCAAGCTCTACGGCATGGGCCACGCGGTCTACACCCTTTCCGACCCCCGCGCGGTAATTTTGAAGCGCGAGGCGAAAAAGCTCGCCGCCGGCACCGAATACGAGGAGGAAATAGCCCTTTTGGAGTCGGTCGAGCGCAACGCCCAGGACGTCTTCGCCTCCGTCACCGGCAAGGAAAAGACCCTCTGCGCCAACGTCGATATGTACTCGGGAATGTGCTACCGCATGCTCGGCTTCAACGACGAGCTCTGCACGCCGATGTTCGCGACAGCAAGGATCGCCGGCTGGGCGGCCCACAGGATCGAGGAGCGCCTCACCGGCGGCCGGATAATCCGCCCCGCCTACAAGGCCGTCAGCAAGCCGAAGGCCTACTCCCGCTTAGAGGACAGGGGCTGAAACTCGGTATTTCCAAAAAGCTGATACAAAGCTCTTGCAAAATAAGAATATTTGTGCTAAAATGGGATAAGGCGTACTTTGCCTTATCCTGTTTTTTCGGAGGTGAGCTCTTGCGCAGAGCGGCAATTTCCGTGATACTTGTCTGCGCGCTGCTTTTAAGCGGCTGTCAGGGCATAACCTTCACTCTTGACGAGCTTCTGAAGGCTCCCAAGGTCGCCGATGAGCAGAGCGCCATATACGAAGCGCTCATCGAAAGCGCCGGCAGGGGCATATCCCTGAAATATCCCCGCGGGGGAGAGTACCGCTCGGCATTCATTTTATATGACATCGACGGCGACCGCGAGGAGGAGACCCTTGCCTTTTATTCCGTCGACGATCAGAACGTAAAGATCGCCGTTTTGGACCGCGATCCCGGCGGAGAGTGGCGCTCGACCTTCGAGCTTGCGGGCGCGGGGACTGCCGTCGAAAAGGTCCTCTTTTCGGGCGGCGACATGGTCGTCGGCTATTCCGCGCAGGACTACGAGGAAAACGCCGTCCGCCTCTACCGCTACTCCTCGGGAAGGCTCGAACCGATCTACGAGGGCACCTACAGCGTTCTGGAGACCTTTGATTCGGACGGCTGCGGCCGCGACGAAATAGCGATAGTCCGCCGCTCCGGCCTCGGGATAGAGACAGAGCTTTTAAAGCCTCTTGACGACGGCAGCTACACCGCCTACAGCTCCCAGATCGAGGAAAGCGCCGCCGATATAACCTCCTTCGTGACCGGCTCGTTAGGTGGCCGCACAGCCCTCTATCTCGACATCACGACCGACACCGGCAGCCTTCTCACCGAGATAATTTACCTTGAAAACGGCGAGCTTGCCTGCCCCACCGCGATGGGCGGCCTCTCCTCCCAAACTCTCCGCCCGGGAGGATATTTAAGCCTCGACTATGACGGCGACGGCCGGGTCGAAACGCCCTATCTGACGGCGTTCACGGGCTATGAGAACACCCCTTGGGGCGAGAGCGAATTTTTAACGAGCTGGTTAAGCCTGACCGACGACGGCCGCGCGTTCGAGATAAAATCGGTCTCCTACACCAATATCCGCGACGGATATATCTTAACTATCCCGAACCGCTGGCGAAACCTCGTCACCGTCGGCCGCGAGGAGGGAACGGGAACCCTCACCTTCTACGCCTTGGATCCATCTTCCGAGAGCCAGCGCGGCGAACCGATAGTGAGCTTTGCCTCGAAGGAGCCGGGCGGCCCCTCGGCCTACGAGGAGGCGGGCTACGAGGTGCTTTACGAAAACGACAGAAAAATATTCTACGTCAGGACTGAGGCGGGCCCCGATATGCCGCTCAGCCTGACGATGGACGAAATAAGGGACAATTTCTATGTGATCCCGTGACGGAGGAAAGCCATGAGAAAGATCATAGTCTGCGAGGACGAAGCCTCGATACGCGAATTTATTGTTTTAAACCTGCGGCGCTCGGGATACGACGTCACCGACGTCTCCTGCGGCGAGGACGCTCTGAAGGCATTCGAGGCGGGCGGGTGCGACTTTGACGCCGCGCTTCTGGACATCATGATGCCCGGCATAGACGGCTTCGAGGTCTGCAAGCGTATCCGCGAACGAAGCGATAAGATAGGCATAATCATGCTCTCCGCGAAATCGCAGGAGATAGACAAGGTCAGCGCCTTAATGATGGGCGCCGACGACTATATCACAAAGCCTTTTTCGGTGACGGAACTGGTCGCCCGGGTCGACGCCGTATGCCGCCGCGTCTCGATGACCGTCGGCAAGGCCCAGAGCGGCCGTATCATCGTCTCGGGGCCGTTCGAGTGCGACACCCAGTCGAGAACTCTTCGCAAAAACGGCGTCCCGATAGATCTTACTCAGGTCGAGTATCAGATAATCGAATATTTTCTCAAAAACCAGAACACCGCGCTCGACCGCTCGACCATACTCCGCCTCATCTGGGGCGACAGCTACTACGGCGAAAAGATAGTCGACGTAAATATCCGCCGCATACGCATGAAGATAGAGGACGAGCCCTCGAACCCGCGCTACATAACCACCATCTGGGGCTACGGCTACAAGTGGAGCGGAAACTGACGGAGAGGGTAGAGCTATGCGCAAAATGGGGCTGAAAAGATCAATAACGGTGCGCTGGGCGGTAAACACGCTCGGCCTCGTGGTCGTAATGCTCATTCTTGCCGAGATACTCCTTCTCACCATCGCGCGAAACTACTATAACAGCTCCGCCGAGCAGTATCTTGCCTCCCGCATGGAGACGATAAGCTCCGCCCTCGGGCGGTTCACCTCCGCCTCGGCCTACCGCACCGAGGTCCGAAACATCGTCGAGCAGTTCTCCGAAAAGGACAAATTCGAGCTTATGGCCCTCTCCGACGCGGGCGGGGTGACTTTAACAAGCTCCGGCTTTCAGCCGTCCGACTGGCTCCCCACCGGCGATTTCTGGGCGGCCGAGGATTCCCCCGACGGCGGCGTTTTTTCCGATCTTAAGCTCGAAAGCGGCGAGCATATCCTCCGCTACACCAAGCTCCTCCCGGGGCTCAGCCGCGAATATTCCGCCATGATGATAATGACCTCCCTCGACGCCGTCGACGCTCAGGTCCGCGCCATCGCCGCCACGGTGACCGCCGTCGCCGCGGTAATGGTGCTTTTAATGCTCGCCTCGGGACTTTACTTCGTCAAATCCATCGTTCTCCCCGTCCGCCAGATAAGCGACATCGCCCGCAGCTACGCCGAGGGCGACTTCTCCGAGCGAATAGAAAAGCGCTCCGACGACGAGCTGGGAGACCTCTGCGACTCTATAAACTACATGGCCGGCACCCTCGAGAGCACCGAAAAGATGAAAAACGAGTTCATCTCCTCCGTCTCCCACGAGCTCCGCACCCCCCTCACCGCGATAAAGGGCTGGAGCGAGACCCTGAGCGTCATGGAAAACGACCCCGAAACGGTCAAAAAGGGAATGCGGGTCATCTCGGGCGAGACCCAGCGCCTCTCCGACATGGTCGAGGAGCTTTTAGACTTTTCGCGCATAAGCGACGGCCGCTTCACCTTAAACAAGCAGACCACCGACATTCTGGCCGAGCTCGGCGACGCGGTTCTGATCTACACCGAGCGCGCGAAGGAGCTCGGTATAGATATAGAATACTTCGAGCCCGAAATGCTGCCATTCGTCTGGGGCGACCCCGCGCGGCTCAGGCAGGTATTCATCAACATAATCGACAACGCCGTCAAATACTCTAACCCCGGCGGCAAGGTCTCGATCGAGGCCTACGAGCAAAACGGCCGGGTCGTTGTGTCCATCTCGGACACCGGCGTGGGGATCCCCGCCGAGGATCTTCCGAAGATAAAGCAAAAATTTTACAAGGCAAACCAAACGCGGCGCGGCTCGGGCATCGGGCTTGCCGTCGCGGACGAAATAATTTCCATGCACGGCGGGGAGCTTATTATCCGCAGCGAGGAGCACAAGGGCACCACCGTTGTGATAACCCTTCCCACCGAGCAGCGCACAAAGTCATAATTTTACGGAGGCATAATATGTCGAAAAATGTCGAAAAAAAGACAACCTTCAAAACGCAGATAGGCGGCCAGGCGCTTTTGGAGGGCGTAATGATGAAGGGCCCCGAGGTCGAAGCGATGGCTGTCCGCCTGCCCTCGGGCGAAATTGATCTTGAGCAGTGGGACTTAAAGCCCGCCCCGTGGTACCGCAAGGTCCCCTTTCTTCGCGGCCCGATAAACTTCGTCGTGACCCTTATCGACGGCTACAAGTGCCTGTCGAAATCGGCCGACAAGTCGATGCAGGGAATCGAGGAGGAGCCCTCGAAGTTTGAAAAATGGCTGACCGATAAATTGGGCGACAAGCTCATGTCGATAGTCATGGTGATAGCCTCCGTCTTGGGGGTTGCCATCGCCCTCGGCCTCTTTATCCTCGTCCCCGCGAGCATTACAAAGGCGATCTCCAAGGTGGTCGAGCTCCCCGACATCGCGAAAAACGTCATCGAGGGGGTCATAAAAATGGCGGTATTCATCGCCTACATCGCCCTGACCTCGCTTTTAAAGGACATCCGCCGCACCTACGAATACCACGGTGCCGAGCATAAGACCATCGCCTGCTACGAGGCGGGCGAGGAGCTCACCGTAGAAAACGTCAAAAAGCACCGCCGCTTCCACCCGCGCTGCGGCACCTCCTTCATGTTTTTAGTGCTCTTTATATCAATAATCGTGACCTCGCTTTTCCGCGTTCAGTGGGGGAATCTCTGGCTTCGCGTCGGCTGCAAGCTCCTCATCCTTCCCGTGATAGTCGCCGTCGCGTATGAGCTGATAAAGCTCGCCGGCCGCTACGACAATATCTTAACGAAGATAATCTCCGCCCCCGGCCTCTGGATCCAGCGCCTCACCACCCGCGAGCCGGACGACGGCCAGATAGAGTGCGCGATTGCCGCCTTCAAGCCCTGCATCCCCAAAACCGAGGGCGCCGACAGGTGGTAAAGTCCCTTTATAACGAGATCCTGCGGGATCTTCGCCCCGTCACCCCCGACCCCGAGTTCGAGGCTAATGTGATAATGGAGGAGGCCTTCGGCCGCGGCTACCGCTTAAAAGAGCTCAAGGGCGAGAGCGTTTTCACCCCCGAAAAAGCCGCCGCCGCGAAAAAAATTCTTCACGAGCGCCTTTCCGGCCGCCCCTTACAGTACGCCGTCGGCAGCTGGGAGTTTTATGGCCTCACCTTCAGGCTCGGCGAAGGCGTGCTTATCCCCCGGCAGGACACCGAGACCCTCGTCGATACGGCGCTCAGCCTCATCAAGGATATTGAGACGCCCCGCGTCATGGATCTCTGCTCCGGCTCCGGCTGTATCGCCGCCGCGATAAAATCAAAGCGCCCCGACGCCCATGTCGCCGCCTTGGAGCTTTCCCCCGCCGCCCTCAAGTATCTTCGCGAGAACCTCCGCGGCCGGGACATTGACATCATCGAGGCCGACGCGCTTGATCCCGCCGTCCCCGAAAAATTTAATGAACTTGATCTCATCGTCTCAAACCCGCCCTATCTCACCGAGGAGGATATGCTTAATCTTCAGCCCGAGGTCGCCCGCGAGCCCTCGACCGCCCTCTACGGCGGCCCCGACGGCCTCGACTTCTACCGCACTCTCCCCGCCCTCTGGTACCGCTCCCTGAAACCCGGCGGCCGCGTCGCGTTCGAGACGGGTTCTACCCAGACCGAAGCCGTCTCCGCCCTTCTTTCAAAGGCGGGATATAAAAATATACAGACAGTCAAAGACCTTGCCGGGCTGCCCCGAGCGGTCTTTGCCGAAAAAATCTGAAATTTACCGCCGGAGTCCAAACAAACGGACAGTTCGCGGGTTATAATAGAATTGAGGAGGAATAATTATGGCCGTAAAAAAGACTACCGAAAAAAAGACGATGCCCACCGCCCAGCAGACCAAGGAGGAGAAGCACAAGGCGCTCGAGACCGCCATTGCCCAGCTTGAAAAGGCCTACGGCGCGGGGGCGGTAATGCGCCTCGGGCAGACCACTACCCTCAACGTCGAGGCGATATCCACCGGCTCAATGACCCTTGACATGGCGCTCGGCATAGGGGGAGTGCCGCGCGGCAGGATCGTCGAGATATACGGGCCGGAAAGCTCCGGCAAGACCACCGTCGCCCTGCACATTATCGCCGAGGCTCAAAAGCTCGGCGGCGAGGTCGCGTTCATCGACGTCGAGCACGCGCTTGATCCCGTCTACGCCGCCCAGCTCGGCGTCGACATCAACAATATGCTCGTCTCCCAGCCCGATTCCGGCGAGCAGGCCCTCGAGATCGCCGAGGCTCTCGTTCGCTCCGGCGCGATAGACTGCATAGTCCTCGACTCGGTCGCCGCGATGGTCACCCGGGCCGAGATCGACGGCGAAATGGGGGACGCCCACGTCGGACAGCTCGCGAGGCTTATGTCCCAGGCGATGAGAAAGCTCACAAGCGTCATCGCGAAGTCAAACTGCGTGGCGGTATTTATAAACCAGGTCCGTGAGAAGATAGGCGTTCTCTACGGCAACCCCGAGACCACCCCGGGCGGCCGCGCACTCAAGTTCTATTCGTCGGTCCGGATCGAGGTCCGCAAGGGCGAGATCTTGAAGAACGGCTCCGAGCCGATAGGCAACCGCGTCCGCTGCAAGGTCGTGAAAAACAAGGTCGCCCCGCCATTCAAGGAGGCCGAGTTCGACATGATCTACGGCAAGGGTATCTCCAAGATCGGCGAGATCGTCGACATGGGCTCCGAGCTCGACATAATCCACAAATCCGGCGCGTGGTTCAGCTATGACGGCGCAAAAATTGCGCAGGGCCGCGAGAACACCAAGGAATACCTTCTTTCCCACCCCGAAATGCTCGCCGAGATCGAGGAGAAGATCTACAGCCGCCGCAACGAGCTCGATCTTGCCTCCAAGGCGGCATCGAAGGACGCCGAGCTTGCCGCAGCCGCTCAGGCCGCAGCCTCCGCGCCGAAGTCCGGGGGCTCGGGAGGCTCTGTCGTGGTCGACGCCGACGACGATTTTCTGGAGTTTACCCCCGTCGAAAACGAATAAGCCATGGAGCATAAAATAACCGCCGTCGCCCGCTATAAGGGCGAGACCGTTCAGGTCGATTTCGAGGATCGCGACCCGATCTTTCTTCACTGCTCGGTCATCTACGATCTCGGCCTGCGGCAGGGCATGTGCCTAAGCGAGAAAAAAATCTCCGAGGCTGTCCGGCGAAACGACATCCGCCGCGCCCGCGAGCGCGCCCTGTATCTTTTGGACAACCGCGACTACGGCTACGTCGAGATGTTTAAAAAGCTCAGCCAAAACTACGACGAGGAGGTCTGCTACGCCGTCGTGAACGGGCTTGCCTCCGCGGGGCTTATAGACGATCGGCGCTACGCCGAAAAGTGCGCCGAATACTACGTCGTCACGAAGCAGCGCGGGTGTTACCGCGCGGCCGAGGAGATGCGCCGCCGGGG
This sequence comes from uncultured Clostridia bacterium, assembly GCA_947624745.1. Lineage (GTDB taxonomy): Bacteria > Bacillota > Clostridia > Oscillospirales > Ruminococcaceae > Faeciplasma. The sequence goes on along the minus strand of CANQLR010000001.1, from coordinate 44,383 downwards.
GATCCCGAAGGAGCTCATAGACGAAGCCCTCGAAAAATACGACGGCACCGCCCCCGAGCGCTTAAAGGATCTCATCGAAAGAAAATACCTGCGAAAGCTTAATGAGCCGGGCGGCGCCGAAAAGGTCAAGGCGGCGCTCGTGCGGCAGGGCTACGGCTTTTCCGAGATAAACGCCCTGCTAAAGGAATACGAAGAATACGATACCGAGGAGGACTGAAATGCCGATAAGGGTAGGCATGGTATCGCTCGGCTGCCCGAAAAACCAGGTCGACGCCGAGCATATGCTTTATAATTTGCGGGAGTGCGGCTGCGAGATAATCTCCGAAGCCGGCCTCGCCGACGTTGTGATAATAAACACCTGCGCCTTCATCGAAAGCGCGAAGCAGGAGGCCATCGACACGATACTCGAGTTCTGCACCTTAAAGCAGGAGGGCAGGATAAAGGGGGTCGTCGTCACCGGCTGCCTTTCCGAGAGATATTTTGACGATATCCGCCGCGAGATCCCCGAGGTCAACGCGATCTTGGGCCTCGGCGCGAACGAGCTTTTGTTTGAGGCCGTAAAAAAGGCCGCCGCGGGCGAAAGCTTCGATCTTCGCGGCGACAAATACTCTCTTGTCATCGACTCCCGCCGCTTAATTTCCACCGACGCCTTCGCGTATCTTAAGATCGCCGAGGGCTGCTCGAATCACTGCACCTACTGCGCGATACCCTCTATCCGCGGCAAGCTCCGCAGCCGAAAGCTCGAAAGCGTCGTCGCCGAGGCAAAATGGCTCGCAAAAATAGGCTTTAAGGAGATAATCTTGGTCGCCCAGGACACCACCGTCTACGGCGAGGATATCTACGGAAAGCCGATGCTCTGCGAGCTCCTGCGCGAGCTCTGCAAGATCGACGGCCTCAAGTGGATACGCATGCTCTACTGCTACCCCGAGCGCATCGACGGCGAGCTGATCGAGCTTTTGGCAAACGAGGAAAAGCTTGTAAAATACCTCGATATCCCCATTCAGCACTCGGAGGACAGGATATTAAAGCTCATGAACCGCCGCTCGACCCACGACGAGCTTGTCTCCCTGATACAGACCCTTCGCGCCCGCGTCCCGGGGATAATCCTGCGAACCACCCTGATAGCGGGCTTTCCCGGCGAGACCGAGGAGGAGTTTGACCGCCTCTGCAGCTTCGTGAACGAGACCGAATTCGACCGTCTCGGCTGCTTTGCCTACTCCGAGGAGGAGGGCACCGCCGCCGCGCGAATGAAGGACCAGATCCCCGAGGAGGAAAAGCAGCGCCGCGCCGACATCATCATGGAGACCCAGTCTTACATAAGCGACCGCGCGAACCAAAAGCGGGTCGGCACCTTGGAGGAAGTCGTCGTCGAGGGCTGGGACCGCTATGCCGAATGTTTCTTCGGCCGAAGCTCCAAGGAAGCCCCCGAGATAGACGGAAAGATCTTCTTCACGTCCGAAAAACCGCTTTCCGTCGGCGAATTTGTCCCGGTCCGGCTTACCGGCACCCTTGATTACGACCTTTTGGGGGAGGCAGAACTATGAACCTACCGAACAAGCTCACCCTTCTTCGGGTGATAATGATACCCTTTTTCATGCTCTTTTTGCTGTGGGATTTCTCCCGCTTCAATATCCTCATCGCGCTCCTGATCTTCGCCCTCGCCTCTCTGACCGACCTCTTCGACGGCAAGATAGCGCGAAAGTATAACTTAATTACCGATTTCGGCAAGTTTTTGGACCCCCTCGCCGACAAAGCCCTCGTCATGGCCGCCCTCGTCATCTTTGTCGAGCTCGGCTGGTGCGGCTCTGTCCCCGTCGTGATAATCCTTTTCCGCGAGTTCGGGGTCTCGGCCCTTCGCCTCGTCGTCAAGGACGGCGGCGTGGTCGTCCCGGCGGGCCGGTTCGGCAAGATAAAGACCGCCTTCACGATGACCTCCCTCTGCGCGACGATGCTCTTAAAAGCGCTCGAGCCCTTGGGGGTCGTCCTCCCGTTCACGGACATACTTTGCCGCGCCCTGATATGGATATCCGCCCTTCTCACCGTCGCCTCGGGAATCCAGTACCTCGCGGCCTACTGGAAGGTCATAGACCCGACCAAATAAGGAGGAAAACATGAAAGAAAAAGAAAGAAAGCTCTCCGCCGGCGAGAAAAAGCGTAAGGAGGTCTTTGAAAGGGTCAGCGCCGAAATGCTCGAAAGCGGCTATAAGCGCACCGACCTAATAATCGGCGTCGTGAAGGCAAACGTCCTCTCGATCGTCGTGATGCTTCCCTTCGTCTTTGTTTCCGCCGTGATATTCTTCGCCGCGAACCCCTCCGCCTCGACCGAGCGTTCCCGCCCCGTCGCCGACTGGCTTATCCTTCTTCTTGGGATAATCCTTCTCGCCGTCCTCCACGAAGCCCTCCACGGCCTGACATGGGGAGCCTTCGCGAAAAGTCACTTCAAATCAATTGAATTCGGCATTATCTGGAAGATGCTCACCCCCTACTGCACCTGCTCCGAGCCTCTCAAAAAATGGCAGTACGTCTTGGGCAGCGCCATGCCCACCCTCATCATCGGTATCGGCCTCACGGCGCTCGCCTCCGTCACCGGCCTTTGGTCTGTCGAGCTTTTGGCGGCAGTTCTGATCCTGGGCGGCGGGGGAGACCTCATCATAATCTTCAAGATCCTAACATATAAAAGCCGAGGGGAGACCCTTTTTTACGACCATCCTTACGAATGCGGCGCAGTCGCGTTTGAAAAGATAAGCTGAACCAAGGAGGCAAAACCATGAAAAGACTTCTGACCCTGCTTTTAAGCCTGACCCTGCTTTTAAGCCTTGTTTCCTGCGGGGACACCCCCGTCGAGACCCCCGAGACCGAAGGCTCTGAAGGCGTTCACACCGACGGCGAGATAGCCGAAAACGTCCACCAAAGCTCCGAGACCGCCAAGGACTACACCATGGATGAGCTTCTTGATGAGATGAAGCTCGGCTGGAACCTCGGCAACACCCTTGACGCCCCCGACGGCGAGACCTCGTGGGGCCAGCCGGTCACCACAAAAGAGATGATCGACAAGATAAAGGAGCTCGGCTTCAACACCGTCCGCGTCCCGACCTCGTGGGGGCTCCACACCTCCGGCGCGCCCGATTACGTCATCGACGAGGACTGGATGCAGCGGGTCGAGGAGGTCGTGAACTACTGCCTCTCAAACGATATGTTCGTGATCCTGAACTCCCACCACGACAACGACTTCTACTACCCCTCGAAAGCCCACGAGGCCGAGAGCGTCAACTATATCGAAAAGATCTGGACTCAGATAGCCGAGCGCTTCAAGGACTATGACCAGCACCTCATCTTCCAGTCGATGAACGAGCCCCGCCTCACCGGCACCAACTACGAGTGGTGGGTCGACTATAACAACGCCGAGTGCCTCGAAGCCATCGAGGTCATAAACTCCTGCAACCAAAAATTCACCGACGTTGTGCGCGCCTCGGGCGGCGAAAACGAAAAGAGATACCTCCTCCTTTGCTCCTACTGCGGCTCGCCCGAATTTTCCCTTCAAGATCCCTTCAAGCTCCCCGACGACCCCACCGAGGGGCACCAGCTGATATCCGTCCACGCCTATTCCCCCTATAATCTTGCGATGAACTCCGACGTGAACTTCCGCACATTCGGGGACAGCGAAAAGCGCGAGCTCGATCAGATCTTCCAGCGCCAGTATGACAAATTCGGCAAAAACGGCGTCGGCGTCATCATCGACGAAATGGGGATAATCAACAAAAACAACCCGTTCGACCGTCAGGACTGGGCGACCTACTTTGTCGCGAAGGCCAAGAGCCTCGGCATGGTCTGCTGCTGGTGGGACAACGGCCACACCGACCCCGGAAACGAATCCTTCGGCCTCTTCGACCGAACTAACCTCACCGTCTTCGATACCTCAAAACCGCCCTACGACGGGCTTATAGCGGGACTTGAGACCCCGCTCGACGAAATAAAGTCCTCCCGTCCCGAGTAAAGGAGTATTATCATGGAGCGAAGCCTGATACACCGTCTTATCACCGATATGCGCCTTGGCTGGAACCTCGGCAACACGCTCGACGCCCCTTCCGGCGAGACCGGCTGGGGCAACCCCGTAACCACGCGGGAAATGATAAAAAAGATCAAAGACCTCGGCTTCAACACGGTGCGCCTGCCCGTGTCGTGGCACCGCCATACCGACGAAAATTTAAACATCTCCCCCGAATTCATGTCCCGGGTCGAGGAGACAGTCGGCTATGTGCTGGATGAGGGCATGTACGGGATAATAAATATCCATCACGATAATCACGAATTTCAGCCTACCCTTGAGGGTTTCAATCGCGGCTGTACTTATCTCTCGGCGATATGGTCGCAGATCGCGGAGCGCTTCAGATCCGCTCCCCAAAGGCTTATATTCGAGGGCATGAACGAGCCGAGAATACTTCGCGACCCGCACGAATGGCACCTTGACATGCAGGACGAAAAATGCCGCGCAGCAGCGGAATATATTAACAAATATAACCAAATTTTTACGGATACCGTCCGCGCCTCGGGCGGGGACAACGAAAAGCGGCTTCTGATGGTGCCCTCCTACGCCGCGGGCCCCGCGCACGCCTATATGCCGGAGTTTAAGCTCCCCGAGGACAAGGCGAACGCGCCTATAGTATCCATTCACATCTACGACCCTCAGGGTCTGGCGCTTTTGCCGGATCCCGAAAACACCCGCTTCGACGAGGCGGCGAAAAAAACGGTCGATCGGCTCCTTGACGGAGCGTATAACAAATTCGTCGTAAACGGCGTGCCGGTCATCATCGGTGAAATGGGCATCGTCGACAAGAATAACCCGGACGATCGGCGCGAGTGGTGCAGATATTTCGTCCGCGCAGCCGCCGAGAGGGATATTCTCTCGGTCTGGTGGGACAACGGCGGGAGGGACTTTAAGCTCCTCGACCGCCGCGCCCTGAAGCTCTGCGAAGCGGGCGAGCCCGTAATGCAGGGACTTTCGGAGGGACTTTCAACAGTGAGGTAAAAAATGGAGACGGCAATTCTGATACTTTCGGCGCTTATCCTTTTGGCGCTCGTGATCGTAATGGTTAAGCTCTTTACTCAAAAAAGCGAGGATACGGCGGTCCGCTTCGACGCGGTCTCGGACAGGATAGAGCGCCTCGCCCTGAGCGAGAACCAGTCCCAGTCGCTTTTAAGAAAGGAGCTGTCCGATTCGGTCGCCGGCCTTTCGGGAATCCTGACCGAGCGGCAAAAGCTCTCGGACCAATCGCTCGACAACCGCTTAAAAGCCCTTGAGGAGCGCTTCGAGAGCATCGAGCGAAGCAACCGGGGCGCCATCGCGAACATGCAGGAGACGATGGAGCGGCAGCTCGGCGAGATCAAAAAGGACAACTCGGAGAGGCTGGAAAAAATTCGGGTAACGGTCGACGAAAACCTCCAAAAAACCTTGGAGGAGAAGATGACTCGCTCGTTCAAGACGGTGAGCGAGCAGTTAGAGCAGGTCTACAAGGGCCTCGGCGAGATGCAAAACCTTGCCTCCGACGTCGGCGGGCTGAAAAAGGTGCTCTCGAACGTCAAAAACAGGGGAATTTTAGGAGAAATGCAGCTCGGCGCGATCCTCTCGGATATCTTGGCCCCCGAGCAGTATGACGAAAACGTCGAAACGGTGCCCGGAAGCGGCTTTCGGGTCGAGTTTGCGATACGCCTTCCCGGCGACGGCGAGGAGACGGTCTGGCTCCCCATCGACTCGAAATTCCCCGGCGAGACCTATTCCACGCTTCAGGAGGCCTACGATTCGGGCGATCGCGAGAGGATAGACCAGGCAATCCGCGAGCTCACGGTGCGCATACGGGGCTGCGCCAAGGACATCCGCGACAAGTACGTCCGCCCGCCTTATACTACCAATTTCGGGATAATGTTCCTGCCCTTTGAGGGGCTTTACGCCGAGGTCGTGAACCGCGGCCTTTTGGAGGAGCTCCAGAAGCAGTACCAGGTGAACATCGCCGGCCCGTCGACGATGGCGGCGCTCCTGAATTCGCTCTACATGGGCTTCCGCACGCTCGCGATCCAAAAGCGCAGCGACGAGGTGTGGCAGGTCCTCGGCAAGGTAAAGGGAGAATTTGACAAGTTCGAGGACGCCCTGACCAAGACCCAGCGCCACATGAAGCAGGTCGAGGACGACCTGACGGCGCTTGTCGGCACCCGCACGAACACGATCCTCCGCGCTCTCAAAAACGTCGAGCGCCTCGACGACAGCGGTCAGCAAGGCTTCGGGGAGCCGGAGTAGATAGGCAATAAGAGACATCGGGATTTACCGGAGGAATGAATTATGAAAAAATTTACAAGGGCAATCATTGCAGCGGCAGCACTGGTATTGTGTTTTACATTATCTGCTTGCGGAAATAAATATGTGAGCCATTATAGCGCTATGCTGATGGTAAGGGAAAACACCCCGAATAACGCGTCGGTTTCATTTGACAGTTTTAGCGGAACATATGTAATAAAGTTAAAGAACAAAAGCGCAGATGAGGTGTTTATAAATTATGAAGCGGCGTTGGGAGAGGGGGATATAAAAGTTTACTATGATTATAACGATGAGAAGCTGAACTTATTTGAGCTTGAAGCTAACGGTTCTTTTGAAGGAAAAACCAACGCTTTTGCAGGCAATAAAACAATTTACATAATAATTGAATCGGACGGTAAAAGCAACGACGGCAGGTTCTCGTTTGCCTTGGAAAAATCAGAGAAATAAATTCCGATTTTTATATGCGCACTTCTATACACAAAAAGCAGGCGTTTTTACGTCTGCTTTTGCTGTTTTATGCGGGGCTGCCCGGGGACGGTTTTTGGGGGAGTAGGGCGGGGGCGAAGCCCGGGCGGCAGCGGAGCTGCCGCCATGCCCTCCGAGCTTGCTCGGAGGGCGGTGCGCGTAAGACGCGCACACGGGCTTCGCCCGCGCTGAGCCTGCGCTTTGTGCCTCTAATGCAGTAAAGTGTGGGCCTGCACATACAAGTAGGGGCAGGAAAGTGCGGAATTTTGCAAGGGGGGGCGGAGAGGCAGTGACCGGGGCGAAGCCCCAAAGCCCATGAAATGGGCTTTGTCCGCCGTCAGTCGGGTTTGTGCTATCCTTACAAATTGAAGAAAATTCGACATTTTGCAAAGCCTGTGAATTCTGCGACGGCGGGAAGCACGCGGTAGCGTGCTTAGGGCTTCGCCCCTCCCCCCGCGCCTTGCGGAATTTCGCGATAAGCCCCGCCTGAGTTGCCATAAGGTATTCGCTACGCTCATGCTATTTTAAGCCCCACCCCCTCAAAGTTTGTGCAGAATTATGACTATGCGAAAGCCCCCTCCCGGCGGGAGGGGGCACTTTGTATTCGCGTACGGGCGAAGCCCGGGCGGCAGCTTCGCTGCCGCCGTACCCGCCGAGAAAACTCGGCGGGCGTGTGCGCGCTCCGCGCGCACACGGGCTTCGCCCCACCCCAATATACATCAACCCCCGCCCCGGCTGCCCCCTATTTCAACTTCGAGTTATCCTTCGCCCTCTGCACGTTCGACAGCGTCTTCTTCCTAAGTCTGATATTCTTCGGCGTGATCTCGACGAGCTCGTCGTCCGCGATGAACTCCAAGCTGTCCTCGAGGCTTAAGATCCTCGGCGGGATCAGCCGTAAGGCGTCGTCCGAGCCGCTTGCGCGGGTGTTCGTGAGGTGCTTGCGCTTGCATACGTTCACGACGAGATCCCCCGGCTTCGGCGAGACTCCGACGATCATCCCCTCATAGACCGGCACGCCCGCGCCGATGAACAGAGCTCCCCTCTCCTGAGCGTTATAAAGCCCATAGGTGACCGCCTCGCCCGCCTCGAACGCGACCAGCGAGCCGCTCGTTCTTCGCGGGATATCCCCCTTATAGGGCTCGTAGCCGTGAAATACCGAGCTCATGATCCCCTCGCCCTTGGTGTCGGTGAGAAATTCGTTGCGATAGCCGAAAAGCCCTCTCGCGGGGACGTGGAACACTGCCCTCATGCGCGAGCCCATCGGCGTCATCGAGACCATCTCGCCCTTTCTTGTGCCCATTTTCTCCATGACGGCGCCCAACGACGCCTCCGGAACGTCGACGACAAGCTCCTCGATAGGCTCGCAGAGCTTCCCCTCAACCTCTTTATACAAAACCCTTGGGGTCGAAACGCCGAGCTCGTACCCCTCGCGGCGCATGTTTTCAATGAGTATCGACAGGTGCATCTCGCCCCTGCCCGCGACCTTGAAGCTGTCGGTCGAATCGGTCTCGGTGACCCTCAGGGAAACGTCCTTCAGAAGCTCCCTGAAAAGCCTCTCGCGGATATGCCGAGAGGTGACATATTTCCCCTCACGCCCCGCAAACGGGCTGTCGTTGACAGAAAACGTCATCTCGACCGTCGGCTCGCTTATCTTCACGAACGGCAGAGGCTCGGGGTTCTGATAGTCGCATACGGTGTCCCCGATGGTGATGTTCTCGATCCCGCTGATGCAGACGATGTCTCCGACCATTGCGCTCTCGGCGGGTGTGCGCTCGAGACCGTTGATCTGATAAAGCGTTACGACCTTGCCGCGGTACTCCTTCTTCGAGTGGTGATAGTCGCAGATCATGACCTCCTGGTTGACCTTTACCGTCCCCCGCTCGATCTTTCCGATGGCGATCCTGCCGACGTATTCGTTGTAGTCGATCGAGCTGACGAGCATCTGGAGCGGCTGCTCCGGCTCGCCCTCGGGGGCGGGAATGTATTCCAAAATTTTGTCGAAAAGCGGAACAAGGTCGGTGCCGACGGTGTGTTCATCTAACGAGGCAGTGCCGTCGCGGCCCGAGCAGAACAGAATAGGGCTGTCGAGCTGCACGTCCGAGGCGTTGAGGTCCATCAAAAGCTCGTAGCACTCGTCGATGACCTCGTCTATCCTCGCGTCGGGGCGGTCGATCTTGTTAATGACTATAATTACCCTGTGGCCGAGCTCCAAGGCGTGCTGCAAAACGAACCTCGTCTGCGGCATGGGCCCCTCGGCGGCGTCGACAAGAAGGATTACCCCGTCCACCATCTTTAAGATGCGCTCGACCTCGCCGCCGAAATCGGCGTGGCCGGGGGTGTCGACGATGTTTATCTTTACATTTTTATACATCACCGAAGTGTTTTTGGCCAAAATAGTAATGCCCCTCTCCCGCTCGATGTCGTTCGAGTCCATTACCCTCTCGGCGACCGCCTGGTTCTGGCGGAAAGTGCCCGACTGGCGGAGCATTCCGTCGACCAAAGTCGTCTTTCCGTGGTCGACGTGGGCGATAATTGCGACGTTTCGCAGATCGTTTCTAATCATACAGACCTTCCTTTTAAGCTCAAATTAAACCGATTATCAATTACCAAACTAATATTATAAACCGAAACCCGTCCGGGGGTCAATAGGGAAATTAGACAGAATGATAAAAAAATCGGCGTAAATGTTGGGCATTTTGCGACCGCGCCAAAGGGCTCCAAGAACATCGGTTCGCAGCTTTCGCCATCTTCGGGAGGGTTTTTGAGAAAAATCAGCAAAAAAACCTAAAAAATTTTGAAATTGTAACGGTTTTGTAATTGCTATTTTGAGGATACTGTGGTATTATATAAAGAGTATGATGAATTACTACGGCCTTACGGGGCTTTAAAAAATAAACTCAACGGCGGGAGAGTAATATATATGGAAAAATTTATAATAAAGGGCGGCAAACCGCTTCACGGCGAAGTGGTCATCAGCGGCGCCAAAAACGCTGCTGTCGCCGTGGTTGCGGCGACCATCCTTTCCGACCAGCCCTGCGTTCTGGAGAACGTACCCGAGATCCGCGATATCAACGCCTGCGTCAAGATCCTCTACGAGATGGGCGCGAGCATAAAAATAATCGACAAAAACACCATTCGCATCGACACCCGGGGGATCACCGACCCCGTCGTTCCGTATGAGCTGGCAAGGGCCTGCCGCGGGTCGAGCTACTTTTTGGGGACCCTTCTGGGCCGCTTCCACAAGGCGGACGTCCCGATGCCTGGCGGGTGCGACTTAGGCGATCGGCCGATAGATCAGCACCTTAAGGCCTTCAATATTTTGGGAGCCACGCACACCATCGACGGCGGCGTAGTGTCGCTTCGGGCGGACAGCTTGGTCGGCAGCCAGATATACTTCGACATCGTCACCGTCGGAGGGACCATCAACGCGATGTTCGCGGCGGTGAAGGCGGACGGCCTCACGGTGATCGAAAATGCCGCCAAGGAGCCGCAGATAGTTGACCTCGCGAACTTTCTGAACTCGATGGGCGCGGACATCATGGGCGCCGGCACCGACGTCATAAAGATCCGCGGAGTCAAGTATCTTAAGGGCGTGACATACGGCATTATCCCCGACCCCATCGAGGCGGGAACATACATGGTCGCGGCGGCGGCGACAAAAGGCGACGTCGTCATCAAGGGAGTTATCCCGAAGCACCTCGAATCCATAACGGACAAGCTCAGAAAAGCGGGCGCAACGGTGGAGGAATTCGACGAGGCGATACACGTCAAGGCCGAGGGCAGGCTTATGAAGACCAGCTTCAAGACCATGCCCCACCCCGGCTTCCCGACCGATATGCAGCCCCAGTTTTCGACCATGCTCTCGACTGCGGACGGCGTGAGCGTCGTCACCGACAGCATCTTCGACAACCGGTTCAGATATGTGAACGAGCTTCGGCGCTTCGGCGCAGAGGTCACCGTCGAGGGCACTACGGCGGTTATCCAGGGGGTCGACGAGCTTAAGGGCGCGACGGTGAAGGCCACCGACCTTCGGGCGGGCGCAGCTCTCGTTATCGCGGGGCTTATGGCGAACGGCACCACGGTGGTGGAGGACATCTACCACATCGAGAGGGGCTATGAGAACATCGACGACAAGCTTCGGGCCCTCGGAGCCGACATCGAGCGGGTAAACTACTACGACAAGTCAAGAATGGCGGTATAAATCGTTCCCCATTTGGGCAGCGCCTGAATGGGGGCTTTTTTGGAAATAATTTTCAGGGAGAAGGGCATATGGCGCAAATTTATCCACTTTTTTCCTCGAGCTCGGGCAACTCCTGCTTTATAGGCAGCGCCTCCTCGGGGATACTCATCGACGCGGGCACGAGCTGCCGGCGGCTTTTGGCGGCGCTTTCGCGGTGCGATATCCCCGAGAGCGCGGTGAAGGCGATATTCATAACCCACGACCACAGTGATCACATCTCGGCGCTTCGGGTGTTCACGAAGGGGCGGGGGATACCGGTCTACGCCTCGAAGGGGACGCTTACATATCTTGTGAACTCGTCGCAGATCGACCCGTCATGCGAGCCGAGGGTCATCACCGACGAGGGGGAGGAGTGCGCGGGGTTTTATGTCAAGGCGTATCACACCCCGCACGACGCGATAGAGAGCGTTTTTTACAGGATAAACACCCCCGACGGGAAGACGGCGGCGGTCTGCACCGACCTCGGGTTCGTTTCGCCCGAGACGGACGCGCGGCTTCGCGGGTGCGACCTTGTTATGCTTGAATCGAACTATGACGAAAGAATGCTGCGGCTCGGGAGTTACCCCGCGCAACTCAAAAAAAGGATAAGCTCGGAGCTCGGGCACCTGTCGAACCCGGACAGCGCGAAAGAGGTCAAAAGGCTGGTCGAGGCCGGCACACAGAGGATAATTTTGGGACATTTGAGCCGCGAGAACAACACTCCCGAGCTTGCCGAAAGAACGCTTACCGAGGCGCTCGGCGGGCTTAAGCGCAACCGGGACTATCTTCTGACAGTCGCTCCGGTCGAGACTGCGGGACTGGGGGTGAGCTTCTGAACGTAAGGGTGATAGCGGTCGGAAAAATGAAGGAGGCCTATTTTAAGGAGGCCTGCGCGGAATATCTGAAGCGGCTCGGGGCTTTCGGCAAGGCGGAGGTGGTCGAGCTTTCGGAGGCGAAGCTGCCGGAATCCCCCACGGACGGCGAGATCAAGGCGGCGCTCTCCCGCGAGGCGGAGGCGCTTCGGCCGTATCTTTCAAAAAAAGGGGCGCTTCATGTCGCGCTTTGCGTCGAGGGGGAGGAGATGTCGAGCGAGGAGCTTTCAAGGCGGCTCTCGGCTGCCGCGGGCGCGGGGCTCGGGACGGTATATTTTTACATCGGGAGCTCGTTCGGGCTCGCGGAGGAGGTAAAGCGGGAGTGCCAGCTCAGGCTCTCGATATCAAAAATGACCCTGCCGCACAGGCTTTGCCGGGTGGTGCTTTTGGAGCAGGCGTACCGCGCGCTCTCGATAGCGGCGGGGACGAAATATCACAAGTAGGTGAGAAAATGGTAAATTTCAGGAAAATGGAGGAGCGCGACCGGGAGCTCGTCATCGGCATGATGCGCACATTTTACCGCTCGCCGGCGGTCTTGAGCAACGGCTCGGAGGAGATCTTCGAGGCGGATTTTTCGGCCTGCGTGAGCGGCAGCCCTTACCTTGAGGGGCTTGTCATCGAGCTTGACGGCGAGGCGGCGGGGTATGCGATGCTCGCCCACAGCTTTTCGACCGAGTTCGGAAGGCCCTGCCTGTGGATCGAGGACCTGTATATCCTCCCCGAGCACCGAAGGAAGGGGCTCGGGCGGGCGTTTTTTGAGTATATCGACCGGCGTTTCCCCGGGCATTTCAAGCGCCTCGAGGCGGAGGGGGATAATAGGCCGGCGATAGCGCTGTACGAGAAAATGGGGTACAGGGAGATGGGGTATAGGGAGATGGGGAGGGAGGGGGTGTGAGGGGAGGAGGGCGAAGGCCCGAGGCGGCAGCGAAGCTGCCGCCGTGCCCGACCCGCTTGCGGGTCCGGCGGGTGTGCACGGAGCGCACACCCCGGGGCTTCGCCCTCACGCGCAGACAAAGAGCCCCCTCCCACCAGGAGGGGGCTGCCGTATAGCTGCAAGTCAGCTCAAAGCTTGGAGGGGGTGGGGCTGAAAATAGCATGAGCGAGTGTGCGAGCGAATACCTTTTATGGGTTGCCCGGGGTCTGTTCCCCTTACAAATTTTGTTCAAAGTTCGTCGAGCCACCCCTTCCCACCGGGGAGGGGCAGGGGAGGGGGCTAAAGATAGCATGAGCGAAGCGAATACCTTATAGCAACTCATGAGGGTTTATCGCGAAATTCTGCAAGGCGCAGGGGGTGAGGGCGAAGCCCTAAGCACGCCTTCGGCGTGCTTCCCGCCGTCGCAGTATTTACAAAGCTTTGCAAACCGTCGAATTTTCTGCCTTTTAAAAAAACTGTACTAATCTTTCCGGACGGCGGACAAAGCCCACTTCGTGGGCTTTGGGGCTTCGCCTCCCCCCGTTTTCCATCAGAGCACCTAACGTCCATACGCCCCCATCTCCTCGCCCCTACCACCCCTCCCCCACGACCCCCGCCAGCGCCTTTCCGAACAGCTCGCCTGCATACACCGCCTCCTCGAGGGTATTTGCCGCCGCGCCGACCTCGACCAGAAAGCTCCCGTGGGTCAGCTCCTGGTTATAGTTCCGCTCGTCGAAAAGTATCGGCCGGGTGAGCCCGGGGCTGAGGCTCTCGAGCTTCGACTGCACCCTCGCCGCGATCCGCAGGTTATACCGATACCCCGGCACGTTCTTGCAGCCGACGATCATCATGACCTGCGCGGCGCTTTTTCCGTTTATAACCGCCGTCGGGGCATATCGAACCCCGTCCTCCTCGATGGCGTCGCGGTGAAGGTCAATTACGATCTTAATGCTCGGGTACTTCTTGAGATACCCCGCGACCGTCTCGGCACTTCGGTCGTAGGCCCCGGTGTACTGCGGATAGTCATGCAGCGTTTTGTCGTGAATGACTCCTATCCCCGCGGCCTCGAGCTCCTCCGCTACCGCCTCGCCGACCTTGACGACGCTCTTTTCAAGGTCTGTCGTGCGGGTGGGGCTGTCCTCATAGTATACCTCCGACTCGCGGCTTTCATAGCATTCAGTCGTGTGGGTGTGCATTATGAGGATCAGCGGGCCGTCCGCCGCGGGCGAGAAGTCCGGGGCCTTCGCCGCCTGCTCCAAAAGATATTCCGCCGAGATGTCGGTGCAGTTTCTTATCATTCCGCCGCCGGGGAGAGAAAAGCAGCTCTCCGTCTCGCGGTATGTATATGTCTTTCGGATTATCTCCCCGCCTATCTTTCCCGCTTTTTCGGGAGGCTCGTCCTCCGGCTTTTCGGGCTCGGGGGCGGGCTTTATGTTTATCTCCTCCCACCCGCCGAAGCCCGAAAGAACTATCAGCTCGCGCGAGAGCCTCGCCCCCAAGGACGGGGCATTTTCGGTTTTTTTCGCTTCGCTTTCTTCCTCGGGAGGATCATTATCCTCCCCGAAGATCCCCGGAAGGCCGTTCAGGCGCGCCGACATCACCGCAAGACCCCGCCCGAACCGCCCGCCCGGAAGCCCCGAGAGTATCCCCGAAAGAAGCGTTAGGCTGATAAAAACCGAGGCGGCGGTCAGGACCCCGCCCATGAACTGCGCAGTAGCATTTTTTTGCACTTAGGTTGCCCCCTGTTCATAAATTTAATAAAACTGTAACCGATTTTTAAACGAATCTTCAAAAAAGAGTTATTGAAATCTTCGGCCGACTGTGGTATAATCTTTCGTGGCGGGGGGAAGGGTTCTATCTCCCGCCGACCGACATAAAATATAAGAGGTATACGATATATGAGGAAAATTTTTCTTGCCGCCGTCCTTTCGGCGATGATCCTTTCCGCCTGCGCGGGGAAGGCGAAGCAGCCCGCCGAGCCTCCCGCTTCGGGGGACATTAAAATAGGTATGCAGACTGTCGCCGACGAGCCCGCAGAGGCGGAAGGAACGGCCGATACCGAGGCTGCGACCGACGAAGCGACCGAGCCCGCGACAACCGAAGAGACCACTGAGCTCTCAACGGAGCCCTCGACCGAGCCTGCCGAGCCCACAGAGCCTGCCGTTACGACCGAAGCGGACTATCCGTACGAGCCGTTCGGCGCGGCGACGTATATGTATTCGACCGTCACCCTGAACGTTCGGCAATACCCCACGACCGAGGCGAAGATAGTCGGCCAGCTGAACCCCGGAGACGGCGTAGAAGCGGTCGGCAGAGCGCCGGGCGGGGACTGGCTCGTCATTAACTTCAACGGCGTGAAGGCGTGGGTATACTCCGAGTATCTTTCCGCCGAGGAGCCGAAAATTACCGAGGAGGTGTCCGATCTGCCGGAGGATTACTATTTTAAAAGTGATTCCGACTATTACTTCCTTGTGAACAAGGAAGTTTTCCTGCCGGACGATTACGAGATCGAGACCGAGTTTGTGCAGGGCAGCTATGAGCTTGAAGCGGTCGCCGCGAGGCACTGCCGCGAGATGATCGAAGCCGCCGAGAAGGACGGGATACGCTTAAAGGTGCTTTCGGCATACCGCACCGTGGAGTATCAGAAAAACCTTTTCGAGAGAAACGTAAAGCAGAGAATGGACGACTACGGCATGAGCTATGACGAGGCGGTCTACGACGTGTCGATAAACATCGCGCCTCCCGGCGGGAGCGAGCACAACGCGGGCCTCGCGGTCGACATAATAGATTACAACCACTGGGACACATACGAGGAGTTTGAAAACACCCCCGAATTTGAGTGGCTTTCGGAGCACTGCACCGAATACGGCTTTATTTTGAGATACCCCAAGGGCAAGGAGGACCTCACCGGCTATATCTACGAGCCGTGGCACTATCGCTATGTGGGCATGGAGAACGCCGAGGCGGTAATGGCTTCGGGCGAGTGCCTCGAGGAGCTTTTGGGAAGCTGAGGAAAACGGAGACTTACTATGAACATTGCATATTTTTTGATACCGAAGCAGGACACGGCGTACCTCTTCGACGACTGCACCGTGAGGCAGGCGCTCGAGAAGATGAGGGCCCACGGCTATACGAGAATACCCGTGATCTCGCGCGGCGGAGAGTATATCACCGTCGTCGGCGAGGGGGATTTTCTCTGGTACCTTCTGGATACCACCGGCGGGGTGTCGATGCACTCTGCCGAGGAATTGAAGCTTAAGGACATACTTAACAGCCGAAGCTCGCGGGAATATCACCCGGTGAGGATAACCGCCTCGCGAAACGAGCTTGTGGAGCTCGCGATGAACCAGAACTTCGTCCCCGTGACCGACGACGACGGGGTGTATATCGGGATAGTCACCCGGCGGAGCATCATGAAATACCTCGCCTATAAGGACTGAAAAAATTATACCCCCTTTTGATGTAAAAACAGGTCGGAAAAGGGGCTCGGCAAAAACAGGCGGGGCAAAAACGCGGGTTTTCAACATTAAACAAGCGCAAAATTGACCAAAATTCAAAAATAAAATTGTGCAAACATAACAATGTTTGGAATATTTTATTGACAATTTAAATTCTTAGGTTTATAATAGGATAGCGATATAAAAATCGACTACTATTTTTATCGGGGGATAATTTACTATGAAAAAAATCCTTTCATTAGCTCTTGTTCTCATGATGGCCATGATGGTCCTCACCGCCTGCGGCGAGACTCTTCAGGCTCCTAACGGCACCTATTCGAGCGAATCCGGCTCTTACGTAGCCGAGTTCTCCGGTTGGGACGAAAAGGCCAACTCCGGCTCCCTCAGCGTGACCTTCTCGGTCATGGAGGATGTTCAGGTCGTCTCCGGCACCTTTGCTGTCGCCGTCAACGATCCCGACGCCGGCACCTACTTTGTTGACTTCACTCCCGACGGCGGCTCCGTCATCGAAGGCTTCATGATCTACGATCCCGCTCAGAACGTCGTTGCCCAGTACGCCGACGTCGACCCGATCGCGGGTGCAGGCACCACCTACTATGCCGGCGCTCCCGAGGCTGAGTGATCAAGGGCTGAGGTAAAAAAGTAAAACGAAAGCACGCTCCGAGAGGGGCGTGCTTTTTTGGGGGGTTCGGGGGAGAAGGACGGGGTGGACGGGGGTCCGGCAGGTCGCGAGGCGAGGGCACACGGCAGGGCGGGACGGGGCGTGGGGGGCAGGGGGGTTCCCCACACTTAAAGACCCACGATCTATTCCCACGTTTACAAAATACAACGCAAAAGCCGTGAACGATCGCCACGGCTTTTGTGTCTATCATTACAAATTTACTCTTTTGGAAAATCCACCTCCACCCTCGTTCCCTTCCCGACCTCGCTCTCGACCCCAATTCTCGCCCCATGAATCATGGCGGCGTGCTTGACGATCGACAGCCCGAGACCCGTGCCGCCGAGGGCTTTGGAGCGGCTTTTGTCGACGCGGTAGAACCGCTCGAAAATGCGCTCCTGATGCTCTTCCGGAATGCTGATGCCCGTATCCTCAACAGCCAAAATCGCCCTATTATCGGCATTTTTCACGCTTACGGCGACCCGCCCACCCTCATGATTATATTTAATCGCATTATCAATCAGATTATAGATTATACTGCTCAAAAGCTGCGGGATACCGCTGATTTCGGTCGGCTCACCGCTGACTTCGAGGGCGATTTTTGCCGCCTCAGCTTCGGGCAGGAGTTGCTTTGCCGTTTCCTTAGCAAGCTTAAACAAATCGACCCGCTCGCGCGGCATATCCTGCGCGCCCTCGTCGAGGTGCGACAGGCGGATAATATCTTCAACCAAACTAATCATTCTTTGGGATTCGCCGTGAATACGCGCGTAAAATTCCTGCTTGTCAGGCTCTTTTACAAGCCCGTTTTCCAAGAGCTCCGCCGCTCCCGAAATCGTTTGCAGCGGGGTTTTCAGCTCGTGCGAAACATTCGCGGTGAACTCCCGCCGAAGCTGCTCGGCGCGCTCCTTTTCGGTCACGTCGAGGATCAGCAGCACCCCGCCCGACACCTTTTCGCCGTCCGAAACGGGACTGATGTCGAGCTGAAATTTTCTGCCCTTTAAATCGAGAAATTTCTCGGCATGGCTGCCATTTTCCATCGCCGAAAGCAGCTCGGAAACCTCGGGAATGCGGTTCAGGGCCAGCATGTGCTGCCCGACGACATTCCCCGAAGCGTCAAAAAGCCTTGCCACGGCGGGATTTATGCTCAAAATCTCGCCCGACGTGCCGAGAACGACGATTCCCTCTGCCATATTTTCGGTAACGGCGGCAAACTCCTCCTGCCGCTTCCGCAGCTCGTCGGCCTGCTTTTTAATCTGCCGCTGCTGGCTGTCGATTCGGTGCAAAAGCGGCGCGAGCTCGTCGTATTGCCCGTTTGAGAGCGGGTCGTCGAGATTGAGATTATTAAGCGGCTTGACGATTTGCCTTGACAGGCGGTACGCCAAAAACATCGACAGCGCGACCGCGATCAGGATTATCGCGGCGAGCGGCTGGGACATTCCGAAAAGCAGGGTCAGCAGCGTGTTTTGGCTGACCGACATTCGCAGCACCGAGCCGTCGGGGAGCCTTTCGGCGCAATATAACGCCCGCTCCATCAGCGTGACCGAATACCTCGAACTCTCGCCGAAGCCCGTTTCAAGGGCTTTTTTGATCTCCTCGCGCTCAAGATGATTCTCCATTTCGCCGGTGTCCGAGCGGCTGTCAAAAATTACCTCGCCGTCGGGCGCGATAAGTGTGATTCGGTACTCGCGCGCGTCCAAATCGTCAAAATATGCGATCCCCTCGGCGGTGACGGCTTTGGCGGCAAGCTCGGTCTGAACCCGAAGCTGCTCCTGCCGAACTTCCGAAAAATAGTTATACAGCATAATCGAAAACAGCAGCACCGACGCCGCAAAAACCGCCATCGCGACGAGAAAAATCGAGCGGAAAATTCGCCTTGTCATCGTTTTTCCTCCATTTTGTAGCCGACCCCGCGCACCGTTTCGATCATGCCGCCGCAACCGTCCAATTTCGCGCGCAGGGTGTTTATGTGGACGTCAACGGTGCGGGTTTCGCCGTAAAAATCGCCGCCCCAGACTGCTGAAAGAAGCTGTTCGCGGGTGAAAACCTTGCCGATATTTTCCATAAATAGCTTAAGCAAATCGTACTCTTTGAGGGTCAGGACAACCCGTCCGCCGTCGGCGGTCACGGTGTGCTCGGCGGTGTTCATGACGATGCCTCCGAGCCGAAGCGTCGCGGTTTGCTCCTTTTTGCCCGTCCGCCGAAGCACCGCACGCACGCGGGAAACCATTTCCAGCATGCCGAACGGCTTCGCGAGGTAATCGTCCGCGCCGAGGTCAAGCCCGATGACTTTGTCATATTCAGTCCCTTTTGCAGTCGCCATGATTATCGGGATCTCGGCGGTTTTAGGGCTTTCGCGCAGCTTTTTGAGTATCTCGATGCCGTCCTCTCCGGGGAGCATAATGTCGAGCATGATAAGCTCGGGGAGCGCGGTTTTTAGGGCATCGAACAGCTCCGAGCCGCGCTCAAACCCCTTTGCCTCGAACCCCGCCGAGGTCAGAGCGTATATCATCAGATCGCGGATCCCGCCGTCATCTTCAACGCAGTAAATCATAAAATCACCTCTGCACTATATTATACCTTGCGGGCGCGGGAAAATCAAGGGGAAAGTGCTGAAACAGCGGGCTCGGGCGAAGCCCCCGGTGCGCCCTGAGGGCGCACCGCTCGGCTCCGAAGGAGCCGAGCGACGGTCGCGAAGCGACCGTCGGGGCTTCGCCCCGAGCCCTCCTCCCGCAGTCCCCTAAAGAAAAGTCAGTCACCCCGCGCCCTGCCCCTCCGCCTTTTTTCCCGTCAGCGCGTAAATGACCCACCCCGCTATGTTCGCCGCGTGGTCAGCCATTCGCTCAAAATATTTAGCTATCATAAGTAAATCGAGCACGTATTCTCCGTCAGCGTGAACGCCCTGCAAAGCGGCTATCAGCGCGGTTTTTATGCGATTAAAATGACCGTCGACCACGTCGTCATAGGCGATAACCGACCGCGCCAGAGCCTCGTCGCCCTTGACGAATGCGTCGATAGAATCCGTAACCATCTTAACGGTAGCGCGCGCCATGCTGTCGATGTCTAACTTGTCGTGCGCGGGGGTGATATGCCCGAGCGACACGATTTCCGCGATGTCGCCCGAGTTGTCGCCGATGCGCTCCATGTCCGTCACCATTTTCAGCGCCGACGAAATCACCCGCAAATCCCGCGCCACGGGCTGCTGTTGCAGCAAAAGCTTCATGCACATTCCCTCGATGTCCCGCTCTTTTTCGTCGATTTTCACGGTGAGAGCGGTCACATTTTCGGGTCTTTCGCCGCCGTTTATCGCCTTTGCCGAGAGCGCGATGGCGTTTTCACACATTGCTCCCATGGCGGTCAGCTCGCGGTGTAAATCCTTAAGCTGATTATCAAAATTTTTCCTCATCAACCAAACCTCCCTGTGATGTAATCCTCGGTTCGCTTGTCCGCAGGATTCGAGAAAATTTTCTCGGTGTCGCCGAACTCTACAAGCTCGCCCAAGAGGAAAAACGCCGTTTTATCGGATATTCGCACCGCCTGCTGCATGTTGTGTGTGACCGTGATTATCGTGTATTTTTCTTTAAGCTGCATACATAATTCCTCGATTTTTGAGGTCGAAATCGGGTCAAGCGCCGAGGTCGGCTCGTCCATCAAAAGCACCTGCGGCTCGACTGCAAGCGCCCGGGCGATACAAAGCCTCTGCTGCTGACCGCCAGAAAGGCCGAGAGCATTTTTCTTCAACCTGTTCTTGATCTCGTCCCAAATCGCCGCGTCCTTAAGCGACTGCTCGACTATATCGTCAAGCCTTGCACGGCTCTTTATCCCGTGCGTGCGCGGGCCGTAGGCGATGTTGTCGTAGACCGACATCGGGAACGGATTCGGCTTTTGGAACACCATGCCGATCTCCTTGCGAAGCAGGTTTACATCAACGTCGCGGGCGAAAATGTCCTGACCCTTGTATAAAATCTCGCCCGAAATTCTGACGTTCGGGATAAGGTCGTTCATGCGGTTAAGCGTTTTCAGAAATGTTGATTTTCCGCAGCCGGACGGCCCGATCAGCGCCGTAATCGTCTTTTCGGGGATATTCAGATTGACATGGCGGAGTGCCTGCGCCGCCCCGTACCAAAGATTTAAATCAGTCACCTTAATTATTTCATTCATAGTTCCGCTTCCTTTTGAACCACCGACCCACAAGCATGGCGAGGAGATTTACGAGCAGCGTCAGTACCATTAAAATGGCTGCAATCGCAAATCCCACGCCGAACTCGCCCTCCTCCTTGACGTACATATAAAGGGAAACGGTCAGAGTAGATCCGGAGCTTCGCAGACCGCCAAAAAAGCCGTTGAGCGCGTGCGCCGTTCCTGCCGTAAACAGCAGTGCCGCCGATTCTCCCAGAATTCGACCGACGGACAGAATACAGCCCGTGATAACGCCGTCGATACAGCCGGGCAGGACGACCGTGCGAATTACCCGCCATTTGCCCGCGCCAAGCCCGAACGCGCCCTCCCGGTAGGACTGCGGAACGGTTTTCAAGCTCTCCTGCGTGGTGCGCATGACGGTCGGGAGGTTCATGATGACGAGGGTCAGCGCGCCCGCCAGAAGCGAGGTTTGCATACCTAAAAATTGGCAGAAAAACAGCATTCCCACCAAGCCGTAGATTATCGACGGAATGCCCGAGAGCGTTTCGGCGGCGTATTCGATGACGGCGACGAGCCGCTTGTTTTTTGCGTATTCCGTGAGATAGACCGCCGCCCCAACCCCGAGCGGCAGGACGAAAATCAGCGTTGCGACGATGATGTAAACGGTGTTCAGAATGTCGGGGAGAATGCCGATTTTGCCCGAAAGGTAGCTCGGTTTCTCGCTTAGCAGCTCCCAAGAGATGTTTGGAACGCCCTTTGCGAGTATGTAGACGAGGAGGAACAGCACAAGCGCGCAGGTGAAAGTCGCGCTGATTATGCAGAGCGCCCGCAGAAGCGCGATTTTGATTTTTCGTTTCATCTCCGTCACTCCTTACTGCGCTTCAAGAAGAAATTCAGAGCCGCGTTGATTAGCATAATAAACAAAAACAGGACAAGGGCGATTGAGAACAGCGCCTGCCGCTGCAAGCCGCTTGAATAGGACATTTCGCTCGCGACCGCCGTCGTCAGAAAGCGCACGCTCCCGAAAAGCTCGGGCATATTCGGCGCGTTGCCGGACACCATCATAACTGCCATAGCTTCGCCGATTGCCCGCCCGACACCAAGCACGACCGCAGCCGCGATTCCGCTTTTTGCCGCAGGGACAGACACCCTGAAATATGTTTCGACAGGCGTTGCGCCGAGGGCGAGGGAAGCGTCCTCATATTCGCGCGGAACGGCTTCCAGAGCCGTTATAGACACGTTGATGATGGACGGCAGAATCATTATCGCAAGCACGATTATCGCCGCGAAAAGGCTCGCTCCGTCGGGAATGTGAAACAGCCTGCGAATGCCCGGGACAAGCACCATCATGCCCACAAGTCCGTAAACGACCGACGGTATCCCCGCCAAAAGGCTGACCGCGCCCGAGACGACCGTCCGAATTTTTTCGGGAGCTAATTTTGCGAGGTATACCGAGGTCAGAAACCCGACAGGCACGCCCAGAATTATCGCCCCCGCCGTTCCGTAAACGCTCGTCAGAATGAACGGCAAAATCCCGTAGGACGGCTCGCTCGCGGTTGAAGCCCATTTTATGTTGAACAGGAAGTTCAAAATGCCGATTTCGCGGATAGCGGGGATTCCCGCGATGACGAGGTAAACCGTTATCAGCAGCACAAAGCCGACTGTTACAAGTCCCAAAAACAGGAAAATTCCGTGAACGAAATCCTCAAAAGCCCTTTGCTTTTTCATTCCGCACCTCTCAATTTACAGGCACCGCGCCCGCCTGCGAGATGTACCGGGCCGCGTCGGCAGATGTCGCAAAATCGAAGAATTTTTGAGCCGCTTCGGAAAGCTCGGTATCGTCTTTTGTCACCAGCACGAATGGGCGCTGAATGACGTAGCTGCCGTCCTTGACGGTGTCCTCGCTCGGCAGAACGCCGCCCACCGAAAGGGCCTTGATGCCGTCGCCGACAGCCGCGAGGGAAGCATAACCAATCGCGTCGGGGTTCTGCGAAACTGTGGTGATAACGTCGCCGGTCGAGGTCAGCTCCTGGCGGTATTTGCAGGCGTCCTCCGTGCCGGTGATCGATTCAAAACCGTCACGCGTGCCGCTGCCTGCCTCGCGCCCGATAACGACGATTTCGGCGTCGTTCCCGCCGACCTGCGACCAATTCGAGATTTCGCCGGTGTAGATTTTCGCGATAGTTTCCACGTCGAGGTCGATTACGGGATTTTGCGGATTGATGATGACAGCGATTCCATCGTTCGCCAAAACGGTTTCCGACAGCCCGTCAGCCTTTTCCTCGGGTTTGAGATTGCGGCTCGAAAGCCCGATGTCGCACCGCCCCTCCTTGACCGCTTGGATCCCCGAGCCCGAGCCTGTGGGGTTGTAGGTGAATGAAATGCCGAACTTTTCCTCAAACGCCTCGCCCAATATTCCGATGACCTCCTCCATTGAGGTTGAGCCGTCGGTGGAAACGGTGGAGCTGGTTTGAGATGAACAGGAGGTGAGCATAGATGTCGTAAAAATTGCCGTGAGCATAATCAAAATTATTTTTTTCATTTTCATTTCTCCTTTGAGTTTATTCCCCTGGGGTACAACACGGACAAACTTCGCATGGATATTGATTCTATGAAGGGTATGATCGAAGCGGGAATCGAGCGGGGCGAACTGACGGACGGTACGCCCGTAGACGCGCTCGCGGGCGCGCTAATAGATGTGATCTACGGTGAAATGCTCTGTTGGGATATGTCGGGCGGCGCATACAGCTTTGAGGAACGCACAAAAGAATTTTGCAGATTATTTTTACCGGCCATGATACGACCCTATATCAATGAAAATAAATAACAGGAGGAACTGACAATGTGTGAAATCAAAAAATTGGGATTTGGGCTGATGCACCTTCCCAAAAAAGCGACAATGCAACAGACATCGACATGGAACAGTTCAAACAGATGGTAGACCTTTTCCTTGAGCGGGTATTCACCTACTTTGATACCTCCTATGTGTATCATGACGGCGTTTCCGAGACCGCGATCCGGGAGACTCTTGTCAAGCGCCACCCGCGGGAGAGCTTCCTGCTGGTGTCGAAATTTCCTACATTTCAAACGCCCGCCGAGGACAAGGTGGAAGCTATTTTGGGGGAGCAGCTGGACAAGTGCGGGGTGGAATATTTCGACTATTGAACCGTTACCTATATGCCACGTAGGTGCAGGACGCCCATCTCTTTGACCACATGAAGCAGTGGAAAGAACAGGGTAAGATCCGCCACATCGCGTTTTCTTATCATGATGACGCCGCCCATCTGGATCTAATCCTGACCGAGCACCCGGAGGTCGACGCCGTTCAGATCGTTCTCAATTACTACGACTGGGAGGAGCCGCTTATTCAGTCGAAAAAGTGTTACGAGGTCATTCGCAAGCACGACAAGCAGGTCATCGTCATGGAGTCGGTAAAGGGCGGCATGTTGGCAAAAGTCCCCACCGGCGCGGAACATATCTTTCAGAATATTAACCCCAACGCCTCCCCTGCAAGCTTTGCGATCCGCTTTGCCACCTCGCAGGAGGGTGTGCTTGCCGTTCTCTCGGGCATGAGCGATCTTGCACAGGTGACGGACAACACCGGCTATATGCAGGACGCTGGACCCCTCACCGACAACGAAAAGCAGGCTTTGGTCGAAATGAAAGAGAAATATCGGGAGAGCTGGAAATACCGCTGCAGCGACTGGTCCGACCTTGACGATAACGCCTACGGCGTGCCCGTGTCCGGCATTATCAGGGTCTACAACAGCATGTTGATCCAACCCGACCCCACCTTCTGCGCGGAGCTGAACTATTATAAGAGCTTCCTCAGCGCCTATGACCGTGCTTTTGAGACAGGGGATTACACGGCGCAGACCGAGAAGATCGGCGGGGCGTTTGACGTCACGGCTGCCGTGCGGGAGGCTGCCACATATCATGCAACAAATAACCATCAGACATATATGGATTAAATGCGAATGGGCAATAAAAGCATGACAGTAAGAGGAGGATACCGTGGAACGATATTTTGGAGAAAACACCCCGAAGCTAGGTTTTGGCCTGATGCGTCTGCCCAAACGGGGAGGAAGAATTGATGTGGAACAGGTCAAAAAGATGGTGGATCTGTTCATGGAGGCGGGACTGACCTATTTCGATACCGCCTATGTGTATGGCGACGGTGATTCCGAGCGGGCAGCGAAAGCGGCTTTGGTAGACCGCTATCCCCGTGAGAGTTTTACGCTGGCGACCAAGCTGTGCGCTTGGTTGGCGCTCACAATGAGCAGACCGCCAAGCAGCAGTTTTATACAAGTCTTGAGCGAACCTGCGCAGGCTATTTCGACTACTATCTGCTCCATGCTTTGAAAGCGGATAACTACAAAACCTATGACAAATACCACATCTGGGATTTTGTAAAGGCGCAGAAGGAAAAAGGGCTGAACCGGCATTGGGGCTTTTCTTTCCATGCCACGCCGGATATTCTGGACGAATTGCTCACCGCCCACCCAGACGCTGATTTTGTGCAACTTCAGCTCAAAATTACGCCGATTGGGAAAATCCCGATGTGACGGCTCGTGAGAATTACGAGGTCGCCAGACGCCACGGCAAATCCATCGTGGTAATGGAGCCGGTCAAAGGCGGCGCGCTGGCAAACCCGCCCGCGGCAGTGCAAAAGGTATTCCGGGAAGCTGATCCGAACACTTCCTTGGCTTCTTGGGCGATCCGCTACGCCGCTTCTCTGGACGGGATCATCACGGTGCTGTCCGGCATGAGCAACATAGACCAAATGAGGGCCAATCTCTCCTACATGAAAGATTTCAAGTCTTTGAACAGTGCGGAACAGGCTATCGTCCGCAAGGCACAGGAAATTATGACCGGTGTAAAATCCATTCCCTGCACCGCCTGCCGGTACTGCACGGCTGGCTGTCCGAAAAAGATCGCGATTCCTGAGATTTTTGCCGCCCGTAACCAACAGCTCGTATGGGGCAGTTGAAGGAAGGCACACGTCAATATGCAGAGGCAGTAAATAATGGCGGTCGTGCTTCCGATTGCATCGCATGCGGTCAGTGCGAGCTGGTATGCCCTCAGCAGATCAATGTTATAACAAGACTGAATGACTGTGCGGCACAGTTTGACCGCGTATAATGAGGTTATTATGGAATACAGAAAGAGTTGATCTGATTCGTGGCTTTCTCCGGTAAAAAAATAATAGGAGGACAGCTTATGTCAAGTGCCAAAACATTAAGAAAATTATTTGCGCTTCACCTGTCGGCGATCATGGTTTTATCCCTTGCTGCCTGTGCGGGAAATGCAGAAACTACACCGTCCGATAGCGGCAATTCTGCGCCGTCAGATGAACAGATCCCGAATGAAAGCTCAGGATCCCAAGAAGCTAAAACCACTTTTCCCGAAAGTACAGCAGCTCCCGCGACTGATTCATCGGAGGAAACCGATAGCGGTGCGTCTGACAGCAAAATCCTTGTCGCCTATTTCTCACATACCGGCGAAAATTACGGCGTCGGCGTCATCGAGAAAGGCAACACCCATATTATCGCGGATATGATCGCGGAAGAAACCGGGGCGGATCTGTTTGAGATCGCCACAGTCAATCCGTATCCCGATACTTACGATGAATGTACGGATGTGGCAAAGCAGGAGCAAAACGACAATGCCCGCCCGGAAATCATCAATCCTCCGGAGAATCCGGATCAGTACGATACGGTCTTTATCGGTTATCCGATTTGGTGGGGCGATTTGCCGATGGCTGTCTATACGTTCCTCGAAAGCTGCGATTTTGCCGGCAAGACCGTGATCCCGTTCTGTACGCATGAGGGCAGCGGACTTTCGGATACAAAGAGCAGCATAGAAAATGCCTGCCCCGGCGCGACGGTTTTGGACGGTCTCGCCGTTCGAGGCAGCGTTGCGCAGAATGAGCAGGAGGAAGCTAAAGAAGATGTTATTGAGTGGCTGGATGGATTGAAATACACGAATTAACAAGGAGGCAAACTTATGATTTACAAAGATTTTCAAGATTTGAAATTATCCTCTCTCGGCATGGGCGCCATGCGGCTCCCGGTATTGGACGGAGATGATTCCAAAATCGATGAAGCCGCCGTAAAAGAAATGGTCGCTTATGCCATGGAGCAGGGCGTGAATTATTACGACACAAGATCGTCCTGCCCTGCACCGCTTGCCGGTACTGCGTGAGCCACTGCCCGCAGGGACTGGATATCCCAACCTTGCTGGCTTTATATAACGAGCACTGCTTCACCGAAGGCGGATTTATCGCGCCGATGGCGCTGTCTTCGTATCCGAATGACAAGCTGCCGAGCGCCTGTATAGGTTGCAGGAGCTGTGAAGCCGTCTGCCCGCAGCAGATCAAGGTCTCCGAGGCTATGGCAGATTTTGCGGATAAATTAGGCATGTAAAACGATTCGCAAAGGAAAAATTTACATATAGGAGAGATCACAATGAAGCAAAATATCAAAAATACGGTTTTGGCGGCGATGTTTCTTGCGCTCGGGTTGGTGCTACCGTTCCTGACCGGGCAGATACCCCGAATCGGGAGCATGCTCCTGCCGATGCACATTCCCGCCTTTCTCTGCGGGCTCATCTGCGGTTGGCAGTACGGCGCCGCGGTGGGGCTTATAACCCCGCTCCTGCGCTCGCTTTTATTCGGCATGCCCCCGTTCTACCCGACTGCGGTCGCGATGGCGATGGAGCTTCTGACATACGGTCTTGTTGTCGGGCTGATGTATTCCAAATCCCGCTGGCAGTGCGTGATTTCGCTCTATCGCTCGCTTCTTGTAGCGATGATTGCGGGTCGCGCAGTCTGGGGCGTGACGGAAATCATAATCCTTGGCATAGGCGGCGAGGCGTTCACTTGGCAGGCTTTCATGGCCGGCGCGTTTCTCAACGCGATACCCGGAATAATTATCCAGCTCATACTCATTCCCGCGATAATGGTCGCGCTGAATCGCACCGGGCTTGTCCGTTTTCACCGCGCACAGCAATCGTCCGATACTGCGGAGAATTTAAAATGAGGCGGGTGCCGGACATCATTCGGAAAGAAATTCAGATAATTTTACAAACAAATCCCGCCCCTCTGATTGCCGTGGACGGGCGCTGCGCTGCCGGAAAAACCACTCTTGCGGCGCAAATGCAAAATGGTTTGGGCTGTAATGTTATTCACATGGACGACTTTTTCCTCCGCCCGGAGCAGCGAACTGAGGACCGGCTGCGGCAGCCGGGAGGTAATATTGATTGGGGGCGTTTTCGGGAAGAAGTGCTGAACCCATTTCGGCATGGCGTTCCCTTTTCCTACCGCCCCTACGACTGCCATTTACAGGACTTTCGCGAGCCGATTTCGGTTATACCAAACAGGCTCACCGTGGCGGATGGCTCTTATAGCTGTCACCCGAAATTATGGGATTATTACGACCTGCATATCTTCCTGTCCGTTTCGCAGGACGAGCAACTGAGCCGCATTCAGGCACGAAACGGGCCCAACCAAGCGAAGATTTTTCAGCAAAAATGGATCCCGTTGGAAGAACGGTATTTTCAAGCGTTCCAAATCGCGCAAAGATGTGAGCTTTGTATTGATGAAAAATGTTGGTGAGAATTGCAGGGGTAGTTTCAAATATCCGCAGACGTCGTCCTTTCCCTTTTCAAAGGTCATGCTATTGCTGTTCTCGGCAGCGCAACGTTTACTTCGTACGCATTTTGCTCCGGCGTCGAAGCCCGACAGCAAAGGTCGAGATAATTTGTCACGCAAATATCCGTCTGCGCCATGCCCGTGAAAACCCGCACAAGATTTTCCCCGTTCAGGCCGTCGCGGTCGTAGGGAGCCCATTTCTCCGCCGACCCGGACGGATTTTTTACCTCAATGAGCAGCCTGCCGTCCTCGTTTTCCGCCGAAAAATACCTGACAAACGTGGGATCCCCCACTGCCTGGAGCAGCGCCCTGTCCCGCGCTCCGTCATAGAACAAAATCTTGCACGCGTTGCCTACCGCCACGTCGATCTGCCAGCACGGTTCCCATTCCCGTTGAAACACCGTCGCCACGCACCCGTCGGCTATTGTCCGCTCCGGGTTTGTCATTTCGCCCAACTGCACCTTTTCCTCGATTTTTTCTCCGAACAGAGCGCCAATCGGCACGCCCAGCGCCTCCGCGATCGCGGGAAACAAGGTGACGTCGGGCAGCCCGACCCCACATCCCATTTGGAGATCGCCTGCGGAGAAATGCACAGCTTTTCCGCGAACGCCGTCTGCGACCAGCCTCTTTCTCTCCGCAGGCGTGCGATGATGTTGCAAAAATCCTGTAAATGGGTCATTCCTAACCCTCCTTTCGCGAACAGTATACCACGAATCGGGCAGGGGCGCAATAACCGCGCAGTTGATGGGCGCAAAGGAAAACCGGCAAAAAAAGCGGACAGCTGACGGGCGTGAAGGATTTCGGCAGTGCGGAGCTGACAGACCCCTCGATCAAAATCACAAACCTCGGCGCAATAAAAATCGTGATGGGATGAAGCGGTTTTTGCTATATCTCGCCTTCGTCATGGCGTTTTCCTTGGTGACGGGGATAATTGTGAATGTTGTAATATAATCAAGAAAACCCCAGTCAGTCCTGTGCATGGATTGACTGAGGCTCTAATTTTATTTGTTAGCGTGGGAATTGGCTGCGGGCCTTTAAGTATGGGGAACACCCCATCCCACCGGAAGGGGGCGCAACGCCCACTCGACTTCTGACTCGTACCTTAGTTCCCATTGCGCATCAAACCCGCCGTAGCGGCGGCTTCGCCCCCGCGCCCCCTGCCCCACCGCATCAAAGCGCCCGCCTCCCCCATGTAACCCCCAATTGCGCAATTGTAAACCCGGGGTGCTTGAATTTTCCCCCAAAATGCTGTAGAATTGACGCATGAAAGGAGGTTTTCTCATGAAACTGTGCGAGAAAATTTATGAACTTCGGAAAAAGTCCGGCATGTCGCAGGAGGAGCTCGCCGAAAAGCTCGACGTCTTACGGCAGGCGGTGTCTCGGTGGGAGGTCGGAACCGCGATCCCCGGCGCCGTGAACATACACCGGCTTAGCCGCATCTTTGGGGTGACCGCCGACTACCTCTTAAACGACGAATACGATGGCGACGGCGACGTCCCGGCAGTGAAGGCTGCCGAAAAGGCGTGGAAAAACACCTTCAAACGCGCGGCCGCGTTTCCCGCGATGGCGTTCGGGCTTTTTGGGAACGGTGTCATCTACATTCTCTCGCGGTTCATACCGGTCATGGTGCCGCGGACCTACTATGAAAACGGCGTAAAAATGTACGAGTGGGGCAAGCTCAAGGGCAGGAGCTATATCTATTTTATTTCGGAGTACGATCTCGAGCTTCTTGCCGCCCTGCTTTGGCTGATCTTTCTGGCGGGACTCATATACTTCGTCCTGACATCAAAGCCCGCGAAAAAGGCTTTTGCGAAGCTGAAAACTCCCAAAAAATAAAAACCCCCGGCGCAGACTCACCGCCTGTGCCGGGGATATGTTATCATATCAGAACCCTATCCTGTCCTTGATGAACTTTACCGCTTCCTCAACGCTGAGGCGCTGCTGCTCCATGGTGTCGCGGTCGCGGACGGTTACCTTCTTGTCCGTCGCGTAGTCGAAGTCGACGGTCACGCACCAAGGCGTGCCGATCTCGTCCTCGCGGCGGTAGCGCTTTCCGATCGAGCCGGTCTCGTCATAGTCGGTCATGAACTCGCCCGCGAACGAGGAGTAGACCTCCATCGCCTCGGCGGAGAGCTTTTTCGACAGCGGCAGCACCGCGCACTTATACGGCGCGACGGCGGGGCTTAAGTGCAGGACCGTTCTCACGTCGTTTTTCTCGGCGTCGATGACCTCCTCGTCGTAAGCCTCGCACAAAAGCGCCAGAACGGTGCGGTCGAGGCCGTAGGTCGACTCTATTATATAAGGAATATATCTCTCGTTGGTCTCGGGGTCGAGATATGACATGTTCGTGCCGGAGTATTCCTGATGGCGGGTGAGGTCGAAATCGGTGCGGTTGTGGGTGCCGTTTATCTCTCCCCAGCCGAACGGGAACAGGAACTCGATGTCGCAGGCCGCCTTCGCATAGTGCGCAAGCTTCTCGTGGTCGTGATACCGAAGGTGCTCGGCGGGTATCCCGAGGTCCTCGAAATACTTCTTGCCGTAGGCCTTGAAGTAGTCGTAAAGCTCGCCGTCGGTGCCTTCTTTGCAGAAGGTCTGGAACTCCATCTGCTCAAACTCGATCGTGCGGAAGGTGAAGTTTCCGGGGGTGATCTCGTTGCGGAACGCCTTGCCTATCTGGCCGATGGAAAACGGCAGCTTCGCGCGCATCGTGCGCTGCACATTCAGGAAATTGACATACTCGCCCTGGGCGTTTTCGGGGCGGAGATATATCACGCTCTTTGAATCGTTCGTGACTCCCCGGTATGTCTGGAACATCAGGTTGAACTCGCGGATCTCGGTGAAATCGTGCTTGCCGCACTTCGGGCAGGGTATGTGGTGCGCCTTGATGAACTCGAACATCTCCTGCTTCGACATCGAATCGGGGTGAGCCTCGGGGTCGAACGCTTCGATAAGGCTGTCGGCGCGGTGGCGGGTCTTGCACTCGCGGCAATCAAGAAGCGGGTCGGAAAAGCTCGCGACGTGGCCCGAAGCCTCCCACACGCGCGGGTGCATGAGGATATCCGCGTCGACCTCGTAGGAATTTTTCCGCTCCTGGATAAAGCGCTTGCGCCAGGTGTCCTTGACGTTGTTTTTGAGCCGCGAGCCGAGCGGCCCATAGTCCCAGGTGTTGGCGAGGCCGCCGTAGATGTCCGAGCCGGGGAAGATGAACCCGCGGCCCTTGCAAAGCTCAACGATTTTCGACATAGATTTTTGGGTATTTTCCATGAGAAGTCTCCTTAAAAAATAAATTGTTGAGGCTATTTTAACGCGCTTTCGGCGATTTGTCAAGGGAAAATTCGTCAAAATCAATAATTTCGCGGGCAATAATCAGAAATTTTAACGAAAATACAAAATAGTGCTTGACATTTCGTAAGAAATGTGGCAAAATTAGTAACGTGGATTATTGCCCGAGAGGGTGTAATTTGAAAAATGAATTAGGAGGTCATATATATGACAAAGAAAATATTGGCAGCGCTCTTAGCACTTGCCATGATTCTGTCGGTGGGCGCGCTGTCCGTTTCGGCGAGCGCTGCGAGCGCGGCGCCCGAGAAAAACCCGATAAATCTGTTCACGCCGATGACGTCTATGAACGCTCAGGGCTCATACGACGAGGAAACTCATGTCCTTACCTTCACAAATCAGTGGGGCATGCTTGGTTATGATACCCTTAATGTAACCGGCTACGATTCCTACGGCGTTTTGTTCGGCGAAGGCGGCTCTGGCTGTAATTTGCAGCTTTGCGTTGAGTATGACGACGGAACGAGCAACATGATAGGCGTTACTAAGGGCGATACTGGTGCAGTTTTGTCAATAGACCCCGAAAAAACTATTGTAAAGATTTTCTTCCAGACTAAAGACGAAAACACCTCTACTACTACCATTGCCCGTTCTATTTTACATAAAGAAGACGGCAATGATATTTTCACTGCTTTCACAAACACCTCTACTTCCACTGCCGGCGCGGTTACTTCAATTGGCCAAGGCGGATGGGCTAATGTTGTGGGGGGGGACAAAATAGCTGATTTTATGGAGGCTCTTGCCCTTCCCGGCGCGAAATTCTCCGTATTGGTTCCGGAAGCTGATATAGACCATGTATCACAATATTCGTTCTGGTGCCAGCTGGTTATTCAAAACCAAAGCTATTCTAATGCAACATCTTTCACAAGATGGGAAAATTTGAGCGCAGATACGACCGTAAACGGAACAACTGTTTCTATTCCTGCTGCGACACTTTTGGCAGCCTTAGAGAAAGACAATGCCTCGCAGCTTTGCTGGAATCCTAATTATGACGTATCTGATGTCACCACTCACGTCAAAGAAGGTGATACGTTCACTCTTATTACCACCGTTACCGCTATTCCCGAATGTGAGCACGAGACCTTGGAATACAAGTCCAATGCTGACGGCAAGACCCACACTATCGTTCGCTGCCTTGATTGCGGCGAGGCTATAGGCACCACGGAAGATTGCTCTGGCAAGGGTACTGCTGTTGACAACGAGGACGGCACGCATACTGTAAGCGCTGTTTGCACACTTTGCGAGCAGGAGCTTCCTTCCACTACTGGAAAGCACACCTACGAAAAGGGCGTTTGCACTTTTTGCGGTGCAAAGTGCCCGCATGAAAAGACTACTGCCGTATCTAACGAAGACGGCAAAACTCATGATTTAGTCTGCGACACCTGCGGCGAGGTCACCAAAGCCGGCGTTGAATGCGAACCCGCTAACGATGCTAAGCCCGAAATCAAGGACAATGGCGACGGCACTCACTCTGTCACCTTCTATTGCGCGGAATGCGGACAGGTTCATGACCTCTCCACTTTACCCGCTGAAAAGCACGATTGGTCCGAAAAGGACGGCGTTTGCACCGTCTGCGGCGCTAAGTGCGCTCACGAAGACACCACCGAGGGCAAGGCTGTCCATGTAGAAGACACCGAGACCCATACTATCACTACCACCTGCGACACCTGCGGCGCGGTAGTTAAGACCACCACTTCCGACTGCTCCTACGGCTCCGACGAAAAGTGCACCGTTTGCGGCGCCGAAATGCCCGAGGAGAAGAAGGCCTGCAAGCACGAAGGCTACGAGACTACATACGCCGACGCTAAGGACGGCAAGACCCACAACGTAGTTTGCTCGAACTGCAAGAAGGTCATCGACAGCGAGGAGCACACCCTTAAGGTCACCAAGACCGCTAAGGACGGCGTCCACACTATCACCACCGTCTGCACCAAGTGCGACTATGAGAAGGTCGAGACCGCGAAGTGCACCTATAAGGACGGCGTTTGCACCGTCTGCGGTATCAAGTGCGAGCACGCTAAGACCGAGTCCAAGACCGTCAAGGACGAAAAGAACGACGATCAGCACATCACTACCGAGACCTGCACCGTCTGCGGCGAGGTCGTTAAGACTACCACCGCCAAGTGCGTTTACGACGAAAAGACCCACGCCTGCAAGGACTGCGGCCGCGGCTGCGAGCATAAGAACGCCAAGGCTGTTTACACTCCTGCGGCTGACGGCAAGCACACCGTGACCACTACCTGCCCGGATTGCAAGTATGAAAAGGTCGAGACCGAGGCCTGCACCTACGGCGCGGACGAGATCTGCACCAAGTGCGGCGCTAAGGCTGCCTGCAAGCACCCCGAGGATAAGCTTGAGTACACCCCGAACGGCGACGGCACCCACACGGTCGTCTGCACCAAGTGCGGCGAGACTATTGATAAGGCCGAGAAGTGCCCGTTCGTGAACGGCCAGAAGACCTGCCCGGATTGCGGCGGCTACCGTCCCGAGGAGGAGGGCAAGACCTTCGCCTATCCGATCAGGATCACCAAGCAGTACCACGGCCACCTCGTCAAGGGCAGAATGCTCACCGTGCCTCACCAGTTCGTCGACGGCAAGTGCATAATCTGCGGCGAGACTCAGCCCGAGGCCTACAAGGTCAACAAGACCGAAACCACCGAGACTAAGGCTCCCGCTAAGCCGAAGCTCAACTATACTCCCGCCGAGGACGCGCTCTATGTAATGGAGACCACCGCCGGTCAAAACTTCGAGGATCTCACCATCGCGGGCGGGCTTAAGCTCGTGACCAGCGACGGCAGGACCCGCCTCGCGACCAGCTGGGTCGGTTCCGGCACCGTTTACAACGCTCTCATCGACGCGATGAACAAGAACGCCGACGCGACCATCAAGATCACCTACACCGGCACCATCACCGCTTTCGGTATCGAGTCGGAGAACGGCGGCATAGTCGACATGGAGAACATCGTTGTTGAAGAAGGCGACGACTTCACCATCATCACCCTTCCTGTTGCCGACTTCCTGGCGGCCGGTAAGGACTGCATCGCCGACAGCAGCTGGAGAAACGTCTATGTCGTTGCCGAGGACGGAGCTGTCCTCTACGGCTTCGAGATCGTTGCCTAAAACGGTCCTGCGGGACATTCCCGCCTGATAATTGCCATCTTCAAATTGTATAAACCACTTCTTGCAGCAGGTGCGTCCTTAGGGGCGCACTTGCTGTATCTGCGCGCCTTCGCGGCGTTCGTCAATATTTACAAAACCGCGCGGAAAGTGTTCTTAATATTTTTGTCTTTGTGGGGTTGACACTTGTGCGCCGATGGCGTATAATTTATATGATCCAATTTTGTAACAGGAGGACTTATCATGAGAGTTTACAATTTCAGCGCGGGCCCCGCAATGCTGCCCGAAGAGGTACTTAAAAAAGCCGCCGACGAGATGCTTGAATACGGCGAGACCGGCCAGTCGGTCATGGAGATGTCTCACCGCTCGAAGGAATATCAGGCGATCATCGACTCGGTCGAGGCCAAGCTCCGCGAGGTCATGTCTATCCCCGACAACTACAAGGTACTGTTTTTGCAGGGCGGCGCTTCGAGCCAGTTCGCCATGGTCCCGCTCAACCTGATGAACGGTTCCGGCAAGGCTGATTTCGTCCTGACCGGCCAGTGGGCAACCAAGGCCTATCAGGAAGCCTCGCGCTACGGCGAGTGCAAGGTCGTCGCAAGCTCGAAGGATAAGACCTTCTCATATATCCCGAAGCTCGACCCGAAGGAGTTCACTCCCGACGCCGACTACTTCCACATCTGCCTCAACAACACCATCTACGGCACCCGCTTCCCCGAGCTGCCCGACACCGGCAAGGTCCCGCTTGTGGCCGACCTTTCGAGCTGCATCCTTTCCGAGCCTGTCGATGTCTCGAAGTTCGGCCTCATCTACGCCGGCGCGCAGAAGAATATGGGCCCTGCGGGTCTGACCGTCGTCATCATCAGGGAGGATCTCATCGGGAACGCCCGCGACATCACCCCGACCATGTTCAACTATAAGACTCACGCCGAAAATGGGTCGATGTATAACACTCCCCCGACCTACGGCATCTATATCCTCGGCCTTGTCCTCGATTGGGTGAAGGAAAAGGGCGGCCTTGAGGCGATGAAGAAGATCAACGAGAAAAAGGCCGCGATACTCTATGATTTCCTCGACGGCTCGAAGCTCTTCAAGCCCACAGTCACCGGGCCGGAGCGCTCGATCATGAACATTCCGTTCGTGACCGGCAACGACGAAATGGACGCGAAGTTCGTTTCGGAGGCCAAGAAGGCCGGCTTCATCAACATCAAGGGCCACCGCTCGGTCGGCGGCATGAGAGCGTCGATCTATAACGCAATGCCTGTTGAGGGCGTTGAGAAGCTGGTCGCGTTCATGCGCAAGTTTGAAGCCGAAAACGCTTAAAATAGGGCCAAAAAGCCCCGAAAACGAAAGGAAATCGCTATGTTCAATATTCTGACCTTAAATAAGATCGCCGCCTGCGGGACGGATCTTTTCGACCGCGAAAAGTACACCGTCACCGACAACGAGGCATCGCCCGACGGCATTATGGTACGCTCGGCAAATATGCTCGAGGAAAAATTCGCCCCCACCCTCAAGGCCATCGCGAGGGCGGGCGCGGGCGTAAACAACATTCCGGTCGAGCGCTGCTCCGAAGAGGGCATCTGCGTATTCAACACCCCCGGCGCGAACGCCAACGCCGTTAAAGAGCTCGTCATCGCGGGACTTCTTCTGACCTCCCGCAAAATTCCCGCCGCCATTGATTGGGCAAAGACCCTTAAGGGCAGCGGCGACGAGGTATCTAAACTCATCGAAAAGGGCAAGAGCCAGTTCGCGGGGCCCGAGATCATGGGCAAGACTCTCGGTATCATAGGCCTCGGCGCGATCGGCGTCAAGGTCGCGAACACCGCGCTCTCGCTGGGCATGACCGTCGTCGGGTATGACCCGTTCCTGTCGGTGAACGCCGCTCTGGGCCTCGACCCGAGAGTGAATATCGCGAAGTCGACCGCCGACGTTTTCGCCGCCGCGGATTACCTGACCCTGCACCTGCCCTACAACAAGGACACCAAGGACACCGTGAACGCCGAAGCCATCGCGAAGATGAAGGACGGCGTGAGGATACTCAACTTCGCAAGGGGCGAGCTTGTCAATTCGGCCGACATTCTGGCCGCGCTCGCCGAAAAGAAGGTCGCCGCGTACATCACCGACTTCCCGACAGACGAACAGATCGGCGCGGAGGGCGTGACCGCGATACCTCACCTTGGCGCTTCCACCCCCGAATCGGAGGACAACTGCGCGGTTATGGCCGCCCGCGAGCTCATCGACTATCTGGAGCACGGCAGGGTGCACAACTCGGTAAACCTGCCCGACGTAGACCTCGCAAAAACCGCGGACTGTCTTGTCTGCGTTATCCATAAGAACGTGCCCGCCATCATCACCCAGATAACCGGCGTTATCTCGGCGGACGGCGGAAACATCGAGAATATCGCCTCGAAATCCAAGAAGGATTGGGCGTATACCATGCTCGACGTCACCGGCGCCGTGAACACCGCGAACATCGAAAAGATCGACGGCGTGACCGGCGTGAGAGTAATCTAAACTTCGTCGAATTGTTTCGTGTTATTGTGAACCCCTCCCCGGCAGCCCTGCGGCTGTTGGGGGAGAGGCTTTTTTAGGGGGAAAGATGGGGCTGAGAAGTGGGGTGTGCGGGGTGGGCGAAGCCCCTAACGGACGCGGAGCGTCCGTTAGGCCGGGAGGCGGAGCCTCCCGGCCGCGCGGGACAGGGTCCCGCGCAGGGGCTTCGCCCCACCCCAACCACCCACCATTTCCCGCGAGCACCTCCCTCCTTATCGCCCGCATTTAATTCCTCACCGAAGGTGACACTCTATAATTCTGACTTTTGCCTTCTTAATGCGGCTTCGGCCACATCTTACCTTCCCCTCCCCCTTGACATCTCCCCCCAACCTGCTATAATAATATAAAAGACCACTAACAACCTTAATCCCCTCGCCAACTACAACCCGGAGGTGATACCATGACCCGGCGGGCGATACCGATATGCTGCGGCTTTGTCGCGGGCACGTTTCTGGGCTTCTACCCGCTGGCCGCAAGGCCGCTGCCGCACGCGCCGCTCGCCGCCGCCGTCGCGGCAGCCCTCCTTTTCCTGTCCGCACTCTGCTGTCGGGGGAATTTCCGCTCCCGCGCGCTTTTGCTGACCGTCGGGCTCTCGCTCGGCTTCGGTCAGATGCTGTGGCTCCGATACGCAAAAATTGCCCCTTTTTCGGCTCTTGAGGGCGAGACCGTCCCCGTCTCGGGAGTCGTGATCCGCGCTTCCGGCTCCGATACCGTCACCCTGACGGTCAAGGGCGAGATCGGCGGCGAAAGGGGCAGGATCCTCCTTTACGGCGGGGGAATAGCCGCTTCCGAGGGCGATACAGTTTCCCTGGAGGCCCGAATCCTCCCCCAAAGCGACCCCTCGCTTTTTCCGGACGGCATTTACGCCGCCGGGAGGATCTCTCGGGTCAATTCCGTCGGGCGGGGCTCCGGCCTGTTTTACCGAATTCGCAGCTACAGCGCCCGCGTTTCAAAGAGCATTCTCGCCGCCGTTTCGGGCGACGAGGGCGAGCTTCTGTGCGCCTCGGTGACGGGCGACCGCTCGGTGATCTCGGACAGCCTCTCCCGCTCGCTTTCCCGCGGGGGAGTGTCGCACATCGCCTCGGTTTCGGGGCTCCACGTCTCGGCCGCGGCGTTCGCGGTCTTGTGGATACTCAAAAAGCTGCGCCTGCCGCGCCCGCTTTCCGCCGCAGCCGCAGCGGCCTTCATCGCCCTGTTCATTGTCTTTTCGGGGATGCGCGTTTCCGCCGTCCGCGCGGGCATCATGACTCTCGCGCTGCTTTTGGCGGGGCTTTTCGGGCGAAAGACCGACCCGGTCAACACTATCTCGGTGACCGCGGCCCTCATCTGCGCAGTTTCACCCTGCGCCGCCGCAGACGCGTCCTTTCAGCTCTCCTTCGCGGGGGTTTTGGGGGCAGCCGCCGTAGCGCCGGCTATAATCAAGGCGTTCAAAATGACTTCCCCCGTACTTGCGGCGATGACCGTCTCCCTCGCGGTCTCGGCGATGACCGCCCCGTTCGCTCTCCTCTATTTTAATAGTATATCCGTCCTCAGCCCGCTGACGAACCTTTTGGCGCTGCCGCTTTTCTCGATCTCGCTGATCATGGGCCTTGCCTACGCCGCGACCGGCTGCACCATGCTGCCGCTGATAAAGCTCGCGGGGCTCGTTTTAAAGCCCGTGACCGCCCTCTGCGCGGCTCTTTCCGGCTTTCGCGGTTCATACCTTCCCGCCGGCGGAAAGCTCTGCGCCGCGGCCGCTTTTTTGCTGATGGCGGCAGTTACGGCAATTTATCTTTTCCGTAAAAACGTTCGCGGGACGGCTCTTTTCGGCTTCGGAACGGTCTGTATCTCGGTCTTTGCCCTTGCGGTCGGATTCTCGGTCCGCCGCCCCGATAGTGTTTATATTATAAACAGCGGCGGCGAGCGCGCGGCGCTTCTGACCCACGGCAGCTCGGCCGTCTGCGCCGACCTTGACGGCAGCGCTCGCCGAAAAATACTTGATCTTGCCGAGCGAAACGGTTACGACCTCACCGCCGCGATTTTATTTGAAAATTATTCCTCCGCAAAGGGCGGCTACCAAAGCCTCCTCCCGGCGGATAAAATATACTTCAGCCCCGGCGCTGCCGCGCTGACCTCCCCCAACGGGAAGACCGCGACCGTTGCCGACGGGCATATGACCCTCCCCGACGGCGAAATAACACTTTTGGACGGCATAACCGTCCTTCGCCGAAAAAACGGCGAAATTTCGGCCTTTTCGGGGGACTTCCGCCTGAGCATGGAAAGGAGCGACAGAGCATGACAATTTTCACCGAGCAGCAGCTTGTTTCGGACATACGCAAGGCCGTCCGCCCCTGCTATCAGTTTTACGGCGCCGACGTCGCGACCCTCGAGGCGACGGTGAAAAAGCTGATAAAAAAGCTCCTGCCGAGCGGCGCCGAGGACCTTAACTACCACTTCTTCCCCGCCGGCGGCTTTGACATCGACGCCTTGGGCGACGCCGCAATGGCCCTGCCGATCTTTTCCGACCGCGTGGTCATCGCCGTGAACGACCTCAATGCCGGCAGTCTCACCCCGAAGGACATGGCCGCCCTCAAGGGCATAATAACCGACCTCGACCCCGAGACCACCACCCTCATCTTCTACGCCACCGCGATAGATATGTGCGGCGGGAAAAAGTCCCTCACCGAGCCGAACAAAAAGCTCGCCGAGCACATTTTCAAGAGCGGCGGGGCGGTCTGCGAATTTTCGGTGAGAAGCGAGAGCGACATCGTCAAATACATCGAACGGCAGACCGAGCAGGAGGGCTCGCATATCTCACAGGAGGCCGCAAGGCTTCTGAGCCGCCGCTGCAAGGGCGACCTTTTAATGATAAAAAACGAGGTGCAAAAGCTCTCGGCTTACCGCTTCGGGGGAGAGATCTCGGTCGGCGACGTCGAGGAGCTCGTGACCGGGCAGATAGAGGCCGACGCCTATAAGCTCGCGCGGCTCATCACCGAGGGAAAAAGCGCCGAGGCGTTCGACGTTTTAAACCGCCTCTATATGCTCCAGAAGGAGACCCTGTCGCTGACCTCCGCCGTGAGCGGCTCGCTTTTGGACCTCTACCGCGCCAAGCTCGCCCTCATGAGCGGCCGAAGCGAGCAGGACGTCGCTAAGCTCTTTAACTATAAAGGGCGGGAGTTCGCCGTCCGATACGCCCTGCGCGACTGCCAGAGGATACCGATAGAGCGGCTTCGGCGCTGCATTTCGGTGATGGCCGAGTGCGACGCCGGGATAAAAAGTCTTCGCACCGACGACCGGGTTTTGTTCGAGGAAGCGGTGACGAAAATGCTTTCGGAGGTTTAAAATGCTTCATGTTGACGGCGCGGTGGTCTGCGAGGGAAAATATGACAAAATCAAGCTCTCGCGGATAGTCGACTGCCCCATAATCACGACCGACGGCTTCGGCGTTTTTAAAAGCCCCGAAAAGCTCGCGCTGATAAGGCATTTCGCGAAAAACGGGGGGATAGTTATCCTCACCGACAGCGACGCCGCGGGCTTT
The DNA here is from genome assembly GCA_947624745.1 of uncultured Clostridia bacterium. Taxonomy (GTDB): domain Bacteria; phylum Bacillota; class Clostridia; order Oscillospirales; family Ruminococcaceae; genus Faeciplasma. The sequence goes on along the minus strand of CANQLR010000001.1, from coordinate 3,180 downwards.
AAGATCCGAAGCTTCATAAAGGGCGCGGTCCCGAAAAGCGAGGTCAAAAACGTCTATATCCCCGACATTTTCGGCCGCGAGAGGCGAAAGCGAGCCCCCTCGAAGGAGGGAAAGCTCGGGGTCGAGGGCGTCCCCGATAAGGTTATCGAGCAGGCGTTTTTGGCCGCGGGGATTACGGGGGAGGTAGCCGCCAAGCAAAGCCCTATCACCCGCGCCGAGCTTTATTCGGACGGGCTTTTCGGCGGCCCGGACAGCTCGAAAAAGCGCTCGGAGCTTTTAAAAAAGCTCGATCTGCCGGAGTATCTTTCGACCTCGGGGCTGCTGGACGTTCTGAACGCCTCGGTCGGATATGACGAATACAAAAGGCTCGTGAGCCTGATCTCGGAGTAAAAATATGGTATTTTCTTCCTTGGAATTTCTGTTTTTCTTCCTTCCCGCCGCGCTGGGAATATATTACGCCCTGCCGAAAAAGCTGAAAAACGCCTGGCTGTTTCTGTCGGGGCTTTTGTTCTACTCCTTCGGCGAGCCGAAAAACGTCCTTCTGCTCCTTCTTTGCTGCGCGATAAACTACGCCGCGGGGCTGCTGATATCCAGATATGATCGCGACATCCGCCGAAAAAGGGCGGTGCTCGTCGTCTCGCTGATACTTGATCTCGGCATTCTCGGCATATTTAAATACACCGGCTTCGCGGTCGGGCTGATCAACGCCGTTACGGGGCTTGCGCTCCCGAAAAACATCTTCGCGGGTATCGCGAACTCACTCTTCGGCACCTCGTTCTCCCTCGCCGAGATAGCCCTTCCCATCGGCATTTCCTTCTTCACGTTCCAGAGCATGTCCTACACGGTGGATCTTTACCTCGGAAATATCGAGGTGCAAAAAAGCTTCGTCGACTTTTCCGCCTATGTCACCTGCTTCCCGCAGATAGTCGCCGGGCCCATCGTTCGCTACCGCGACGTTTCGGAAAAGCTTAAGTCCCGCAGGGTGAGCCTCGACGGGCTTTATACCGGCATTTGCCGCTTCGTGAGGGGACTTGCGAAAAAGGTGCTTCTGGCAAACAACATCGGCCTTCTGTGGCGGGACGTCAAGGCGAGCGACCTTTCGACCCTCTCCGTTTTCGGCGCTTGGCTCGGGATAATCGCCTTCGCGTTTCAGATATACTTCGACTTCTCCGGCTATTCCGACATGGCCATCGGCCTCGGGAAAATGCTCGGCTTCGACTTCCCCGAAAACTTCGACCTGCCCTATACCTCAAAAAGCGTCCGCGAGTTCTGGCAGCGCTGGCACATAAGCCTCGGGCAGTGGTTCCGCTCCTACGTTTATATCCCCCTCGGCGGAAGCCGCTGCGGCACGCTCAAAACGGTGAGAAATCTCGCGATAGTCTGGCTTCTGACCGGCCTTTGGCACGGCGCGCGGCTCAATTTCCTTCTTTGGGGGGCGTGGTTCGGGCTCCTCATAATCGCCGAGCGGCTGTTTTTGGGGAGGCTCCTTGAAAAAATCCCACCCTTTTTCGGCTGGCTATACACGTTTTTGGCGGTGCTGTTCGGCTGGGTGCTGTTCGAGGCCCCTTCTGCCGATTTCGCCATAAGCTATTTCGGCGCGATGTTCGGGCGATCGGGCGTTTTTGCAGACCCGTTCAGCCTTAGGCTTTTCTGCGAAAACTCGGTCACGGCGGCGATATGCCTCTTCCTTGCTTCGGGCGCGCCGGGGGCCTACCGCTCGCGGATTGACGGGCGGCTCAGGCTCGCGGGGCTCAAATTCAGCGTGTTCGAGCTGACCGAGCCCGCGGTGATGTTAAGCCTGCTTCTGGCTTCGGCGGCGTATCTCGTCGGCGAGGGCTACAACCCGTTTTTGTACTTCAACTTTTAGGAGGCGCGCATGAAGATCACGAAAATTTTCCGGATAATCACCGCCGCGCTATTCTTCGGCTTTCTGACCGCTTTTGCGCTCCTGACCCTGTTTTTGCCGAAGCAGGATTTCAGCGAGGCCGAAAACCGCTACCTTGCAGACCTGCCTTCGCTGACCGCGAAAAGCTGGTTCTCGGGGAGGTTCGGCGGCGAGATCTCCGAGTATATCTCCGACCGCTTTGCGCTTCGCACCCGCTTCATCGGCCTGCGCACAGGGATCGAGAGAATGTCCGGAAAGACCGAGATAAACGGCGTTTACTTCGCGGACGGCGCTTTTTACGGGGCCGAGGAGCCGTATGATTACGAGCTCATCGACCGCTCGGTCGAGGCGATAAATTCGCTCGGCGAAAGGCTCGGCAGCAGGCTCGCTTTGATGATAGTCCCGACCTCGGCGCAGATATACTCCGACCGCCTGCCCGATTACGCCCCCGCGCCGGAGCAGCGGATGATGATGCGATACGTCTACCGAAACGTCTCGCCGGATATCCTCATCGCCGACGTCTACGACGAGCTCTACGCCGCCCGGGGCGATTACATCTACTACCGCACCGACCACCACTGGACCCAGCGCGGCGCATACGTCGCCTATTGCGCGCTCATCTCGGCCTACGGCTACGACCCCGTTCCGCTCGGGAAAATAAACGTCGAGCACGCCGGGCAGGGCTTCCGGGGCTCGCTCTACTCAAAAGTCCTAAGCGACTACGCCGAGCCGGACACCGTCGACTTCTACAGCTCGGGCGGCGCGGAGATAACCTCGGTGACAAAGCTTTTCCCCGACGGCCGCGAGGAGGTTTACGACAGCCCGATCTTCCGCGAAAACTTGGAAAAAAAGGATAAGTACCTAAGCTATCTCGGCGAGAACGTCCCGTATTTGGAGATAAATTCCGACGCCTCGGGCGGGTCGGTCTTGGTGATAAAGGACAGCTACGCAAACTGCTTCCTGCCGCTTCTTTCAAAGCATTTTTCCCGCGTCGCGGCGGTCGATCTGCGCTATACTATGCACCTTCAGGACGTTTGCGACCCCGAGGATTTCGACCGCGTGCTGATCTTATATAACGCCGCGACCTTCGCGACGGACGCTAATGTGGCAAAAATCGGAGGATAGGCATATACTATTATATAAGTAAATATATTGGCGGAAATAAATTGCCAAAATAGCCAAACGCCACGAAAAATGTTGTAAAGCGTTTGTGCTATGCGCCTAAATCAAAAAAATTTTAAAAAACCCCTTGACAATCGGTGATGGGTGAGGTATAATACAAAAGCTGTCCCGCG